>NZ_JAALEQ010000001.1:0-629684 GCF_011800585.1 Lactococcus sp. EKM203L
TCGAACACAGAAGTTAAGTCCATCTACGGCGGAAGTACTTGGGGGTTGCCCCCTGGGAGATAGGCGAGTGGCCAAGTTTTGGGAGTTTAGCTCAGCTGGGAGAGCATCTGCCTTACAAGCAGAGGGTCAGCGGTTCGATCCCGTTAACTCCCATTGGTTGTTTCAGCCATTAAGTGAATAAAGGTTCTGTAGTGTAGCGGTTATCACGTCGCCCTGTCACGGCGAAGATCGCGGGTTCGATTCCCGTCAGAACCGTTAGTAGAAATACTAATGACTCGTTAGCTCAGTTGGTAGAGCATTTGACTTTTAATCAAAGGGTCGCTGGTTCGAGCCCAGCACGGGTCATAATCCTAGCGGATGTGGCGGAATTGGCAGACGCACTAGATTTAGGATCTAGCGCTTAACGGCGTGGGGGTTCAAGTCCCTTCATCCGCATACTAGGTATTAGCCGACTTAGCTCAGTTGGTAGAGCATCTGATTTGTAATCAGAGGGTCGCGTGTTCGAATCATGTAGTCGGCATTGTCGTAAGACACAAAGTTTAAGTGCGAACGTAGTTCAGGGGTAGAACACAACCTTGCCATGGTTGGGGTCGCGAGTTCGAATCTCGTCGTTCGCTTGATAATTCTCCCCAGTGGGAGTTTTTGTATAATACCCGGGGTGGCGGAACTGGCAGACGCACAGGACTTAAAATCCTGCGAGGGGTAACCTTCGTACCGGTTCGAAACCGGTCCTCGGGATATGCTAAGATTAATAGTTATTAAACTATTAATCTTTTTTTATCTTTCTTTAAGAATGGCTTAATAAAGCGGTTACTTTGTATTTTTACGAGCTTGGACTAGAAAAATACTTCACAAAATGCTATACTAGGTAAGTAATAAAATATTCGGAGGAATTTTGAAATGGCAATCGTTTCAGCAGAAAAATTCGTACAAGCCGCTCGTGATAACGGATACGCTATCGGTGGTTTCAACACAAACAACCTTGAATGGACTCAAGCTATCTTGCGTGCAGCAGAAGCTAAAAAGACTCCAGTATTGATCCAAACTTCTATGGGTGCGGCTAAATACATGGGTGGTTACAAAATGTGTAAACTCCTCATTGAAACTCTTGTAGAATCAATGGGAATCACAGTTCCAGTTGCTATTCACCTTGACCACGGTCATTTTGATGATGCTTTGGAATGTATCGAAGTTGGTTACTCATCATTGATGTTTGACGGTTCACATCTTCCAATCGAAGAAAACCTTAAACTTGCTGAAGAAGTAATCGCTAAAGCTCATGCTAAAGGCATCTCAGTTGAATGTGAAGTTGGTTCAATTGGTGGTGAAGAAGACGGTATCGTTGGTGAAGGTGAACTTGCTCCTATCGATGATGCAGTTGCAATGGCTAAACTTGGTGTTGACTTCCTTGCAGCAGGTATCGGTAACATTCATGGTCCTTACCCAGAAAACTGGAAAGGTCTTCACATCGATCACCTTGAAAAATTGAACAAAGCACTCGTTGAAGCTATGGGACACAATGTGCCAATCGTACTTCACGGTGGTTCTGGTATCCCTGATGATCAAATCAGAGAAGCTATCGCTAATGGTGTAGCTAAAGTTAACGTTAATACTGAATGCCAACTTGCTTTCGCAGCTGCTACTCGTAAATTCGTTAACGAATTTGACGCTAATGAAGCAGAATACATGAAGAAAAAACTTTTCGACCCACGTAAATTCTTGAAACCTGGTTTCGATGCAATTACTGCGTCTGTTGAAGAACGTATCGATGTATTCGGTTCAGCAAACAAAGCTTAATCAACTTTTAAAACATGATTAAATAAACGTTTGTCATTTATGATGGACGTTTTTTTATTTTTCAATTTGCTTTGATATAGCATAAGGTTCTATCTTAGTATATAAGTTTAATAAGTATTTTCATTTTTATCGATTATGTGCTAGTAAAAAACTTTATCTGGTTGTTGGAAATCTATCATTGCTTACAGAATGATGAAAGAAAATTTGATTTTAACAAATTGGCACATTGAATTCCTGATTGCGCCAGAAGAATGCTTGTCTTACAAAAAATTTTGTCTAATTTACGAAGAATCTGGTATAAGCTTTATTGATTTGAACTATTATACAGCAAAAGAGTGTACTCTAGTAATTCCTTCATTAATTGTTCTTAGGATATTTGAAATTTCTCCATTAGAAGGCATTTGAGAGGAAATAAAAAAAAATAATATTGTCAGCGAACGCCATATTTCTGCTGGTGTAGCTGCTTTGGCAACTTATATTCAACCTAAATAATTACTGACAAAATTAATTAGTAGTTCTGTCATTAAAATAGGAGTATTGAATCTTTTATTTAGCTAAAAAAAGAAGATGTTAAAAATCAGCCCAAAGGCTGATTTTTATTTGGTAAAAGTTTGAGATAATAAGTGTACGAGATAAAGATAATCTCAATAAAAAAAGTTTTTAAGATATTGAATGCTTGAATGAGCAGAGAAAGGATCTAAAAAAATGGCTAATAAAAAAGATAGAATTATGGATTTGATGCGTCGTGGAATTATCACGGAAGATGAAGCTTTAGAATTACTTGAAAAAAATGGTTCAGTGAATGGAGAAGCTTCTGATGATAAAACTGAGAACAAAGAATTCACATATACAGATAAAGAAGGATATGTTAATCACGATGTAGATTTTCCTGATGCAATGAAAAATGTTGCAGAAAGTTTGTTTGCTAGAGGTAAAGAAATTTTCCAAGGGGTTGCAAAATCTGTTGATGATAATATTGATTTTTCAAAAGGATTTCCTAAGGTTAAATCAATTTCTCACACTGTAGAAAAAGATATCAACGAAGATTTCAAAAATGTTAATCTTAATCTTAAGAGTGGTAAAGTAAATATTTTACCGGGTGAAAATGCCCATGTAAAAGTAGAATATAAAATTTACGGGGCAGTTGAAGATGGTGATGTAGAAGCTTATATTGCTGAAAAAACTAAACTTGAAGTTGAAGATGATGTGCTTGAAATTGAAGCAAATGGTCGAATTTCTGCGGATATTGAACTTTACTTACCAGTAAAAGAATATGAAAATATTGAGATTAATACACCTCATGCAGAACTTAAAGTTGAAAAAATTTCCAGTCAAAAAATGAATATTAATCTTATGAACGGAAATGCTGAAGTGCTTGAAGTAAACAGCGATGAGTTGAAGATTAACAATAAGAATGGTGAAATCAAAGTAATTGATGGCACGAATTCAGATTTAGAATTAACTGGAGTTAATGGTAATATCAGAATTACAACTGCTTTTGAATCTGGTGATGTCTCACTCGTAAACGGAAATATTTTGCTGACCGAAAAAACAGGAACGGCTCACAAATTAAATCTTAAAAATGTGAATGGCGATATCAAAGTTTCTGTACCAGAAAGTTTGGGCTTGGTTGGTCATGTTCGCACAATCTTTGGCGGATATAAGACACGTTTAAATCTTGATAGTCCTTTTGAAGCTGGCCGTAATGGAGCAGCGATTGTCCGTCAAGGTGCTGAGTCATTAACCTTTGAATTTGAAACAAAATCAGGAACGATTTGGCTTAAAGATACTGAAACTACTGACAAAGAAGAAACTGAATAAAATTTTACTGACAGAAATTTTATAAGAGTTCTGTCAGTAAATTTGAAAAGAAAGGTGAGAAATGGCTAAGAAAACTCTGAAAAGATCAAGTAGCAATCGAGTCATCGCAGGAACCGTCGGGGGACTTGGTGAATACTTTGGCTTGAGCCGTACAGTAATTAATGTAATTCGGGTTCTGATTGTGCTTGGTACTTTCGGAAGTTGGGGAACATTACTCATTGTTTATGTGATTGCGAGTCTATTGATGACACCGTCACAAGGTTAATTCAACGATTATGAAGAAAGGATAAATTATGTCTCAAAGACAATTAACAAAATCAGTGACAAATCGTAGAGTCAGTGGTGTCATTGCAGGTATTGCAGAATATTTTGGTCTGGGTCGTGATGTTGTGACGATTCTACGTATCCTATTTGTTGTTCTGGCTTTTGGAAGCTGGGGCGGATTGATTCCATTGTATTTCGTAGCAAGTTGGATTATTCCAAGTGCTAGACCACGAAATTACTATGATGATTCAGAAGATGATTATCAAGAAAAATGGAATCGTAAAGCGCAACATTTTGATGAAAAAATGGATCGTTGGTCAGAACGTTATTCAGATAAAATGAATAATTGGGCACGTCGTTATGAAGATAAAGGACGTCAAAATCAACAAGATTCAAACCAATGGGGAAATTCATGGGATGAACCAAAAAGTCGTAAGACTAAGGAAGCACAACCAGTTGAAAAAGAAAAAGAAGATGACTGGTCAGATTTCTAAAAAAGTTACTGACAGAAAGTTCTGTCAGTAAAATAATTCTGGTCCACCATGACCTAAAACTGGCCTCCTATATAATATAATAATAATAACTGAAAAAATGGACTGATTAAGTCCATTTTTTTAGTGAGATTTCGCCACTGGAAAGTATTTTTTGCTGACCATTATCTAAATTTACGATAAGCTCACCTTTAGAGGTTAAATCTGTGGCTCTTCCGGAAAAAGTTTGTCCAGATTGAACAAATTCAACTTGTTTGCCAAGAATAAATGAGTGAGATTTATAAATTTGGAAAAATGAACCCTCTGATAAACGATGAAATTCAGACCAGATTTCGGCAATTAATTCCGAACGACTGATGCTTGCTTGTTCATTATAAAATAAAGAAGTGGCTCTTTCTTCGATTTCAGTTGGAAAGTGGGAAATAGAAAAATTAATTCCGACACCAATGATAATTTGAGCTTCTTGAGTTGGATTAAGTGAAGTTTCGGCAAGAATACCAACAAATTTTTTATCGTCTAGATAAATATCGTTAACCCATTTAATTTGAGGCCTTTTGTCAGTTAATTTTTCGATTGCTGACACAATGGCAGCTCCTGTCAGCAGAGTGAACTCTGGAAGTTTTTCTAGTTCAACTTTGGGCTTGAGTGACAAACTCATATAAATTCCGCCAGACGGCGCAGCAAAATACTGACGGCCAAAACGACCATAAGTTTTATTTTGTCTTTCAGTTAAATAAAGACAATTTTCTTGTCCGTCTAATTTAGCATCTTTTTGAGTTGATTCAGATTCAGCGACAATTTTTACATCAGTCAGCCAAGGATTTTTTTGTAAAATAATAGATTTTTCAAGTTTGTCGTTCATTTTTTTATTATACCATGTGAAGTCGACTGCAAGCGAGAGGGAAAATTAGGAAATTACGTTTCTGCACTTGCGCAAGTTCAAAGTTATCTATTTTCTAGAATCTAGGAGACTGACCTCGGTTATGGGCAAAATCTTTAGCAATTTACTGACAATGAAAATTTTCAGAAAAATCTAACGATAGTAAGTATTTGACTTTCAATAATCTACGGAGTATAGTTTTATTAGAACAATGTTAGGAAAGGGAAGAATAACTTGGTATTTGAAAAAACAGTTTTGAACAAAGCACTTGCAGTTGCTTTCGATATCCCCATTGCAGTAACTTATTGGGATGGAAAAACAGAAAAGTATGGTGAGGGAGAAACGCAAGTTCGCATTACTTTTAATAAAAAATTCTCATTTAGTGAATTGAGCTCAATGCCAACCTTAGTATTGGCTGAAGCTTACATGAATGAAGAAATTGAAATTGAGGGGAGCATTCAAGAGCTTGTTACATCAGCATATCGTAAGGCTGGTAGCTTTTTAACAGACCAATCTGGTTTTGGGAAATCAATGATAAAACTTTTGGGAAATCATTCTCAAAAACAATCTCGTGAAGATATTCATAGTCATTATGATATTGGGAATGACTTTTATAACAAATGGCTTGACCCAACGATGACTTATTCATGTGCTTATTTTGAACATGAAGATATGACTTTGGAAGAAGCACAAATTGCTAAAGTTCATCATATTTTGGACAAACTCGATAGTAAACCTGGGGGACGTTTGCTTGATATTGGTTGTGGCTGGGGAACTTTGATGTTTAAGGCTGTTCAAGAATATGGCCTTTCAGCAGTCGGAGTGACACTCTCAGAAGAACAATATTATTATGTTCGCAAAAAAGCGGATGATTTGGGACTTTCTGATAAAGTGAAAGTTTATTTGGTTGATTATCGTGACCTCAAAGAAGAACCTTTTGATTACATTACATCTGTCGGAATGTTTGAACATGTTGGGAAAGAAAATTTGGAAATGTATTTCCAAAAAGTTTCTGATTATCTCAAACCAAACGGTCGTGCATTGATTCATGGTATTACTGGACAACATCGCGGTGCTGGTGTGGATCCATTTATTGAAAAATACATTTTCCCTGGAGGTTATATTCCAAATATTGCTGAAAATGTTGAACATATTATGACTGCTGGTTTGCAAATGGATGATCTTGAACCTCTTCGTCGTCATTATCAAAAAACGCTTGAAATTTGGAATGAAAATTATCTCGAAGTTTTTGATGAAGTAGAAAAAGAAATGGGTAGACCATTTGCAAGGATGTGGACACTTTATCTTCAAGCCTGCGCTGCAAGTTTTGAAGCTGGAAATATTGATGTTGTTCAATATCTTTTGACTAAAGGTGCTTCAGGTCAAGGTTTGCCAATGACCCGCGAATACATGTTTAAAAAACATTAAGTTTGACAATTGATAAGTTGAAAAACAAGACCATTCAGCATTTCGGGTTTGAATTATCATAAGGACAACTTATTTAAAATTTATCAGTAGATTTATTTTAGAATCATGTAAAGGAAAGAGTGCATTTTTTCCAAAAAAGAGGTAAAATAAGAGAGTTACGAGTCCCGAAAGGATTTGATTTATTTTAAAAATTACTGATGAAAATACTAGCATATCCGTAAGCGCTGAAGCGCCAACGGCTATCCTATGAAGGTTTTTCGTCAGCAAATATTAGATAAGTTTAAAGACGCCTTGTAACCAAAATTTAGATTGGGGGACATTTTTAATGTCAGAAAAACATTTATTTACATCAGAATCAGTATCAGAAGGCCATCCAGATAAGGTTGCAGACCAAATCTCAGATGCCATTCTTGATGCCATTCTCGCACAAGACCCACATGCACACGTTGCTTGTGAAACGGTCGTATATACAGGGACGGTCAATGTCTTTGGTGAAATCTCAACATCAGCTTATGTTGATATTGCTCATGTCGTTCGTGAAACAATCAAAAAAATTGGCTATACAGATAGCGAAAATGGATTTGATTATAAATCAGTGGGCGTTCACGTCTCACTTGTTGAGCAATCAAGCGATATTGCACAAGGGGTAAATGAAGCCGAAGAAGTTCGCGATAAAAATGGCCAATTAGTTGACCCGCTTGATTTGATTGGTGCTGGTGACCAAGGAATGATGTTCGGTTTTGCGACTAACGAAACTGCCGAATATATGCCACTCGCCATCTCACTTTCACATAAATTAGTTAAAAAATTAGCTGATTTACGTAAATCAGGTGAAATTTCATACTTGCGTCCTGATGCAAAATCACAAGTAACTGTAGAATATGATGATAATGGCAAAGCAAAACGCATTGACACAGTCGTTATTTCTACTCAACATGCTGCGTCAGCAACAAACGAAGAAATTCACGATGATGTGATTAATAAAGTCATCAAGGCTGTTATTCCAGCTGAACTTTTAGATGATGAAACTAAATACTTCATCAATCCAACAGGACGTTTTGTTATTGGTGGTCCTCAAGGGGATTCAGGCTTGACTGGACGTAAAATTATTGTTGATACTTATGGTGGGTATGCTCCCCACGGTGGTGGAGCTTTCTCTGGTAAGGATGCAACAAAAGTTGACCGTTCAGCTTCTTACGCAGCACGTTATGTAGCCAAAAATATTGTGGCAGCTGGACTTGCAGAAAAAGCGCAAATTCAACTTTCGTACGCTATTGGTGTTGCGACACCAACATCAATCAATGTTGATACTTTTGGCACAGGTAAAGTCTCAGATGATGAACTTTTAGCAGCAATTCGTAAAGTATTTGATCTTCGCCCAGCAGGAATTATTCAAATGCTTGACTTACTCCGTCCTATTTACGGACAAACAGCAGCTTACGGGCACTTCGGCCGTACAGATGTAGAATTACCATGGGAACAAACAGATAAAGTTGAAGAACTTAAATCCGTTTTAGGTAAATAATCGGCCTCGCCGACCTTCGTTCGGTCTACGTCGCCATTGTCTCCTCCGCTGTCCTTTCTCGCTAATGGGCTAAAGCCCAAAGTCGAAAGGCACTTCGGCCGTACAGATGTAGAATTACTATGGGAACAAACAGATAAAGTTGAAGAACTTAAATCCGTTTTAGGTAAATAATCGGCCTCGCCGACCTTCGTTCGGTCTACGTCGCCATTGTCTCCTCCGCTGTCCTTTCTCGCTAATGGGCTAAAGCCCAAAGTCGAAAGGCACTTCGGCCGTACAGATGTAGAATTACCATGGGAACAAGCAGATAAGGTTGAAGAACTTAAAATAGCTCTTAAAAAATAATAAAAAAAGCGGATTTCCGCTTTTTTATTTTCAACGAGTAGAATTGCTTTAAATAGAATACTTAATCCTGTAAAATAGAAGTAACAAGAAAAAAGGAGCTCCTATGAAAAAAATAATCACTAAAGATTACGCCACAATGAGTGAACTTGCTGCAGCGATTGTTCTTGATAAGATGATGCTTTCAAAAAGGGTAAATCTTTCGCTTACAGCGGGAAATACCCCTCTTGGAATGTATGAAATTCTTATTGATAAACTCCAAAAAATGAATTTTGATCGCTCAAATATCCATTATTACAATTTTGATGAAGTACCACTTGCTGGTGAACGCTATGGATTAACAATGAGTGCTTTAAAGACAGCTTTCTATGATCGAGTACATATTGATGATGGTAATCTTCATGAATTAAATGCTCAAAATAATCAAGTTTTTGACCAAAAAATCTTACAGGACGGTGGGATTGATTTGATTGTTATGGGGATAGGAGAAGATGGTCATTTTTGTGCAAATATGCCAGGACATACAAGCTTTGAGCGAGAAATTTTTGCTGTTCCATTTGAAGAAGGGGATGAGATTTATCAGTCAATCAAAAATTTGACAGATAAAGAACCGGCTTCTCCTTATGTCACTTTTGGTCCACGAACAGTTCTAGCTAGCAAGCAACTTTTAGTTTTTGCTGACGGAAAAAAGAAAGCAGATATTATGAAAAAAGTTCTTGAGGGCCCAATCACAGAAGAAATTCCAGCTTCTATTTTACGGACACATCCAAATATTACTTTTATTTTGGATGAAGAAGCAGCTGCTTTACTTGAAAATTAGTTGATGAAGACAGTTAGTAAAATAACTGTTTTTATTTATTCGTGAAGGAGGTCAATTTATGATGACATAATTGACTCTAAATTATTCTGAAAGCGTTACACTATCTTTCATTGAATAATGAGCCTTAAAATGATATAATAAATGAGTGTTTTACTATGTAAAATACATTAATTTATAATCAAACTGTGAGTAGAATTTATTGGAATTACTACTGACTTTAGAGGAGACTAATGGACATTATTTCTATCGTTCTCTTGGTCTTATTGGTTGTATTAGTTGTCGCATTTATTTTTTACGCTCAAAATATAAAGAAAAATAAGCAGGATGCTGAATCTCTTTTTAATGAAGCTGAAAATAAAGCAAATGAGGTGATGGCGAATGCTAAACGTGAGGCGGAGTCTTTGAAAATGGAGGCTGAAGCCTTCAAAAAAGAAGCCCGTTACACCCTTCGTGAAGAAGAACAAAAGCAACGTCGTGAAATCGAAGATGAATTTAAGCAAGAACGTCAGGAGTTAAAGGAGACTGAAAAGCGCCTAAAACAACGTGAAGAAATCTTAGACCGTAAGGATGATACCTTAACGAAAAAAGAAGAAAACTTAGATTCTAAAGAGGAGAACCTCGTTAGAAAAACTGATACGCTCAGTAAGCGAGAAGAACAATTAGCGCATATTGAAGAAAAGAAACGACTAGAATTGGAGCGTATTTCAAATTTGAGCATAGATGATGCTCGTGAAATTATTTTGAGTGAAACTCGAGATGGTTTGACAAAAGAAATGGCTCAAATTATTCGTCAAAGCGAAGAAAAAGCTCAAGTTGAAGCAGATAAGCGAGCTAAAAATATTATCTCACTTGCTATTCAACGCGTTTCATCTGATTCTGTAGCTGAACAAACTGTTTCGGTTGTCAATTTACCAGACGATGGTATGAAAGGTCGGATTATTGGTCGTGAAGGTCGTAATATTCGTACTTTTGAAGCTTTGACTGGGATTGATGTCATCATTGATGATACGCCAGAAGCAGTTGTACTTTCAGGATTTGACCCAATTCGTCGTGAAATTGCTCGTATGACTCTTGAACAATTAGTTCAAGATGGTCGAATTCATCCAGCGCGAATTGAAGAGTTGGTTGAGAAAAACCGCAAAGCACTTGATCATAAAATGCGTGAATATGGTGAACAAGCAGCCTTTGAAGTTGGGGCGCATAACTTGCATCCTGACTTGATGAAGATTATGGGACGTTTGCATTTCCGTACTTCATATGGACAAAACGTACTTGATCACTCAGTTGAAGTTGCTCATATTGCTGGTAATTTGGCTGGCGAAATGGGAGAAAATGTGGCACTTGCTAAACGTGCAGGTTTCTTGCATGATATTGGTAAAGCACTTGACCATGAAGTTGAGGGAAGCCACGTTGAAATTGGAACAGAACTTGCGCGTAAGTACAAGGAAAATCCAATTGTCATCAATACAATTGCGAGTCACCACGGTGATACAGAACCTTTGAGTAACATTGCGGTACTTGTTGCAGCGGCTGATGCTTTGTCAGCAGCACGTCCTGGAGCTCGTCGTGAATCAATTGAAAATTACATCAAACGTTTGAAAGACCTTGAAGCAATTTCAACAAGCTTTGAGGGTGTGGAAACAGCATTTGCCTTGCAAGCTGGACGCGAAATTCGTGTAATGGTTAAACCAGAAAAATTAACGGATGACCAAATTGTGATTTTGGCGCATGATGTGAAAAATCGAATTGAGGATGAAATGGATTATCCTGGTAATATCAAGATTACTGTTATCCGTGAAACTCGAGCGATTGACTATGCAAAATAAAAAACTGTCTTTTGACAGTTTTTTTGTGTCTTATTACGAAATTATATTTCTTTTTTGTTACAAAAGCTAGTTTTAAGAGCTAGCTTTTGATAGAATGAGTTTAATCGTTGATTAAGAGATGGAATTAGAGATATATCGGAGGAAAAAATGCGTGAGCGTGGTTTATTAATTGTTTTTTCTGGACCTTCTGGTGTTGGAAAAGGAACAGTTCGTGCTAAAATTTTTGAGAGTGAAAACAACTTTGAATATTCAGTGTCAATGACAACGCGTAAGCAACGTCCTGGCGAAGTAGATGGAAAAGATTATTATTTCCGGACACGTGATGAATTTGAAGAAATGATTCGCAATGGTCAGATGCTGGAATATGCTGAATATGTTGGAAATTATTATGGCACACCTTTAACTTATGTCAATCAAACATTGGACGAAGGAAAAGATGTTTTTCTAGAAATTGAAGTGCAAGGTGCGCTTCAAGTGAAGGAAAAAGTTCCAGATGGTGTTTTTGTCTTCTTGACTCCACCAGATTTGGAAGAATTGCGTGGACGTTTAGTTGGACGTGGGACAGATTCGGCTGAAGTCATTGCTTCACGACTTGAAAAAGCAAAAGAAGAAATTCGCTTGATGAGTGAATATGATTATGCCGTCGTTAATGACAAAGTTGAACTTGCTGCCGAACGTGTTAAGAAGATTATTGAAGCTGAACATTACCGTGTGGACCGCGTGATTGAACGCTACGTTCATATGATTGATGATGTGAAAGTTTGATTTAATTGGAAAAATTACTGACAGATTTGTCAGTTTAATGCGAAGGAGCTATCAATTCTACTGATAGTCCTGCCAGAAATGATAAAGTTGATAAATTTTACTGACAGAATTTTATTTTGACGATAACAAGTCTGTCAGTAAAAATAGAATGAAAAGTTTAGAAAATGAGGTAATGAATTATGATGTTAGAACCTTCAATTGACAAGTTATTGGACCAAGTTGATTCAAAATATTCTTTAGTAGTTTTGGAAGCAAAACGTGCGCATGAATTGCGTGATAAAGAACGTCCAACAAAAGAATTTAAAGCTGTAAAAAATACTTTGCGTGCTTTGGAAGAAATTGCTGATGGAACAGTTAAAATTCACCCATCACCTGAATTGAAACGTGAAACTTTAGTTGAAAAACGCGAATTGGAACGTTTGCAAGCTAAGATGAAAGAACAACTCATCAAAGAGCAAATTGCTAAAGAAGAAGCTGAAGAAGAAGCAAAACAAAAAAATAGCCGCGCCGCTAAAGCAGCTGCCGCAGAATAAATTTTTTAAGCGTCAATTGGCGCTTTTTTTATTTCTAAAAGTTACTGACAGCTTTGTCAGTAAGAAGCGGATAAGTCAAAAGCAGGAAAAATGCTTTTCTGTTATAATTAAAGATAAGAAAACGGAGGTCAAAAATAAATGAAAATTGCTAAAGTCATCGTTGATGTGCCTCTGATGCAGACGGATAAACCCTTTTCTTACAGCCTTTCAGCTGAATTTGAAAATTTGCTTGAAGTGGGCATGCGGGTTCATGTTCCTTTTGGAAGTGGAAACCGGCTTGTTCAAGGAATTGTCATTGGATTTGAAGATGAAGAACTTGAGCCATCAGTAAATTTGAAAGGAATTTCTGAACTACTCGACGTTGAGCCAGTCCTAACGGATGAACAGCTTTGGTTGGCAGATGAAATGCGTCATTCAGTATTTTCTTATAAAATTTCATGTCTAAAAGCCATGTTACCTAATCTTTTGAATTCTAATTATGACAAGCTCCTAAAATCGACTGACGGAACTTCTGTCAAATGGTCACAACTGACAGAAGCAGAAAAAATCTCGTCAGCAAAGGCTGTGCGTTTGGGTCAGCTGTCAGTAGAATATTTAGCAAAATCTAAAGAAAATAGAAAAACAGAAAAATTCTTATCTATTCCAGATATCGAAAAACTAGCTGAATTTGAAATTGAAAAGAGAGCCAAAAAACGCTTAGAGTTGAAATATTTTCTATTAAGACTTCAAGAAGAAAAAATTGCAGTCAAATCATTAAATTTTTCTTCACAAATCATTAAATTTTTCGTTGAGCATGACCTAGTCAAAATTGAAGAGGTTGAAATTTCGAGGACGAAAGAAAAATTTGAAGATGTGGAAAATGACAGTGCTAAAATTCTCAACTCCGAACAAAATGCATCTTACGAAAAAATAATTGCATCTTCTGACAAACCATTTTTGTTGGAAGGAATTACTGGTTCAGGTAAAACAGAAGTTTACTTACAGACCATTGACCATTTTCTCAAACTCGGTAAAACAGCAATTATGCTTGTGCCAGAAATTTCTTTGACGCCACAGATTACTAATCGATTTATTGCTCGTTTTGGAGATAAAGTGGCGATTATGCATTCTGGTTTATCTGATGGTGAAAAATATGATGAATGGCGAAAAATTAAATCTGGCAAAGCTCAGGTAGTTGTCGGTGCACGTTCAGCTATTTTTGCACCTGTTGAAAATTTGGGAATTATCATCATTGATGAAGAACATGAAACTTCATATAAGCAAGATTCAAGTCCCCGTTATCATGCAAGAGATATTGCGCTTTTGCGTGCAAAATGGCATGGTGCAAGACTTGTTTTAGGTTCTGCAACGCCAAGTTTAGAAACGCGAGCACGTGCCATGCGCGGAGTTTATGAACTTTTATTACTGACAAAAAGGGCAAATGAAGCAGCAAACCTGCCAGAAATAAAAATCATTGATATGCGCAGTGAAATTTCTGACCAATCTGCTAATTTTTCACAATCTTTACTGACAAAAATAAAAGAAAAAATTGACAAAGATGAACAAGTCATTTTGATGTTGAATCGAAGGGGTTATTCTTCATTTGTCATGTGTCGTGAATGTGGTTTTGTTGTTGATTGTCCCAATTGCGATATTTCCTTGACCCTTCACATGGATACCCGAACTTTGAATTGTCATTATTGTGGTCATGTCGAAGGAATTCCGCAAACTTGTCCTAATTGTCATTCACGAAAAATTCGTTATTACGGTTCAGGAACGCAAAAAGTCGAAGAAGAACTTCGAGAAATCATGCCTGAAGCACGAGTTTTGCGAATGGATGTAGATACGACTCGGACAAAAAATGCTCACGAAAAAATTCTTGAAAAGTTTGGTAATCATGAAGCTGATATCCTCTTAGGAACTCAGATGATTGCCAAAGGTTTAGATTTTCCAAACGTAACCTTAGTGGGTGTCATTAACGCAGATACTGGCCTAAATCTACCTGATTTTAGAGCGAGTGAGCGTTCCTTTGAATTGTTGATGCAGGTGGCTGGACGAGCTGGACGAGCAGATAAAAAAGGTGAAGTATTAATTCAAACTTTCAATCCACATCATTATGCTATTGAAATGACCAAGGCTCAAGATTACGAAAAATTTTATGAAATGGAAATGAGATTTCGTCGTGAACTTTCCTATCCACCTTATTATTTCACCGTTCAAGTGCTTGTTTCTCATCAAGATGAAGAAGTTGCCATTCAAAAATCTTATGAGATCGCTCAATTACTCAAGCAAAATTTGACAGAAAAAGCTAAAATATTAGGGCCAACCGCCAGACCAATTGCCAGAACACATAACCTTTATCATTATCAAATCTTAGTTAAATATCGTTTTGAAGAAGAATTAGAATCAGCTTTAAATCAAGTGCTTGAATTAACCCAACTTCGGGATAACAAAAATTTACGAGTATTGATTGATAGTGAGCCACAAAATTTTGTATAAAAATTTCCACAGGTGGAAAAGTTAAGAATTTGAAAACAAAAGAAAGTTGGTGTGGAAAATGCAGAAAATAGAACTTTTTCAACAAACAATTGACGCATGGTTAAATAAAGACATCAAAAAGTTACTGATAGTTTTATCAGAAGATATTTTATGGACAGAATATTTCGGCGCTCAGTATCAAGGAAAAGCTGAAATTGAAAAATGGTTCTGTCAGTGGAATAATCCTGTGGAAAACAAAGTTAAGTCATGGACTGTGGATAAATATTATGTGGATAATGAGACTGCTTTATTCACATGGACTTTCCGGTGTTTTTATGAAGGTAAAGAAGGCATTCTTGATGGAATTTCTCTTGTTAAATTTTCCGGAAATAAAATTTGTGAAATTCAAGAATTTGAACAAAAATATGAAAAATTTCGGCCATTTTTGAAATGAAATGAGGTAAATATGTTTGAGAAATTCGATTTATTGAAGCATTTTGGAGTCTATGGTGTGGCAATTGACAATGAGAAATTACTTGTCATTGAAAAAAATTCAGGTCCCTATCAAAATCGCTATGATTTACCTGGCGGTTCGCAAGAAGTTGGTGAATCAATGTTTGACACATTAGAGCGAGAAGTTCTTGAAGAAACAGGCTTTACGGTTCTTGCAAGTACTAATAATCGCCTGTATTCCGCTTGGATTTATGAAAATGACCGTCGAGTCGTTGGGCACCACATTTTCAATCTTTTTGATGTAAAATTAAATAGTGTAGCCAAAAAATTACCACAATTTGTTGCTGACGGAAAAAATGACTCTGACAGAGCAGTCTGGAAGTCGATTAAAAACTTGTCAGTAGAAAATTCATCTCCACTTGTCCTAAAAGTAATTGCCGAAATCAATAATTATCCCCATGTGGATAAAGCTGAAATTTACAGAGATTGGAAGGTCAACTATGGAAGCAAAAATTATCCCAAGCCTTTGGTTTGATAACAATGCCAAAGAAGCAATGAACTATTATGTATCTGTATTTCCAAATTCAAAAATCAAAAACATCGAATATTATCCTGATGAAAAGCTAGATGAGCATTTCGTAGGAATGTCTGGAAAAGTATTAAATGGTGAATTTAGTCTGAATGGCCTTGACTTTATCTGCCTTGATGGCGGTCCAATTTTCAAATTTAATGAAGCAGTTAGTTTTACTGTGACTTGTAAAAATCAAGCCGAAATTGATGATTATTGGTCAAAACTTTCTCATGTTAAAGAAGCCGAACAATGCGGTTGGTGCAAAGATAAATTTGGTATTTCTTGGCAAATTATTCCAGAAAATCTTGGACAGTTAATGGCAAAAGGCGATAAGGCTGTTCAAGTATTAATGAAACAAAAGAAAATTATTATCGAGGAGTTTGAAAACTTATGACAAAAACAAAAATTATCTTTATGGGGACACCACAATTTGCTGCGACCGTTTTAAAAGGTTTGATTGATTCTAATCAATATGAAATTCTAGCAGTAGTGACTCAACCAGACCGTAAGGTTGGTCGGAAACAGGAATTAAGAATGACACCAGTTAAAGAACTTGCCTTAACGGTTAACTTGCCTGTTCTTCAACCAGAAAAACTTTCTGGCTCAGTAGAAATGACTCAAATCATGACGCTCCTTGAATCAGGAGAAGTTGGAATTGTGACTGCCGCCTTTGGACAATTTTTGCCAGGTAAATTATTAGATGTTGCTCAATTTGCAGTCAATACTCATGCTTCTTTACTACCAAAATATCGCGGTGGGGCACCTATTCATTATGCTATTATGAATGGCGAAAAAGAAGCTGGTGTAACCATCATGGAAATGATTCGTAAAATGGATGCCGGTGACATGATTGCTCAAGATTCTACTCCAATTCTTGAGGATGATAATGTTGGCACTATGTTTGAAAAGTTAGCCCTTGTTGGACGTGATTTGTTACTTGAAACATTGCCAAAATACCTGAGTGGCCAATTAAAAGCTCAAGCTCAAAACGAAGATGAAGTGACTTTTAGTCCTAATATTTCGCCAGAAGAAGAAAAAATCGACTGGAATAAATCTGCACGTGAAATTTTCAATAAAGTTCGTGGTATGAATCCATTCCCAGTTGCACATACCACATGGAATGGTGATCGTTTCAAGATTTATGAAACAAAAGTTGTTGATGATTCTGTCAGTAACTTACAAGCTGGTGAAATTGTGGAAAAAACGAAGAAATCATTAAAAGTTGCCACAGGTGAGGGCCTCCTTGAACTTCTTTTCGTTCAACCAGCCGGTAAACCCAAGATGGATATCGTTAGCTTTCTTAATGGCCTAGGTCAAAAAATACAGGTTGGGGATAAGTTTGGCGAATAAATTTGTCCACAATAATAAATTAAAAGTTCTATCAATTTTAATGATAGAACTTTTTTTACTTCAAAATTTAGCAAGTAAGTTAGGGTGTAATAAAAAGAAAGCGAATTACTTTAAAAGTTGCTTGAACTTTGATATATTAAAAATGTACAGGAACTGTACTAGAAAGAGGTATTTATGATTTGGTCATTAATCGTCGGAGCTATTATTGGTGTAATTGCAGGAGCAATTACAAATAAGGGCAAATCAATGGGATGGATTGCTAATATTTTAGCTGGTCTTGTTGGGTCTTTCGTCGGGCAAGCACTTTTAGGCTCTTGGGGTCCAAGTTTAGCTGGTATGGCACTTATCCCTTCTATTGTTGGTGCTGTCATCGTTGTTGCTGTCGTTTCATTCTTCTTAGGTAGAGCTAACAACTAGATAAAGCAGCAAAAGAGAGGAGGTATCGTGTCAAAAGGAAAAAAATTTATTTTTATTTTGGCTGATTTATTCTTTCTCACCATTCTTATCCCCATATTATGGGATTACTTTAATTATATGAATTTTCGTTGGGAGCTTATGCCCTCATCAGAAATTCCTTACATTGGGAATCATCTTTCCCAATATATATTTATCAGCTCTTCAATTTTAGGAGCATTATTGTTAATTTGTTTGCTGATTCTTATTTTTTATCCAAAAACTTATCAGGAAGTTCTACTAGATGATAAAACAGGAAATCTAACTTTAAAAGTTTCAGCAATCGAAGGATTGGTCAGAGAAATTGTTAGTAACAACGGTTATATCAGAAATCCAAAAATCAATGTGACTTTATATCAAGCCAAAATAAAAATTGATGTTAAAGGAGAAATTATTCCCAGAGTTGAGATTGTCGAAAAAACAAAAGAAATTGAGCAAGAAATTAAAGAAAGTATCCAAAATTTCTTTGGTATAAATTATGACTTAAAATTAAAAATAAAAGTTAGCTCACTTGCTGAAAATAAAAGTTCGACAAGTCGTCGTGTAGAATAAGGAGGTGGAAATGAATCTTTTAGAAAGATATCGCTATCCGATAATTGGAGGAATAGTAGGTTTAATTATAGCTATTTGTATCTTCACAATCGGATTTTGGAAAATGATTCTTCTCTTCTTACTTATTGGCTTAGGAATTTTCGTTGGCCTTTATCTTCAACGTACGGGAATCATTGAACAACTATTAAAGAAAAAATAAGAAAATACTAGGAGGAAATTATGGTACAAGAAAACACAAAAACAGAAGTAACTGAAGTTAAAGGTAGCTTGACTTACGAAGATAAAGTGATTCAAAAAATTGTTGGACTTGCCCTTGAATCTGTCAATGGACTATTGTCTGTCGATGGAGGATTTTTCTCAAATCTGACAGGAAAACTAGTAAATACAGATGATGTTACAGCAGGTGTCGGTGTAGAAGTTGGTAAAAAACAAGTTGCAGTGGACCTAAAAGTAGTCACAGAATACAAGAAGAACGTTCCTGATATTTACCAAAAAATTAAGGATGTCATTCGTAAAGAAGTTTCTGATATGACTGATTTAGAAGTTGTTGAAGTTAATGTTACAGTTGTTGATATTAAGACAAAAGAACAACAAAAAGATGATGAAAAAAGTTTACAAGATCGTGTGGTTGGCGCAGCTCAAACAACAGGGAAATTTACATCTGATCAAGTAGATAAAGTAAAAGAAAAAGTTGATGACATGGGTGATGATGCTCGTGTAAAATAAGAATCAATTTAACAAAAAAACTGACAAGATGTCAGTTTTTTTGTTACTTTCAAGAAAATTTTACTTTAAATAGAAAACCGTTAAGTATTATATATAGTACAAAAGAATCATGAAAAGAGAGTATTTTTAAGAAATTTAAGGAAAATCATCTGACGAAAGTCATTGACAGTCATTGACTACTAAGGGTATAATAGCTCTATGACAAAAAATGCAAGACAAACCGCACTCGATGTATTGAATGACATTTTTGGCAATGATGCTTATGCCAATATTTCATTGGATCGAAATTTGCGAGATTCTGAACTATCCACAGTTGATAAAGCTTTTGTGACTGCCCTTGTATATGGAGTGGTTTCTAAAAAGGATTTATTGGAGTGGCATATTACTCCCTTCTTGAAAAAAGAACCAAAACCTTGGGCAAAAATGCTCCTATTGCTTACAGTTTATCAAATCTTATTTATGGATAAGGTCCCAACTTCGGCAGCAGTAGATGAAGCAGTCAAAATCGCTAAACGTCGTGATGGTCAAGCGACGGCTAACTTTATCAATGCTGTGTTACGTAATTTCATGCGTTCTGAACATCGAAATGAAGAACCAAAGGATTGGGAAACAAAATATTCAATGCCCAAACTTTTATTGGATAAAATGGTTCGTCAATTTGGTGGAAAAAGAACAGGAGAAATTTTAGAAAGTCTTGAAAAGCCAAGTCACGTTAGCTTACGAAAAATTGACCCAACCGTAGAAATTTCAGGAACTCGTGCTTCTCTACTGACAGAAAGTGCTCTAATTGCTGACAGTGGAAATTTTGCAATGACAGAAGAATTTCAATCTGGCAGAATTACGATTCAAGATGAAACAAGTCAATTAGTTGCCCCTCAACTTGATTTAGAAGGAACAGAAGAAGTTCTTGACGCTTGTGCAGCTCCTGGTGGTAAAAGTACTCATATGGCTCAATATTTAACAAGTGGCCATATCACAGCACTAGATTTATATGATCATAAACTTGATTTAATTAATCAAAATGCAGAGCGTCAACATGTTGCGGATAAAATTACTACTCAAAAAGCCGATGCGACAATGATTTTTGAAGAATTTGGTTCAGATAAATTTGACCGAATTCTTGTGGACGCTCCGTGTTCAGGTATTGGATTAATTCGACGCAAACCAGATATTCGCTACAGAAAAGAAAGTTCGGATTTTGTTGATTTACAAAAAATTCAGCTAGAAATTCTGAACAGCGCCTCGAAAAGCCTGAAAAAAAGTGGTATAATGGTATACAGTACTTGTACAATTTTTGATGAAGAGAACTTTGACGTTGTTCGTCAATTTCTAGAAAGTCATCCTAATTTTGAACAAGTTGAAATTTCTAGCGATAAGGCAGATATGATTAAAGAAGGATGTATTTTTATTACTCCAGAAATGTATCATACAGATGGCTTTTTCATCGCGAAATTTAAGAAAATAGGCGAATAACTGCTGACAAATATTTTTTTTAATTCTGTCAGTAATTTTTAGACCTAAAAATAAAACTTTATTCTTGTTAAGGAGAAAAAGTGGAATACAGTATTTTATCAGATATCGGTTCAAAACGTAGTACTAATCAAGACTATGCCGGTACTTATGTCAACCGTGCAGGTTATCAGCTCTTTTTATTAGCTGATGGCATGGGAGGACACAAAGCAGGTAATGTCGCAAGTAAACTTACCGTAGAAGATCTCGGCAAACTTTGGTCAGAGACATTTTTTGATGCGGGAACACCAGAAGCAACTCTTGAGATTTGGCTAAAAAATCAAGTTCGTAATGAAAATGAAAATATTGCCAGCCTTGGAAAACTTGATGAATACCAAGGAATGGGAACAACTCTTGAAGCCTTGGTTATTAAAGCAGGAATGCTCGTTTCTGCCCATGTAGGTGATAGCCGAACTTATTTAATGCGCGATGGTGAATTAAATAAAATAACCACAGACCATTCTTTAGTTCAAGAGCTTGTAGATGCAGGGCAAATTACCGAAGAGGAAGCTGAAGTTCATCCGAATAAAAATATCATTACTCGTTCACTTGGGCAAACTAGTGAAGTTCAAGCAGATATTCAAGTTTTAGAACTTCAAGTAGGGGACATTATTTTGATGAACTCCGATGGTTTAACAAACATGGTTTCAACTACCGAAATTATGGAAGTTTTAGAGCGGGAAGATTTAACTTTAGATAATAAATCTGAAGCTTTAGTTCGTTTAGCCAATGAACATGGAGGTTTGGATAATATTACCGTCGTTTTGATTAAGTATGATGAAACGTCAGAAAGCGAAACACCAACGCAGGAGGTTAGTTGATGATTCAAATCGGTAAAATCTTTGCCGATCGTTATCGGATTATCAAAGAAATCGGACGTGGCGGAATGGCGAACGTTTATCAAGGTGAAGATACTTTTCTTGGTGACCGCTTAGTTGCAATAAAAGTGCTACGTTCAAATTTTGAAAACGATGATATCGCGATTGCTCGTTTTCAGCGAGAAGCATTCGCCATGGCAGAACTTTCACATCCAAATATCGTAGGTATTTCTGATGTTGGTGAATTTGAAAGTCAACAATACATTGTCATGGAATTTGTTGACGGCATGACACTTAAACAATACATCAATCAAAATGCACCTTTAGCCAATGATGAAGCTATTGAAATTATTACTGAAATTTTATCAGCAATGGACATGGCCCATTCACATGGTATTATTCACCGGGATTTAAAACCACAAAATGTTTTAGTTTCCAGTAGTGGAACTGTAAAAGTAACGGATTTTGGAATTGCGAAAGCACTCTCTGAAACTTCACTTACTCAAACAAATACAATGTTTGGTTCGGTTCATTATTTATCACCAGAGCAAGCGCGTGGTTCAAATGCAACTGTTCAATCAGATATTTATGCGATTGGAATTATTTTATTTGAACTTTTAACAGGTCAAATTCCATTTGATGGAGATTCTGCAGTTGCTATCGCTCTAAAACATTTCCAAGAGAGTATTCCAAGCATCATCAATCTCAATCCAGAAGTTCCGCAAGCTTTGGAAAATGTTGTCATTAAAGCTACAGCGAAAGATATTAAAAATCGCTATACTGATGTAGAAGAAATGATGACTGATGTGGCAACTTCAACGAGTCTTGATCGTCGTGGGGAAGAAAAATTAGTTTTCAATAAGGACCATGATGAAACAAAAATTATGCCTGCCAATCTAATTAATCCTTATGACACCAAGCCTCTGATTGATAAAAAAGAAGATAATGATTCACAAACAGATGAAAAAGCTGCAAGCTCAGAAGTAGTAAATAAAAACAAAAAATCTAAAAAAGGCTTGATTATTGGTCTTATTATCCTTCTTTTAGTTGTTGGCGGTGCTACTTTGGCTTGGGTTGTCTCAACACCAACTAATGTTAAGATACCTAATGTGACAAACTCGACGCTTGACCAAGCAAAAAGCAAAATTAAAGATGCAAAACTAAAAGTGGGAACAGTTCATAAACAACAAAGTTCAACGATTGCTGAAGGAAATGTTATCAAGACTGATCCAACTAGTGGAACAACCGTGAGATCTAATAGCTCCGTTGATATTTATGTTTCTACGGGAAATGAAGATATCATCAAAATGAAGGACTTTGTCGGTGAAAAGATTGATGAGGCGATGGCAACATTACTTAAGGATTATGGTATTGATGAAAGCCAAGTCACTCAAACTTCCGTTCCTAGTGATTCTTACCCAGCAGGTACAATCATTAAACAAAGCCCTAAAAAAGGTTCTAGTTTTGATACCAAAGGGAGTGAAAAAATTACCTTTGAAGTTTCAAGTGGAAAACAAGTTGAAGTTCCGGATTATAAACCGAACGGTCAATATATGACTTATTCACAGTATCAAGCTGCCTTAAAAGCTGCAGGATTCACTAATATTACACTAGACCCTCAAGCAACAACGAATCAACAAGCCGACGGTTATGTATATTCTGTTTATCCGACTGTTGGAGCGTCCGTTGATCCAACTCAAGAAATTGTAATCACTTATAGCGTCTATACTGCTCCAAGTTCAAGTTCAACAACTTCTGAATCAACAACGACGCCTGAAACTTCGTCAAGCACAACTTCAAGTACTTCAAGTTCTACAACAAGTCAGCCGTCAACAGATAACAACAATAGCAGCAAAGAATCTTCAACAACGTCATCAAGTAGTTGAGAAAAATAAACTAGGAATCTCGTGTTCCTAGTTTTTTGATAAATAAGTTAATTTACAAGAAGCTTGTAAAATTAGGCAAAAAAGTGTATCATGGTAGAGTAGTTTTTTACAACCCGTTCTTGGTTTCATGCTTGCCAAGCTGTCACTCGGACTGGGCAATACAAATAAAGGAGAAAAACTCATGGCAATTTCAAAAGAAAAAAAACAAGAAATCATCGCTCAATACGCTCGTAAAGAAGGCGATACTGGTTCACCTGAAGTACAAATCGCTGTATTGACTTGGGAAATTAACCACCTTAACGACCACATCAAATCTCATAAAAAAGACCACGCAACACAACGTGGTTTGATGAAAAAAATCGGTCACCGTCGTAACCTTCTTGGATACCTTCGTGGAAAAGACGTTCAACGTTACCGTGAACTTATCGCTTCATTGGGACTTCGTCGTTAATAAAAAAATGCCATATGGCATTTTTTATTTTATAAATTAAAAACTAAAAGGATCGTTTTCCTTCTAGTTTTTTTATTTTTAAAGATTTTTTTCTTTTTCGATAGTAGCGCTAATAGCATCAATAACTGTTCCGATAAAATGGTTTTGTTCTAAACTTACCACACCAGCGACAGTAGTTCCACCAGGACTTGAGACTTTATCGACTAATGACCAAGGATTTTCACCACTTTGGAGAATCATTTCAGCTGAAGCACGAACCGTTTCGGCAACAATTGCTGTGGCTTGATCTTTAGGAATACCATGCAATACACCGGCACGTGCCATGGCATCAATGAACATATAAATAAAAGCAGGGCTTGAACCGGCAATTGCTGCAAATGTTGAAAAATCTTTTTCAGCAATTTCATGGACAGAACCAGTTGATTTAAAAATTTCTTGAACTGTAGCATAAGCAGAATCATCAACAAATTCATTTTTGACAATGGCCGATGTTGACTGACCGATTTGTGCATTGATATTTGGCATCACTCGGATGATTGGTTGATTTTCTGAATCAGCCAGATGTTTCAAGTCAGATAAAGTGAGTCCCGCTGCAATTGAAATTAATGTTTTGTCTTTAGTTAAATGATTGATTAATTTACTTAAAACAGAGGGAAGTACTTGAGGTTTAACTGATAGAATGATAAAATCAGATTCTTGAACGAGTTCTTCATGATTACTTGCAGCCGTAACATTAAGGGTTTCCGCTTGTTTTTGAGTTTTTGTTAAATTGTGTCCGGAAATGATGATTTTGAATTTATTTTTGTCAAGTCCAGAAATAATAGCTGTTGCCATTTTTCCAACTCCAATAAAACCTATTGTTTTCATAAATAAAATCCCTTCTTTTCTTTTCGTCCATTTTATCATAAAAAGTAATAATAAATCACTTTAGTAGCATCGTAAAATAAATCAGATTTTTTCTAAGTCTGAGTACTAGCTCGCATATTTAGCGCATATTGAGAGGATTTGAATTAAAAAGATAACGAAAATGCCCCTTGATTATGGTATAATTAGGTAAACATTTTATTTTATTTGTAATAATAAAGGAGAAATCTATGAATAAATTCGCAATTGTCTTGGCGGCTGGTAAAGGAACTCGTATGAAATCAGCACTTCCGAAGGTCTTACATCAAGTGGCTGGAAAATCAATGCTTGCTCATGTTCTTACAAGTGTTTCTGAGGTAGAAATTGCTAAAAATGTAGTGATTGTTGGTCATGAAGCGGATCGTGTGATTGCAACTTTACCTAAAGGGACTCAATTTGTGAAACAAGTTGAGCAATTGGGAACGGGTCATGCCGTTCGGATTGCTGCGGATTTATTGGCAAATGAAGATGGAGCAACTCTTGTTATTGCTGGTGATACACCATTAATTACTGGACAAACGTTAGAAGCACTTTTTGACTATCACTTTGCACAAAATGCAACAGCAACTATCTTGACAGCAATTGCACCAAATCCAACAGGATATGGACGAATTATTCGTGATGAAAATGGCTCAGTAGAAAAGATTGTTGAGCAAAAAGATGCGAATGATTTTGAAAAATCAATTACCGAAATTAATACTGGGACTTACATTTTTGATAATAAGTCACTTTTCAAAGCCTTGAATGAAATCACAACTGATAATGCCCAAGGAGAGTATTATTTAACAGATGTCATTGAAATTTTCAAAAAAGCTGGTCAAACGGTAGCGGCTCATATCCTTGATGATTTTGACGAAAGTTTAGGAGTTAATGACCGTGTTGCCCTTTCACAAGCTGAGTTGACGATGCGCAAACGAATCAATCATCAACATATGGTGAATGGTGTAACTCTTATTGACCCTGCGACAACTTATATTGACAGTGAAGTAACGATTGGTGAAGAAACTGTGATTGAAGCAAATGTAACAATAAAAGGAAATACCTTTATTGGTAAAAATGTTTTGATTACAAATGGTAGCCGTATTGAAAATTCAGAAATTCATTCAAATTGTGAAGTTCGTAATTCAACGGTTGAAGAAAGCAGAATGAGTGTTGGAAGTAATGTAGGACCCTATGCTCATTTGCGTCCCGGAACTGTTTTGAGCGAAGAAGTTCATGTTGGAAACTTTGTCGAAATTAAAGGTTCAACGCTTGGTAAAGGTACAAAAGCTGGTCACTTAACTTATATTGGAAATGCAACGGTTGGTGAGAAAGTGAACTTTGGTGCTGGAACAATTACAGCAAACTTTGATGGTAAAAATAAATTCAATACTGAAATTGATGACTTTGCCTTTATTGGTTCGAATTCAACAATTATTGCTCCATTGCATATCGGTAAAAATGCCTTAACAGCAGCAGGATCTGTTGTAACAGAAGATGTACCAGATGAAGCAGTCGAAATTGGACGTGGAAAACAAGTGAATAAACTTGGACGTGCTAAAAAAATGCCACATTATCGTGGTCAATAATTAACAAATAAAAGAAAGAGTTTCTCCTGAAGCTCTTTCCTTCGATTTTGATGAGAAAACTATTCTTTAAATTATTTTAAAAAGTTTTCGGAAGAAAGGACACAATGTTAAATTTTGATGATAAAAAATTTGAAGAAAAAACTTTAGCTAGAGAAGAAATTTTTAGTGGGAAGATTTTTCATGTTGTAAAAGACGTAGTTTCTTTGCATGATGGACAAGAGAGTTTTAGAGAACTTGTTTTTCATAATGGAGGAACAGCGATTGCACCTGTTCACAACAATAAGATGATTTTAGTTGGTCAATATCGTAAAGCATTGGAAAAATTTATTTTTGAAATTCCGGCAGGAAAACTTGAAAAAGGTGAAGAAAAAGATCCCAAAGCTGCGGCCTTAAGAGAGCTCGAAGAAGAGACTGGATATCTGGCGCAAGATTTGACAGAAATTACAGCTTTTTATGGGACACCCGGTTTTTCATCAGAGAAAACATATGTCTATTTCTCATCAAATTTAACAAAAGTGGAACATCCAAAACCCGCTGATGACGGTGAGTTTTTGGAACAAATTGAAGTCACTTTAAGCGAAGCAAAAAAAATGATTGAACTTGAACAAATTGCGGATGCAAAAACAATTATGGCTATTTGGTATTGGGAAATGCAATATTTGAAAAAGGAGCTTGAAAATAATGCCTAAACCTCTTTTAACAGACGAAGTAATTGAACAAGCAAAACAGGATAAGAAAAATCTTGAACGCAGATTGCAAAGAGAGCTTGAAGAAGATACTGAAATCGCTGAAAAATACGATAGTATTGAGAAAAATTTAAGCAAAAATGCTGTTTATAAAAGTCGAAGAATTGAAAATGCCAAGGCTCAAAAACGTGGAAAAGCAATTAATAAATGGCTTTTCATCGTTACACTAATTGTTGTTCTATTGGCAGTAGCTTTCTTTTTGTACTACTTTTAGAGAGTAAAAAGATTAGAAAAAAGGTAAAAAAAATGAAAATAGGAATTATTTGTGCGATGGATGAAGAAATTCGCATACTTGTTGAAAACTTAGAAAATGCAGAAAAACATACTCGTCATGGTTTAGTTTTTCATACAGGTTCAATTGGCCGGCATGAAGTGGTCCTTGTCCAATCTGGAATTGGTAAAGTGATGTCTGCTTTGGCAGTTGGATTTTTGGTTGACATTTTTGATGTCGACGCCATTATCAATACTGGATCAGCGGGAGCAGTTGCTCAAGGTTTAGCAATTGGTGATGTTGTAGTTGCCGATAAACTTGCTTATCATGATGTTGATGTTACTGCTTTTGGTTATGCTTATGGCCAAATGGCTCAACAACCTTTATATTTTGAATCAAGTAAATATTTTGTTTCTGAATTGAAAAAAGTTTTAGAAAATGTGCATGTTGGATTGATTACTAGTTCAGATAGTTTTATCAGTAGCTCTAGTAAAATTGCTGAGATTAAAGAGCATTTTCCGGATGTTTTAGCCGTTGAAATGGAAGGGGCTTCTATTGCTCAAGCTGCAACAGCACTTGGAAAACCATTTGTAATTATTCGTGCGATGTCTGATACTGCTGACCATGATGCTAATGTTAATTTTGATAAATTTATTATTGAAGCAGGAAAAAAATCAGCTGAGGGCTTGATTCGTTTACTCGAAGAAATGGTATAAAATTGGAATCTATCTTTTGATAGATTTTTCTTTTTATGAGAACTAAGAGGAAGTGAAATGGGAGAAATCAAGGATAAAAGGTTAGAACTCTTAATTGAGGAAGTTAATATTTTTTTGAATAATGACCAATTGTTTGAGCACTGTTTAGCAGTGGCAAGGACGGCTGAGGCACTGACAGAAGAATTAACTGATTCTAATGAAAGACGTTCGCAAGCTTTTATAGCAGGACTTTTACATGATATTGGTGGAATTTATCCAAATGATCAAAGAGTAGAAAAAGCAGAAATTTTTAATATCGAATTACTGAGAGAAGAGCGTGAATTTCCATTAATTATTCATCAGAAACTTTCTAAGTATTTGGCGAGTCAACATTTTAAAATTACTGACGAACAAGTTCTGTCAGCAATTGAATGTCATACTACCCTAAGAAAAAATTTTACAGAATTGGACTTGATTGTTTTTCTTGCTGACAAAATTAGCTGGGATGGTGGAGATAATGCGCCATTTAGGCAGGGATTACTGACAGCTCTGTCAGTAAATTTGCAAAGTGCGGCACTTTATTATATTAATTTCATTATTGATGATGGATTGAAAGTTGCCCACCCATGGCTTTTAGAAGCAAAGAAAGATTTAGAAAATCAGCTTTCCTAGCTGATTTTTTTGATAATTTAGATTATAATAGAAGAATGTAAAAAATAATAGAATATCATTATTCAAAATTGATAATGATTATTTTTATCGAAACTTTTGTCAGAAGTTTCGATTTATTGGGAGGTATTATGACAGTAACATCAGATTTCACACAAAAACTCTACGAAAATTTTGCAGAAAATACAAAATTGCGTGCGGTGGAAAATGCCGTGACTAAAAATGGTTTGCTTTCATCACTCGAAGTCCGTGGTTCACATGCAGCAAATTTGCCTGAGTTTTCAATTGACTTGACAAAAGACCCTGTAACGAATCAAAAACAATCTGGTCGTTGCTGGATGTTTGCTGCTTTGAACACTTTCCGTCATAAATTTATCAATGAATTTAAAACAGAAGATTTTGAGTTTTCACAAGCTTACACTTTCTTCTGGGATAAATATGAAAAATCAAACTGGTTCATGGAACAAATTATTGGTGATATTGAAATGGACGATCGTCGTTTGAAATTCCTTTTACAAACACCACAACAAGATGGTGGTCAATGGGATATGATGGTTGCAATTTTTGAAAAATATGGAATTGTTCCCAAAGCTGTTTATCCTGAATCACAAGCTTCAAGTAGCTCACGTGAATTGAATCAATACTTGAATAAACTACTCCGTCAAGATGCTGAAATTTTGCGTTATACAATTGAGCAAGGTGGAGATGTTAAAGCAGTTAAAGAAGAACTTTTACAAGAAGTCTTTAATTTCCTTGCGGTAACTTTAGGTTTGCCACCACAAAATTTTGAATTTGCTTTCCGTAATAAAGATAATGAATACAAAAAATTCGTTGGTAGTCCAAAAGAATTTTACAATGAATATGTTGGAATTGATTTGAATAATTATGTGTCAGTAATCAATGCTCCAACTGCTGACAAACCTTATAATAAGAGCTACACAGTTGAGTTTCTTGGAAATGTTGTCGGTGGTAAAGAAGTGAAACATTTGAATGTTGAAATGGACCGCTTTAAAAAATTGGCCATTGCCCAAATGCAAGCTGGTGAAACAGTTTGGTTTGGTTGTGACGTGGGCCAAGAATCAAATCGTTCAGCCGGACTTTTGACAATGGATTCTTATGATTTCAAATCTTCATTGGATATTGAATTTACTCAAAGCAAAGCAGGACGTCTTGACTATGGTGAGTCGTTGATGACGCATGCCATGGTTTTAGCGGGTGTTGATTTAGATGCTGACGGAAATTCAACTAAATGGAAAGTTGAAAATTCATGGGGTAAAGATGCGGGTCAAAAAGGATATTTTGTTGCCTCTGATGAATGGATGGATGAATATACTTATCAAATTGTTGTCCGTAAAGACCTTTTAACTGAAGAAGAATTGGCTGCTTACGAAGAGAAACCTCAAGTACTTCTACCATGGGACCCAATGGGTGCTTTAGCTTAATTTGCAAACAAAGAACATTTAACTTTAGGTTAAATGTTTTTTTATTGACTTAAAGTTCACTTCAAGTGTTAAAATAAAAGAATGAATATAAAAAAAGCTGCTGAATTATCAGGGATAAAAACAGATAATATAAGGTATTATGAAAGAATTGGGCTGATTCCTAAAATTACACGGACAGAATCTGGAATAAGAAATTTTACAGAAGCTAATATTAGAACTTTGAAATTTGTCAAACACATGCGAGATGCAGGTGTGCAAGTTGAACCTTTGACCCGTTATATGGCATTAGTGAATGAGGGAAATCCCGGAACGAAAGAAGAAAGAATTGAAATTTTGAAGAACCAGGTTGAACAATTGAGAACAGAAATTATTGAAAAGCAATCTGCCTTGGATTATTTGACATTCAAAATTGAAAATTATGATGAAGTGATGTTGCCAAATGAAATTAATTTGAACCAAAGTTCAAAAGAAACAATCAAGATTTAAATAGGAAAAGAATAAATGGAACTTCGATTATTAAAATATTTTTGGACAGTTGCAACTGCTGGAACAGTATCCAAAGCTGCTGAACAGTTATATATTACGCAGCCAACATTATCTAGACAAATTAAAGAACTTGAACGCGAACTAGATACACAACTTTTTATGCGTGATGGGAAAAAACTGATCTTAACTGAAGATGGACAATTTCTTAAAATTAAGGCCGAGGAAATTTTACAGCTGACCAGTAAAACAGTACAAGTTTTTGAAGACCGAAAAAATGCAGAATTATCTGGCCATCTGACGATCGGTGCTTTAGAAGGCTGGACAACTTCCAGTATCGCTAAAACGCTCCAAAGACTGACAAATAAATATCCGTCAATTACTTTTACAATTTTGTCAGGAAATGCTGATGATATCAAATGGAAGATTGACAACGGACTAGTTGATGTTGGTTTTTTGTTAGAGCCAACATCAACTGAAAAATATAATGTTGAAAAAATTGGCTTTCCTGAACGTTGGATGATGCTCACTCAATCCGATTCAGAACTTGCAGAATTAGATGAAGTAAGTCCAGAAATATTTAAAAAGCAAAGAATATTAATTTCAGAACGACCAGAAGTTCGTCAATTTATAGCCGATTGGGCAGGCTGCCAAGTGAGTGATTTAGAAATTATTGGCGGCTTTAATCTCGGTTTTCATCTTTTTGAAATTGCTCGTGCAGGAATTGGCGAAGCAGTTGTTACAGAAGGGGCGCTTATTCGAGATTACCCTGATTTAAAAGCTATTCCATTGAGTCCGGAAGTGAAAACTTTAAGTGTGCTTGCTTGGAAAAAAAATATTCCACTGACTCCTCTTACAAGAGCATTTATTAAGCAATATCTTCAAGATAATGAATAAAAAGTTACTGACAGAAATTAGAGCATATTTGTAAAGACTTAAGTCTCAACAGCTATTCTCAGAAAGCTCTGTCAATAACTTTTTTGTCAGTATTATGCTCGCAAAGCATAATAATAACTAAAATAAGCATTTCTAATCAGTGAATTTTTATTTTAAAATAAATCTATGAAAAATAAAAAAACATTTGGTCTTATCCTTTTTATTATTTTGTTTTCCTATTTCCTTATTTTAATGGATAACTCAATAATATTTACAAGTAGCTTAAAAATTTCTCAAGATTTAAAAATGAATGAATCAACTTTATCTTGGGTTTCTAATGCTTATACGATTACGTTTGGTGGTTTTCTTTTATTAGCAGGACGCCTGGGTGATTTATTAGGGCGAAAAATAATTTTCCTTCTTGGACTTTTCATTTTTGGATTTTCTAGTTTAGTTGTCGGTTTGTCAACTTCTTCAGAAATGATGATTATTGCCAGAGCAGTTCAAGGGATTGGTTCGGCTATTCTTGCTCCAACAAGTTTAGCTTTATTAATGGATACATATAAAGGGGATTTAAGAGTTAGAGCTATCTCATATTATGGAGCAACTGCGGGAATTGGCTCAAGTTTTGGACTTATTCTAGGCGGCTGGCTCACTTCGGCTCTTTCATGGCGTGTTGGCTTTTTATTAAATGTTCCTTTTAGTTTATTATTAATTAATCTAACTCTTGTTAATGTTCATCAAAGCGATATCAAAGCTAGCAAAATTGACTTTTTGGGAAGTTTTCTGTCAGTCCTTATCTCAGTCCTATTTGTTTTCGGAATTACGGTAAGTAATTTGTTCATCATTATCCTCTCATTCATTTTAATTATCTTATTTATACTTTGGGAAAAAATGTTAACTTATGCATTAATTCCTTTAGAATTATTTAAAAATAAAGTACGGACGGGTTCGTATGTTGCACGCTTTGCCTTTATGATGGCAATGTTGACTTACTGGTTTATTCTGCCGCAGATTATGCAAAAAATGTATCATTTTTCACCATTGCAATCCGGACTTGCTTTTCTTCCTTTAACAATCGTAAATTTTATCGCGGCTCTTTTTCTTCATAGATTAACTAGAGCATTAGGAAATAGTAAAGTAATGATCCTAGGACAAGTGATTTTACTGACAGGAATGATTTTGTCATTAGTTTCGCAACCAGAATGGGGATATTTCTATGCGATGATTTTTCAAATGATGATTATTGGATTAGGGCAAGGTTGGCTTCTTGCTCCGCTGACGGCAGCGGGAGTAGAAGAGGTCAGTCCAGAATTATCAGGAGCTGCATCAGGTTTGACAAATATGATGCATCAACTTGGAGGACCTGTTGGTTTATCTATTGTTGTGTTATTTAGCTCAAATATTGTTGACTTAAGTGCTTATTATCATTTGGTCATGGGATTCATCACCGCTTTTCTATCAGTAGGCCTTCTTGTCTTAATTTTTACTAGACCAGACAATAATAAAAAATAAAAGGAGAAAAAATGCAAACAAAATTAACATTAAATGATGGCAATGTCATTCCCAAATTCGGTTTGGGACTTTATCAGCTTCCAGAAGGAACAGAAACGCAAAATATTGTAAAAACTGCCTTGGAATTAGGTTATCGTCATCTGGATACGGCACACGCTTATCAAAATGAAACTTCTGTCGGTCAAGCAATTCAAGACTCAGAAATTTCAAATTCTGAAATCTGGATTACAAGCAAGCTTTGGCCTTCTGATTATGAGCAAGCGCCAGAAGCAATTGAGCGAATGCTAAAACGCCTAAAAGTTGAACAAATTGATTTACTCTTATTGCATCAACAGGTTGGAAATTATCGAAAAGCATGGATTGCTTTAGAAAATGCTGTAAAAGAGGGACAGGTGAAATCAATTGGAATTTCAAATTTTGATGGAGAAAGATTAGTTGATTTATTTAATTTTGCTGATATCAAACCGAGTGTCATTCAAGTAGAAACTCATCCTTATCATCAACAAGTAGAATTACAGGAATTTTTGAAACCTTATGGTACAAAAATTGAAAGTTGGTATCCTCTGGGACATGGCGATAAAAACTTACTTGAAGAAAAAATATTTAAAAAAATGGCTAAAAAATATAATAAAACAGTCGCACAAATCATTTTGCGTTGGCATATTCAAGAGGGAATTATTGTTTTTCCACGCTCAACGCTAAAAGAACATTTAGCAGAAAATATAAATATTTTTGATTTTGAATTATCCTGCTCCGAAATAAAAGAAATTCGTAAATTAAATAAAAAACAACCTTATTTTACGATGACCTATGAGGAGCAAGAAAAAAACTTTTTGTCATGGAAACTAGAAGACTAAAGCACAGTTTCTCATGCTTTTATGCAAAAGTGATATACTTTAGAGAGTTAGAACTTTTAAAACAAAAAATAAAATCAAGCCTAGATAGTCTTGATTTTTTCTATATTTCATTGAAAAAAGGAGAATGTGATGAAAAAAATTGCAATTATTGGTGGCGGAATAATCGGTATGACCTTAGCCAATTATTTAGATACTGATAAATTTGATATTAGTCTTTTTGATGATGAAAAAAATCAGGCAACTAAAGCAAGTGCTGGGATTATTTCTCCTTGGCTTTCTAAAAGAAGAAATAAAAAATGGTATCAATTGGCAAAAGATGGTGCAGCTTTTTTTGAAAAAATGAAAAATGATTTTGAGTTAACTGAAGATGTTTATGAAAAATGTGGCACTCTTTTTTTGCGACAAAAATTAGACTTAATTGAGTTAGAAAAGTTGGCAATTGAAAGAAAAAAAGAAGCTCCCGAGATGGGTGAGATTAAGAGACTCTCGGAGGAAGAAACTGTTGCTTTATTTCCATTATTAAAACCAAGAGAAAGTTTGTATCTTTCAGGAGGTGCAAGATTAGATGGAAAAGCTTACTTATCGTCATTAAAAAAGCGAGCTCAAAAAAGAGGGGTCAAATTTTATTCAGAGCGGGCAACAATTGCTCGAGCGTTAGATAAATGGCAAGTCATTCATGAAGGTGTGACGGAAGTGGTAGATGATTTAGTTTTATGCCCGGGGCCAGCTTTAAAAGAACTTTTGGAATCAATTGGCACACAAGTGGATGTCAAGCCACAAAAAGGACAATTAATTTCATTTCAAACGGATTTTGAAACAAAAAATTGGCCAGTTTTATTTTTAGAAGGGGCTGCAGATATCATTCCTTTTCAAAATGGTCAAGTTCTTTTGGGAGCAACCCATGAAAATGAAGAGGGTTGGGATTTGTCAGAGAGTCAGGAAGCTTTTGAAAGCTTGACAGAGGGGGTCAAATCTTACTTATCAGATACAAAACTAATTGACTTTCCATATCATTATCGTGTGGGAACACGTGCTTATTCTTCAGATTTTTCGCCTTTTTTTGGTCCGCACCCTGACTTTTCTTCATTAGCTTTTGCCAGCGCTTTGGGGTCATCTGGATTAACTACTGGTCCTTATATCGCCTATTTACTTGCCCAATATTTTAATCATCCAGAAATTTCTTGGGATAGTTCAAATTATCAAAAAGACATAAAAAATTATATTAATATAGAAAAAACGAGCAATTAAAAGGCTTATTATCACACTAAAAAATTATGTAAATCATCAGAAGAGGAACTTTTGGTGTTTTACATAATTTTTTTGTCAGATACATAATGAGCCAGAGTAACGAATTGAGTCAGGTTTTTTTGTCTAAAAATGATATAATGATTTCATGGAAAATACAGATTTGATTTACGGACTACATGCGGTCACGGAAGCTTTAAATGGAGACCTTGTCAACAAACTTTACGTTCAAGAAGATTTACGTGGTAAAAATGTTGAAAAAATAAAAGAATTAGCACGACTTAAAAAAGTTAATATTTCATGGACACCCAAAACAGAATTAAATAAATTAACAGAAAACGGTGTTCACCAAGGCTTTATGGCAAGAGTGTCCGAATTTGCTTATGCAGATTTAGAAAAGATTCTCCCAGCATTAGCCGAGAAATCTGATGCCACAATTTTAATTTTAGATGAGTTAACAGATCCTCATAATTTAGGGTCAATTGCTCGGACAGCTGATGCTACAGGAGTCGATGCAATTATTATTCCTAAACACCGAGCCGTTGGAATTACTCCAACGGCTGTCAAAGCTTCAACGGGTGCTTTACAACACGTCCCTATTGTCCGTGTTACTAATCTTTCTCAGACCTTGGATAAACTTAAAGCTGCTAATTTCTGGGTTTTTGGAACGGACATGGACGGCACAGTTTACAGTAAGTGGAATACCAAAGGTAAAGTTGCCTTGATTATCGGAAATGAAGGACATGGAATTGGTCAAAATCTCAAAAAACAAGTTGATGAAATGATTACAATTCCAATGACAGGACACGTTCAAAGTTTAAATGCATCAGTAGCAGCAAGCATTTTGATGTACGAAATTTTTAGAAATCGACTATAAAAAATACTGATGAAAGCTTTAGCGCTTGGAATCATTAAAGCCCAAACGTGTGACTAATCTGTCAGTAAATTCAAGATATTATCAGCAAGTTGAAACAGCGGAAAGGATTATTATGACTTTTCAAATCATGACAGACTCAACAGCAGACCTGAGTCCGTATTATATTAAAAAACATCATCTTACAGTTTTGGGAATGACTGTAACTGTTGGAGAAGAAACTTATGAAACAATAGGTGAAGCCGCATTAGATAATTCCACGCTTCTTGCAGCAATAAAAAAAGGAGCTACTGTCCACACGTCCCAAATTAATTCAGGACAATTTTTAGAAGTTTTTAAAAAATTTGCATCTGCAGATGAAGAACTCCTTTACCTTGCTTTTTCGTCAGGACTTTCTGGGACGTATCAATCAGCTCTGATTGCTCAAGATATGGTTTTAGAAGAATTCCCATCTGCAAAAATCACTGTTGTTGATACACTGGCAGCAGCTTCTGGAGAAGGTTTCCTTGTTGAAGAAACTGTAAAGTTGCGTGACTCTGGAAAAACACTGACAGAAACGCTTGAAGTTTTGTCAGATATTATTCCACGTTTACAAAGTCACTTCATGGTTGACGACTTAAACCATTTGGCAAGAGGTGGAAGAATTCCTAAAGCTGTTGCTCTCGTTGGAACAATGGCAAATATCAAACCTCTTCTTGATGTTGACCCTGAGGGAAGACTTCGGCAAGTGACCAAAGTTCGAGGAAAGAAAAAAGCAATTAATCAACTCCTTGAAAAGAGTCTTGAAGAGATGGATACAGCCTATCCCCGCCTACTTATCTCTTATTCTGGAACAGATGAAATAGCACAAGAAATTAAAAAACAAGCTATGCAAAAAAAAGGGATTAGTGATGTCGATGTTCGTCCACTTAGTCCAACAATTGTAACTCATACAGGTGACGGGACAATCGCAATTTTTTCAATAAGTAAAAAAAGTAGAGAATAATTCAATAAAAAACGAAAAAAATCACAGCTAAACTCTTGTTTTACTGTGATTTTATGTTAAAATAATTAATGAGTGTAATTGTATACAAAATTATCTTTACACTTACCTAATTTATTAAAAAAATATGAATCGTGATGTGTGAGGGAAAGGAGTCGCTTTTATGGCCAAAAGTGGACTTTATACAGGCGTAGATATCGGGACAAACACAATAAAGGTGCTTGTTGCTGAATACGTCTCAGGTGAAATGAATATAATCGGTGTCGGAAATGCAAAATCCGATGGCCTTAAAAATGGAATTATTGTAGATATTGAGAAGGTGGCACAAGCATTGCGTAAAGCTGTAAATGCTGCCGAAGAACGCGCAGGAATCACGATTGATAGAATTAACGTGAGCATCCCAGCGAATTCCCTCGAAATGGAACCTTGCCAAGGAATGGTTCCTATTGTCAGTGATACTAAAGAAATCACGGATAACGATGTTATTCAAGTTGTTCAAAATGCTTTGATGCGTGGGATTGTTCCTGAAAGAGAAATTATTGCTGTTGAAACGAAAGAGTTTACAGTTGATGGATTTACAGGTATTTCAGACCCTCGTGGAATGTTTGGTGTACGTCTTGAGATTCGTGGGGTTGTTTACACTGGACCTAAAACTCTTGTTCATAATGTTCGCAAAGTTGTTGAACGCGCAGGACTGCTCGTTGACAATATTGTAATTGCTCCTTTAGCAATGGCACAATACGTGCTTACAGAAGGTGAGCGTGAGTTTGGAACAATCATGGTTGATTTGGGTGCTGGACAAACAACAGTTAGCATCGTTAAAGAACAATCATTAAGATTTACACATACTAGCCCCGAAGGTGGCGATTATGTAACTAAAGATATTTCAACAGTTCTTAACACTTCTGTTTCTGCAGCGGAAGATTTGAAAGTCAACTATGGTGAAGCAAGTACAGAACGTGCTAGCCAAGATGAGTACTTCCTTGTTGATGTTGTAGGTAAAGAAGAGCCAGAACAAATTACAGAATATTATCTTTCACAAATTATTGAAGCACGTATGACTCAAGTTTTTAATCGTGTACGTCAAGATTTGGAACACGGACATACTTCAGAAACTCCTGGAGGTTTGATTTTGGTCGGTGGAACGGCTGCAATGCCTGGTGTTGTTGATTTAGCAACAAAAATCTTAGGAATAAATGCTCGTCTTTTTGTTCCAGGCGAAATGGGGTTACGTAATCCAGCATTTGCTCAAGTGATTAGTGTTGTTAATTACATTGGAAATCGTAGTGATATTGATATTTTAGTATCTCAAGCATTTTCTGGTGATTATGCTTATACGACGACAGAAGAAACTTATGTTGCTCCTGTTCCAACAATTACACCACAAGCAACAACAGTTGCTGACGTAGAAAATGATTTCTACGTTGAACCTCAGGCACGTCCAGTAGTAGCTCAAAAAGCTTCTGAGCCTGAAGAAGAAAAAGAAGGTCTCGTTGACCGTGCCAAAAATTTCTTTGGCAATCTCTTTGATTAATCTGAAAGTAAAAAACGGAGAAATAAAAACATGGAATTTTCATTTGATACAGACTTAACTTCTGGTGCTGTAATTAAAGTTATCGGTGTTGGTGGCGGTGGTGGTAATGCCATCAACCGCATGATTGAAGAAGGTGTTTCTGGCGTTGAATTTATCGCCGCTAATACTGACGTACAAGCATTGCGTAGCTCAAAAGCAGATACAGTTATTCAACTTGGGCCAAAATTGACTCGCGGTTTGGGTGCTGGTGCGCAACCTGAAGTTGGTAAACGCGCAGCTGAAGAATCAGCTGAAACAGTATCACAAGCCCTTGAAGGCTCAGATATGATTTTCATCACTGCCGGTATGGGTGGTGGAACTGGTACAGGTGCTGCACCAGTTATCGCACAAATTGCTAAAGAACTTGGCGCTTTGACTGTGGGTGTTGTTACTCGTCCATTTGGTTTTGAAGGATCAAAACGTTCATACTTTGCAACTGAAGGAATTGAAGCTCTTCGTGCAAATGTTGATACACTTCTCATTATTTCAAACAATAACTTGCTTGAAATTGTTGATAAGAAAACTCCTTTAACTGAAGCTTTGCGTGAAGCTGATAATGTTTTACGTCAAGGTGTTCAAGGGGTAACTGACTTGATTACTAACCCAGGAATGATTAACCTTGACTTTGCCGATGTTAAAACAGTAATGGAAAACAAAGGTGATGCCCTTATGGGTATCGGTGTTGCGACTGGTGAAGAACGCGTGATTGAAGCAACTCGTAAAGCAATTTACTCACCACTTCTTGAAACTACAATCGAAGGCGCAGAAAATGTTCTTTTGAATGTTACTGGTGGTATGGATATGAGTTTGATTGAAGCACAAGATGCTTCAGAAATTGTTATCCAAGCAGCTGGTAATGATGTTAATATTATGTTGGGTACAGCGATTGACCCTAACCTTAAAGACGAAATCCGTGTAACAGTTGTTGCAACTGGTGTTGCTAAGGAAGATGCTGACGAAGCTTTGGGTTTGCAACCTGAACCACGTCGTCAACCTAACTTGACTCACAATTCTAATATGCAACATGCTCAAACAAGCCGTCCAATGCAAAGTCAACAACAAACGCAAGCGGCTCCGCAAGGGCAAAATCAATCTTCTGCATTTGGAGATTGGGATATTCGTCGTGAAACTTCAACACGTCAAAACGTAAGTAACACACGTGATACTTCTTCAGTAACAAGTTTCGGCGGAGTTCCAACAACAGATGAAGACCTTGACACACCACCATTCTTCCGTAAAAACTAACCAATGACGATTAAAGAGAATGTTAAAAGAATACTGAGTAATGTAGATGCGGCAAAGGCTGCGTCTTCTTATTCTAATCAGTCAGTTTCAGTCGTCGCTGTGACCAAATCTGTTGATGCTAATCTTGCACGTGAAGTTTTTGAAAATGGAGTTTCACATTTAGCGGAAAATCGAACAGAACTTTTTTTGGAAAAATACGAAGCTCTTAAGGATTTAGAAATTACTTGGCATTTGATTGGTAATTTACAAAGACGTAAGGTTAAACAAGTTATTAATTATGTTGATTATTTCCACGCTTTAGATTCTCTGAAATTAGCTCAGGAAATAAATAAACGTGCTGAACACACCATTAAATGTTTTATTGAACTTAACATTTCTGGCGAGGAAAGTAAACATGGATTTTCTGTCAATGAACTTATGGAAATATTACCTGAGTTTTCTGAATTGGAAAATATTGAGATTGTTGGTTTGATGACAATGGCTCCGTTTGATGCGACTGAAAGTGAATGTAATGACATTTTTGGACGAATGAAAAAATTACAAGTTGAAATATCCGAAATGAATCTTTCCAGAATTCCTTGTACTGAATTAAGTATGGGAATGAGCAGAGATTATGAGATTGCCATTAAAAATGGTGCAACTTTTGTTCGAATCGGTACAGAATTTTTTAAAAATCTATAAGTCTTAAGATTAACGTAAACAACGGAGGAAAATATGGCATTTAAAGATTGGATGAATAATCTACGTGATTATTTTGTAGAGGATGATGAAGAGTTCAATGAACCTGCACGTCCTGTGCAAGAATCTAGGCCAACGGTGGCATCTACGCCAAAACCAAAGGTTGAGGAACGCAAAGCACAGCCGGAATATCAGACTCGTCGTCCTGCACAATCAACTTCAAAAGCACAAACACAAACAGCAGCGCCAAAACGCGCTGGTTCAACATTCACAAAACCTATGCCTGAAAAAATCGTACAACAACAAACCGTTTCACAATCTCAATCAGTGGCTGCAACGGTTTCTACTATTGCAATTAAAGAACCACGTGCCTATGCAGACATCATGGAATCAGCACGCATCGTGAAAAACGGTGAATGTGTCCTTGTCAATTTTAAATTTATGGGTGACGCCCAAGCGCGTCGTTCAATTGACTTCATGACTGGGGTGGTCTTTACTCTTGATGGTGATATTCAAAATGTTGGTGGTCAAATTTTCTTGATGACTCCAGCAAATATCACAGTCGATGCAGCGAAAGAAATGTCTATCTTAGCTGGTCAAAATTTTGAAAGTTACGATATTTACTAATGCTTATTACACTTACAATAATAAATTGGCTTTTACGCTTACTTGATGTTTATTCAATTATTCTAGTTATTTACGCCTTAATGAGTTGGATACCAACTCTTTATGGAACTTGGTTTGGACGTATAATTGTTAAAGTTTCTCGTCCCTACTTAAGTTTATTTGAAAATTTACCTCTACAATTTTGGGGATTAGATTTTTCAATCGTTATTGCTTTTATTGTTTTGAAATTTATTCAAAGATTTATTGTTATTGTATTTAACGGAGTATTCTATTGATTACTGAAAATGTCTATCAACACTTTCAAGAAAAGGAACGGCATTTTATTGATCGTTGTTTAGAATGGATAAATCGAGTAGAAGAATCTTATTCGGTGATAAGTACATTTTTTCTTAATCCCCGAGAAGTGGATATTTTAAAAACTCTGGCAAATAAGAGAAATGTTCAAATTTTTTCTAGTGAGGAACTAGCAAGAACGGAATTAGTCAAAATAATTTTGGCGCCAGATTTTTATGTTCTTGACAGAGAAGATTTTGATATTTCCTTACTTGAAATTAATTATGCTTCAAAATTTGTAGAACTTTCACATGCCCAAGTCCTTGGAACTTTTTTGGGACAGGCTGGTGTTAAACGGCAAGAATTGGGTGATATTATTGTTAGTGACAATAAAATTCAAGTTTTTGTCAGTAAACATCTTGTTGAGAGTTTTAAAGCAATAGAAAAAATTGGGCGAGCAGCGGTCAAAATTCAAGAAATTTCTTTGGAAAACTTAGTTGAAGAAACAGATAAAGCTGTCAGAGAAGTTGTTCTTGTGGATAACTTAAGAGTTGATAAAATGATTGCAGTCGCTTTCAAAATTTCTCGCAATATTGCTACAAATATGTTAGAATCAAAGAAGGTTAAGGTTAATTACCTAGAAATTGATAAAAAAGATTTCTCTGTTGGTCTTGATGATTTGATTAGCGTTCGAGGTTTTGGGCGTATCAAAATATTAAGGATTTTAGATTTTACTAAAAAAGGAAAACAGAGAGTTGAAATAGAACTTATAAGAAATCGAAAAAAATAGATTCTAAGATGAAAATCAGATTTATAAGATTTTCTAAGGATAAAGAGGAGTGATTGATGACATTAAATAGTTTAGATGTTCAAAACAAAACTTTTAATCCACAATTTCGCGGCTTCAGTAAACATGAAGTTGATGAATTTTTGGATATCGTTGTTCGAGATTATGATGAATTCGCTCAAACAATTAAAGATCAAGAACGTGAATTAAAGGCGTTACGCGAACGCGTGAAATATTTTGATGACATGAAAGATTCACTGAACAAGTCAATTGTTGTTGCTCAAGATGCTGCTGATAATCTCCGTGAACAAGCCAAAAGTGAAGCTGATACGCTTAGAATTAATTCTGAAAAAGAATCTGCTGATATTATTGCAAATGCAGGACAAAAGAGTTCTTTAATTATTGAAGCGGCTAAAAAAGAAGCTGGATTTATTTTGAATGCTGCTTCTGATGATGCGCGTAAATTAGTACGTGATACTGATGATTTGAAACGTAAAATGCGTCTCTATCACCAACGAATGACTTCAATTATTGAAAATCAACTTGCGTCTATTCAATCGGATGACTGGGCTGAAATCTTTAGACCTACTCAAGATTATGCAATCAATCCTGAAGAAAAATTGCAATCAATCATTGAAGAACATTTGGAAAATGCTGAATCTACTTTGGCAAAAACCCAAGCAATTAAACCTTTAACAGATGAAGATATTACACAAGCAAATGAAACATCTGATGAAACAGAAACAATTGTTTCAGAGGAAATTGTTGTTGAAACCGAAGTACCTGACGAAGTAAAAGAAGAAGTAGAAATTACTGACGAAGCTAATACTACTGATGATTCTAACGAAGAGTCAGAAGTTGAAGCTCCAAAAGCAGATGATTCAGAAATTTTCCCAGAATTAGATTCAAAAGCACCAGCTGAAACAGCTGAGGTTGTTGAAAAAGATAATCAAGAAACAATTGATTTAAGCGAATTAAAAAATTAATAATCAGACCAAGATAAGAAAAAATATAATTCAAGCAAGCGAGTGATGATGGAAGACTCGTATTCCCTATTTTTCTTATTATCAGCTGATTGGACTTCTAAAGTTACTGACAGAATTTATTTTCTCAAAGAATTTTTAGAAAAATCTTGGACTGAACTAAAAGTAAGTTCAAGCGTCTTGCACGTTACGCAAAAGAGTTTCTGTCAGTAAATTTTACTGACAGAAAAAATGAAGGTGGTACCACGGTTTTTCGTCCTTTGCGAAAAATCGTTTTTTTTTATTCAATAAAAACAAAATCGAAAGAAAGAAGAAAATATGAAAATCAAAGATACTTTGAATTTGGGGAAAACAGCTTTCCCAATGCGTGCAGGCTTGCCAAATAAAGAACCAAACTGGCAAAAAGACTGGGCAGATGCGACACTTTATGAGAAACGTCAAGAATTAAATGAAGGAAAACCCTCATTTATGCTTCATGACGGGCCTCCTTATGCGAACGGAAATATTCACCTCGGACACTCTTTGAACAAAATTTCAAAAGATATTATTGTTCGTTATAAATCAATGGCAGGATTTCGTGCTCCTTATGTTCCAGGTTGGGATACTCATGGTTTGCCAATTGAGCAACAACTTGCTAAAGCAGGCATGAAGCGTAAAGAAATGGATTTGCTTGATTATCTTGAGGAATGTCGTAAATACGCGATGAAACAAGTAGATATGCAACGTTCAGATTTCAAATCCCTTGGTGTTCTTGCTGATTGGGACCATCCATATTTGACACTATTGCCAGAATATGAGGCAGCTCAAATTCGCGTTTTTGGTAAAATGGCTGAAAAAGGATATATCTATAAAGGACAAAAACCAATTTATTGGTCACCTTCATCAGAAAGTTCACTGGCTGAAGCTGAAATCGAATATCAAGATGTTCGTTCAGCATCAATTTTTGTGGCATTTAAAGCTAAAGATACTAAAGGTAAATTACCAGAAGATGTAGAATTTGTAATCTGGACAACAACACCATGGACAATTCCATCAAATTTGGGAATCTTTGCTCATCCTGACTATGATTATTCAGTTGTAGCAGTTAATGGTCGTAAATTTGTGATTGCCTCAGAAATGCTTGAAGCTGTTGCTGAAAAATTAGAATGGGAAAATCCAGAAGTCCTTCAAACGATTAAAGGTTCTGAATTAGAATATATGGTTGCAAAACATCCATTCTATGACCGTGAAACTTTAATCATGAATGCAGATTATGTTACTCTTGATTCTGGGACTGGCCTTGTCCACGTTGCCCCAGGACATGGTGAAGATGACTACTTTGCAAGTCGTAAGTATAAATTGCCTGTTCTTTCACCAATTGATAACCGTGGTTATTATACTGATGAAGCTCCTGGACTTGAAGGACTTTTCTACGATGAAGGAAATAAAGTTGTCAGTAAATGGCTAGAAGAAAAAGATGCTTTATTGAAACTCGAATTCTTCACTCACTCATATCCACATGACTGGCGTACTAAAAAACCAGTAATTTTCCGTGCAACACCACAATGGTTTGCTTCAATCGATGACTTCCGTCAAAATATTTTAGATGAAGTTGAAAGAGTAGATTGGGTAATTCCATGGGGTAAAACTCGTTTATTCAATATGGTTCGTGACCGTGGCGATTGGGTCATCTCACGTCAACGTGCTTGGGGAGTTCCGTTACCAATTTTCTATGGTGAAAATGGAGAACCAATTATCACACCAGAAACAACTGAACATGTAGCCAAACTTTTTGCTGAATTTGGTTCAAAAGTTTGGTTTGAACGTGAAGCAAAAGACCTTTTACCAGAAGGATTCACTCATCCAGCTTCACCAAATGGTGAATTTACAAAAGAAAAAGATATCATGGACGTTTGGTTTGACTCAGGTTCTTCTTGGAATGGTGTCCTTAACGAACGTGACTACCTTAGCTTCCCTGCAGACCTTTACCTTGAAGGTTCAGACCAATACCGTGGTTGGTTTAATTCATCAATTACAACCTCAGTTGCGGTAAATGGCGTTGCACCATATAAAGCAGTTCTTTCACAAGGATTTGTTTTAGACGGTAAAGGACGTAAGATGTCTAAATCAATTGGAAATACAATCGTGCCAAAAGATGTCACTAAGAAATTTGGTGCTGACATTCTCCGCCTTTGGGTGGCATCAATTGATACTGAATCAGATGTTCGTGTGTCAATGGATATTCTCAGTCAAGTTTCTGAAGTTTACCGTAAAATCCGGAATACATTGCGTTTCTTAATCGCTAATACATCTGATTTTAATCCAAAAGAAGATGCAATTGATTTTGCAGAACTTCGTCCAGTAGACAAATATATGCTTGTGAAATTTAATGAACTTGTAAAACAAATTCGTACAGCTTATGATAACTATAGCTTTATGACTGTTTACAAATCAATCATTAATTTCATCACAAATGATTTGTCATCTTTCTATCTTGATTTTGCTAAAGATGTTGTTTATATTGAAGCAGCAAATTCACCAGAACGCCGCTCAATGCAAACAGTTATGTATGTTATTTTGAAAGATTTAGTGAAAATTCTTGTACCAATTTTGCCACACACAGCAGAAGAAACATGGACTTACTTGGAACATGAACCAGAAAATTTTGCTTATCTTGCAGAAATGCCAGAAGCAGCAGAAATTCCTGGAAGTGAAGAATTGTTAGGAAACTGGCAAGAATTTCTTGATTTCCGTGATAAGATTTTGAAAGCTTTGGAAAGTGCTCGTGAAGCAAAATTGATTGGTAAATCATTGGAAGCAACAGTAACTATTTATCCAAATGAAGTTGTGCGTACTTTATTGACGGCAATTGATGAAAATGTTGCTCAACTTTTGATTGTATCAAACTTTGTAGTTGCCAACGAACCAGTAAATAATGCCCCAGAGTCTGCAATGAAATTTGATGATCTTGCAGTTCTTGTTGAACATGCGGCTGGAGAAGTTTGTGATCGTTGCCGTAGAACAGATGAAACAGTTGGACACAATGCTAATGAACATCTCAAAATGCTTTGTGAACATTGTGCACATATCGTTGAAACAGAATTCCCTGAAATCCTTGAAGAAGGTTTTGAAGATTAATAAATAAAAAAAGTTACTGACAAAACTGTCAGTAACTTTTTATTTTAAAATTAATAATTACAATACCGCAAGCATTGATGCAAGTACGCTGAAAAGCGTAAGAACAACCATGATAATCACAACGACCATGGTTACTTTTTGGAAAGTACTTTTTTGTGGTTTTTTATATGCCATAAGTTCCTCAATAAAAATATTTTTAACTAATTGTAACAAGAAAAAGAAGACTTTTCAATTAGTTTGGGTCTTTCTCCTTATTATTTTCTTTTGGAGTCAAAAATTTAGCAAATGGATCTTCCTTTTTTTCAGGAGAAGGAACGCTTTTTTTATCATCATCAGTCACTAAATCAACAGTTGAGACGCCTAAATCGTCCATCATTTTATCAAAATCATCACGTTTTCTAAAAGTTAAGCCCATTGTGGTCTCCTTGAAATAAAATATTTTACAGTGCTCAAAAAGAGAAGAGCAATACTAGAACTATTTTACTACTTCATAGATAAAAAAGCTAGATATATGAAAAAACTTCTTGAAAAAATGCGATTAAAAGCTGATAAGACTTGCATTTCAAAACTATTTTAAGTATAATGATAAAGAACGGTAGTTTGCTTTATGCAGACTACCTATAATAAAACAAATTCCCCAAAGGAGACATTTTTAAAATGGCTAAAGAAGTATACGACCGTAGCAAACCACACGTTAATATTGGTACTATCGGACACGTTGACCATGGTAAAACTACCCTCTCAGCTGCAATCTCTAAAGTATTGTCTGACAAAGGTTACTCTAAAGCGACTGACTTCGCATCTATCGATGCTGCTCCAGAAGAACGCGAACGTGGTATCACAATCAACACTGCTCACATCGAGTACGAAACTGAAAAACGTCACTATGCCCACATTGACGCTCCAGGTCACGCGGACTACGTTAAAAATATGATCACTGGTGCTGCCCAAATGGACGGTGCAATCCTCGTTGTTGCTGCAACTGATGGACCAATGCCACAAACTCGTGAACACATCTTGCTTTCACGTCAAGTTGGTGTTAAATACCTTATCGTCTTCCTTAACAAGGCTGACCTTGTTGATGATGAAGAATTGATGGAACTCGTTGAAATGGAAGTTCGTGACCTCTTGAGCGAATACGACTTCCCAGGTGACGATATTCCTGTAATCGCTGGTTCAGCACTTGGTGCTTTGAACGGTGAACCACAATGGGTTGCTAAAGTTGAAGAATTGATGGACATCGTTGATGAATACATCCCAACTCCAGAACGCGACACTGACAAACCACTCCTTCTTCCAGTCGAAGACGTATTCTCTATCACTGGTCGTGGTACAGTTGCTTCAGGACGTATCGAACGTGGTACTGTTAAAGTTGGTGACGAAGTTGAAATCGTTGGTATCAAAGAAGAAACTAAAAAAGCTGTTGTTACTGGTATCGAAATGTTCCGTAAAACACTTACTGAAGGTCTTGCTGGTGATAACGTCGGTGCACTTCTCCGTGGTATCCAACGTGACGAAATCGAACGTGGTCAAGTTATTGCTAAACCAGGTTCAATCACTCCACACAAACTTTTCGAAGGTGAAGTTTACGTATTGAGCAAAGAAGAAGGCGGACGTCACACTCCATTCTTCGACAACTACCGTCCTCAATTCTACTTCCACACAACTGACGTTACTGGTTCAGTTAAACTTCCAGAAGGAACTGAAATGGTAATGCCTGGTGACAACGTGCATATCGACGTTGAATTGATCCACCCAGTTGCGATCGAACAAGGTACTACTTTCTCTATCCGTGAAGGTGGACGTACTGTTGGTTCAGGTATCGTTGCTGAAATCAAAGCTTAATTATAAATCTAAGCAAATTGGAGCTGTCATTTATGACAGTTCTTTTTTTTAAAAAATTTTTCTTAAAATAAAAACTCCCAAAAGGGGAGTTTTTTAAATTTCTGATTTTGTAAATACACCGCGGTCAACAAGTGCATCCATTTGGAAGTAAAATTTATTTTGAATCATTTCACTCGCATTTTTAAAAATATCAACATTTCGTAAACCGGATTTGTCAGTAATTGAAAGTTTAAAACCACTTAAATCTGGATTAACAATAATTTTTAATAAAAATCCTTCGTTTGAATTTGGAACTTCTTCAAGAAGTCTTTTAAATTCAAAATTACCAATTTTAGTTTGAATAAAAGTTGTATCTTTTAAAGTGAATTTTTTAACAGTAGGCGCAAGTTGATAAACATATTTGCTACCTTCCAAATGTTTTTCGGTGATAAATGCCATTGTGAGTCTCCTAAATAAATTGTTTATTTTTTTAAAATAGAACTAAGTTTTTCAACGAAGAGATTAACTTCATCAATTGTATTCATTTCTGAAAAAGAAATACGTATGTTTTCTTTTAGTTTTTCAGAATTTTTCCCGTAAACAGCTTCAAGAACATGGGAAGGTTCAATTGTACCGGCTGTACAAGCAGAACCAGTTGAGATTGCGAAACCAGCTAAATCAAGTTTGGTCAAGAGTAAATCATGATTTTCATTCGGAAAAGCAAGATTTAGAACATGAGGCATACTTGGACCAAAATTATTTTTATAAAATGAAATCTTTTGTTCTTCTAGTTTAGTTAGTAAAGTTTCATTAAGTTTTTCAACTGCTTGATAATTTGATTCAATATTTTCAAGGGCAAGTTCTAAGGCTTTAGCTAAACCAACAAGAGAATGGAGATTTTCTGTACCAGCCCGTCTTTTTTCTTCTTGTTCTCCTCCATGAATCAAAGCATCAAAATGTAGCTTTTCGTTATAGTACAAGAAGCCGACCCCTTTTGGTCCATGAAATTTGTGCGCTGATGCTGAGAGGAAATCAGCCGAAACATCCAGAGGATGCACTGAAATTTTTCCCATTACTTGAGTAGCATCAACATGAAAAACTGCTTGATGTTGCTTCAAGAGCTCTCCGACTTCCTTTACTGGAAGAAGTTGGCCTGTTTCATTATTAGCCCACATCATGCTGACTAAAATTGTATCAGGACGCAAGTTTTCTTCTATAAGTGAAGCTGGGAATGTTCCGTCCGCTTTTGGTTTTACAAAGCTAACATCAAATCCATAACGGTCATGAAGATATTGAACAGTATTTAGAACAGAAGGATGTTCAATAGCTGTTGTGATGATATGATTTCCTTTATCTTTATTAGCCAGTGCATAACCAATTAAGGCTTGGTTATTTGCTTCGCTAGCACCAGAAGTAAAAATGATATTGCGACTTGGAACTTCTAGAGCATTTGCCACAGTTTCACGGGCTTTACGAACAATCTGACTTGAAGCACGTCCGAGACTGTGAATGCTAGAGGGGTTTCCAAAATTAGCGGATAAACTTTCTGAGATTGCGGTGATAACATCAGGAAGTAGAGGTGTTGTAGCAGCGTTATCTAAATATATAATTTGATTTTCCTACCTTTCATAGTAATTGCTGGATATTTTATAAGGAAATGATTTAATTCCATCAGGATTAAAAGTCCCCTTACCTGTAAGCTCTATTTTACCATTTTTTTATTCTTTTTATATGAAAAGCAATGAGATTATTCTTTAAATATCTTATAATCTTATTCAGATCAATTAATGTGATTTATTGATGGTATATTTCTAATAATAATTATATAATATTCTTAGGGAGGTTTTATTATGGTTGAAGAATATAAAAATATCTTAGTTGCAGTAGATGGTTCAGAACAAGCTTATGATGCCCTTCGTGAAGCGGTTGACACAGCAAAATTAAATCATTCACATCTGAAAATATTGTATGTTTTAAATGATAAGTTAGCAAATATTCCAGTACATTTAGACACAATGACCTTGTATAAAAGTGTACAAGAGCATTCTGATTATGTTGTAGAGCAAGTTCAAGAATATCTTAAAGGCACAGAAGTTGATTTTGAGATTGTACGTTTAACTGGCAGCCCTAAAAGAGAAATTATTAATTATGCAAACGAAAATAATATCGATTTAGTTGTAATTGGGTCAACTGGTCTTGATGCGATTGATCGTTTTATCATTGGTTCAACAACACAGTATATTGTTAACCATGCCTCTTGCAACGTAATTGTTATTAAATAAAGAAAAGAAAAAGTCGTCAATTGAGATGACTTTTATTTTATAAATTAATATATCAAAAATAAAAATACCAACTTAGTGTTGGTATTTTTCAATTGCTTAAAGTGTTTCTATAAGAATTCCTTTAATCTTGAGGTTTTTCATGTTCAAAAAGTGGAGAAACTGGACGTCCTTCGTGGATACGAAGAATAGCACTGGCTAAGTATTCAGCTGCACTCAAATATTTTACATTTAAAGGTTTGCGATGGTTTGTCACAACAGAATCTGTGACCAAAATTTCTTTGATATCTGCTTTTTCAAGAACATCAGCGGCTCCGCTAGTAAATAATCCGTGGCTGGCAACTGCATAAATTTCACTTGCTCCCGCTTCGCGTACAACATTTGCAGCGTTGGCAAAAGTGACCCCAGTGTTCAAAATATCATCGATAAGAATAACTTTTTTACCTGAAACATTACCGATAACATATCCGTTTTCACGGTTTTTGTCATCATCTTCATAGTCAACAATGGCAATTGCTGACTCTAAGTATTCAGCAAGTGAGCGTGCACGTTTAATCCCAGAATTTTTTGGTGCAACAACAATCACGTCATCACCAAATAATCCACTCTTACGGTAGTAGTCAGCAAAAAGTGGGACAGTAAACAAGTTGTCTACAGGTATATCAAAGAAACCTTGTACTTGGACAGCGTGAATATCGAGGGTTAATAAGCGGTCAGCTCCAGCTTTAACAATCATATCAGCAACTAATTTGGCTGTGATTGGTTCACGAGAAGTCGCAGTACGGTCTTGACGAGCATATCCAAAGTATGGGATAACAACGTTAATTGTACGAGCAGAAGCACGTTTACATGCGTCAATCATGATTAGTAATTCCCAAAGGTGATCGTTAACAGGGCAGCTTGTTGATTGAACAATAAAGATGTCTTGACTACGGACACTTTCTTCCATGTTAATCATAATTTCACCGTCGGAAAACTGTTTTGAAGAAAGTTTTCCTAGAGGAACTCCTGTAAACTGGCTAATTTTCTCAGCAAGACCAGGGTTTGAGTTTAAGGCAAAAAGCTTTAAGTGTGAATCAGAGTAAACCACGATTTCTCTCCATTTTCTTTTATGAAATAATATAGTTCTATTTTAGCAAAATAATGGTGATTTTCATAGTCTATATCTGTAAATATCTTTGTGAATTAATCTGAAAATAAAATTTGAGAGTATTTTGAATAATTCTTTCAAGCAAAAAATTATTTCACAAACTTAAAATTCTAATAAATTAAAAAAGCGCTTTAATGCTTGATGTATAAGCGATTGAAAACATTTTCAAAAAAACGAGAATGTAAAGTTTGTGAAAGTTCGTGCAAAGTCTTGCGTTTACAAAAGCGAAGTGTTACAATGGTTCTGTAAGGTTCGTGAAAGGTAAGTGTTACGAACAAATTATTTATTTTTAGGGGAATTAAAAATGAAAAAAACAAAAGTGATCTCACTTCTTGCAGTTTCAGTACTCTCAGTTTCTTTACTTGCCGCTTGTGGAAGTAATAACTCTTCAAGTAGCTCTGATAAAAAAACAGAACAATCATCAAAAGCAGAAGTTTTTGCTGGTGCAACTCAAGGAACAAACAACTTCTCTGATTTGCAAAAAGGCTTTGCTAAAAATGGAGCTTGGTTGAATGCAACTAAAGGTGATATGGATGCTTCTGGGAAAACTTTGACTGTTGAAGGTCTTTTCTTAGGTGACGGACAAGTCGCTCGTAAATTGGCAATCTACAATCAAGATAGCAGCCACAAAATTACTGACCGTTATACTTTGACAGTTGATAAAATTGAAGTGAAATCTCCTGGTTTCTATATTTCAAATGGTACTGTTAAAGGGAATGTTGATGTATTTGCAACTGGCTTCCACGGACAAACTGGTACAGGTGTTGAAGGACAAGCAACAATTGATGGTAACTTGACTTTTGCTAGCCAAGACCTTCTTGATGCTTACAATAAATTACCAGATGCTCAAAAAGTTAAAGTAACTGGTACAACTTCAGTTGTTAAAGGCGATGTTGTTTCATTCAAACCTGGTGGAATTACAGCTGGCGCTCACGGAAATGTAACTTATTCATTTGAAGGAAATGGTACAGATACAGAAACTGGGGCAACAACTGGTACTGCTGATGTTTCAGTATTGAAAAAAGCACTCGGTAAAAATGGTGCTTGGCTTGTAGCTACTAACGCTGATGTTGATGCTTCAGGTAAAGACCTTACAATTGATGGTACTTTCCTCAATGAAAAATCAGCTGTTCAACGTACACTTGCAATGATTAAACAAAATGATCAACACCAAGTCACTAAATCTTATACTTTGACAGTTAAACGCTTGATTGTTAACTCACCTGCTTTCGATCTTGAAGGTGGTAATATCAAAGGTGACGTTTATGTCGGTAAAGATGCTTCAATTATGGCACGCGACATGAAAGGGACTGATGGTCAATCAATCCAATCTGAAATCACTGGAAATCTTTACTTTGCAACTCAAGAACAACTTGATACTTACAAAGCTCTTCCAGCTGCAAACCAATTTAAAGTCTCTGGCGAAGTTGCTGTAAAAGCCGCTAACTAATGAACTAAAAATTGTCTAAAAGGCTCTCTATGAGTCTTTTTTTCTTACTTAAAATATAGTATAATGGGACATACGTGTAGTTCTATACAAAAGTGAATCTGTCAGTAAAAATGTTACTGACAGAAAATAAAAAAGTTTTGTCAGTGAAAAATTACTGACAAGAGGTTCAGTAATGACAGATTGATTTTTGTTTAGAAAAACATAAAGCTAAAATATATTACAAAAGCAGGAGACTGGACTGTTAGAGAAAGTTCATAGCATTTCAAGTCAAGGAGAAAAACATTGGCAAAAGAAACATTTTCAATCGAATTTGCAGGTCGGACATTAACTGTTGAAACAGGTCAAGTTGCAAAACAAGCAAATGGTGCTGTTGTTGTACGTTATGGAGATACAACTGTTTTAACAGCCGCTACAATGGGTAAAATGGCTACGGGTGATTTCTTCCCACTTCAAGTGAACTATGAAGAAAAAATGTATGCTGCTGGTAAATTCCCAGGAGGTTTCAACAAACGTGAGGCTCGTCCGTCGACTGATGCAACATTGACTGCTCGTTTAATTGACCGCCCAATTCGTCCTATGTTTGCTGAAGGTTTTCGTAATGAAGTTCAGGTAATTAATACTGTTCTTTCTTATGATGAAAATGCTTCTGGTCGTGTGGCAGCAATGTTTGGCTCTTCTTTAGCGCTTGCAATTTCTGATATTCCATTTGATGGACCAATTGCAGGTGTTGAAGTTGCTTATATTGATGGAGAATATATCATCAATCCAACTGTTGCGGAAAAAGAGGCATCAAGTTTGGAGCTCTCTGTTGCGGGAAATATCAACGCAATCAATATGGTTGAATCTGGGGCCAAGGAACTTTCAGAAGAAGTGATGCTTGGTGCACTTTTGGCAGGACATAATGCTGTTAAAGAATTAATTGAATTTCAAAATGAAATTGTTGCAAAAGTTGGAAAAGAAAAAGCTGAAGTTGAACTTTTGCATGTTGATGAAGATTTAAAAGCCGAAGTGATTGCAGCTTACAATTCAGATTTGCAAAAAGCAGTTCAAATTGAAGAAAAATTGGCGCGTGAATCTGCGACAAAAGCAGTTAAAGAGGCGATAATTTCTGTTTACAGTGCAAAATATGAGAACGATGAAAATCTATCAATCATTTTGCGTGATCTTGCTGAAATTCTTGAAGGAATGGAACATGCGGAAGTTCGTCGCTTGATTACTGAAGATAAAATCCGTCCTGATGGACGTAAGATTGATGAAATTCGCCCGCTTGATGCTGAAATTGACTTTACCCCACGTAATATTACACATGGGACAGGTTTATTTACTCGTGGTCAAACCCAAGCTTTATCAACATTGACTTTGGCACCAATGAATGAAGCACAAATCATTGATGGTTTGAATGATGAATATAAAAAACGTTTTATGCATCATTATAATTTCCCACAGTATTCTGTTGGGGAAACAGGACGTTACGGGGCACCTGGACGTCGTGAAATTGGTCACGGAGCGCTCGGTGAACGTGCTTTAGAACAAGTATTGCCTTCTTTAGAGGAATTCCCTTATGCCATTCGTTTGGTCGCTGAAGTTTTAGAATCAAATGGTTCGTCATCACAAGCTTCAATCTGTGCAGGAACACTTGCACTGATGGCTGGTGGTGTACCAATCAAAGCACCAGTTGCTGGGATTGCGATGGGCTTGATTTCTGACGGAACAAATTATACTGTTTTGACAGATATTCAAGGGCTTGAAGACCATTTTGGTGATATGGACTTCAAGGTTGCGGGAACTCGTGACGGGATTACTGCACTACAAATGGATATTAAAATTTCAGGAATTACACCAGAAATTCTTGCCGAAGCTCTTGCACAAGCAAAAACTGCACGTTTCCAAATTCTTGATGTAATTGAAGCAACAATTGCACAACCTCGTGAAGAGTTAGCACCTTCAGCACCTAAAATTGATACAATTACAATTCCTGTCGATAAGATTAAAGTTGTCATCGGTAAAGGTGGCGAGCAAATCGATAAAATTATTGCTGAAACGGGCGTAAAAATTGATATTGATGACGAAGGACTTTGTTCAATTTTCTCTTCTGACCAAGCAGCGATTGATCGTGCTAAAGAAATTATTGCTGAACTTGTTCGTGAAGCAAAAGTTGGTGAAATTTACGATGCAAAAGTGGTTCGTATCGAAAGTTTTGGTGCTTTTGTAAATCTATTTGGTAAGCAAGATGCAATGGTGCATATTTCTGAAATGGCTTGGGCTCGGACAGAAAATGTTGAAGATGTTGTGAAATTAGGTGACACTGTCAAAGTTAAAATCATGAAAATTGATGACAAGGGTCGCGTAGATGCATCAATGCGTGCTTTAGTTGAGAAACCAGAAGGTTATGTTGAACCTGAGCGTAAACCAAGAGAACGCCGTGAAAATGGTGACCGTCGCAAAGGTAACGGAAATAGTAACCGTGGTAATGGTTTTGACCGTCGTAATAATGACCGTAATAATCAGGGAAATAAAGTTGGAAACCACAGTTTTGAGCTCCGTGAACGTAAATCACATATTGATGAAGAGTTTCCAGAACTCTCAACTAAAAAACCAGAATAAGCTCAATCATAAAATGGAAAAGCTGTAAAAATAGACCTTGAAATAAAATAAAATTTACTGATTAAAATGCTAGCCTATCCAGAAGTCATAGATGGCTAATGGATAGATGATAACCGAAATGTGATTATTCATGCTTGGATTTCTGTCAGTAAATTATTTGTTTATTTAGCTTGTAAATAATCACTGACAGGTCTGTCAGCAAAAAAATATGTCAAATTATAATCTCAATCCAGAACTAGATGAACGTTTGCGAGTTTCATTAGCAAATCCAGGCTCATTTATGGAAGACCTCTCATTGGTCTATGCTTTTCATCAATTTCCAGTATTGGCACCAAAATCAGTTTTCTTTGTTCCGATTGAAGACCATAAGACACTACCTGTTTTTACAACAGAAGAAGAACTTGAAGTTTTCCTGTCAGAACTGACAGACTTTGAGACGGAATGGGAATTGCACTCATTAATTGAAATTTTAGACCAATTAATGGAAACGGATATTGATATTTTAGCAATCAATCCTAAATTACCTCAAGATGAAGATAAAGGCAACACCGTTTACTTTGGGACACCAGAATTAATGCAATTTTTAGTTCATTATACTGAAATTTTGAATAAAGTTTTTAGTCCGGAAAATCTTGAGGCTGAACAAAGAGAAAAATATTATTTCGTTCCAGCTTTCGTCACAACAAGTGGTCAGAGAACTTTCCCTAATCTAATCAATCAGGACAATGAAGAATATCTTCCTTTGTTTGATAATTTAGATAGTTTGGCTAAATGGCACAATGAAGCCTACTTTAGTCAAGCCTTTAAGGAAAATAATGGACAAGTTCTACTTTTGAAAATTGATGAATTATTAAATGGAGAAGATGAAGCCATAAATGACTTAGGAAAAAGCCTAGGAATTACTGTAAATCCTTTGGACTACTCACAAGAAGAAGTTCAAAATTCAATGGTCACTTGGGAAGAATTAACAAGAGATTAAATCAATTGAAAGCTTGATTTAGTCAATTACACGTTTTTGAATCAACAAGGCCCACAATGCTTATGGTATAATTTACTATAAGTATTTTTTAACGAAGTAGGAAAAAATGAACGAAAAAAAGAAAGGTTTTTGGTCTGAAGCAATTCGAGTGACCAAAGAAAATGATCCGGCAGCTAGAACTGCCCTGGAAGTCTTTTTGACCTATCCAGGAGTAAAAGCTCTTGCAGCTCACCGAATTTCACATTTTCTTTGGCGTCATCATTTGAAACTTTTGGCTCGGATGCACTCACAATTTTGGCGATTTTGGACTCAAATTGAAATTCATCCAGGAGCAGAAATTGCCCATGGCGTCTTTATTGACCATGGTTCTGGATTAGTTATTGGCGAAACTGCCATTGTTGAAAAGGACGTCAAGCTTTATCATGGAGTTACCTTGGGGGGGACAGGAAAAGATAAAGGGAAACGTCATCCAACAATTAGACAAGGGGCATTAATTTCTGCCCATTCTCAACTTTTAGGTCCTATTGAAGTTGGAGAAAATGCAAAAGTAGGGGCGAGTGCTGTTGTGGTAACAGATGTTCCGCCAGAAGTAACTGTTGTTGGAATACCTGCAAAAGTTGTTCGAGTTAAAGGTAAAAAAGATGTCGAGCGCATCACAAGCCTTGAAGAAAAAAGAGAAGCAAGCTATCATTCATCACATTTGTGAGGAGAAATGAGAAGTGAAAAAGAGAAAAGTAGCCATTTATGAGGGACATTTACTTGCAACTTTAAAATCATTTACGGATGCTGTTATGTCTATCATTGCAACGATTATGGTTTTAGAAATTCCTTTACCAAAACTTATTGGCAATAATCAGTATGATTTTCGTGAAACAAGCAGCTCACTCATTATTTTCTTTGTGAGTTTTCTGGTTGTTGTTTCTTATTATTTTCAATTTAGTAAGTTCTTTGGACGCATAAAGAAAATAAGTGGTTGGCAGATTTTTGCTTATACAATTTTTCTCATGCTTGTCTCACTTTTTCCCTTTATGACCCAAATTGATAATGGAATTCATCCCGCATACTTCACAATCATCTATGTTTTATATATTATTGTGACCTCACGGTTTGCTTCTTTGCTTATCAAATATACTTACCGCCTGAATGAAATAATAATCAGCAGGCATCAGTCACGTAAAACTTGGGATTTGATTGTGATGTCTGCACTTGCTATTGTGATTTCGAGTATTGGATATCCTGCTTATACGGGGATTCCATTGCTCTATTTACCAATACGTTCTCTTATCACCTCTATTGTTTATGATGAAGATTAAGAAGGAAATAGAATGAAAATATATAATACTTATAGTCGACAGCTAGAAGATTTTCAGCCGATTGAACCTGGAAAAGTAAAAATGTATGTCTGCGGACCGACCGTTTATAATTACATCCATGTAGGAAATGCTCGTTCTGTTGTTGCTTTTGATTTGGTTAGAAAATATTTGGAATTTCGAGGATTTGAAGTTCAATATATCTCTAATTTCACAGATGTTGATGATAAAATTATCAAGGCAGCAGCTAATGAAAATATCAGTACTAAAGAACTTTCTGAACGTTATATTGCTGCTTTTTATGAAGATACTGATGCTTTAAATGTTAAAAGAGCCAGTCAAAATCCGAAAGCAACAGAATTCATCGAAGCGATGATTGAGTTTATTCAAGAACTTGTGGATAAAGAATTTGCTTATGTTTCTCAAGGAGACGTATATTTCCGTGTATCTAAATCTAAAGATTACGCTAAATTAGCGAATAAAAATCTTGCAGATTTACTTGCAGGGGCTTCTGGACGTACGGATGAAGAAACAAAACTTAAAGAATCACCAGCCGATTTTGCTCTTTGGAAATCCGCAAAAGCTGATGAAATTTCTTGGCAAGCGCCCTGGGGATCTGGTCGTCCGGGCTGGCATATTGAATGTTCAGTCATGTCAACCTCATTATTAGGCGAAACAATTGACATTCATGGTGGAGGAGCAGATTTAGAATTTCCACACCATACAAATGAAATTGCACAATCTGAAGCAAAAACTGGGCAAAAGTTTGTTAATTATTGGATGCACAATGGATTCGTAAATGTCGATGGTGAAAAAATGTCTAAATCACTAGGCAATTTCACAACTGTTCATGAACTCCTTCAAGTAGTTAATCCACAAATTTTACGTTTCTTTTTAGCAACTACTCATTATAGAAGACCAGTCAATTTTACTGATGATGCACTGACAGAAGCTGAAAATAATATCAAAAAAATTGAAAATGCTTATCGTCATTTGGATGAGCAAGCTGAGTCTAATTTGTCAGCACTTACGACTTTCAGAAATGATTTTGTTGCTGCCATGGATGAAGATTTCAATATTGCCAATGGAATGACTGTTTTTTATGACTTTGTTTCTTGGGTTAATAAAGGAAACGGTGGGCCTGAGGTCAAAGAATTTTTTGACCAAGTTTTAGAAATTTTAGGGATTAAATTTAAATTTGAGCAAAGTTTGGACAGCGAAATTGAAGCCATGATTGATGCAAGACAATTGGCACGAGAAGTCCGTGATTTTGCGAAGTCAGATGAAATTCGTGACGCTTTGAAAGCTCAAGGGATTGTTCTTGAAGATACAAAAGACGGGGTACGGTGGCATCGTGAATAAGCAACAAGCAGAACTTTTGAATGGTATTGCATTGGCCTATATTGGGGATGCGATTTATGAGGTCTTTGTGCGTGAGTACTTATTAGATAAAGGCCTGACAAAGCCCGCCATGCTTCAAAAAAATGCAACGAAATTTGTGTCAGCTAAAGCACAAGCAAAAATTATTTCTGCAATGGATGAAATTGATTTTTTGACTGAATATGAATTGACTTATTTTAAAAGAGGGCGCAATGCTCATTCTAAAACGACGGCCAAAAATACCGATGTTGTTACTTACAGAATATCAACGGGTTTTGAAGCTGTTGTTGGAATTCTCCATTTAACGCAACAAAAAGAGCGACTTCAAGAATTTTGGGATTTTTGCCTTAAAACAATTGAAGCAGATCTGGTTTAAAGTTTATTAATTACAAAGATCAAAGTATTAAGCAAATTATTTTAAAAAAAGAAAAAAATCCGCTAGAATAGGTATGCAAAGATACAAAGAAAAAAATCAGCGGAAAGAAGAAGAGATGTATAGAGTAGTTACAATGTACGGCACCGATGAACCATGGTGGTTCTTCGACGGCTGGAAAGAAGATATAGTTTCAGTAGATGAGTTTGATGATTTTTATAAAGCTTTAAAATATTATAAAAAAGAATGGTTTGAAATGGCTGAGAATTTTAAAGAATTCACTAGCAAGTCTGGCTTGCAAACAGCATTTTGGAAAAATGGAGATGAAGAATGGTGTGAAGACTGTGTAGGTTATTTACAGCGCTATCACAGCATTGCTTTGTTGGAAGACTGGCATGCGATTCCGCTTGAGAAAAAGCGCTCAGGTTATAGTAAAAAATCTGGAGAACTCCCAGAACGTTTCTGTTCCATGAAAACTGAAAATTAAAAAATGAGAAAGTTTACTGACTGAGTAAGCTTTCTTTTGTTCTGATAGAATAATCGTAAGCATTTCATTGGTAAGAAACTTGAAATTATATTATAATTATTTTATAATATAAATCTAATGTTAGGAGGCGCTATGAAGAAACCGTTAATTATATTAGATGGATTTTTAATATTACTTATCGCAGTTCTTGGACTGGCATTATTTCATAATGTTCAGGAACAATCTAAAGAGCATTCACTATCGAATTCAACAGCAAGCACACAAAATTCGACTGAAAATAAAACAGAAACAAATAATACAGGAATCAAAATAAACACCAAAGAAATCAAAAAAGAAAATTTTATAACACTATCAGGTCTTTGGAAGAATAGCTCAATTGCTAAGAAAACTAAAACTCTTGTTATTTCAGGTCCTTCGGCAACTTTTGAGGGTCAACAATATGACTTAACTTTGGAAGGAGTGAGTTCTGAAAATGAGCTACCTTATTTGAAGTTGATAGGTGAAGGAATTAACTCAGGGAAGTTTATAGGTATTTATCCACAAGGGAGTGCTATTCCAGTAAGATTAGCTAATGGTAAAATTGATTACGCAGGTCAATATGATCCTACTGACAAGAAGAAAGATCGTATCATTCTTTTTAATGATTATATGTCTGCTCAAGATATCATTGAGCAAGTTTTATACCGTGAATTGGAAGAAATCTTTTAAAAACAGCCTAAGATTTAAAATGATAAGAAAATAGTCTTGAAAAAATGTTTAAAATGAGTTAAAATATCATTATCTTAGATAAGAACTCGATGGTCAAAGCTCGGGAAAATATGACAAGAGACTTTTAAAAGTTACTGACAGAAAAATCAATTGTGATTATTTTCTGTCAGCAACTGATGAGAGGATTTTTTGACATATTTTTCACAGCTTTGGCTTTTTTATTTGCAAAATATTTACTGACAGCTTTTAACAAGGCTAATTAAGGGCTATAAAAGCTGTCAGTAAAAGAATGATTAATAACTCTGTCAGTATTTTGCAAGAACTTTTATCAAAATATAAAGAAAGGCGAATTTAAAAAATTCGTAGTAAACAATGAATTTTCAAGAAAATTATGATGTTGTTGTCATTGGAGGAGGACATGCAGGGGTTGAAGCTTCACTAGCAGCTGCACGGATGGGCTCTAAAACACTACTCATGACGATTAATCTTAATATGGTTGCCTTTATGCCATGTAATCCATCAATTGGTGGCTCAGCTAAAGGAATTGTTGTCAGAGAAATTGATGCGCTCGGTGGTGAAATGGGTCGCAACATTGATAAGACTTATATTCAAATGAAGATGCTTAATACCGGAAAAGGTCCAGCAGTTCGAGCTCTTCGTGCTCAAGCCGATAAAGATGAATATGCCGCTTCAATGAAGAATACAGTTTCTGACCAAGAAAATTTGACACTCCGTCAAGGAATGGTTGAAGAACTTATTCTTGATGAAGAAAAGAAAAAAGTCATCGGAATCAAGACTTCGACAGGAACTAAATATGGTGCTAAGGCAGTAATTATCACTACAGGAACAGCTTTGCGTGGTGAAATTATTATTGGAGAACTTAAATATTCTTCAGGACCCAATAACTCTCTTTCATCAATTGGTCTAGCAGATAATTTACGTGAAATTGGATTTGAAATTGGTCGTTTTAAAACCGGAACTCCTCCACGCGTTTTGGCAAGTTCTATTGATTACGACAAAACAGAAATTCAACCAGGTGATGAAGCGCCTAATCATTTTAGTTTTATGAGCTCTGATGAAAATTATCTAAAAGATCAAATTCCATGCTGGCTCACTTATACTACTGAGAATAGTCATACTATTTTGCGTGATAATTTACACCGAGCACCACTTTTTTCAGGAATTGTTAAAGGAGTAGGGCCACGTTACTGTCCTTCAATAGAAGATAAAATCACTCGCTTTGCTGACAAACCTCGTCATCAACTCTTCCTTGAACCAGAAGGACGAAATACAGAAGAAGTCTATATCGGTGGACTTTCAACTTCAATGCCTGAAGATGTCCAATTTGATTTAGTTAAATCAATTCCAGGACTTGAAAATGCTCAAATGATGCGTCCGGGTTATGCTATAGAATACGATGTGGTGATGCCTCATCAACTCCGTCCAACACTTGAAACAAAATTGGTTTCTGGACTATTTACAGCGGGACAAACCAACGGGACCTCAGGCTATGAAGAAGCAGCAGGGCAAGGCTTAGTAGCTGGAATAAATGCAGCACTTAAAGTTCAAGGAAAGCCTGAATTTATCTTAAAACGTAGTGAAGCCTATATTGGGGTAATGATTGATGATTTGGTAACTAAGGGAACGCTGGAACCATATCGTCTTTTGACATCACGTGCAGAATACCGTTTAATTCTTCGCCATGATAATGCTGACCGCCGTTTGACTGAAATTGGCCGTCAAGTGGGCCTTGTTTCAGATGAACAATGGGAACATTACCAAGCAAAAATGGCTCAATTTGACCGTGAAATGAAACGATTGAATTCAGAAAAACTCAAACCTTTGCCTGACACACAAGAAAAATTAGGAAAATTGGGCTTTGGACCAATTAAAGATGCGCTGACCGGTGCAGAATTTTTGAAACGACCTGAAGTTCACTACAATGAAGTCATCGATTTTATCGGACAAGCACCAGAAAAGATTGACCGTACTGTCATTGAATTGATTGAAACTGAAATTACTTATGAAGGCTACATCAAAAAAGCAATGGACCAAGTGGACAAAATGCATCGCTTGGAAGCGAAACGAATTCCTAAAAATATGGATTGGGATAAGCTTGACTCAATTGCTACTGAAGCCCGTCAAAAATTCAAAAAAATAAATCCAGAAACGCTGGGACAAGCGAGTCGGATTTCAGGGGTAAATCCTGCTGACATCAGTATTCTCATGGTTTACCTTGAAGGAAAATAATTAAAAATTAAAATTTTACTGACAAAAAGTTACTGACAGAAAATTTTTGGGAGAGTCCTTGTGTTTTGGCATTGAGGAAGCAACTTAAAATTTTCGTCAGTAACTTTTTTTCTTGTGGAATACTTTAAAAGTTGATAAAATAGGCTTAAAGAAGGAATGAGGGAAATAGATGACAGAAATAAAAAATATTATTTTTGATTGGGACAATACACTTTTCCCTTTTAAAGAAAAATATTGGGAATTAGCTCACCGCCAACTTTTTTCAGAACAATTAGGACCATTTACTGACCAAGAGCTCAACCGTTTCATGGAGAAATACCATGAATTTGATGAATTGCTTTGGCCACAAGTCCATCAAAGAAAAATGACGATTGAAGAGCTAAGAGAAGAAAGATTAAGTTTGACTATCGAATATTTTGATTTGAAAGTCGATGAAAATTATCTTACAGGCTTTTTCAAAAAATTCTTGAATAGATTGTTTGAATTGATAGAGCCTGATGAACAACTCATCCAAAATCTAAAAAACCTTTCCAAAAACTACAAACTTGCCCTATTAAGTAATGGGGGTCATGTGGAGCAGAGAGAAAAATTACGTCGTTCTCAAGTTGAAAAATTATTTTCGGTTTACATCTCTGGTGAAACAGGCTATCTGAAACCAGATGCGCGTGCCTTTAAAAACGTGCTCACCAAAGAAAATTTCCAAGCGTCTGAGACTTTAATGGTTGGAGATCTTATCGAACATGACATCAAACCCGCCCAAGAGTTGGGAATGAAGACAGCATATATTGGACCTGAAAAAGAAACGATTGCTGATTATGAATTTACAAACATTCAAGATTTTTTTGATTCATTTATAGAAAAAAACGGTGATTAACCGTTTTTTATTATTGGACTAGTTTTAAAGAGTCAGCAGCTAAATAAAGTCTGTCAATAGGCTTGTTAGACAACCGATAAATTCCATTTTTGTTAAAAGTAATCTTTTTTTCTTCAAAAGTTTCGTTAGAACTTTCAAGGTAAAATGTAAAATCACCAACAAGATTACCAGTAATAACAAGAGCTATGTCATTTGAACCACGTAAAACCTTTAGCCAACTATTAGAATTTAAAATATATTGGATGCCCGCTTCGTCATCAAAAGATAGAATATGTGAAAATTGAATAGAGGGACAAGTTGTTTTATGATTTTCGACCATTTCCTCAAAAATCGAAATTTCATCATATTCAATCAGCTGGTCAAGAACTTCACTGACCAATTGCGCAGTTAACAAACGGTCACTTGCAGGAATAATTGAATGTTCATTTTCGTTATTTGAACCATCAGTAATATAAAGCTCATGCATTAAACCCATGGCATACATTCTTTTCCGATGAATTGACCAGTTTTTTGTTTTTTTGATATCTTCAGTAAGATGAGTTAAATCTAGTGGAGTCATAGATAATCCTTTCTATTTTTAATTTGATGCTGATGACACTTGAAAAAGTCGTAGAGAATTGTCATCCATCACTTGATAGGTTTTGAGTTGATTGGGAGTTTCTGTAGCACTGGTATTAAAAATTGTAATGAGTTGAATATCTGACATTTTATTCTCCTTTCGATAACTTTAATTTATTATAATTATTTTATCATTTTATTTTCATTTTATTGAATGATATGGTGTTCGAAATTATAGAAAAAATGTTGAATTGACAAGACTAAAGCCATATTCTAAAATTGTATTCTATAAGTGCCAAAAAATTAGAATTATAACCAGAATTAGAGATAAATTTCACTATAAATAATAAAAAAAATTAGGACTTGACAAGTCTTTAAATAATTGATAGAATAATAGAGTTGAAAAGCAGAAGCACCCGCTTCTCGCCTTAGAGGTTATAGCCCTGGGCAAACGAATGGAATTATTCAAAAACGAATGTTTTCATGAGCGGGGCGAGATTGTCGTTCCGCTTTTGTTTTTCTTTAAAAAAGAAGTTGCCTAAATCTTAGTCAACTTTCACATCATATTAGAAGGAGAACGAACATAGCTAAACAAGACAATAGAAAACCTATGATGAACGGTGCAATCCGTGCTCGTGAGGTTCGTCTCATTGGCGCTGAGGGTGAACAATTAGGTGTCACACCAACGTCTGAGGCGCTAATGCAAGCTGAAAATCTTAACATGGACTTGGTTTTAATTTCAAACCAAGAACCACCTGTTGCAAAAATCATGGATTATACAAAATTCATGTTTGAGCAAAAGAAAAAACAAAAAGAAGCAAAGAAAAAACAAGCTGTTGTTTCTGTAAAAGAAGTCCGTTTGTCACCAGTAATTGACCAAAACGACTTTGATACAAAGCTTCGTCAAGCCATCAAGTTTCTTGAAAAAGGCGATAAAGTTAAGGTTTCAATCCGATTTAAAGGTCGGATGATTACTCACCAAGATGTGGGTCGTCAAGTAATGGACAAGTTCGCGCAAGCAACAAAAGAAGTTGCTGTTGTTGAACAAAGAGCCAAAATGGATGGTCGTCAAATGTTCTTGCAACTTGCACCTATTAAAAAATAGGTCTTAACAAGACAACCATCTGAAAGGTTAACCTTTCACCTCTCTATTCGTTGAAAACGAATGTTTAAAATGAATAGAGGTGCAGAATAATTTTTTCTGCCAACTGATATAAATTAAGGAGAATTACAATGCCAAAACAAAAAACTCACCGCGCATCTGCTAAACGTTTCAAACGTACAGGTAACGGCGGTCTTAAACGCTTCCGTGCTTACACTTCTCACCGTTTCCACGGTAAAACTGTAAAACAACGTCGTCAACTTCGTAAATCTTCTATGGTTTCTAAAGGGGACTTCAAACGTATCCGTCGCATGGTTGCGACAATGCGTTAAGCGAACATTGTTCGCTGCATTGGAGCAATCCTCGCAGGAGCGTAAGCGACTAAGAGGGACAATGAAATAAGTCATCTAATTTTCTTGCTCCAACTCAATAAAAAAATAAATTTGTCATTATGACAAAATTGAAATCTACTAAGAATTAAAGGAGAACACACATGGCACGTGTTAAAGGTAGCGTTGCAACTCGCAAACGCCGTAAACGTATTTTAAAGCTCGCTAAAGGTTACTACGGAGCTAAACATAAACTCTTCAAGACTGCTAAAGAGCAAGTCATGAATTCATACTACTACGCATTCCGCGATCGTCGTCAAAAGAAACGCGACTTCCGTAAATTATGGATTGCACGTATCAACGCAGCTGCACGTATGAATGGTCTTTCATACAGCAAATTGATGCACGGTTTGAAATTAGCTGATATCGAAGTAAACCGTAAAATGCTTGCTGACATCGCAATCGCTGATGCTGCTGCATTTACTGCACTTGCTGAAGAAGCAAAAAAAGCTTTGGCTAAATAATTATCTTAAAAAATCTGCTGGTTTTCTAGCAGATTTTTTATATTTTAAGCAGACACTCTCTTAATTATGACATTAGGGGAGTGTTTTTTTATTCCGAATATACTAAATTGTTGCAAAAATTAATAAAAAAGAATATAATACCGTAAGTCCTTGTTTTGAAACAAAAGTAATTTGTTTTCAATAAAAGACATTAAGTATAAATAAGAATACAGGATGGAGGTAAATGTGGAAAGTGAAAATATTTTGGAAACAAAACAAGTGAGTGTTGCTTTTCGAATTGCTGGTAAATTTCAAAAAGCAATTTATGATATTGATTTAAGTCTTAGACGTTGTGAAGTTTTAGCCATTGTTGGGGAATCAGGTTCTGGGAAGTCAACTTTTGCAACTGCTGTTATGGGATTACATAACCCAAATCAAACTCAAATTACAGGCTCCATTTTATTGGATGATGAAGAAGTGATTGGTAAAACGGGTGATTCCATGGCAAGTATTCGAGGAAGTAAAGTTGGAATGATTTTTCAAAATCCACTCACTGCGCTTAATCCATTGATGAAAATTGGGCAGCAAATCAAGGAAATGTTGGCCGTGCATGATGTTTATCCAGAAAATCAGTATGAAAGTAGAATCTTTCAACTTTTAGAACAAGTAGGAATTCCAAATCCTAAAAGAGTCGTTAATCAATTTCCTCACCAACTTTCAGGCGGGATGAGACAAAGAGTAATGATTGCAATAGCCATTGCCAATGACCCAGATTTGATTATTGCTGATGAGCCAACGACTGCTTTAGACGTTACTATTCAAGCTCAGATTTTAGACTTGATTTTAGAAGTACAAAAGAAGAAGAATGCTGGGGTTATTCTAATTACTCATGATTTAGGAGTTGTTGCTGAAGTTGCTGATACAGTGGCGGTGATGTATGCTGGACAACTCGTCGAAAAAGCTTCTGTTGAAGAGCTTTTTCAAAATCCCAAACATCCATACACCCGGTCACTTTTGCGTTCAAATCCATCTGCCGAAACAGTTTCGGATGATTTATATGTGATTCCAGGGTCTGTGCCTTCTCTGTCAGAAATTGAGTATGACAAAGATTTATTTCTCGCTCGAGTGCCTTGGATGAAAGAAGAAGCTCAAAAAGTAATTTCGGAAAAAATGACTGAAATTTCTCTAAATCATTTTGTTCGAGGTCAGGCTTGGAAAAAATTTGAATTTCCAGATCAAAAATTGAAAGGGGGTGAAAAGTGAGCGAAATTCTTAATTTAAAGGACTTAAAAGTTTATTATCCTATTCGATCTGGTTTCTTTAATCGAGTGACAGATAATGTTTTAGCCGTTGATGGAGTAGATTTAACGATTCATGAAGGAGAAACTGTCGGTTTAGTTGGTGAATCTGGCTCTGGAAAATCAACGATTGGTAAAACAATTGTTGGTTTAGAACAAATGACATCAGGACAATTGATTTACAAAGGACAAGATGTCAGCAAAAAAAAGATAAGAAACCAGCTCAAATACAATAAAGATGTTCAAATGATTTTTCAAGATGCATTTTCGAGTTTGAATCCACGGAAAACAATTTACGATATCATTGCGGAGCCTATTCGAAATTTTGAAAAATTAGATGCTAAGACAGAAAATAAACGGATTCATGAATTATTGGATATTGTTGGACTACCTAAACAAGCTTTAGAACAGTATCCTTTCCAATTTTCTGGAGGTCAACAACAAAGAATTGGAATCGCACGGGCAGTTGCTACTAATCCTAAGTTAATTGTGGCAGATGAACCAGTTTCGGCATTAGACTTATCTGTTCAAGCTCAGGTTTTGAATTTCATGAAGCTCATTCAAAAAGACTTGGGAATTGCGTTTCTTTTTATTTCTCATGATTTAGGGGTTGTCCGCCATATGACCGATAATATTGCAGTCATGCACAACGGTCGAATTGTCGAAAAAGGAACACGAAGAGATATTTTTGATGAGCCACAGCACATTTATACTAAACGACTCTTATCTGCTATCCCTTCGATTGATGTTACAAGAAGAGCGGAAAATCGGAAAAACCGTCTAAAAGTTGAACAAGACTTTGAGGATAAAAAAGCAAACTTTTATGATAAAGACGGACACGCTTTGCCCTTACAAAAATTAAGTGAAAGTCATTGGGCTGCTTTGCCAAAAGGAGGGGAAAATGTGGAAAGTAATTATTAGACGTATTTTATTGATGATTCCTCAATTATTTATCTTGAGTATTCTTATTTTCTTCTTTGCTAAATTGATGCCTGGTGATCCTTTTTCAGGGTTGATTGGTCCTCATACCGACCCACATGAAGTTGAAGCATTAAGACGGGCAGCAGGTTTATATGACCCTTGGTGGGAGCAGTATCTCAGGTGGCTAGGGAATGCCATACATGGGAATTTAGGAATGTCCTATAATCTCAAAGAGCCCGTGATGACTGTCATTGGACATAGAGCGGTTAATACTTTTTGGATGTCACTTTTGTCAGTTATTTTAACTTACTTATTTGCTATTCCAATGTCGATAGTTGCAGCTCGAAATGAAGGAAAATGGCAAGACCAATTGTGGTTGACCTATAATTCAATTACTTTTGGTATTCCACCTTACGTATTCTATCTCTTGATTATCTTTATCTTTGGTTATAGTCTTAATTGGTTTCCGACAGGTGGGACGGTAAGTCCAAATGCGATGGGAACCATTCCTGTTTTCTTTAGTAAGATTTATCATATGATTCTTCCGGCTTTTAGTTTGGCGGTCTTTGGAACAGTTGGAATCTTTACTTACTTCCGGTCAGGAATTTTAGATGAACAAACACAAGATTATGTACGAACGGCTCGAGCCAAAGGGGTTAAGGAAAAAGTGATTTTTAGACGTCATATTTTGAGAAATGCCTCATTACCAATTGCTTCTAATTTTGGATTTGTGATTACTGGACTCTTGGGAGGAGCAATCTTTGCTGAAACAATTTTTGGCTATCCTGGCTTAGGACAACTTTTTATTACTTCAATCACTGGGCGAGATTATTCAATGATTACGGCTTTGATTTTATTAAATGGTTTTTTGGGACTTCTTGGAGCCCTCCTGTCGGATATTATCATGGCAATGGTTGACCCACGAATTCGGATTCAATAAGGAGTGAAAATGACAGAAAAAAAACACAAAAATTCTTTATCATTAGTTCACTCAATCAAAGAAGAACTAAAGAATGACAAATTAGCACTGATTTCAGCACTTTTCCTAGTTGCTGTCTTTCTAATCGTTTATATTTACTCGATGTTTTTAAAACAATCAAATTATGTTGATGTTAATATTATGGACCAGTATCTTGCACCACTGACAAATGGACATTTACTGGGAACTGATAATGGTGGTCGAGATATCATCATGATGTTAATGATTTCTGCACGAAACTCTTTCAATATCGCTTTTGCAGTTACACTTATTACTTTAGTTGTAGGAAATATCTTAGGGGTAATTACGGGCTACTTTGGCGGACGGTTTGATTTAATCTTCATGCGTTTCACTGACTTTGTTATGATTTTACCATCATTGATGATCATTATTGTTTTTGTAACTATCATCCCACGTTTTAATTCTTGGTCTTTGATTGGGATTATCAGTATCTTTAGTTGGATAGGGACAACTCGTTTAATTCGGGCAAGAACAATGACCGAAGTCAATCGAGATTATGTTCGAGCATCAAAAACTTCGGGAACCTCTGATTTTAAAATTATGTTTCGGGAAATATGGCCCAACTTGTCCACCTTAGTCATTGCTGAAGCAACGCTTGTTTTTGCTGGAAATATTGGTTTAGAAACAGGGCTTTCTTTCTTAGGTTTTGGACTTCCAGCAGGGACACCATCTTTGGGGACAATGATAAATGAAGCGACTAATCCAGAAACAATGACTGATAAGCCTTGGACTTGGGTTCCAGCAACAGTGGTCATCCTAATTGTGGTGCTTGCCATTATCTTTATTGGAAATGCGCTAAGACGAGTAGCTGACCAAAGGCAATCGTTAAGATGAACATCATTCAAAAGTTATAAAGGATGTTTATCTATTAAAAATGGATATGATAAATTAAATATTATATTGAAGTAAGAACTAAAAAGAAATTATTGGAGAACTAAGATGAAAAAATTAAAAGTAACTTTATTGGCAAGTAGTGTAGTTTTAGCAGCTGCACTCCTAAGTGCTTATGGCTCTAACCAGAACTCAAGTACAAGTACCAAAAAATTAAAAGCGGGGAATTTTGATGTTGCTTATCAAAATCCGGACAAGGCAATCAAAGGTGGGAATTTAAAGATTGCTTATCAAAGTGACTCACCGATGAAAGCTGAATGGTTGGCTCCACTTTCAGATGATGCTACCTTTGGTTCTATGTCTAGCCCTGGTGGTGGGCAAGATGGTCTCTTCTTTACCAACAGTTCATTTAAATATATCAATGGTGGGCCTGCTAATGTAAGTCTTGACAAAGATGCAAAAACAGCAACGATTACCTTGCGTAAAGATTTGAAATGGTCTGATGGCTCAGAAGTGACAGCTAAAGACTATGAGTTCAGTTATGAGCTTACCGCTAATCCTGCTTATGGTTCCGACCGTTGGACTGATTCTCTGGCAAATATTGTTGGCTTGAGTGATTATCATGCGGGTAAAGCTAAAACAATCTCAGGGATTACTTTCCCAGATGGTGAAAACGGAAAAGTCATCAAGGTTCAATTTAAAGAAATGACGCCTGGAATGAATCAAACAGGAAATGGTTATTTTCTTGAAACTGTAGCTCCTTATCAATATTTGAAAGATGTCGCCCCTAAAGATTTGGCTTCTAGTCCAAAATCGACAACAAAACCTTTGGTTACAGGCCCTTTTAAACCGGAAAATGTGGTTGCTGGTGAATCTATTAAATATGTCCCAAATCCTTACTATTGGGGTGAAAAACCAAAATTAAATTCAATTACTTATGAAATTGTATCAACCGCTAAATCAGTCGCGGCCCTTTCTGCTCACAAATATGATTATATCAATGATATGCGCGCAAGCCAGTATAAACAGGTGAAAGATGTCAAAGGCTATAAAGTTTTGGGTCAACAAGAATTATATATTAGTTTGATGTATTATAATCTTGGTCACTATGATGTGAAAAAGTCAATTAGTGTTCAAGACCGCAAAACACCTTTGCAAGATCAAAATGTTCGTGAAGCCCTTGGTTATGCTCGAAATGTCGCAGCAGTTCAAGCAAAATTCTCTAATGGACTTGCCACACCTGCTAATGGATTGATTCCACCAATCTTCAAAGAATTTACTAGCCCGTCAGTTAAAGGTTATGAAAAACAAGACCTTGATAAAGCGAATAAACTTTTAGATGAAGACGGTTGGAAACTCAATAAATCTACAGGCTATCGTGAAAAAGATGGAAAAGAATTATCGCTTGTTTATGCAGCTCGTGTATGTGATGCAAACTCCGAAACCATTGCCCAAAACTACATCCAACAATGGAAGAAGATTGGAGTAAAAGTAAGTCTTTATAATGGTAAATTGATGGAATTTAATTCTTGGGTTGGCCATATGACGACTCCTCCAGGATCAGATGATTGGGATATCACTGACGGTGCATGGTCACTCTCAGGAGAACCTTCTCAACAAGACTTGTTCTCAGCAGCGGCACCTTATAACTTTGGTCACTTTAATGACCCTGAAATTACAAAAGATTTGAATGATATTGATTCAACCAAAGCTGAGGATTCAACTTATCGTAAGGCTGCTTTTATTAAATATCAAAAAGATATGAATAAAAAGGCTTATGTTGTTCCAACGGCTTATGCTATCAACTACACCCCAGTTAACAAACGGGTAGTTGGGATGACGCTTGACTATGGTGCAATGAATACTTGGTCAGAAATTGGTGTTTCATCTGATAAGATGGCAACCAAATAGTTTTATTTAACTTTTGTTTACAAGTTTTTTTGTAAAAATACCCTCACTTTAGTTTTCGCAATTCTAAAGTCAAAGAAGCTCAAATTTATGATTTGAGCTTCTTTTGTTTGATGATTTTTAAGATTTGAACTTACGAATTTAAAAATTAATTCATTTAAAAATGCTATAATAAGCCTAACTAATAATTAATCGAGGAGGCAATATGCTAGTAAATTTTAGAGATATTCAGGCACAAAACTCAAAAGAATCCGGACTAAAAAAGAATATATTTTTTAGAGGAGGTCAGTTGACCGATTTAACAGCTGAGGATAAAAAAATTCTTACGAATAAATTCCAAATTGGGAAAATTTATGATTTTAGAGGGCAAGAAGAGGTCACTACTCAACCAGATGTTGAACTCAAAGGAATTAAATATGAAAATATAGATATTTTAGCTTCTGAAACTTCAGGAAATAATGGCTCTTTACAGGATATGATTATTAATGCCACAGATATTAGTGAGGCGATGATGAAAACTTATGAAAGTATCGTCATCAGTAAGTCTGCTTTAGAAGGATATCGAGCTTTTTTACTGGATCTTTTAGAGCAAAGACAAGCTGTTTATTTTCATTGTTTTGCTGGAAAAGATAGAACTGGATTTGCGGCTGCCTTGCTTTTAAGACTGGCAGGAGCTTCTGATGAGGAGATTATGAAGGATTATCTCAAAACGAATATTGCTCGCAAAGAGGTGAATCAAGAAATTATCAATTCATTGAAAGAAAAACTCACTGAAGACCAAATCGAGGGATTACAGATTGCTCTTACTGTGGATAAGAACTATTTATTTCATGCCAGAGAAATAATGAATGAAAATTTTGGTTCTTTTGAGGGCTACTTAAGTGAAGGACTCTCACTTGAGAAGGATTATATCGAGCATTTCCAAAGTATTTATTTAAATTATAAATTATAAAAAAGTGATTTTGAACTCTTTTGCTAATTGATGTATAATTAAGTTAATAGAATACATTGGAGGTACAAAAGATGATTGGATGTAGTAGTTTTACACTAGAGAGTCAAGATAATAAACATTTTCTTTCTCGTACAATGGATTTTCAAATAGAAATGGCGGAACAAATTCTTTTTATTCCAAGAAACAAGGAGATAGGAATTGCCCACTCTAATGAAGAGACAATTGAAACATCCTATGCTTGTTTAGGGATGGGTGCGATGGAAGAGGGTCATCCAGTACTCTTTGATGGAATCAATGAAAAAGGGTTAATGGGTGCGACTTTATATTTCCCAGGCTATGCTGACTATAGTGAGAATATCAAAAAAAATCAAAAGGGAATTTCACCTGATATGGTTATTCCAACGGTCCTCACTCAAGCTAGTAATTTAGAAGAAATCATTGATTTATTTGATAAAAAATTTGTTATTATTAATGATACTAATCCAACCTTAGGTCTTACGCCTCCTTTACATTTTATTTTTTCTGATTCTAGTGGTCAAAGTTTGATTATTGAACCAAGGCAAGGTGGACTTTCAATTATAAAAGATTCAATTGGAGTGATGACAAATAGTCCAGATTACCAATGGCACGAAACTAATTTAAGAAATTATCTTTCTTTTACACCTAATCAAAAAGAAAGTATCGAACTATTAGGAAAGATATTAAAACCATTTAGTCAAGGTTCAGGTACTTTTGGATTTCCAGGAGATTTTACGCCTCCTTCAAGATTTGTTAGAATGGCTTATTTAAAAAACTACGCTGAGAAACCAAGTAATGAATTAGCCGCTATTACGCTTTGTCACCATATATTAGAATCTGTAAGTATTCCAAAAGGAATTGTTATAACTGAGCATGGAGCAAGTGATTTCACTTGTTATTCGGCATATATGTGCTCAGAAACTCTAAGTTATTATTTTTCAACTTATGGTAATCAAAGAATCAGGAAAATAAGTTTGTCAGAATCCTTGAAAAATGAGAAGGAATTTAAAAACTTTCCTATTGTCAATGAGGAAGATATTTTAGAGTTAAATTGATAAATATTTAATCGAGTAAATAGGAGGGATATTCATTAAGTTCTTTGAATTCAAGAAGTATTTTTTAAATATTAGTTTTAAGTATAGCAATCCTAAAAAGAAATTCGAGAAATAATAGAGAGAAATTAAGGAAAAAATAGTGATTTTAAATTTATTTATAATAGTTTTAATGATTTTTCTTACGGCATTTTTTGTTGCGGCTGAATTTTCGCTGGTAAAAATACGTAAAAGTCGTTTAGAAACATTAGAAAAAGAAAATAATAAAAGGGCAAAATTAGCACTTAATATCGTCAATCACCTTGATTCTTATTTAAGTGCCTGTCAACTTGGAATCACTTTGACTTCGTTAGCAATTGGGTGGGTAGGTGAAAGTACAATGCATAGTATTTTAGCTCCCCTCTTGTCTTATGTTCCTCTACCTTCTGCGTTATTAGACAGCTTGTCTATTATTTTAGCCTTTTTATTAATTACTTTTGTTCATGTGGTAATCGGAGAACTTATTCCAAAATCTTTAAGTATTACAAAAACTGAAGGAGTTGTCTTAACGGTTGCTGCTCCGCTCCATTATTTTTATAAACTTACCTATCCTTTTGTGTGGTTATTAAATGCTTCAGCAAGTTCAATTGGTAAATTGTTTAATTTAAGTTTGGCTACTGAAGGTGATGAAATCCATTCAGAAGAAGAGTTAATTTTAATTGCTAATCAAAGTTTTATTAAAGGGGAAATCAACGAAAAAGAGTACGAATATCTCAATAATGTCTTTGAATTTGATGATTTGATAGCTAAGGATATCATGGTGTCGAGATTAGATATGGAGACGATTCCCGTTGATGTTTCGATTGAAGAAGCGTTAAAATTTGCGATTAAAAAAGGGCACACTCGTTTCCCTATTATTGCTAAAACTAAAGATGATATTCTAGGCTATGTTACGCTCCAAAATTTGATTAAAGAGTATTTAACTGCTCCTGGTCAAGAAATAAAGAAAATCATGCAAGAACCCATTATATTTATTGATACTATTCCCGTAAAGTTATTACTCTCAGAGATGCAAAAAGAGCATAAACATTTTGCTATTTTATTGGACGAGTATGGTGGGACAAGTGGACTTGTGACAATTGAGGATATTCTTGAAGAGTTAGTTGGTGATATTCAGGATGAAGAAGATCATGAGAAAGAATTGGTAATAAAGCTTTCTCCGACTACTTATCAGGTAGATGGTAAATTGCTTTTATCTGAATTTGAAGAACTGTTTAATATTGATTTGGCTCAAAATAATTTAAGTAAAACGATTAGTGGGTTTATTACAAATTATTCACTAGAGCAAAATGAGCCACTTGAGGTGGGTCAGACTTTCGAATTTGATAATTTGAAAATTACTATTATTGAAATGGATAAAATTACTCCTCATATTTTAGAAGTTAAACGAGTGTAGATTGTATTTGAGGTATAAAAAAACGGAGCTTTAAGAGGCTCCGCTTTTTTATTTTATTGACGAACGACGAGGACATCGCATGGTGCATTTTTGATAATGTAATCCGCCACTGAACCGATAAAGATACGTTCAATGTAAGAAAGACCAGTAGCTCCAAGAACAATGAGGCTAATTTCTTCTTCTTTTGGAAGAGTTTGGCCAAGCATGACTTTTGGAGAACCGAATTCAACACGAGTTTTGACTTTTTTAACGCCAGCTTTTTTTGCTTCGTCAGCAAAGTCATTAATGAGGTTTTCAGCACCTTTGTGTGTATCATCAGCAACAACTGAATCATAGGCTGAGATAGATTGGAAGGCACGAAGGTCAATGACGTTAGCGATAACGAGTTCAGCATCGTTACGAAGTGCTGTTGCAACTGCTTTGTCAAAAGCTTTAGTAGCTTCTACCGAACCATCAATACCAACAAGGATTTTCTTATAGTTATCTAACATAGGCGACTCCTTCATAAGTTTTTATCTATATTTTAATTTTACTCTTATTTTGTCAATTTGTAAAAAGAAAACTGTTAAAAAATGGTTTATGGTATAATTGATGAAGTGAATTTCTTTAAAATAGTGGAAAAAATTACTGACAGAAATAGAAGTTCTCTATTGAAATTCTGTCAGCAAATTTTGATGACTTATGAACTTAAAGAAAACTGTAAGAAATAGGTGAAAAATATGACTCGATATGCTGTGGTGGATCTGGAAGCGACCGATGCTCATAGTAGTGAAAATAAAATTATACAGATTGGGATTGTTCTTGTTGAAGATGGAGAAATTGTTGAAACTTTTTCCACTGAAGTCAATCCACATGAACCTTTGCTTCCAAGGATTAGTGAACTGACAGGTTTGTCAGATAAACAGTTAAAGACGGCTCCTGAGTTTTCAGAAGTTGCTGGAAAAGTGCGAGAATTACTGACAGACAGTGTTTTTGTTGCTCATAATGCTAGGTTTGATTATGGACTTTTGGAAAAAAGTTTTCTTAATGCTGGCTTGGAATTTAATGAAATGCTGCGTGTCGATACAGTCGATTTGGCGCGTGTTTTTTATCCAACTTTTGAAAAATATGGTTTAGAATCATTGAGCGAAAAGTTAGATTTAGCGCATGACCATCCGCATGCCGCAGTTTCGGATGCGTATGCTACAGCTGAATTATTGCTGAAAATAGAAGCAAAAATCCAAAAGTTACCAAGAAGCGTTTTGGAAGAGTTGCTTAGACATTCGGACAATTTACTTTTTGAAAGTAAAACTTTTTTACAAGAGCAGTTGGATAAAACAAAAATTCGACCAGCTGGCTTTAAAGTGGTTCATAATATTGCGACGCGTAAGTTTAGGGCTTCTGTCAGTAAAAAAAGTCCACTGACAGACTTGTCAGCAAATTTTTCAGAAAATATCAGTAGATTGGGCTTAGCTTCTCGCTCAAAACAAGAAAAATTAGCTCATTTAATGGAAACAGAGCTTACACATTTACAAGCAAGTTTTATTGAGGCACCGACAGGACTTGGAAAAACTTATGGTTATTTACTGCCAATTTTGGCCTCAGGAAAAGGTTTGGTCGTTTCAACAGCAACCAAAGTTCTCCAAAAGCAATTAGTAAATGATGTGGCACCAAAACTTGGGAAAACATTTGGTTTAAAAATGGCCAAGATTGTTGGGACTAAAAATTACATTTCTCTGAGAAAATTTTCTGAGCTTTTATTAAATAATACTGACGGCAAAAATTTTGAAATTTTTAAAATGAAAATTTTAATTTGGCTGACAGAAACAAGGACAGGCGAATTGGATGAAGTTTCAAAAGTCATGACTAATGATGACTATTTTGAAGTCATTCGCCATGATGGCTATGTCAATACAAAACAGCTTCATTATGAACAAGATTTTTGGTTGAAAGCCCAAAAAGAAGCTGAACAGGCTGAAATTAAAGTGGTGAATCATGCCTATTTGATTGAACGTTTAGCTGACTATCCTGAAACTTTTTTGGAAAATCGTGTTCTTGTTGTTGATGAGGCTCAACAATTATTTCCTATCATGGAAAATGCGGGTCAAAAATCTTTAAAAATTACTGACGAACTGATAAAAATTGATGCTGAAACAAGTGAAAATCCCCAGCTGACCAAAAGGCTTCAAGAAAGTCTTGTTTTTCAGCTTAATAAAAAAGAGCTTGATTTAAATAAAATAAAGATAGATGCTGATGAACTTGGCTTGAGAAATCTGTCAGCACTTTTAGAAGCTGATAATCAAATTGTCTGGCGTGAAAATGGGATGCTTTATGCGAGTGACCAAGATTTTTATAATTTTGAACGATTGATTCCTAAAAATACCAAACTTTTTATGTTGGGAGCGACATTGTCATTATCTAAAGACAAACCGTCATTTCCTGACTTGCTTGGTTTTACAGACTATCGCTTTTTCAAAATTGAAGGAAATCAAGCCACTAATCAGCAATTGCTGACGGTGACAGATGCGCCTAATATCAAAAATCTAAGTTTAATTGATTATGCAGATTACACAGCAAATTCAATTGGAGAACTTTCAAAATTGAATTTGCCAATGGTGGTCTTATTTACTTCAAAAATGGCTTTGACTTTTGTTGCTGAGAAATTATCTGCTGAAGGGTTTGAGATTTTAGCACAAGATATTAATGGGAGTCCAGCCCAAATCAAGAAAAAGTTTGATAAAGGTGAAGGAAAAATTTTATTAGGTTTGGGTTCTTTTTGGGAGGGAGTCGATTTTGATAAGCAAAATCAAGTGATTCTTGTTATTCCAAGACTTCCTTTTGCAACGCCTGATGATATTTTAACTAAAAAATATGCGCAAAAGTTTGAAAATCCTTTCTATGATTTTAATGTTCCAATGGCAACTTTAAAATTACGTCAGGCCATTGGTCGGGTAAACCGTCGTAAAAATCAGTACTCAAGTATTGTCGTATTAGATAAAAGACTTGCAGGAAAATCTTACGCCAAAAGAATGCGAAAAAATCTTTCAGAAACTTTACCTGTAAAAATGCTGAATTTACTAGACACAATCAGCGAAATCAAGAATTTTTTGATATAATAAAACATGTTTAAGCAAAAACTTAAAATGGGAAATTGGACAAATTATTTTTTCCTAATCATGAGAAATTTTACTAATAAGCCTTCAAATAATCTTTGAAAAAAGATTTTCTCAAATTTTGAAAGAAGAAAAATATGAAAAAGCGAAAAATGACTCGACATTCGCAAATTATAATTGGAATTTTAGTGATAATTTTAGCCATTTATTTGTCTATCAGTCTTTTCTTTTGGAAGAGTCTAAATCCTTATCATTCCGTTCGAGCGCAAGCGATTGACATTGCCACAGAAAAAACAGATTTAGTTAAAGCGACAGGATTTGATATTGCTGCAACTGACACCGTGACTTATTCAATTGTTGGCCTTAATAAAGCGAATCAAGAAATTGGAATTCTAATTCCAAAAAAATCTGGTAAAATTAAAGAAGTTAAATTATCGCAAGGGGTTTCACCAGCAAGCTTAACGACAAAAGATACGAAATCAGTTGTCTTAGCGCTTTACAAAGGGAAACCGGCTTGGGAAGTAAATAATAGCAATGGTTTTAAAGTTTATGACTTTGAGTCAGGGAAAGAGTTGATATGAAAAAAAATTCTGATTTTGTATTAAAAATGGATGAGTCCGTCACTCTTGCTGCGGCAAATCGCGCAAAAGCATTAAAAGCACAAGGGCGAGATATTATTGACCTGACACTTGGTCAGCCAGACTTTCCAACACCAAAAATAATTGGTCAAGCAGCTATTGAAGCAATCGATAATGGCAAGGCGAGCTTTTATACACAAGCTGGTGGACTTCCAGAATTAAAAAATGCAGTTCAACATTATTGGACGCGTTTTTATAATTATGAAATTCAACCAAATGAAATATTGATTACAGCTGGAGCAAAGTTTGCCCTTTATGCTTACTTTATGGCAACTGTTGACCCTGACGATGAGGTAATCATTCCTGCTCCTTACTGGGTTTCTTATGTTGACCAAGTGAAAATGGCTGGAGGAAATCCGGTAATTGTAGAAGCCAAGCAAGAGAATAATTTTAAAGTTACGGTTGAGCAATTAGAAGAAGCAAGAACAAGTAAAAGTAAAATTTTATTACTCAATTCACCTTCTAATCCAACAGGGATGATTTATTCTAAAGAAGAATTAACAGCCATTGGAGAGTGGGCCCTTGCTCATGATTTATTAATTTTGGCAGATGATATTTATCATCGTTTAGTTTATAATGGAGCGGAATTTACAGCAATTTCAAGTCTATCTGATGAAATTCGGAAAAGAACGACAGTGATTAATGGTGTTTCTAAAACATTTGCAATGACTGGTTGGCGGATTGGACTAGCTGTAGGTGATCCAGAAATTATTTCTGCGATGACTAAGATTGCGAGCCAAACGACTTCTAATCCAACTGCTGTCGCTCAATACGCAGCAATAGAAGCTTTTGAAGAAAGAGATAATAGTTTTGAGATAATGCATGCAGCATTTGAAGAACGTTTAAATATCATTTATGGTCAACTTTCTGAGGTTCCAGGATTTGAACTTGTAAAACCAAATGGTGCTTTCTATTTATTCCCGAAAGTGACTAAGGCAATGGCGATGAAAGGCTATAGTGATGTGACTGATTTTACAACTGCTATTCTTGAAGAAGCAGGTGTAGCCTTGGTTACAGGAGCAGGTTTTGGTTCTCCAGAAAATGTGCGTTTGAGCTATGCAACAAGTCTTGAAAATTTAGAAGTTGCAGTGGCACGTTTAAAAGATTGGATGAATGAATGATCGATAAGAAAGAAGCAAAATCGGCCTATAAACTTTCAAAAAAAGTTGGAGCAGTTGTTGCTTATAAGAATCTCGAAACGAATGAACGCTATATTGATATAGCACCAGATTTAGCAGGTGTAAAAAATCGTTTTGAATTTGCCGAAAAAACGAAAATTGGCTTACCTTATGCCATTGAAAAAGCAGCGAAAACAGCTGATTTTGAATTGGAAGTTCTTGAAGAATTAGAAAAAGATGAGCTCCAAACCACTAAAGAATTCAAAGAAGATTTAAAAACTTTAAAAGAAATCTGGCTTGAAAAGTTATAAAAGTATTATTTAAAAATTATAAAATTAAAATATAGAAGGACTTATTTATGAAAGACTTAATTTCAATCATCGACGTCAAGGACCACGTTGGTGAAACAGTAAAAATCGGCGCTTGGGTTGCTGACAAATCAGGTAAAGGGAAACTTCAATTTCTTCAACTTCGCGATGGAACAGCATTTTTCCAAGCTGTTGTTTTCAAACCAAATATGATTGAAAAATTTGGTGAAGAAGAAGGAACAGCTAAATTTGATGAAATTAAACATCTCTCACAAGAAACTTCAGTTTATGTGACAGGTGTCGTTAAAGAAGATTCACGTTCAAAATTTGGTTATGAACTTGATGTGACTGATTTGGAAGTGATTGGTCAATCACATGATTATCCAATTACGCCAAAAGAACACGGCGTTGAATTCCTCCTTGATAACCGCCATTTATGGTTGCGTTCAAAACGTCAAATGGCAATGATGCAAGTGCGTAATGCAATCATCTATGCAAGTTATGATTTCTTTGCGAAAAATGGCTTCATTAAGTTTGATAGCCCAATTCTTTCAGGAAATGCTGCTGAAAACACAACAGAACTCTTTGAAACAGATTATTTTGGTAATTCTGCTTTCTTGTCACAATCAGGACAACTTTATCTTGAAGCAGGAGCAATGGCTCTTGGACGTGTTTTCGACTTTGGACCAGTATTCCGTGCTGAAAAATCAAAAACTCGTCGTCATTTGACAGAATTTTGGATGATGGATGCAGAATATCCATTTGTTACTCATGATGAATCATTGGATATTCAAGAAGCGTATGTGAAAGCTTTGATTCAAGGTGTTTTGGATAATGCTGCTTATGCTCTTGAAACACTTGAACGTGATACAAGCATGTTGCAAAAGTATATTGATACACCTTTCAAACGTGTTTCTTATGATGATGCTATTGATTTGTTGCAAGCACACGAAAATGATGAAGATACAGATTATGAGCATGTAGAACATGGGGATGACTTCGGTTCGCCTCATGAAACATGGATTTCAAATTACTATGGTGTTCCAACATTTATCGTCAACTATCCTGCAAGTTTTAAAGCTTTCTACATGAAACCAGTCCCTGGTAACCCAGAACGCGTTTTGTGTGCTGACCTTTTGGCTCCAGAAGGCTATGGCGAAATCATTGGTGGTTCAGAACGTGAAACTGATTATGATTTGTTACTTAAGAAAATTGCTGATTTCGGTTTAGATCCTAAAGATTATGATTGGTATTTAGAACTTCGTAAATTTGGTTCAGTTCCTCATGCTGGTTTCGGACTTGGTCTTGAACGTATGGTTACTTTTGTCGCTGGGACAGAACATATTCGTGAAGCAATTCCATTCCCACGTATGATTAACCGTATCCAACCTTAATAAAAATAAAAAACCTCTACTTTAAGAGGTTTTTTATTTTTACTATTAAGAGGTTTAATGCTAGTTTTAAAAGAATATTGTATGAAATGATTAATAAATTTGGAGAATGATAGCCTTTGCAAGACTGTGATATAATTAACTTATGAAAAATAAAGAAGAACCTCGGATGAAGTGGTCGGATGATGAATATGAAGCAATGATAGATTTGGCAACAAGGCAGTTAGCTGAGCGAATGGCTGAAAGAGCTTTGATGACTTATGAGATTTATAAATATGATTATCTTGGTTCGCAGTTTGTGGCCGATTTTATTGCAGAATTTGTCATTAGTGCTTATCGTTCATATTTAATCAAACCAGAAAATCTTGATGAAGAGGTGATGCTTTTATTATTTGTCAACATGGCTTATGAAAATATGCGAGGATTGCCAGATGAAGTGGCACAATACCACAGACTTTTTAGACAACTTTGTGACCTTTATTATGAACAAGGTTGTTTACGTCATGCTCTGATTGACGAAGCAGACTATCAGGAAATGGTTTTGGCAATTTTAGCTGATATTTTTATGGAAGTGAAAATGAGAAAAAAATTTAAAAAGTAATTTTGTAATCTTAAAGGGGAGAAGATGGATTTAGATGCTTACCAAAAAGCAATTATCAAATTTGATTTGAATGAAAAAATAGAGAGTCAAAATGAAGTAGATTTTGCATTTGTGGATAAAGTTTTGGGATTATCTGGTGAAGCAGGTGAAGTGGCTGACAAGGTAAAAAAAGTTATCCGCGACCAAGAGGGAAAGCTGTCAGTCAATGATAAAAAGGCCATCGGTCAGGAGCTTGGTGATATTCTTTGGTATGTAGCAACGAGTGCACGTTATCTAGGAATTTCTCTTGAACAAATTGCGAGTGAAAATATTGAGAAATTAGAGAGTCGATTGAGCCGTGGCAAGATTTCAGGCTCAGGGGATGAGAGATGAAAATATTGATTGTGGCTGGTTTGCCAGATTTTATACCTAATGAAAGTTTTGATAAATATATTGGTGTGGATAGAGGGTCACTATTTTTAGTGGAAAAAGGTTATCAATTGGCTCTAGCAATTGGTGATTTTGATTCTGTCAGTAAAATTGAACTTGAAAAAATTTCTGTCAGTACTGACAGATTGATTAAATTGCCTGCTGAAAAAGATTTGACAGATTTAGAAGCGGCTTTAGATTTTGTTTTAGAGTATTTTGCTGATGCGGAAATTGTAATTGCTGGTGCTTTAGGTGGACGTTTGGACCATTTACTGACCAATGCTTATTTAGCAACACGACCAAAATATCAAGCCCTCGCTCCAAAAATGACTTTAGTTGACCGACAAAATTTGGTGACCTATTTGTTGCCTGGTCAGCATTTACTAAAGAGAAAGCTAACTTACCAATATGTTGGATTTGTTCAAGTAGAAACAAAGGATAGTTTAGCCATTGAAGAAGCAAAATATCCTTTGAAAGCAGAGGATAATTTTAGTCAAATCTATGCTAGTAATGAATTTATCAGTGACCAAATGAAAGTTTCATTCAATCAGGGAATGGTCATTGTAATTTATTCAGGTGATTCGCATAAAAAATAAACAATAAGAGGTTAAGGAGAACGGAAAAAGTATGATTATTGGAGTCATTGGGGCAACATCAAATATTGCAAATAAGGCTTATTTACCAGTTTATGCGAAAATGCAGGCGGACCATCGTTTTATTTTGTATTCTCGTCAGTGGGAAAAAGCTGAAGAAGTTCGCAAACATTATAAATTTGAATATGCGACAGAGGACTTGTCAGCACTAGAAACTGTGAATTTGGTTATTATTCATGCGGCAACTTCCCAACATTTTGAGTTAGCTAAAAGATATTTGTCAGCGGGAGTTCCTGTTTTAATGGATAAACCTGTTTCAGAAAAATTAGCCGAAGTAAAAGAATTGCAAAAAATTGCTGACCAAAATAATACTTTATTTGTCGTCGCTTTTAATCGCAGATTTGCACCACAAACAGCTAAATTAAAAGCTCTCCCAGATAAAAATATGGTGAAAGTAAGTAAAAATTTAGCAAATTCTGCCAGTGAAAAAATTACATTTTTAATGTACGATATTTTTATTCACCCTCTGGACACCTTGATTTATTTGCTAGATGATGAGATTTTAGAAGTCAATTATTCATTAAAGAAGAATCAAGACGGGCAATTAACAAGAGCAATTGTTATGCTAGAAACAGCGACAACGAGTGGAATTGCCACAATGAACTTAGAAGCTGGTGCCTTTACTGAAGAATTTACAGTAGAAAGTCCTAGAGAAAGCCTTCGCTTGTCAGAACTGTGCGAACTTGAAAAATTTACAGGAATTGACCGTCAAAAATTTGGAATAAGTGGTTGGCAAAGTGCGACATACAATCGTGGTTTTGATGAAATTATTTCTGCCATGGTTCTAGCGGTTGAAAAATTTGATGGTCAAAATCGTCAAGAATTACTGACAGAACTTAAACAAGAAAATATTCTAAAATCCCACGAAATCATTGACCAAATGTTAAAATGAAAAGTTACTGACAGAAATATTAGCATATCTGTAAACTGCTAAAGCAGTCACAGCTATCCTATGACAGAAATATTAGACTATCTTAAAAATACTGACAGAGTTAAAAAATTTCTGTCAGTATTTTTTTAGGCTGAGCCTTGCATTATTGTCAATAAAAAAGTATAATTATAAAAAAATTAAGAAAAGGAGTCCGCATGACAACACAACAATCTAAAGTCTTTTATTTTTGGTGCAGATAGTTTGTGTTTATGCAATTGGCGTAGATACAACTTTTGAGTATACTCAAGTTTCTGCGCCGGGATTCAAAGAAGACCGGATAGTAAAAACTATCTGGTCTTTCTTTTTTAATTTTTTTACCCTTTCTTTCGACTCTAAAGTAAAATTAATCGTAAAGACCGACTCCAAGCAGGGTTTTGCTAGATGAATGGAAGGGAACTTATAAAAGAAAGCTTTGCTTTCACACATTAGAAAAGAGGAATTTTATGGAAAATTCTACAGGCTTGAAGTCTTCTTTAAAGACTCGCCACATTGTTATGCTCTCACTTGGGGGAGCGATTGGTTCAGGACTATTTTTAGGTTCTGGAAAAGTCATTGCACAGGCTGGGCCAAGTGTATTACTCTCATACATCTTAGCTGGAATGACACTTTATGTTGTCATGTATGGTGTTGGGAAAATGGTCATCCATCAAGATGAACATAAGGCTGGAATGGCCGGAGTTGTTGCTCCTTTTATTGGGGACCACTGGGCGCATTTTGCGGACTGGGTTTACTGGGCAACTTGGATAGCCGTCCTAATTGCAGAAGAAGCAGGGGTATCAACTTTCCTTGCCATGCTAATTCCTGGAGTGCCATTATGGGTTTTCGCCCTGATTGTAGCAGTTCTTGGAACAGCAATTAATCTCTGGTCAGTTAGAGCTTTTGCCGAAACGGAATATTGGCTTGCATTTATTAAAGTCGCTGTTATTTTAATTTTAATTGCACTCGGAATTTATTTATTAGTTATTAATGATGCTCATCTTGGTTTTGTTGCTGATACCGCTCAAAAAGTATCGACTAAAAGTACAGCACCAAGCTTTGCTCCTAATGGCTTTTCAGGATTTTTAACTTCATTATTGGTTGTTATTTTCTCATTTGGTGGTTCTGAATTGGCAGCAATTACAGTTGCTGAAACGGAAAATCCAAAAGTAGCGGTTCCGAGAGCTATTCGAGGTGTTTTAATTCGGATTATTAGTTTTTATGTTATTCCAATCTTTTTATTCTTGCATTTATTACCATGGAGCGAAGTTTCAAATCCAGATGCAGCAAGTCCATTTGCTACAATTTTTGCTCGAGTAGGAATTCCACACGCTGATAAAATCGTTCTCGTAATTATTGTTATTGCAATTTTCTCAGCGGTTAACTCAGCAATTTATGCCACTTCACGCTCACTCTATTCACGCATTCAAGGTTCAAATTCTTATGTGGGTCAAAGATTGGGCAAATTATCTAAAAATCAAGTCCCAACGAATGCGATTTTAGTTTCATCATTTGTTTTGTTTATTGGTGTACTTTTGTCAGCAATTTTGGGTGATGGATTCTGGCAATTTGTGGCTGGTTCGATTTCATTTACGATTTCAATTGTTTGGATTCTCCTTTTAGTCGCTGCTCTTGTTTTATATTTTAAACATAAAGAAGTAACGAATTGGTTTGTTAAGTTGGCAACACTTGTTGTGCTTATTGCTTTAACGATTATCTTCATCATGCATATTGTCACTAATCCATGGACTTTGTCAGTCTTTGCTCTAGTGATTTGCCTCCTTTCTTACTTTACTTACCGAAAGAAAAAAGCATAATAATAAAAAACATTCATTTTAAATGAATGTTTTTCTTTTGTTTGAGCTCTAGGTATTCAATAAACTTTTCTTTGATTAAATCATTTTTGATAAGTGACAATTTTTGTTTGCGAACAAGTTTATGTTTAAACCACCATTCACAAGACATGGCATCATTTTTATTATCAAAATCAACAGAGGCAAGCAGCTTAACTGGCAATCTTGTTTTTGTATATTTCGCCCCTTTACCAGAGTTATGAGTGGCGAGTCTTTTTTCTAAATCAGTGGTATAGCCACAGTAGAGAGTCTTATCTGAGCATTGTAAAATGTAAGTAAAATATTGGTTCATAAGTTTTTTTCTAAAATAGTGAGAAATTCAAAAGGAGTAAATTCATGAGTAGGCTCCCAAATCTTTTGAAATTGATTGATCATTCCATTGTGAGAAACAATGAGAATATTTTGAGCAGAAGGAAAAAGTTGAGGAAGTTTTTCTAAAAATATTTTAGCACGTTCATGAATAGAAGCAAGAGATTCAATACCTAAAGTAAGATTTTCTTCATTTTCTATATTAAGTTGTGCCCACTCTCGATTTTCTTTTGTTTGATTTTCCAATTTTCCAAGGCCTCGTTCACGTAATAAAGGTTCAAAGAGTAGTAAGGCTCCTATTTTATTAGAAATTATCATTGCAGTTTCCTTAGCACCTTGTAAATCTGATGATAAAATCAAGTCAAATTTTACTGACGAAAGTTTGTCAGCTAAAATTTCGGACTGTTGAATTCCTGTGCCAGTGAGAGGACTGTTCAACCAACCCGTCAGCAAATTTTGCTGAATACTTCGCGTTTCACCATGTCTGACTAAATATAATTTCATAGTCAGATTATACCATTTAACGTAGCCAAAGTTAAGAGCTAGCTTGCCATTCGTGGTATAATAAGAGTATGATTACTTCACTTACGATTCTTTCAAGTCTTGCAATAATTGTAACCGCAGTTATTGCTTTTGCGGAATATCAAGCTGGAAAAAGACGTCATTCAACCACTCTATCTATCGAAATGCTTCATAAGCAAAAAGACGATTTTATTAAATGGTTTTATGATTATCTTCATATCTCACAAGTGTTGATGCGAGTAACAATTCAACTTAACATGGACCGCTTAGAACAACGTCATTTTGAAAGTACAAATGACTCTAGTAATCAGCGACGCATTATTCGTATTAATGAGAATACGATGTCAAGAGATCGTAATGCAGCAGATTTAAATTATCAAATGATGCTTTTAAATCTGGTGATTGATGACCGTAAGCCTTATTTTGAAAATACTCAGATCAAGGTCCGCTCAAATTTTGAGACATTAATGCATGACATCAATGAATTTACAAGAAAAATTCATGTAGAGTATGATGAAAAAATGAAAGATACTGATGACGCAGGTTGTCGTTCTATAATGAATGAAGCTCGAAAGATGGCTAGAAATACGATGGAGGCTATCGAAAAATCTAATCATGAAATGGGTGAGCAAGTCAAACATGATATTCAAGCACTCGAAGATGAAGTAGAACATTATTTTAAAAAATAAAAAAACATGAATATACACCTTCACTATGGAGAAGACACCAATATCTGCAATCAAAACAAAATAATAAAAGGAAAATAAATGCCACAAGATAAAATAGTAATACATGGTGCACGTGAGCACAATTTAAAAAATATAGATGTTGAAATTCCAAGAGATAAATTAGTTGTTGTTACTGGGGTTTCAGGGTCTGGGAAATCATCTCTGGCCTTTGAAACTTTATATGCAGAAGGTCAACGTCGATATGTTGAATCTTTGTCAGCTTATGCCAGACAGTTTTTAGGAAATATGGATAAACCAGATGTTGATTCAATTGATGGTTTGTCGCCAGCAATCTCTATTGACCAAAAAACAACTTCTAAAAATCCTCGCTCAACAGTCGGGACGGTTACGGAAATTAATGACTATTTGCGTCTATTATACGCCCGTGTTGGGACGCCATATTGTGTGAATGGTCATGGAAAAATTTCGGCACAGTCAGTTGAAGAAATTGTTGAACAAATTCTTGAACTCCCTGAAAAAACACGTTTACAAATTCTCGCTCCTGTCGTACGTACCAAAAAAGGGACTCATGTTAAAATGTTTGAGCGTATCCAAAAAGATGGTTATGTTCGTGTTCGTGTTGATGGCGAAGTTTATGATATTTCAGAAGTTCCAGAACTTGATAAAAATAAAAAGCACAACATTGAAATTGTCATTGACCGGATTGTTGTAAAAGAGGGAATTCGTTCGCGTCTTTTTGACTCTGTAGAGGCTGCGCTTCATCAGGCTGAGGGTTATGTTATTGTTGATAAAATGGATGGTTCAGAGCTTTTATTTAGTGAATTTTATGCCTGTCCAGTTTGTGGATTTACTGTTCCAGAACTTGAACCACGCCTCTTCTCATTCAATGCTCCTTTTGGCTCATGCCCAGATTGTGATGGTTTAGGAGTTAAATTGGAACCCGATGTCGATTTATTGATTCCTGATACAAGCAAAACACTGCGTGAGGGAGCAATTATCTATTGGTATGGGAAAGCCTCAACTTATTACCCTGCTCTTTTAGAGCAAGCAATGGAGCAATTCGGCATTGATTTAGATAGGCCTTGGGAAAAACTGTCAGAAAAAGAACAACAAATTGTTTTATATGGAAATGGAGATAAACTTTTCCATTTTCTGCACGAAGGAGATTTTGGATTACGTGACCAAGATATGACCTTTGTTGGGGTCATTCCTAATCTTTGGCGGCGTTATCGTTCAGGAATGAGCGAGTCAGCTAGAGAAATGGCGCGTTCTTACATGACTGAATTGACTTGTACGACTTGTCATGGTTATCGTTTAAATGATCAAGCACTTTCTGTTAAAGTGGGAGAGAAAAATATTGCTGAATTTTCAATTCTGTCAATTGGCGATACGCTTGATTATGTGAAAAGTTTAGTTCTTTCTGCAAATAATGAAATTATCGCAAAACCTATTTTGAAAGAAATTAAAGACCGTTTGACTTTCTTGAAAAATGTTGGTTTGGATTATCTTACGCTATCTCGTTCAAGCGGAACACTCTCTGGTGGAGAGTCACAACGCATTCGTTTAGCGACACAAATTGGTTCAAATTTATCAGGCGTTTTGTATATTTTGGATGAACCTTCCATTGGTTTACATCAAAGAGATAATGACAGACTGATTGAGTCTTTACAAAAGATGCGTGATTTGGGGAATACGTTAATTGTCGTTGAACATGATGAGGACACGATGATGGCAGCCGATTGGCTTATTGATGTTGGGCCTGGGGCAGGTGATTTAGGAGGTGAAATTATTGCCTCTGGAACACCAAAACAAGTCATGAAAAATAAAAAATCACTGACAGGGCAATATTTGTCAGGAAAAAGAGCCATTCCAGTTCCCGAAAAACGTCGAGCCATTGATAAGAAAAAAATGGTCAAGATTACAGGTGCAAGTGAGAACAACTTGCAAAACCTTGACGTTGAGTTTCCAATGGGAGTTATGACGGCTGTAACTGGGGTTTCTGGTTCTGGTAAATCAACTTTAGTTAACAGTATTTTAAAGAAATCATTAGCTCAAAAATTGAATCACAACTCAGAGAAACCTGGTAAGCATAAAAAAATTACTGGTTATGAAGGAATTGAGCGTTTGATTGATATTGACCAAAGTCCAATTGGTCGAACTCCACGTTCAAATCCGGCTACTTATACCAGCGTCTTTGATGACATTCGTGATTTATTTGCCAATACAAATGAAGCAAAAATTCGTGGTTATAAAAAAGGACGTTTCTCATTTAATGTTAAAGGTGGACGTTGTGAAGCCTGTTCTGGTGATGGAATCATCAAAATTGAAATGCATTTCTTGCCGGATGTTTATGTTCCATGTGAAGTTTGCCATGGCAGACGTTACAATTCAGAAACTTTAGAAGTTCATTATAAAGGGAAGAATATTTCGGAAGTACTCGATATGCGCGTGTCTGATGGCTTGGAATTCTTCCGTCATATTCCAAAAATTGAACGTAAACTCCAAACGATTGTTGATGTAGGTTTGGGATATGTGACGCTTGGACAACCGGCAACTACTTTATCAGGTGGGGAAGCTCAACGGATGAAATTAGCTTCTGAATTACAAAAACGTTCAAATGGTAAAGCTTTTTATATCTTGGATGAACCAACAACTGGTTTGCACAGTGAAGATATTGCGACCCTGATTCAAGTATTAGACCGTTTGGTTGAACAAGGAAATACGATTGTTGTCATTGAACATAATTTGGACGTTATTAAAACAGCAGATTACATCATCGACTTAGGTCCAGAAGGTGGTGCTGGTGGTGGAACAATTCTTGCTAAAGGAAGACCAGAAGAAGTTGCAAAAGTTGCTGACAGCTATACTGGTCAGTATTTGAAAGCAAAATTGGAAAAATAAGACTGATGGAAATTTAGACTTGTAATTAAAAGACTTGTCAGTAAGTGTAGAGGGTTGATAAAACTGTCAGCTTCACTGCCAGTTCCTTTATTCACCGATAAAATGCTTCCTCCGGTCGCATTTTACTGACAGAATTTATCTTAGAAATATTTATTAGATAAGCTTTCTGTCAGTAAGTTTTACAATAAAAAGCGTAATCTATAAACTTAGATTACGCTTTTGAGGAAAGAAAATGGATAAATTTAAGGAAATTTTTGAAGCGATTAAAGCTGACCCACAGAACAAAGAATATACAAAAGAAGGGATAGAGCCGCTTTATTCTGTCCATAAAGAAGCAAAAATTTGTATTATTGGTCAGGCGCCAGGTATTCGAGCACAAGAATCACGACTCTTTTGGAATGATCCGTCAGGTGACCGCCTGCGTGATTGGCTTGGAATTGACCGAACCACTTTTTATGAGTCAAATAAAATATCTATTTTGCCTTTAGATTTTTATTTTCCTGGAAAAGGAAAATCAGGTGATCTGCCACCTCGGGCAGGTTTTGCTCAAAAATGGCATAAAGAACTTTTAGAAGAAATGCCTGAGATTGAACTTTTTATTCTAGTAGGTTCTTATGCCATAAAGTATTATTTAAATTTAAAATCATCAGCAAAAACAACAGAAGTGATTCGTGATTTTGAAGCTTACTTACCAAAATATTTTCCGCTTGTTCATCCCAGCCCACGAAATAATATTTGGTTAGCCAAAAATCCGTGGTTTGAGCCTGAACTTTTACCAGAACTAAAAAAAAGAGTTGCTCAATTAATGAAATAAATTACTGACAGGCTGTCAGTAATAAAAAAAGTTACTGACAGTATGTTAGTAACTTTTTTATATCTAATTACTCAATATATTTTTCTGACATCACTATTTTCAGATTTTAAGCCAATGTATTCAAATTATGCCAGTTCTATCCATAGGATATCTTCTGAAATTCTTTTTCCGCCAACTCATACAAACAATGATTCAGATGGTAATGGTCCAAAAATTGATAAATATTAACCGATTCAATCACATCAAAATAGCTAATATAATCAACAATATAGTCATGCATTTCCTGTTTATTAATAGTGACTTTGATTTCATCCTCAAATATTTCAGTAATTGCTTGGTGCATTTCCGAATATTCTTTGCTGATAATTGAATAAGCTAATTCAAAAGGTGCATCTGTCGTATCAACAAAGACATTAAAATATTCATAACTTCCGCCATTAGCTTCAAATATCTCCCAGAGAAGAAGAATCGCTTCATGGTTTGCTCTTACCTCTTGCGGATTTATTGCGTCGAAGTATTCTCCACGATGATTGTCTTTATTAAGAATATGGATCAGTTCATGAGCGACTTCAAAAGGAGAAGCATCCTTGAAATTATAAACCATTATTTTGTTATCCACATTAACCACCGCAGCTATTGGAAAAGTATCTACTGCAAAAATCTCAAAGCCACATTTTTCAATTTCTTTGAGGAGATAGTCTAAAAGCTCCTGTCTGCCCATAGAAAACCTCCTTATTTATCCTTATCTTCCAAACGTTTCCCAAGAGCAAGTTTCATGGCATTTTTTATTTCATCAGTCAAAGGTTTGCCGTCAAATGAAACCCATTTATCCCAATCAACTTTGCTATCATCTACTAAATCAGCCAGATCAACAGTTTGGTTTTGTTCTCCATTTTTCAAAGCAACAATTTTTGTACTTTCTTTTTCTTGCTCTTTTTTTTCATTTTTAGCAAAACTAAGAACTTTTTCCTGCCGTATATCATTTAGAGACTTGCTGACTTCCACTATTTCGGCCACAGTTGAAGTTTGTTCTTGCTTACTTTGCCAATCCTCTAAAGAGTAGCCTTTTTTATATGAAGGATCAATATCAGATTTTAATATTCCTAAGCTATCAGAAATTTTTTGAAGATTACCCGCATTAGGTCTCGTGACTCCTTTTATATAGCCGGATAATGTTGTTGGAGGAATTCCAGCTTTTCTAGCAAATTCAGCTTGCGAAACTCCTTTTTCTTTTATTTTTTGTCTAATATTATTAGAAATAAGTTTTTTTAATTCCTCTTCTTGAGGTGTTAAAGTTCCTCTTCCCATTATTTCATCACTTTCTTGAAATTTATTCTACCGTTATTATAACGAATTAAACAGTATAAATCAATGGAATTTAATATAATATATGTAATTTTTCTTGACATACTGTTTAAACAGTATTATAATAAATCCAAGAATTAGATGATAGAGATCATAAATAATCGTCTTTTTTAGTAAATTATTTATTTATATCTGTATTAGCAAAGTTTAAAGGCATTAAAGTTGAGAAAAAATAAATAGGGGTGAGTCGGTGTATCAGAAACATTATCACCAATAATTTACCAATATTTATAGATTTTTTAATAATACACTAATTAAACAGTATTTTTATTAAAATCTTAGAAAGAAAGAGGAGAATATCAATAATACGAGATGGACTAGTGTCAAACAGTATGGTCATAATCAATTTACTTCTGGAGGCGAATAGAGTTTGCCAGAATAGGAAGTTGCCCTATAGTTAAGAAAAATAAAAGGGGTTTATAAAATTGAGCTTCCATGATAAGGGATGGTATCAAAAAGGTATCTAGCGCGTGTAACACTTGAAAAATAGGAATTTGAATAAGGAACTGATACAGAATTAAATTACTTTTAGAACATAGTAACAAAAATGATTAAGGAGGGGACAATGGTAGATCCGCTTGATGAGTTGATGAGTGATTATATAACTGGAATGTTGGAGGTGAAAATCAATTATATAAAAAAACGAATACATCTATAAAGAATGAGCACATGCTTGAAAGTAATCGAGATTATCAAAAAAAATGTGTTCAAAAGGAGGTCTTAGATGGGATGATGGCTTCAATAGAGAACTTACTGATTAAACAGATTATTATTGCCCGTTTTAAATACCACTTAACTTGGGTAAACGTGGGCAAGCGTGTTTGTGTCGAAGAAAGTACTGCTCGAAAGCAATATGTAAAATTTAAAAAAGAGCTTAGGAAAAATTTAACTACCCCACTCAATGAGGAATAATTTCCCATAATTTTCCCGTTTTTTTCCGCTTTTTCATGTCATAATGAACCTATTAAAAAGAAAGGATTAAGTAAATTACTTAATTTAGAGGTAAAGCAAATGGCTGATGAAATGGTACTAGAGACCCAACAATGGTTGAATAATAACTATGGGAATGTTCCGGGTTTTGAGAAAGTAAAAGAAGACGGTAAAACTGGGTGGCCAACTATTTATGCCCTCATTCGTGCGTTGCAACATGAGCTTGGTATCACAGAACTCTCAGACAACTTTGGGACTGATACATCTAATCGATTTGATTCAAAAATCGTGCCAAAATTGGAAATTGGCTATAAATCAAATGTTGTACGTTTGATTCAATATGCCTTTTGGTGTAAAGGAATTAGTCCAGTAGAATCTGGTGGAGAGTTTACAGAATATACTCTAAAAGCCATCAAGGAATTACAAAGTGACGCAGGATTTCCTAACGGTGATGGGAAGTTCACTTCTAAATGGGCTAAAGCTCTTTTTGACATGAGTGCCTTTGTACTCGTTTCTGGAGGTGATAAAACAGTACGAACCATGCAACAATGGTTGAACGTCAATTATAATATCTATTTTGGAATTTTGCCTTGTGATGGTATTTATCAGCGTGCAACCAATACTGCTTTAATTTATGCCTTGCAATCTGAAGAAGGACTTCCACCGGAATCGGAAGCAACAGAAGGGCAACCCTTTGCGAATGGAAATTATGGTAATACAACAACCCAGTTAACTCCTACGTTACAAGTCGGAGATTCTGGAGGATTTGTAGAGATTTTGCAATATGGCTTGTATGTTAATGGTTTCTATAAAAAAGGTCCTTTTAATGGGAACTTTACAGACAAGTTAGCCACAGAAATTTCCAAATTTGCATCATTTATGGAATATGATTCGCGTAATGCTTTAGCAGGTATTGCGGATATTACAACCTTTAAAGGATTGCTCATTAGCTCGGGAGATACAAATCGTACTGCGATTGGCGCCGATACTTCGACGCAGCTAACTCCAGCACAAGTAAAGACCTTAGTAGATAATGGAGTAAAATATGTTGGCCGTTATTTGACAGGTTCAGTTGGTTCGGGCTCAGATGAAAGAAATAAATATTTAACTTCGGAAGAAATTGATAATATTTTAGGTTCTGGACTTTCAATATTTCCTATTTATCAAGACAACTATCCTGAAGTGAAATACTTCAATAAAGAACAAGGAACTAGTGATGCTATTGCAGCAGCTAAAGCAGCAATTAAATTAGGCGTACCTTATGGAACGATTATTTACTTTGCGGTTGATGTCGATGTAGAAGATGGAGATATTGCCGGTACAGTCATTCCTTACTTTGAAGGTGTATTTGGTACTTTGACAGGTTCTGGATTCCGCGTAGGTGTCTATGGAACACGAAATGTATGTCAACGTGTAATAGACCAAAAGACAGCTGTCTATGCCTTTGTTTCTGATATGTCTACTGGCTATAGTGGTAATTTGGGATTTGCCATGCCTCAAGATTGGGCGTTTGATCAATTCTTTGAATATACTGTTGGCTCGGGTGAAGGTGCAGTAGGAATTGACCAGGTTGGCGTCTCCCAAGTTGATTTAGGCATGCAATATGTTTATAAAAACACCTCAAAATATCCAGATTGGTTCTTCCAAAAGTTAGCGGATATTGGAATCATCTGGCCAATGCTTTCGGAAGTGATTAAAGCTACGATTGAATTAGAACAAGATGCTTATTTCGATGCAGAACCTTTCCATATTTATACTGAATTGAGTGAGAAGTTATCAATCGGTGAGGGCGATAATGAAACAAGTTTTAACATTTCAAAAGGTGAAATCAGTAATTCTTTTTATGAACAACTAAAGGATTTCGGAGATGCACTCTCACTTTCAGGTGATGATGCTAAAACTGAACTTTATCATAAATTAGGAGAAATCGTTGAAGGTGGTGTCTTCCAAATTACTCCAGCTCCTTTTAAGGAAAAAGAAAAAGGCAATGTTGGACTAGAAGTCAAAATTGACTTTGAAGGTGAAAAAGAGGTTAAAACTGGAGAAGTTGAACTTACAATTGACGTTTATATGAATAAAAAGACGATTGATGACTCTGGTGATGATGACGAAAAAGATGCCTATGACAAATTGGAGAAAATCACTAACGCAAAAGATAGTGAAGTAAAATCTAAAAGTGCTCAAAATGCATTTTATGCTCAATTCTTTTCTGGCTTTGTTGAAGAGACTTCTTCAAAAGTAGGAGCGGCTGTGCTTGCAGCAATCGCACTCGCTCTATTGATAAAATTTGGTCCAATCGTTATTGGTTTAATATTTGTTTAAAAAAAAGCTCAGCGATAGGCTGAGCTTTTTTATAAAAATTTCATTAATAAAATTATGAGTAAGATTACTACTAACCAAATTCCAATTTTCCTTTTCCATAATAAGCCTAAAATCTCTTTACGTGAATGAAAGGCAAGCAAATTACCGTCGTGTTCCATCAAAAAATAGTTTCTTTTTTCCAATTTATAAATTTTATCATTAATTGAAATCGTATCATCGTTGTTGATTTCTACGTCAATTGAGTCTGATGAACGATTATTTACTGTAATTTTATAATCCTTTAGAGGATAAAATTTCAAAGATTTTCTTTCCTGTACAGTCATGAGCCATCTTCCGTTCCAAAATTTTTTACATTTATTATAACCTATTTATAAAACTAATACAAACAAACATAAAATGATGCTTAAACAAAGCAGGGCGGTATTACTATTATTTTTCCCAAAAGTTTCCCGTTTTTTTCCGCTTTTTCTTGGCATAATAAAGTCATCAAAAAATAAAGAGGTTTATTAAACCCAGATAGAGGAGACATGAATAATATTTTGAAAGACCCGTTAACAACTTTTTTATTTGTAATTAATCATTGGAGTACTATTCTTATATTCTTTGGAATTCTTAGTGGACTAGCAAAATATTTTTTAGGCTCTATTCATAAAGATGTGAAGCAAATGAGAATGAATGTCAAGCGACTTGAATTGATTCGTGCGATTGATCATCAATATAGTTTAGAAGTAGTTTGCCAAATTTATGATGAGTATATCAGTTTAGGCGGAAATAGTTATGCGGAAGAAATTTTTGAAAAATATAAAAAGGAGCAGCTCGATGAACAATAATGGACCGGATATAGGAACAATCACAAGAACAGTTATATTAATCCTGGCTTTAATCAATCAAATTTTGACGACACTAGGATATTCACCTTTGCCAATTCATGATTCACAAGTACAAGATTTGATCTCAATCAGTATCACAATCATTGTGTCGTTAATAACCTGGTGGAAGAATAATAGTTTTACTCATTCCGCAAAAATTGGAGATGAAGCGATGAAAGCGTCAAAAACAAAAAATGATAAATAGTCGTTTGATAAATATTATAAATTTAACGAAAGGAGGTGAGGCCAATGATTGTATATAAAACCTAAAAGAATTGGATAAATAGATGTTTGTAATTAAAAAAGGAGAATAAAAATGGATATTGATGCAGCAATTAATGCACTAAAAAAGAAAATAGGGAAAAGCACCTATTCTATGGAAGGTTCGCGCGACTTTTCTGATGGAACTTGTGATTGTTCAGGTGCTGTCTATTATGGACTACGAAAAGCTGGATGCTCTGATTTTGGATACATTCCGAGTACCGAAACATTGCATGAATATTTAGTTCAAAATGGTATTACGCTAAAAGCTGAAAATGAACCCTTCAATATGGAAAAAGGCGATATTATTATTTGGGGGAAACAAGGACAGTCTGCTGGAGCAAATGGCCATACTGGTATTTGTATTGATAATCAAAATTGGATTGAATGTACCGCTTGGCATGACTTAGGAGAGACGATTCAAAATCATGATAAACGTTGGGTAATGGCAGGAAAACCATTCTTTTATGTCTACCACTATACGGGTAGAACACCAGGAATTAATCCTAATGTAACTTATGGATTGCATGTTAAAGGAGGCGATTGGTTATCTCCAGTTGTTAACTTTAATCCGGTAAATAGTGATGGATACGCTGGCTTACCTAATCATCAACATGATATGCTCTATGCGCGTGTTGACCACGGAGCTCTAAAATATCGAGTTCATACGATTGAAGCGGGATGGCTAGATTGGGTTACGAGCGGTAATCCTAACGATCCAGTCAATGGATGTGCAGGAATGTTTGGACAAACTATTGATGGCGTACAAATGGTTTATCTGACCCCTTCAGGTGAATATTATAGAAATGCCTATTATCGTTCACAAACGACTAAACGAGCAGATTGGTTACCGGAAGTTGCGGATGATTCTGACTTTGCCGGAATTTTTGGGGAGCCTCTGGACCGACTACAAGCAGCGGTAAATATTAGAGATCCCTTTGGCGAACAATAAATGAAATCTGATATATTTAATATTTGAAATAATTATTTATGTTTTAATAAAATATATAACTCCACTATATGCAGCACACAATGTCTATAAAGTGGAGTTTTTTTGTTTCTTGACAAATAATAAAGGAATGGTTATACTTAATTTGTTTTACTTAGGATTACCTTTATGAAAAAAATAATAGGAATAAATGAAAATGAAGAACAAAAAAATTATCCCATTACTGATTGTCAGCATTTTTATCTTAGGGGGCTGTGCTAACAGTCAATCTGATATGGATAAAAGTAATCATAAATGGAGTCAAAAAGATAAGACACCCTCAGAAGAACTCGCAAAAAGTGTTCTGACTTCTTCAATAAAAGAACAATTAAAAACAGATAACATAAAATTTGATCACGGTTCATTTATCGTTAATAATAATAACAATGATTTAGCAATTATTAATGTTGTAGACCCATACGCTAAGAATGAAATAGATATTCAAGGGCGTCCTTATTTGGGTGAAGCAGTTCTCCCAAAATCTATTCAAAATAATGAAAAGGATAATAAAGATGAAAAAGTGATTCCTCAATTTGGTTGGGGACAAAAATCTAACTTGAAAGGCTTCTATAAAAAAGCTTATACTAAAGGTTTTTTGCTAAATAGCAAACTAATAGGTGGCGTTAAAGATTTCAATGATAGCGGGTCAAATATGGAAAATATATTTACTCAAACGGTTTGGGCGAGTGAAGCTAATGATTCAAGTTCCAAGGGACAAAAATATTTTGAAAATATGATTCATAAAGTTCAAGATAAGAATATGATCATCAAGTATAGAGTGAAAGCACTCTATGATGGAAGTAACCTTGTCCCATCAGGAACTGAAATAGAAGCAAAATCTGATGATTTTTCACTCGAGATACATGTTTTTATTCCAAATGTTCAACCAAATCTTAAAGTAGATTATAAAACAGGTCAGGTCACTGAAGTCAAATAATTATAAGAATAAATTATAAAATAAAAGCCTGACATTAGTCAGGTTTTTATTATTTTTTATCAAACTAGATAACAGAAGTATTCTCAACTATTAGTTACCGAAGTCAGTTCTTTCCATTTGAATATGTTGAATACCAGCTTCTTCAAAGATTTGTCCTACCTCATTAAAGCCGTGTTTGCTATATAAACCTTTGGCAGAAAGTTGTGCATGAAGTTCTAATTTATTTAATTTGCTTTCTTTAGCAAACTCAATCAGACGATTGATTAGAAGAGTTGCATAACCATGACCTCTTGCTTCTTTTAAAATTGCCATTCGTTGAATTAGCGCTTTTTTTTCATCCAAATCAGCAAGCAAACGAACGGTACCTTTGGCAAGACCATCGTCATAAAGAACGAAATGAACAGAAGAGGCCTCTTCAAGAGTGTTTCCAACTTCAAGTTCATAAGGAACGCCTTGTTCTTTGACAAAAACTTGATTACGAATCCGTAAAGCATCAAAATAAATATCAGACATAGTATCACGAGTTACTCTAATTTCCATAATTTCTCCTAAAGATTAGTTTGCTTAAAAGCCTTGGATTTATTATAAAGCTTCTATTAAAACGTGTCAAGCATTGAAAACACTGTGTTTTAGTGCTTTTATATTTTCTGAAAAAAGAGTTAACAGCGTTTTTAACAGAGTTTTGGTCAAAAGTTAGCATATTTTGTAAAGAGTTCCAACTCTTTGCTCTTTTTTTCTGGCTCTAGATGTGAATAAAGGTCCATTGTCATTTGTAAGGTTGAATGGCCCAAACGTTCCTGGATCACCTTGTAAGTCATACCAGCATTAAGGCATAAACTTGCGTGTGAGTGTCTAAATCCATGAAAGGATAAAGGAGGCAGGCCAGCTCCATCTTCTATCTTATTAAGACGATAAACAAGGCCATGATAATCCATCACATTTCCCTGCCAGGTAGGAAATACAAGAGGTTGTTGTGGATTCCCTAAGCTCATGAAGTGCTTTTTTTGGAAGAAGTACCAACGTTTCAGAACTGTACTAGCTTTTTCATATATGCTGATGATACGATTACTTTTCCTTGTTTTGGGTGCGTCTTGAATCAAGGTTCTTTGTGTGGTGGTTTTACTGACAGATACTGTATGTTTGTCTAAGTCTATATCAAGCCAACTGAGAGCCATTGCCTCACCAATACGCATACCAGAAGCCACTAGTAGGCGCAGGAGAGCATTAAAATATTCGCTTGTCCATTTACCACTAGTAAGGTTTTCAACGTGTGAGAATAGCTTTGTTAGCTCCTCTTTAGTATAGAATTTTATTTCTTTTGATGAACTCTCAATACGCACTTTGGGGATTATAACAGACTGACAAGGATTTCTCTCTATTATTCCTAGGGATAAGGCGTGTTGAAAAACTCTGTTAATAACGTTCAATTGGAGTTTGTAATCTTTACCCGCTCCCACATCACGTTTTTGTTTTCCTTCAAGAGGAGCTGCAGCTTTCTTTGCCCAAGCAATCACTTGTTTTTGTATTTGTGCAGTGGTTATTTTACTAATACACTTATCCCCAAAAGCTGGGAGTGCGTAAGTGTCTAGGTTAGATCTCATTTGTTTAATTGTTCCAACCTTTTGCTCAAGTTTGTAAACATCAAAAAAACTTTCAGCAACTTCGGAAAAGGTTTCAAATGATTCTTTAACTCTGGTGCTACCGTTCCTTTTAAAATCATTTTTCAGGCGTTCAAGATCATTCTTGATGCCTTTTTTTGTACGTCCTCTAATATCTGTCTTTACCTGCTTTCCTGTCAGTACGTCAGTACCGATATAAGCGCCACGGAGGATATAGCGAATCTCTCCGCTTTTAGTTTTGTATTCTTTTATATTTAGTTTGTTCATGTTGATTCTCCTCTTTGCATTTGGCCGTGCGCAAAAGTCAAAACATGAAATCAGAAAGGAAGAGGTTCGGAATCATCTTTAGAATTATTGGTTGGAGCACCATTAGAAAGATTTTTTGTTAGCTCTAACACCGTCTTCTTTTCCCAAGGACTAAGTAGCATAAAATTACTTAGTAAATCCCCCTCTTCCGAATTATATAAAAAGCTTAATGAATATAACAAATTTCTGTAGTCCAACCAGCCATCTACATCATCATAAGACTTAATATAGTTCTCTTTTGCTTTTTGAACCCTTTTCTCTCCAATAAACTGAGCTAGAACGGCTTCTCCTTTATGTTCTTCTTGATTATCAGGATCATTTTCAGATTTTTCCATACCTTTTAACCATGTCGTGAGATTATTTTTATCATCACTGTTACCCTGTAGGTACTCAAGAGATACATCAAAATAATCAGCTAAAATTTTTGCTTTATCTACCCTTGGGGTGACCCCACGAGACTCATAGCTTGCAAGTGTAGATTTTCCAATACCTACAGCTTCACTTAATTGTTTAAGCGTTAACCCAGAGTTAGATCTTAATTCTTTAATCCTATTTGACATATTTAACACCTCTTCAAAAAATTATAACACAAAATTCAATTACGTATAACTTTCTGCTTGCAAATTAAACTAAATTAAACTATAATAATTTTATCGACAATAAATTAAACGAAATTAAACGGAAAGGGGAATGTTTTTATGAATGAAATTACCTTAGAAATAGCAAAAGCTATACGCAGAAAGCGTGCAGATTTGGGATTGACAAAAAAGCAAGTCTATACTCAATTAAATATTTCTTTTAAAACTTATAAAAAAATTGAAACCAGTGGTTCTAGAGTAAAAAGAAGTGTTTATCAAAAAATAACAAATTGGCTTGCTAAAGATTACTAGAATCATCAATTAAAAAGAAACCAAAAGCACTTGGCCGTGCGCAAAATTGAAAGCAAGAAAGACCGCAATGTCTTTAAACGAAGTAGAAATGAGGATAAATGAACTTACAATTAGTCAATCAAGAATTATTCAACGGTGTTACCTGTGACGTTTGGCGTAATGATAATCATGAAATTTTCATGACAACTGAACAACTTGCTCAGTGTATTGGATATCAAACTAGATATGGTATTACAAAACTAGTACAGAAAAATAAGTATCTCAAAAACAGAGAATTTTCAGTTAGTGCCAAATTGGCACACGGTGACGGAAAGCAATACGATACTCGAGTATTTACTTTTGAGGGAATCAAAGAAATTCTTTTCCTTGCACCAAAGAGTGAAACGGCTCGAAAATTCCGTGAATGGACACGTAGCGTATTGAAAGCTTATTTCAAAGGCGAATTAGTCAAAGCCAAAGAAATGGCAAAAGCCACTATCACACGGCGAGAATTATCGACTGCCATCAGTGAAAGTCCTCACTTTGAGAAAAATTATCATGTTATCTTTGCTGATATGCTGACAGCTCTTGTTACCAATGGTAAGTATAAGAGTGTTAGAGGCATGAGAAAAGCGCTAGGACGTCCTAACGCAAAACTTAAACAAATGCTTGACAGTCCTGAAGAACTGCAGTTACTGCAAACTTATGAATCGAGTATTACTAATTTACTAGATTTAGGTTTTGACCGACACCAAATCAAAGTATTTTTGACAAAAGAAAAAGTCCCAACCGACCAAAGTAAAGACTTTTAATAACAAAGCATGATTCACGCACTAACGTGATTTCATGCTCTTATTTTACCATAATGAGAGGAATTTTCAATATGAACAAACCAGTAAACAAGGAAACTTATATCTTAGATGACACCGTAGCCTTTGAACTCATGAACTTATTAAAAGCCAAGGCACGCCATTTTATCCAGCTTAATGAGTATGTCTACCGCTTGTTTGACGGTCAATCAGTTGTGACTTTCACAACTTTAGAAAACGATATTCAAGTAGAAATGGTGAAGGGGTAAGAAAATGGCAACAATAGATATTACTGAACAAGCCCCAGGCACGCAATCATCTACTTTCAAAATAGAAGATTTAGAGAAAGCACGAACTTTTGAAAATAAACATTTTTTAATTCTCTCTGTAAAAATGAATTCTGAAATTGGACATCAAGTTTTTTTAAAAAGCGTAAAAAACAAAAAAACAGTAATTATTTTCAATCAAAATAAAGCACCTCTTTGTATCAAAGTATCCCATGAGTTTGCACAAAGTTGGAAACTGAAAAAACAAGCCGAAATTAAGAAAAGAGATAAAGTATGAAATTTATAAAAATGGACGTTATAAGCACAGAAATACTGCCTATTTGGTGGGTTAAACCTAGTCGTGCTGAAGTAAAAAAAATATTAATTGTCAATGAATCTAAAGCTCCAAAGTTGCATATAAGACTTAAACGAGGAGGGAAGAAATGAGCATCTTATCATTTGAAGCAGAGCAGGAACTGACTCAATCAGTATTAAATCGTGTTGATAAATTAGTTGAGGCAAGAGTTGAACAAAGTCGTGAGTTCCCATATGTGCAACAAGCTGAATTATTGAAAGAACTGAACATTTCAACCACATATTTAGCTAAACTTCGGGCACACGGATTAAAGCAAGTGATTTTAGAAGATGGAGATCGTACTGTTTGGTATAAAAAAAGTCAATTGGAATCCTTGATGGATTCATTGGCTGAATAGGGGGAAGAAGTGACAGAAGTTAAAACTGATTACGGAGATTTGGAAAAACAACGCAAAGCATGGGAACGGTTAGAAAATAATCTAAAAAAGGTGATTAATCTTCCCTGGGAAAAATTTGGAAACATTGATGGCGCTAAGATTCCTCAAAGTCTTGATTTAGTACATATCTTGTATCGTGATATTTATGAATATCCTTATCTGTCAGTAAAGTCTACAGGAGAAAATAAAAGAATCAAAAGACCTAGTTTGCATTTAAACAATGGTCAAAATACTGTATCTATTTTCTACGGTGGAGTTAATAAAAAAGCTGAAAAAACTGACGATGGAGAAGATAAAGAAGTAGTTACATTAAAATCAAGTAAAAGTATTCCTCGTTTTGTCAATGTGATTTTAGATTATCTATTTGGAAAGATTGCTTTGCATCATGGATATTTATATGATATTTCAACCTCACAATTCAAACGATTGTCAGAGATGGATATTGCTCATGAATATAAATTAGGGAAACGTTCTGACTTCACAGCTAGTGAGGTTGTAGAAATTATATCTTTTATAGATGAACAGATAAAGCTAAAACCTCTTAAAGAAATAAAAGCATCGATTATTGCTTGTCATGACTTTCAAATGGATCTGCATCAAAAGAAAATTTTAAAAAATTGTTCTATCAAAGACAATGAATGTTACTTTAAAGTGTTTGATTGTCAGCTCTCTGATGTAATTGAGATGTCAATCTTGAACGCTAATTACTTAGGAATGGTGATAGACGATGCAGATAGTTTGCATAATGCGCAACTACAGCCAATCTATCAAATGCTGGTGGCATGTCGTGAGATTACTAAGACAAGGTTCTTTGTCAGTAAATCTGGGACACGTACTGGTAAAGGCTTGCGTCATAAAGTAATTTCATCAATTTTTGATACGAAACATGTCAACCTAGACGAACTCTCAAATAAGGCAACGGCCGCAATGGCTTGGGCTGGATTTGATGGAGGGGAAATGTTACTGGTGACTGAATCAGGAGAAATTGGAAAGAGTTTAGAGCGTTATTTGAAAATACTGGCTACTGAAAGTACATATCGTGGTCGAGGAATTGGCCAAAACTATGCGGATATTAATCTGACTGGTGTGCTATCTATTGATTCAAATGAAAAAGTTCTGTTTTCTTCTGAAATGAATAGCAGGGCTGTGAACATTGCTTTTAAGAATCGTCCAAAAAGAGAAACTGATAGCGAACGTGAATCAATCTTTGCACCCTACTGGGAAGCATTCACTGAACAACGAGTATCTGAGACCAGTCGAGAAGCAACGGCGCTTGCAGGAGTCGCTGCTTTGTATTCTTCATTTGTCTATTGGAGACAGAATAAATTTAAGTTCAATTTTAAGCAAGTGGAAATGGACAATTTCAGCAGTGATCACTTCGATTTTGATGATGTACAAATTTATATTATCGAGGAGCATATCAAAGGTAACAAGACAATAATCAAAACGGATGAGGTTCAGAAGCTATTGAAAGAAACCTATTACGGTGCTGGAAGTCCTAAACGAAGAAAAGAAGCTCTTGATATTATTGGATATTTTGAAACTACGAGAAAATTTCCAACAAGAGATGGTAATCGAAAAACTTTTAGAGTAATTGCAATAGGGAATCCTCGTCGAGCATCAAAAGCAGTCACAGTGTTTCTTGAAACAATGTACGAGCCACCATAATGACCACATTTTGACCACATATTTACCACGTTTTATTAATAGCTATAAATAGTAGTATTAAAGGAATGACCACGTAAAATACGCAAAAAACGTTTTTTATTTTGATTAATATTTTTATAGAGTTTATATATAGGTTTTAGTTATACCAATTTTAAAGGTTGATTAGAGTATATATTATTACTTTATAGGAATTTCATAAAAAAACGTGTCCTCTGTGTCAATGGCTTAGTAGAGCTGTTTATAAGCGTGGTAAATATGTGGTTGACCACGCAAAAAAAGTGTGGTCTAGAGAACTATTTTAGAAACTAATAGTCATCAAATAGAAAAAGCTATACCAATTTAGAAAAAGAGGTTTGATAATGAGCTTTAATTTTACAAAAACAGTAGTCTTTACAGTCAATGAAAAAATGCCATTTAATATTCCTTATGATGAAGAGGAATTTGAGAAATTTAGTCATGCACTTTTAGTTGATAAAAATGCGGAGTGGCTAGGTGGCTACTTATTCAACATAAAAAATATTGTTTCAATAAAACGAGTTTAAACATAGGGAGAAAAAATAATGAGCGATAAAGTAATTATGGTTTATACAGTAAATGATTCATCAGCGTTTGTCTTTAATCAGACACTGGATAATATGAAAGTCATTGGCAAATGGCAAGATAACCCTGACCAGTTATTTAGACTAGGCACTACCGTATTTAATGGGAGTCATGTTGTGGCAATTAAAGTCGCAAAACGTGGGCCACTTGGTACAGTACCAGAATAATAAAGGAGAAATAATGAGGGTAAGACACCCACCAAAATCAGTTGTTTTAACTAATTTATAAAAACAGCTATCAACCTAATAAACATAGGGAATTACAGGAACTATCAATAGTTCCGATTATAATATATATTTACTAACAAATAAATACAGGAGAAACCATAATGAAAACATTTGAAGAAATTGAAGCAGAACTTATCAATCAAAAAGACGGTAATTTATTGGAAATTGAGAAGTTTAAAAATAATAAAGAAAAAGCGGAAAGAACCTTGAAAATTGCTAATGAGGAATTAATCAAAGCCGAGGAGACCGCTGACTTAGTAGCTTATGATAAAGCAAAGGGGGATATATGGACATCACAACACGCTATTGAATTGTATCAAAAACAGTTAGACAAATTGGAAAGCACTCCATTAGTGACCAAAGATGATTATAATCAATTGGTCTCAGATATTGAAAAGGCTGCCGATAAGTCACAAGATGAGTTGAATATTAAGGGCGCTAAGCTAATGGCAGAACTCAAGGCATTGGCTGATGAGTCTAACTCAGTCTACCATAAAGCTGATGAGTTGTTACGCATTGCACAATATGATGTTTATAAAGACGCCGATTGTTTAGTAGCGTCGAACGGTACCAAAATAACGCGAGCGGTAGAGTATAAACGAAACAACTCAGTCCGAAATGTTTATAACTTTAAATATCTTGGCAACACATTTCTTGATGATATGAACGCATAATAAAGGGGGGATACCATGACAGAAACAATCAAAGACAACAGCCAACAACATACAGGCAATTGGGTTGAGGACATCCGAAAAGGCGCAGAGATTGAACGCAAAGAACGAGAGGAGACGAGCAGACAGCGGAGCAAAGAAGCCTTTGACAAGATGAGAGATAAGGCGAACGCCGAACGTGATGAGATTAATGGATTGATGAAACAAGTTGCCGAAAGAAATTACAATGATAATAAGTTAAAGCGTGACAAAGAAATTGAAACTGCTAAACAAAAAGCTATGCAACAGATTGAATCTGAATATGAAAGCAAGTACGGAGTCGATACCGACAAGACGGAACGAACTAAGCAAGCATTGAGCAACTTACTAAAAGGTTTATGATTAATAAAAATAAATAATAAAAAAATATTTATATTAATTTATTATTTATTAATTTTATTTTTTAAATCTGAAAATATTTTTAAAGAAACTATGGGGGGCATAGCCCCCTCCCTCTGGGTAAATCCGTACTTCACGCCGTCACTGTACATTTTTTCTCGTGTATGTGTTTAACAAGCAGAAAGGGGGGATAAAAATGAGCGTTATTCGGTGCAAAACTTGCAAAAATTTGTTCAATACAGCCAAGCAAGAAAGATATTGTAGCGAAGAATGTAGAAAAGAAGCTCGTAAGAAAGTTCGTAAAAAATGGGAAACAAAGAATCCTGAATATATGAAAAATTATATGCGAGGATATCGTGAAAAATAGCCTTGTAAGTTTAGTTTCATCGCAGTACAAAATATAAAACAAATAAAAAGTCCCCTAAAGGGCTATGATATAATAGTAGTTAAGAAATCAGTTTTTAAAGCGCATTGCAGTGCGCTTTTTTGTTTTATGGTAAAATACACTTAACAACGGGGGTGGATTATGAAAATAAGGCTAATTGATAAAAGTGATTGGAGTTCATATCAAAGATTGAGATTGAATGCTTTAAAGGCAGCCTCTGAATCTTTTGGGTCTACTTACGAGAGAGAAGTGAAGTTCTCAGAACAAGAAATTATAGAAAGAATATCGCCAAACTCCAGCAAATTCTTTATGGGAATTTTTGACGGAAAAGAATTAATAGGAATGGTTTCATTTCATAAAGAAATTGGTGAAAAGGACAGACATAAGGGTGATATATATGGAATGTTCATTCATGGAGATTACCAAAATAAAGGTCTAGCCAAACTATTATTATCTACCTTAATTAATAAAGTAAAAGAAGAATATCCTGATTTAGAACAAATAAGGTTATCAGTTGTTTCAAATAATATTTCAGCGGTAAAACTTTATGGGCATCTAGGTTTTGAGAAATATGGGGTTGAAATAAATGCCTTAAAAACTGGAGACAAATATTTTGATGAAGATTTAATGGTTCTGTTCTTAAAATAAATATTTCAATATCTATTAAATTTGAATAAACTATAAAATAAACCCTGGCTTTGGCCAGGCTTTTTTAAATTTTATTTTCTTTGAAGAACAATGCGGCAACAGCGATAACTAATATACAAATGATAGCCCAGGATAAGTTATCTAATGATTTGCTGGATACCATCATATAAATAAGAAAAACGAGGATGATTAGCGCTATAATAATCACACTTATGCTTGTTATAATCAAATATACCTGCTGCACTTCACCAGCATTCTTTAGCGGCTTGTTTTTATGTAACCAGTATGACACTCCAGCCCATATTAAGGCAGCTACAAAAACATAAAAAATGAACATATATAATTCCACCTATAGAGTTAATTTAGTTATTTTAAGTATAGCATAAGTTAAGTTACTAGTTATCATAGGAATAAACTCTGATTTTAGTCAGTACTTTTTTTATTTTTCAGAATATGATATACTTTTTAATAAAACTAAAAGTGGTGGTAGTAAGATGAAATTTGAAGGAACTTGGCTTGTTGTTATTATACTAAGTATTGAGGTTTTAGCTTTCGGCGAATTTGAGCAGTCTAATCAAATTCTTTTGATAGGGGGAATTTCTTTTATATTATCTACACTATTTGAAGCTTCTACTTTAATTAGACACTTTATTAAAGAACAAACTAAAGTATAACCCCGCTTCGGCGGGTGTTTTTTTATGGAGTTAATCTATTGTGCTATAATAGATAAAAAGGTGAAGAGAGTAAAAATTATGAGTGATTATAAAGTATTTATTCCAAAAAGTCTTGACAAAGATTATAATAATATGTATGAACTTATAGAACAGTTATCAAATATAGATGCCCTTCTTTTGGAAGGTGACGAAGTGACTTTGTATTTCGAAAAAAGTAGATGGATAGATGCTGAAATGACAGTTTTTTTGGGCATGATTTGCGATCATCTTATGAAAAGAGGAGTTCGTCCATTTGCTGTGTTAGATAATATGGCTTTAAAAACAAAAGAACTTTTGAAGAAAAATGGTTTTTTAACTCAATTTGGAATTGAAGAATATGTTAAAGATGAGTATAATACAACTATTAAATTTTTTAAGTCACGTATTGCTAATGAAGATGATGAAGAAAGAATCAACGAGTACATCTATTCAGAATTGTTTCGTTCTATAAAAGAAAAAACTAGTGATGGATTTTTAAATGAAATCAACGCTTCAATATGGGAAATAATTCATAATGTTATAGATCATTCCCAATCAAATTATTTATATATGTGTGGTCAATATTATCCTCACAAACCTTACGGAACTGAAAATGGTAAAATATCTTTTGCAATATCTGATATTGGAATAGGACTTTTGAAAAATATAAAGACCAGAACTAATATTGTAGAAAATAAAAAAGCTTTTGATTGGGCCTTCGAAAAAGGAACAAGTACAAAAGAAAATATAGATGGTGGAGTAGGTTTATTTGAAATAAAAAATAAATTGAGAGATAAAGGTGAAATTTTAGTTGTATCTAATGAAGGTTATTATAATTTAAATAAAGAGGGGAAAGAGCAATATTACCCATTTCCATTTGTAGTTTCTGGAACATTAGTTATAATAACTCTATATTTAGATGATTGTGTGAATAATGATATTGAAAATAGGTCAATTGAAATGGATGGAGAAGCATTTAATCTATTATTTTGATACGCTGAGAACAAGGAGAATTAAAATTGGATATTTTGATAAAGGAAATTATACAAAGTGATTTAGCAGTTACATCAATAAAGGGGGAGATGGTTTTTAAAATAATTAAAGATAATATAGAGAAAGATGAAGTTAGTGTATTAAATTTTGAAGGAATAAAAACACTTACTACTGCATTTCTTAACGTAGCTATCGGTCAACTATATGATGTAAATACTCCAGAAGAATTAAGAAGGTTGGTTAAAATTAATCCGAATGTTAATGAATCGCACTTAAAAAAAATAACACTTGTATTATCGAATAGTAAAGAAAAAAGAGAAAACACGAAGAAGAGCCTTCAGGAGGTTTTGAATGGTGATTAAAATAAATTTAGAAACTATTCAACCGGGGAATCCTGAAGAAAAATTTCTGATTGACACAAATATTTTATTATCGTTAGTTTATCCGTCGTTGTATCAAAATAATAAGGCAGATTATGATATTTTTTGGGAATATGCAATACGTAATAAGTTAAAATTATATGTTACTCCTTTGACTATTTCGGAATTTATCAATGTTGTTTGTCGTGAAAGTTATAAGACATATTTGAAAGATAACAAAAAAGACTCAAAAACTTTCAAATTTAAGAAAAATTTTCAAAAAACCTCAGACTTTACTAAGATGTATGAAGTATGCTTAATTACTGTTGAAGAAGATATCTTACCATTTGTTAATATAATAGATACTGATAAGGAAAAAATGGAAACTTTATCTACTTTTCACCATCTTATGAAAGATTATAACGACTTGATATATTATGACATTGCGAAAAAATTAAATTTCTCAATTGTAACCCATGATAGAGATTTTTTAAATTTACCTGAGGATATTAAGGTATATACCTATCTATAACATTTCGCCCTCCGGGGCGTTTTTCTTTCGACATTATTATGATATAATTTTCGTAAAGAGAGGAACAGCTTATGAAAAAAGGTAGTAATGGATTAGGAATCGAAACAGGTTTGTGCTTAGGAGTGGCATTTGGGATTATTTTTCATAACTTAGCTATGGGTATTGGTATCGGATTGTTATTTGGGCTTGCTTTTGATTACAGGAAAAAGAAATAATACTGGTTCTAGGACATTTTTCTTTGTTCTCGTTAAGAAGTTTGCTATAATTAAACTTCTAACACTGACACCCCTTAATCGGGGGTCTTTTTTGTTAACAAATGTTACTGTATAACTTTATAATTGTTGGTATAATTCAATCATCATAGTTGCCCTTCCAAATACAAATAGCTAAATATTTAGAAGCACAGTGAGCGTCCTTTTCAAGGTAAGGGCGTTTTTCTTTACAACGGAAACAGTAAATTGTATAATAATTTTATCATTTTACATAAGGTTATAAATAACTCCGAGAACATCGTTTTGACTAAGTGACGGTGTTTTTTATTTGAAAACGAATACAAAAAGTAGTAGAATGAATTCATCTTACCTATATAAGATGACGTCTGCCCTTAAACAGGGCTTTTTGTTCTAGTTAAGGAAGTAGATATATACTATATTTACCCAAAAATATATAATTTTTCATAAATTTACTCTTTAGCGTTCCTCTCCTAACTGGGGCGCTTTTTTCTTGACAAAAAATAATGATAGCGCTATAATAAATCATCCTGATATTTTATTTCCTTGAGCTTTCTTCATCCATGAGAAGCTCGTTATAAAATTTTTCTTAAATGCCTCCTCCCCCTTATGAGGCATTTTTTTATATAAAAAAGCACTAGCATTAAGCCAGTGCCGAAACGTGATTAGAGCAAGGTATGAATAATATAGTATAAAACTAGATTAACTTGCACTAACTATTATAATATTAACAATTTTATGAACAATTGTCAATGATATTATATTATAATATATTCGGGATGTTTGTGAGATTTCATCCTATTTCTAGAGTTTAGCCACCCTTCTGAGTGGCTTTTAAAATATAAAAAGACCGCTAACCCAGCGCTAGCGGAATGTAAACGTATTCCAAGAAATGGATAAGCCAAATCTTTTACCTACGAAAGTAATAATATCAGAAAAATTAATCATAGTCAAGTTTTTTGTATGCGTTTACTTATAATGTATTAAGTTCATACTATGCTATAATAATAGTGTCTCCGTTTAGTGTCTAGGCGGAGATTTGCTCGAATGGCGGAATTGGCAGACGCTGCGGACTTAAAATCCGTTGGTTATTAAACCGTGAGGGTTCAAGTCCCTCTTTGAGCATAATAAAAAAGCACTAAACAAGTGCCTAGTCATGATTCTCAATTTTACGCACGGCGGTGCAATGAATAATTTCTGTATATTTTTTTAACAGAGTTTTTAACAGCGTTACGATATTAAATCAGGTTAATTTAAATAACTTGAATTTTTGTTTGAATGCCTTTGTAGCGCAGTAAATCAGTTTATGGTATTATAGATAGTGTCCAGGTCATAAGCCTTGGATTTATTATAATATAAATAGTCTAAAAATAGCAGAAATAAGTTATTTAAAATAACAATTATTCAATCATTTATTTTAAGAAAGACAAAAATATATTAAATAAAGGAAATTTATGTTCAAAAATAGTAAATTATTCTTCTGGACAGTGGAAATATTAGCCGTTACTTTGTTAATCTTTCTCTTGTCTCAGATTGATTTTGTATTTCAACCCATTAAAACATTGTTGACGCTCTTATTTGTCCCATTTATTATTGCAGGTTTTTTATATTATGTTTTTAATCCTGTTGTTACTTTCATGGAAGAGAAGTTAAGAATAAAAAAGGTATTAGGAATTTTTATTGTTCTTTTATTAATCTTAGGAATGATTATTTTTGCAATTGCCTCAGTCATTCCAAGCTTAATTTCACAGTTGACAAGTCTAATTAATGCAACTGGGAAAGCTTATCCACAAGTTAGGGCTTGGATTGAAGGGCTTCAACATAATCCACGATTCGCTCAAATCTACGACCAACTTGATGTTAATAGTCTTGTTGAGAAATTAAATCTTTCGTATACTGATATTTTGCACAATTTGCTTAATAGTATCACGGTTAGTGTTGGAAGTATCGTTGGTATCATTACAAGCATTGTTATGGTAATGATTTTGGTACCAATCTTACTTTACTATATGCTTAAAGATGGTGAAAAGATTATTCCGTTTTTGAAGGAAAATGTTTTGACCGAAGATAGATTGAATATCTTTGAACTTCTTGAAAATATGAATCATACGATTTCACGTTATATTTCAGGAGTTGCGCTTGATGCCTTGCTTGTCTTTATTGTCGTCTTTATTGGTTACATGGTTCTTGGAATTCCTTATGCCTTTCTTTTCGCACTCTTTGCTGGAGTAACAAATCTCATTCCTTATGCGGGTCCATATATTGGTGTTTTACCGATGATAGTAACGGTGGCCTTTAATCGACCAGTAACAGCACTTATTGCCGTTATCTATGTCCTTGTTTTGCAACAGCTTGATGGAAATCTTGTTTATCCTAAAATTGTGGGGTCAGCTGTTAAAGTTCATCCAGTAACCGTTATGATTCTCATGTTAATTTCTGGAAGTTTGTATGGAATTTTAGGAATGATTATCGCTGTTCCTGCTTATTGCTTAGTCAAAGAGATTGTTAAATTTGCCAATAGCCTTTATAATAATCATAAAGCCGAACAAAGAAAAATTATTTCAAGATGAGAACAAAAATATGATATAATGATTCTATCTAAATTGTTAACTCTCATTTTCATTAAATTTGAGTTGGCAAAGTTTTGAGTGTTAAAAATAAACACTATAATATTTTTCTCAAGGAGCACTAATGTCAAACCCTGATCCCGAGAGTGTATCGATACTCTTGCAGATTCTTTTACTTATTTTTTTAACAGCTTTAAATGCCTTCTTTTCAGCCAGTGAGATGGCCATGGTCAGTCTCAGCCGGACGAAAGTAGAACAAAAGGCTAGCGAAGGTGATAAGAAATATATTAACCTTGTTAATATCCTTAATCAACCAAGTAATTTCCTCTCAACGATTCAAATTGGGATTACTTTGATTAATATTTTAGCGGGGGCTAGTTTGGCCGAAGCCTTATCTTCACGTTTAGCTCCACTGTTAGGTGGAACAGCTCTAGCTAAAACTTTGGCTCAAATTATTGTTTTAGCTGTCTTAACCTATGTCTCTCTCGTATTTGGTGAACTTTATCCGAAGCGAATTGCCCAAAACCTTAAAGAAAAACTGGCCCTAAGAGTCGCACCACCTATCCAATTTTTGGGAAAAGTGATGAAACCTTTCGTTTGGTTCTTGGCAAGTTCAACAAATTTCTTAAGCCGATTGACTCCAATGAAATTTGATGATTTGGATGAAGGGATGACTCGAGATGAAATTGAGTATTTGCTTAATACAAATGATGAAGCACTTGACGCTAATGAGCGTGAAATGATTACTGGGGTGTTCAGCTTAGACGAGTTGGTTGCGCGTGAAATCATGGTTCCAAGAACGGATGCTTTCATGATTGATATTAATGATGATTCACGTGAAAATATTACCGCTATTCTAAGTGAAACTTATTCACGGGTACCAGTTTATGATGATGATAAAGATAATATTCTGGGAATTTTACATGTGAAAAAACTTTTAAGATATTCTTTTGACCATGGTTTTGATGATATTGACTTACGAGAAATTCTTCAAGAACCTTTGTTTGTTCCTGAAACAATCTTTGTTGATGACTTAATGCGTCAAATGCGTAAAACTCAGAATCAAATGGCTGTATTATTAAACGAATATGGTGGTGTTGAAGGCGTAGTTACCTTAGAAGATTTACTAGAAGAAATCGTTGGTGAAATTGATGACGAAACCGATATTGCTGAAGAAGAAGTCTTCAAAATCGGTGAAAATCTCTATGTTGTCCAAGGGAAAATGACTTTGAATGACTTCAATGAAGAATTTGATACACATCTTGAAAGCAATGACGTTGATACAATTGCAGGTTATTTCTTAGCGACAACTGGTAAAATTCCAGCCAAAGGACAACAAATTGTCTGCAAAGTAGATAATGATGAAGATCATTTTTCACTGACAAGTTTAGAAGTCTCTGGAAAACGTGTGGTTAAACTTCGTGTTGAATTTGATGTCGAACCAGAAGAAACAGAAATTTAAAAAAATTACTGACAGAAATTCTGTCAGTTTTTTTATAGAATAAAACTGATAATTATTTAGATAAGCCCTTACATCTAGGTGCTGACAAGAAATAATTTACTAAAATTTTTTACTGACAGAGCCCTTATCTGTAACTTTTACTGACAGAATTTGATTTGATAAAATCAATGAATTGCGGTATGATAGGGGTGTGAAATAGTGTTTTGAATTGGAGAAGATGATGTCAGAGAATATAGATGAACTTAAAAAAGTTACTGGCCTGATTCATTCAACTGAATCTTTTGGTTCTGTTGATGGCCCTGGGGTCCGTTTTATTATTTTCATGCAAGGCTGTCGGATGCGTTGCAAATATTGTCACAACCCTGATACTTGGGCATTAAAGTCAGATAAAGCGACAGAGCGTACCGTAGAAGATGTCATGGATGAGGCACTTCGTTTTAGAGGTTTTTGGGGAGAGAAAGGTGGAATTACCGTTTCTGGTGGTGAGGCGCTCCTTCAAATTGACTTTGTATTAGCTCTTTTCAAATATGCAAAATCTCTCGGTATTCATACAACACTTGATACAGCGGCTCAACCATATTTGACTGATAAATATGTAACCGAAAAAATTGATGAGTTACTAGATTATACCGACTTAGTATTATTAGACATTAAAGAAATAAATCCAGAACGACACAAAGAATTGACAGCTAATAAAAACGATAATATTTTAGCTTTTGCACAGTATTTATCAGACCGTGGTAATGCAATGTGGGTTCGTCACGTTCTTGTTCCTGGTGAAAGTGATTTTGATGAAGATTTAGTTCAATTAGGTGAATTTGTAAAAACTTTAAAAAATGTCTTGAAATTTGAAATTTTACCCTACCATACAATGGGTGAATTTAAATGGCGTGAATTAGGTTGGAAATATCCGCTTGAAGGTGTGAAACCTCCAACAAAAGATCGTGTTCATAATGCTAAAGAAATCATGAATACAGAATCTTATCAAGATTACTTAGAACGTATAAGATAAAAAATAAAAATGAATTTGAAGTTATTCAGATTCATTTTTTTGTTACAAAACGAACAATCAAATAAAATCAGTCCTAAATGAAAATGAAAATGTGCTTAATCAGCCATTTTTTGGTATAATTTAAGGGATGATAGCCCAAATAATTTTTAGTTAAAACTAGAAGTTTAAGTGGGAAATTAAAATTTTTAAAATGAGGTAAAAAAATGTCTGATAAAATACTTGTTTTTGGTCATCAAAAACCTGATACTGACGCTATCGGCTCATCATATGGATTTTCATATTTGAGCAACCACCGTCCAAATGGTGCCCTTAACACTGAAGTAGTTGCCCTTGGAACTCCAAATGAAGAAACACAATTCGTATTGGACTACTTTGGCGTGAAAGCTCCACGTGTAGTAAAATCAGCAAAAGAAGAGGGTGTGGATACAGTAATTTTGACTGACCACAATGAGTTCCAACAATCAATCTCTGATATTGAAGACTTAACAATTTATGGTGTAGTTGACCATCACCGTGTGGCTAACTTTAATACAGCAGCTCCTTTGTTTATGACTGTTGAACCTGTTGGTTCTGCGTCATCAATTGTTTACCGTAAATTCCTTGAAGCAAATGTTGAAATCCCTAAAGAAGTTGCTGGACTTTTACTTTCAGGTTTGATTTCAGATACTTTGCTTTTGAAATCTCCAACGACTCATGTAACAGACCATAAAGTTGCTAAAGAACTTGCTGAAATTGCTGGTGTTAACCTTGAAGAATATGGACTTGCAATGCTCAAAGCTGGAACAAATTTATCTACTAAAACAGCAGAAGAATTGATTGATATTGATGCAAAAACTTTTGAATTGAATGGTTCAAATGTTCGTATTGCACAAGTTAATACAGTTGATATTCCAGAAGTTTTAGAACGTCTTTCAGATATTAAAGCAGCTATTAATGCTTCAATGACAGCAAATGGATACGATGACTTTGTCTTTATGATTACTGACATTGTTAACTCAAACTCTGAAATCATTGCTTTGGGTGCACATCCAGAAAAATCAGAAGCAGCTTTCAACTTTACACTTGCAGATGACCACGCCTTCCTTGCTGGTGCTGTTTCACGTAAAAAACAAGTTGTTCCACAATTGACTGAAAGCTTCAATAAATAATGACTATTAAAATCTATAATGAAAATCGGCTGACAAGTCAGCCCTTTTTTAAAGATTTGATAGAATATTTAGCACAACATGATGAAGTCATGCTCAGACAGATTCATAAAGATTTTGCTGACGTAAAAAATATTGACCGGCAAATTGACTCATTTATTGCTGCTGGGTTAATCTTACGTTCTGATAAACGTTATTCGCTGGGCTTTCATGTTTTTAATGACAGTGAGTTTGATTGGGAAACTTTAAAAGACAAAATTGCTGAACCACAGAAAAACATCTACGAAGCTCCAATCTTTATTGAAAAGGAGTCACGGATTGAAAAGTTATTATCCCAAAGTATGCTTTATCAATCTTTGACTAATCAAACGAATCAAGTTATCTTGAATTTCATGACATCTTTTTCTTACAAAGAATATCCACAGAATACTGAAATTCCACAATCACTTGCCAATTATTTTGATAAAGTGGCCAAAAATTTACCTTTAACTCCGCTTGAAACAGAGGTTTATCAAATGATTGGCGATGTTGACCCAGAATATGCACTTAAGTATATGACTACTTTTCTTTTGAAATTTATGCGTAAAGAAGTTGTCAAATCTAAGTCGGATATTTTTGTCAATGTGCTGGAGAAATATAAGTATATTGAAAAAATTTCGGAAAAAGAATACAAATGTCTTTTGAAATTTTCAGAACAAGTGATTCCAGAGCAGAAATATGCTGATGCTAAATCTTTCATTATTGCTCAAATTCAACAAACCACAGCTATTGAGCCGTTCATCTCACTTGGAGACAAATAGGCTATTAGAATAAATTTAAGGAGAACAAATGAAGTACGAAAAACTGTTACCACGTTTTCTTGAATATGTTAAAGTAAATACACGTTCAGATGAAAACAGCACAACAACACCTTCAACTCAAGCGCTCGTAGAATTTGCCCACAAAATGGGTGAAGATATGAAAGCCCTTGGTCTCAAAGATGTTCATTATCTTGAATCAAATGGTTATGTTATCGGTACAATTCCTGCAAATACAGATAAAAAAGTGCGCAAAATTGGACTTTTAGCTCACTTGGATACTGCTGATTTCAACGCAGAGGGTGTTAACCCACAAATTTTGGAAAATTATGATGGTGAATCTGTGATTAAACTTGGTGATACTGAGTTTACACTTGATCCAAAAGATTTCCCAAATCTTAAAAACTACAAAGGGCAAACTTTAGTTCATACTGACGGAACAACTTTGCTTGGTTCAGATGATAAATCTGGTGTAGCTGAAATCATGACTTTAGCTGACTATCTTTTGAATATTAATCCTGATTTTGAACATGGTGAAATTCGTGTTGGATTTGGTCCTGATGAAGAAATTGGTGTAGGTGCTGATAAATTTGACGTAGCTGACTTTGATGTTGACTTTGCTTACACTGTAGATGGTGGACCACTTGGAGAACTTCAATATGAAACTTTCTCAGCAGCTGGTGCAGTGATTGAGTTCCAAGGTAAAAATGTTCACCCAGGGACAGCAAAAAATACAATGGTTAATGCATTGCAATTAGCAATTGACTACCACAATGCACTTCCAGAATTTGATCGTCCTGAAAAAACCGAAGGCCGTGAAGGTTTCTTCCATCTTTTAAAACTTGATGGTACACCAGAAGAAGCAAGAGCTCAATATATCATTCGTGACCATGAAGAAGGTAAATTCAACGAACGTAAAGCTTTGATGCAAGAGATTGCAGATAAAATGAATGCTGAACTTGGTCAAAACCGTGTGAAACCAGTTATTAAAGACCAATACTACAACATGGCTCAAATCATTGAAAAAGATATGTCAATTATTGATATTGCTAAAAAAGCAATGGAAAATCTTGATATTGTCCCAATTATTGAACCAATTCGTGGTGGAACTGATGGGTCTAAAATTTCATTTATGGGACTTCCAACACCAAACCTTTTTGCAGGTGGTGAAAACATGCACGGACGTTTTGAATTTGTTTCTGTACAAACAATGGAAAAAGCTGTAGATACTTTGCTTGAAATCATTCGTTTGAACAATGAAGTAGTAAAATAAAAGAAAAAGAGAGAGTAATTAGTTTTTAAGCTCGATAATAAAAGAACAAGTCGCCCAAGAAGGTTTTTGATTAAAAATCTTCATGAGCGGCTTGCTTTGCGCTTATCTTATAATTTTCAGACTAATTGCTACTTTTCGATAACTTTCTGCTACTGTATAAAATATTATTCTGTTTCTAAATATTTTACTGACAACTTTGTTAGTAAAATTGAGCTATTATTCAAGACTTTAAAAATAAAATTGACTGATTATAAGTCAATTAATGTAAAAGGAAAGATTATGTCACAAAACACAAAAGGTAAACTCTCACTCGTAGGACTCTCGTTGATGATATTTACGACAGTCTTCGGTTTTGGGAATATCCCTGTCGCTTTCTACCAAATGGGTTACGGCGCCATTCCTTGGTATATTATTGGAGCCCTGCTCTTTTTCCTCCCTTTTGCCTTTATGGTAACGGAAATGGGTTCAGCATTTAAAGATGAAAAAGGAGGAATTTATTCATGGATGAGTGAGGCAGTTAACCCTACCTTCGCCTTCGTTGGAACATTCATGTGGTATGCTTCTTATGTTATCTGGATGGTAAGTGTTGCCAATAAAATTTTGATTCCAATGGTCAATTTGATTTTTGGTAACTCAACACACACCCCTTCATTACTTTGGATTTCAATTGCAGCTGTATTTTGGATGGCATTGATTACCTTTATGGTCTCAAAAGGTGTGGAAACCATTAAAAAATTCACCTCTATTGCGGGGGTTGCCGTTCTTTCACTCAATGTTATATTAATTCTTGGTGCTGTTCTTGTACTTGTTGTTAATGGTCATCCAGCAACACCAATTAACCTTGCTGCTTTTACTTCATCTCCTAATCCAACTTTTGATGGTAGTATTGTTGCCTTTATTGCCTTTCTTGTTTTTGCCATTTTTGCTTATGGTGGGGTTGAATCAATTGCTGGTTTAGTTGACCAAACTCATGAGCCTGAGAAAAACTTCCCACGAGGAATCATCACGTCAGCACTTATTATTGCTGTTGGTTATGCTGTTGCTATTCTTAGTGTTGGTTTCTTTGTTGATTATTCACAATGGATTCCAGCCATTAAAGATGGATCAATGAACCTTGGGACTGTTCCTTACATGCTTTTGCAAAACCTTGGTGAAGCGGTTGGTCATGCACTTGGACTTTCTACTTCCGGAGCAGATATGCTTGGTGGTATTTTCGCCCGCTATATTGGTCTTTCTATGCTTCTTGCTTACATGGGTGCCTTCTTTACCTTGACTTATAGTCCAATCAAACAGTTGATTACTGGTACACCAGAAAAACTTTGGCCCGGTAAATTAGGAAAACTTGATGAAGAAGGAATGCCAAAATTTGCAATGTGGATTCAATTTGCAATTGTTACCTTAATTATTGTTTTGAATTTCTTGACTTCACAAGGTGGAGCAAGTCAATTCTTCCTCATTTTGACTTATATGGCTAATGTTTCTATGACTTTGCCTTATCTCTTCATCGTTATTGCTTTCTGGTACTTCAAGAAGAATAAAAATATTGTTAAACCAATTGAATTCTTTAAATCAAATTTTGTTGTGAACTTCTTGACAATTTTGGTCTTGGTTGTTGTTGGTGGGGCTAACTTCTTCACAATTATTCAACCAATTGTGAATTATGTTCAATTACCAGCTGTTGACCAAACTGGTAAAGCATTATCTGAAATGTTGACATCATTTATTTCAATGATTGGTGGGCCACTTATCTTTGGTGTAATTGCCTACTTCATGATGCGCAACTATAGAAAGAAAAATAACTTGTAATAAAATTATTTTAAAAAAATAAAAGCTGAGTTTGCTCAGCTTTTTTTATATTCAGATATTTTGTCGATAAAAAGCCTTCCATATTTTTCGAGTTTAACAGGTCCGACACCAGAAATTTGTAAAAATTGACTTGGACTATCCGGCAGAACTTGAGCCATTTCTTTAAGGGCACTATCAGAAAAAATCATGAAAGGAGGGACGCCTTCTTCCTTGGCTAGTTCAAGTCGAAGTGCACGAATACTTGCAAAACATTCTTCATCAAAATGATGAGAGATTTTTGTTTTCGATTCAATAATTAAGCTAGCTTTGCGATAAACTTTGATTTGTCCTTTGAGGACTTTTAATCCTTGGGCTGAAATAAGGAGAAGTGGGAATTTACCTGATGTAATGTTTAAATAACTTTCAGCAGATAGAAAATCGATTAATTCACCCACGGTTTTTTGGGAATGGTTTTTCATAATTCCAAAAGTCGATAGAGATTCAAAATTCCATTTTGCAATATTTTTATTTTTAGAACCAATCAAAACTTGTGCTACGGCCGTCTTACCAAAACGTTCACCCATTCGGACGACACAAGATAGGACTTTTTGAGCATCAATTGTAATATCGAGAAGTTCTCTTTCATCAAGACAATTACTACACTTTTTACAATCTTCACCTTCATCACCAAAATATTGCAAGATATAGCGTTGCAAACAGGTTTCGGCACTTGTGTATGCTTGCATTTGTCGAAGCTTTTCGTATTCATGTTCCTTGTGCGCTTCATCACCTTCACCTTGCTCAATCAAGAAATTACGAATTCGTAAATCATTTGGTGAAAAAAGGAGGATAGCATCAGATTCAAGCCCGTCCCGTCCTGCTCGCCCAGCTTCTTGATAATAACTTTCAATTGTTGCGGGAAGGGCATAATGAATCACAAATCGAACATTTGGTTTATTGATTCCCATGCCAAAAGCATTAGTGGCAACCATTATCGGTACTTCGTCAAAGAGAAAAAGTTCTTGATTTATTTGACGTTCCTGTTCGCTCAGTCCAGCATGGTAACGAACGGCTTTGAAATGATTATGGTTGAGCCATTCACAAATTTCTTCAACTTCTTTACGAGTGCTGGCATAGATAATTCCAGCAGCCTCACTTTCTTGATTTTTAAGATAATTTTTAAGAAAAGTTCTCTTATCCATCCCTTTGACTACTTCAAAACGTAAGTTTTCTCTAAGAAAACCGGTTTTAATAGTATGACTGGGGGAAATTGAAAGAAGTTTTTGAATATCATCTGCAACTTTTGGTGTCGCAGTAGCCGTAAGGGCTAAGACGGTAGGATTTGTTGGTAAATATTGGAGATGAGAGGCAAAATCGACATAACTGGGTCTGAAATCGTGCCCCCATTGTGAAATGCAGTGTGCTTCGTCTATGGCAACTAAATCAATTGGAAGTTTTTGTAAAAAGGCATTGAAATAGTCTAATGAAAAACGCTCTGGTGCTACAAAAAGAAGCTTGATTTCGCCATTTTCAACCTGTCGCATTCTTTGATAAGATTCGGAATCCTCTAAGGTAGAGTTAATAAATGTTGCTGGAATTCCGGCAATATTCAGCTGGTCGACTTGATCTTTCATCAAGCTAATAAGTGGGGAGATTACGAGAGTAAGCCCTGGTTGAATAAGAGCTGGTAACTGATAGCAGATTGATTTTCCAGCTCCTGTGGGTAAAATACCAAGAGTGGCTTGTCCATCTAGGACTTGTTCAATAATTTGTTTCTGACCATTTCGGAAATTGTCATAACCAAAAATTTCTTTTAATTTAGCTTCTAAATTCATTCTTACTATATTATACGTAAAAGAAGAAAAAAAATCACAAATGACTCATAAAAATTGATAACGAATGGTTCAAAGATTACATTAAAAGAACCAAGATGTTTTTGTTACTTTAAATGATACAAAATGAAGTGAAAAGTGATATAATAAAACAAAAGAATGCGTTTACAAAATTTTATATATAGAGGAGACTTTCTTATGAAAGCAGCAGTAGTAAGACACAATCCAGATGGTTATGCGGACCTTGTTGAAAAGGAACTTCGAGCAATCAAACCTAATGAAGCTTTGCTTGACATGGAGTATTGTGGAGTCTGTCATACCGATTTGCACGTTGCAGCAGGTGATTATGGCAACAAAGCAGGGACTGTTCTTGGTCATGAAGGAATTGGAATTGTCAAAGAAATTGGAGCTGATGTAAGCTCGCTTCAAGTTGGTGATCGGGTTTCAGTGGCTTGGTTCTTTGAAGGATGTGGTCACTGTGAATACTGTGTATCTGGTAATGAAACTTTTTGTCGAGAAGTTAAAAATGCAGGATATTCAGTTGATGGCGGAATGGCTGAAGAAGCAATTGTTGTTGCCGATTATGCTGTCAAAGTTCCTGACGGACTTGACCCAATTGAAGCTAGCTCAATTACTTGTGCTGGAGTAACAACTTACAAAGCAATCAAAGTATCAGGAGTAAAACCTGGTGATTGGCAAGTAATTTTTGGTGCTGGAGGACTTGGAAATTTAGCAATTCAATATGCTAAAAATGTTTTTGGAGCAAAAGTAATTGCTGTTGATATTAATCAAGATAAATTAAATTTAGCTAAAAAAATTGGAGCTGATGTGATTATCAATTCTGGTGATGTAAATCCAGTTGATGAAATTAAAAAAATAACTGGCGGCTTAGGGGTGCAAAGTGCAATAGTTTGTGCTGTTGCAAGGATTGCTTTTGAACAAGCGGTTGCTTCTTTGAAACCTATGGGCAAAATGGTTGCTGTGGCACTTCCCAATACTGAGATGACTTTATCAGTTCCAACAGTTGTTTTTGACGGAGTGGAGGTTGCAGGTTCACTTGTCGGAACAAGACTTGACTTGGCAGAAGCTTTTCAATTTGGAGCAGAAGGTAAGGTAAAACCAATTGTTGCGACACGCAAACTGGAAGAAATCAATGATATTATTGATGAAATGAAGGCAGGAAAAATTGAAGGCCGAATGGTCATTGATTTTACTAAATAAATATAAAAGAGGCGATGCAGATGAATTCGAAAAATTTGGTCAATTATTCAAGTGATGAATTTAACAATCTTTCGCAATTTCAACAAGAAGAAATTACAAACAATTTTAAAGAAGCTATTTTGTACAAAATGAAAGAAAAAAATTTGCATATTGATGAGGTAAGTGAAAAAGCTGGCTATTCTTCACGGGATCTTTCAGCATTACTTTATTCGGATACTGTAAGTTATGAAACTCATGCGGAATTACAAAGAATTCTTGCTGTTGTTAATTCTTTTGCCTAGTCAGAAGAAAAAGAAAAAACGACTCCTATTGAGTCGTTTTTTTATGATTAATTTACTGACAGAACTTTTGTCAGTAAATTAGAGATATTTTTGAGCAGCAGCTGTATCTCCAATATAAGGTTGACGTTTTCCGTCTTTTAATTGGAACATATCAGTCCCTTTTCCAGCGATAATCACAGCATCGTCAGTACTTTTAGTTTTACTGACAGCTTTTTTTATTGCCAATTCACGGTCAAGTTCAAAATCAAGTGTGCGACTGACAAAAGAAGCAATCTCGTCAGCAATTATTTTAGGGTCTTCTCGATTTGAATCATCAGTAGTTAAAATGACATCAAGTCGCGGATGTTTTTCAATCACTTGTCCGAAATCTTTCCGGCGACTTTCGCCTTTATTTCCGGTTGAACCAAGGACTAGAACAAGCTGACCAGCATGGTGTTCTTCAACAACTTCAACAAGATTTTCTAATGACAGGCCGTTGTGAGCATAATCAATATAGATGTGGGCACCATTTTTGGCAGTAAGAAGTTCCATGCGTCCTGGAACAACAGCAAGAGCTAAACCGTCATGGATATTTTCTAATGAAGCGCCTAAAGCTTTAGTTGCTAATGCTGTAGCTAAGGCATTTTCTTGGTTGAAGCGTCCTAATAAGCGAATGTCAAATGCTCCGCTGACAGAACCGTCAGTAACAAAATGAAGTCCTTTTGATTCAATAATTTTATTTTCAGAATCAGCACCATAGAAAGCATGTGGAATTTTACGTTCCTTAAGTTCCTCTTTAATGATAGCAAAGTGATTCATTTCGGAATTAGCAACAAAATAACGTGAATTTTTGAGAAGTTGACGTTTGCAGTAAAAATAATCTTCAAGCGTTGGATGTTCAACTGGGCCAATGTGGTCAGGAGAAATGTTTAAGAAAACTCCAACATCAAATGTTAAACCGTAAACCCGTTCTGTTTTGTAAGCTTGGCTTGAAACTTCCATGACCAAATGTGTCATTCCATTTGTCAGAGCTTTTGCCATCATTTCTAGTAAATCAAGACTTTCAGGAGTTGTCAATTCTGATTTAAAATAATTTTTTCCATCCAAAGTTGTTTGGGCAGTAGATAAAAGTGCAGTTTTGCCACCATTCATTTTGTCAAGTATTGCTTTAGCAAAATAAGCAGAAGTGGTTTTTCCTTTTGTACCAGTCAAAGCTAAGGTTTTGAGTTTATTTTGTGGAAAATCATAAAAGCTTGCAGCGATTAAAGCCATTGCTCGTTTAACATCAGTGACAATAATTGCTGGGAGAGCTACTTCATAATCAAATTCTGAAACATAAAAAGCAGCTTCTAAGTCTGTTAAATATTCTTTTTTAAAATTCAAACCCTTGGCAAAGAAAAGGGTATTTTCTGTTGATTTTCGTGAATCATAAGAGAGTTGGTCAAAGTTTACTTCCTTTGGCCAGTTGAAATAATATTCTCCAGCAGAAGAAATCTCACGGAAATTATTATCTTTTTTTAGTATTTCTATAACTTGTTCAAGCCTAATCATGTGAGGAATGCCTATTTATCGCTAAATTCGCGATACCTTTCTAAAACAAGGAAACTAAGGGAAAAATCCCATTACCCTATATTATAGCACAAGCCAAGAGCTGGTGCATGTCCCATTTGTTTATAGATGGTAATAGATGACATCGTGAATTAATGATCTAAAACCATTCTTTTATTGTCAAAATACAGAACTTAGGGTAAAATGGAACAATGGAAGATTCAGAAAAAATAATGAATACAGGTCAGCAGTCACCAAAAACGGCTGCAAAATCAAAAGATCAGATGCTCTCTGGTGCTGCTTGGCGGACTGGTGCGGACATGATTGGGAAAATACTAGGGGTAATTTATATTATTCCTTGGTATGCTTGGATGGGGCGTTTTGGTAATGAGGCCAACTCCCTCTTTAGTATGGGTTATAATATCTATGCTCTTTTCCTATTGATTTCAACAGTGGGGATTCCGGCGGCAATTGCGCGTGAAGTGGCTCGCTATAATACATTAGATGACCCTAACATGGCTTACCGGCTCGTTCGGCAAATGCTCGGAGTGATGCTGGTTCTTGGAATTGTTGCGTCAGGGCTCATGTTCTTTCTTGCAGGTCCACTCTCAGCCCTTGTTGGCGGTAAGGATAGCGCAGATTTAATTCCAGTCATGAAAAGTTTAGCATTGGCTGTTTTGATTTTCCCATCGATGTCAGTTATTCGAGGATATTTCCAAGGTCTGAATCAGGTTAAAGCTTATGCTATGAGTCAGCTTTTGGAACAAATTGTTCGGGTCATTTGGATGCTAGCAGCAACTTTTGCTATCATGAAGTTAGGTTCGCATAATTGGCAAAATGCCGTGACACAATCTACCTTGGCTGCTTTTATTGGGATGTTAGGTTCCTACGCTGTATTATTCTATTACTTACAGAAATCAGGAAATCTTAATAAATTAATTAATCCTGGTCCTGTAAAATCTAAAATTAATGCTTTAGAAATTTTTAGATCAACATTACACACAGCCATTCCATTTATTGTCATTGGTTCAGCTATTCAAATTTTTAAAATTATTGATAACTCAACCTTTATGAATATGATGCCTTGGGTAACAAACTATAGTCATAATGAATTGCTTGTTCTGATGAGTTATTTCTCAGCAAATACTGATAAATTAACGATGGTCTTGTTGGGTGTCGCATTGACGCTTGGTTCTGTTTCAGACCCTCTGATTACAGAGCATTATGTTCAAGGGAATCGGCGTGAACTTGCAACGTTAGTAGGTTATAATTTCCAATTATACGTTGGTTTTATGCTTCCGGCCGTGATTGGAATGTCACTATTGACTAAACCGATTTATACAATTTTCTACCAAATTCCTTCTGGATTACAAAGTAGTTTGTTTGTCTTTGCTATTTTACAAACCTTCTTGTTGGGACTTTATATGATTGTCTATCCTCCACTGACAGTAATGGACCATAAACGTTTGGCAATGCGAATCTTTACCTTGACTCTTGTCATTAAATTAGTTTTGCAAGTTCCAATGATTCTTATTTTCCATACTTATGGACCTTTACTTGCGACCACTGTTTCATTCTTAGTTGGTGTTTTCTTATTCATTAGAAAACTACATGAGTTAACTCATTTTTCAATTAAGAATACAGTTCGCGGAATTCAAGGGGCAACTTTACTGACAGGATTTATGGCTATTGTGGTTATTATTGTTGAAATCATTTTAGGTTTTATTTTCGGTAAGAGCCCAGGTCGAATTGCCTCAGTATTTATTGCTGCCATTGCCGGTGGTGCAGGATTTTATACTTATCTCTGGTTTGCTGCTAAACTTGGACTTCTAGAAAAATGGTTTGGTCCAAGAGGTTTGTCACTTCGTCGAAAATTACATATCTAATAAAAAATAAGTCTGTCAGTAAAAAAGTTACTGACAGACTTATTAATAAGAGTTAAAAAGGATAATAAATGGCAGAAATTACCGAAAATACAAAAAAGATTTTAGAAGTTATTCTAAATTTAAAAGAGGGGCAGGTCATGAGTTATCGAGATGTGGGAGCTTTAGCTGGATTGCCAAATGGTGCAAGGCAGGTTTCCAGAATTTTGCATTCGATGTCTAAAAAATATGAACTGCCATGGTGGCGTGTAGTGCGTTCTGACAGAACAATTGGATTGCCAGAGCCTGCTAAAAGTGAGCAAATGGAACTTCTAAAAAAAGAGGGAATTTCTTTTACAGCTCAAGGGAAAATAATTATTGAAGATGAACTGCTCTAATAAATAAAAAGTACTTCTATATTTTAGAAGTACTTTTTGTATTCAATTAACTATTACCAAATTTTAAGACGATTTTCTGGTGCACGATACATCTTATCAGTTTCTTTAACATCAAAAGTTTCGTAAAACTCTTCGAGATTTGTTGGAGGAATATTGGCACGAAGTTTAGCGGGTGCATGAACATCCATTGACAAAAGCATTTGTTGGAATTCTTTACTTGCTTTCATGCGCCAAATCTTAGCCCACTGACTAAAGAAAGCCTTCAAATCAACGTCTTTCTCATCTTTAGCTGCTGTCAGTGCCGCTGTAATTCCTCCTTGGTCAGCAATATTTTCTGACACAATGAGTTTTCCGTTTGCTGGACCAGCTTCGGTTTCTACGCCGTCAAAGAGTGCAATCATTTCTTTTTGCTTTTCTTCAAAAGCTTCATAATCTTCATCTAACCACCATTTGTTCAAATTTCCTTCTTTATCAAATTGGGCACCGTTGTTATCAAAAGCATGAGAAATTTCATGAGCAATGACAGCGCCAATTCCACCGTAATTTTGTGATGAAGATTGTTCAAGAGAGTAAAAAGGAGCTTGCAAAATTGCTGCTGGAAAAACAATTGTATTACTATCAGGACTATAATAAGCATTGACCATATGAGCAGGCATATGCCAGCTTGTTTTATCAACATCTTCTGAGAATTTTTCAAAAGTTCGAGCAGTCAAAATTTCATCGAATTTAAGGGCATCTTCATAGAGAGAGCCAGAAGTTGTTTTTAAACGACTATAAATTTCAGGCAATTTATCTGGGAAACCAATGAAAGGAGTAATAGCATCCAATTTTTCAATGGCTTTTTCAGCTGTTTCTTGACTGAGCCACTCATTTTTAGACAAACGCGCTTGGTAAACTTTAATCATCGCAGTGACCATCCGTTTGACATCGGCCTTAGCAGCTTCACCAAAATATTTTTTACCATAGAATAAACCAATCACTTGGCTAAAATAAGACTCAGTCAAATCAAGTTGATGTTTTTCTTGACTTCTTGCTTCTTGAACATTTGAAAGGAAACGTCCGTAAGCTCCACCAAGAATTCTAAGGTCTTCATTGAAGAAAGAAGTAGCGCCACGTGCAATTTTTGTCAGCATCCAAGCTTTAATGAGCGACCAATTTTCTTCATTGACAAGTGAATCAAATGATTCGTAAAAACGGTCTTCATAAACAATGACTTTATCAGGTTCAGTTTTTACTAAATCTTTAATTAAAGATTTTAAATCCAGGTTTTTAACTTTACTGCCAAAGTTGTCAGTAGAAATTGGATGATAAAGTTCAGCATATTTTGCCCACTCTTCAGAAGTATTTGCTGATGGAACTAAAAGAGCATCGAATTTAAGGGCAGACTTTGCAATCTCTTCTGCATTTTCAACATCAAATGTCTTTAAAATTTCGCTTGTATTTTTAGCCCAAAAATCAAGTAATTCTTTTTTTCTAGGGTGTTCATCATTATAATAAGTGGTATCAGGTAAAATCAAGCCCGGACCAGAGAATCCAAGAGAATAGTGAATAGCATCTTTCATATCAGGTTCAACACTAAAAGAAAATGGAAGAGGAGCCTGTGAATGGAAAACGAGTTGAGTCAAATTATTTTTAAAATCTTCAAAAGTATTTAAAGTTTCAACTTTAGCAAGTTCATTTTTTACGGCAGAAAAATCCGCTTTTTCTCTTGCTTGCCAATCTCCTGCTTTATTATAAAATTTGATTGCTTCAAGCAATTCTGGATTATCAGTAGGTAGGTTTTGTGATAACTCAGCTAAATCTTTAGCCAAATTTTTCTCATTTTTTAGTACTAATTCATCAAAAGCTGAAATTCTTGGTTTGTCAGCAGGAATTTCTGCATTTTCTAACCATTCAGCATTAACAGTAGCGAATAAATCATCTTGAATCCTTGTCATATCGACCTCCTATTATGGATATTTTTTATATTATATCACACTTACAAAAAAGCGCTGACGAATTCCATCAGCACTTTTTAACAGCAATTTGAAAATTAATGTAAACTCGTAATTAAATAGTTCTGAAACGATAAATTTTAGCAATTTTGCCAAAAAGTTCAGGGACTTCGGCAAGGCTTCCAGCATCACGGCTTAGACAAGTAAGCTTTTCATCTTTTACTGAAAGCTTGGCAAAATGGTCATGTTGCAACAAGAAATTATGGATCAGCTCTGCAAAATTTGCGTCAGTAAATTTTACAAAAAGTAAATCTCCATTACCAGGAGCTTCCGCATCTAAAGGACCCCCAACGAGTTCAAAAACTGCATCGTAATCATCAGGAAGTTGCTTTGTGAGCAGTTTGATTGTTTTGCGGCTTTCTTGTAGCGCCCAAGTATTATCACCACAAAATACAAATTGTTCAGTACTCAAAGAAATGGGCTCTCTTTCAAGAAGTTCAAGCTCATCAATTCGATTTTGAATATAATTTAACAAGTTTTGTTTATTATCTAATGTAAGATATTCAAACAAAAGCTTTGCCTTATTATAACTGTACTTGTCATCTTTACCAAGAAGGTATTCAGTTGTGACATTAAAATAATCAGCAATTTCTGTCAATCTTTTGGCAGAAGGTTCTTTTCCCAAGCGATAATTAGCAAGGGCGTTTCTGGGATATCTCAACTCTCTTTCGACCTGGTTGAAAGATTTCTGAGAATCAATAACTAAAGTTTTTAGACGGTCATAGAACATTAAAATCACCTCAACATGTATTGAATAAATATTTTTAATATTTGTAACAAATACATTATATCATATAGTTATTAGATATAAAATACCTAAAGCTTAAAAAAATAGCAATATTTAAGTTAAAAAATTATTTGTTGCAAATTCTTTAACAAAATTGACATCTATAGCGTTATATGGTATTATAAAAGTAATCATAGGAATACTCAAAATGCTTTTTGAGAAGAGAAAGGGAAAAATTGAAAGAAATTTATGACAAAATCCAAGACATAAATATTATTTTGAAAAGATCATTTATTGACCTTGGAAAACCATTAGCTTATCAAGAGGTGGTAGAGAAAAGTGCCAAAGTTTTAGAGTCTAGCCTTTTTATCATAGATACCAAACGAAATTGTTTAGGTTATGGTTTTACTGATTCTGATAATTCTTATCAGGATGATATAAACCTCCAAAATTTTTTTATCTATCAAAAAATATCAAAAGATATCTCTAGTCAACTATTAAATCACTACGAAATGAGCGCAAGCCTACCAATGGCCCAATCAATTTTAGAACCAGTGAAAGAAATTTCGAGCAAATTTCCAAATAAATTTCTCAGCTTTCTACCTATAGAAGGAAATCATTTGAGATTGGGAACCCTTTTTCTACTGACAGATTCTCCTCTGGAAGAAGAAAAGAGAATATTGGTAGATTTTTTATCAACATTCATAGGGAATCAAATGTCTTATATCATGCTGGCAGAACTGGAAGGGCAAAGACGAAATGAAACCTTTGTTTCTTTAGTTCAATCATTATCTCGTTCAGAATTAGAAGCATTTAAAAGCATCATTGAAAAAATAGACCGTTAAACTAGAAAAAGCTTGAAAATTTTCATATAAAATAGTATAATAGAAATAATGGTTTGTCAGCAAAATCTGTGGGATATATTGTCCCCATAGGCTTTGTAAGCAACGAAACACTACTGTTTTCGTTGCTTTTTTGGCGTCTTTTATATTGAATAAACCAGAAAAGTTATAAAAAAGACAAACTACAGACTTTTCGGTTTTTTTAATTAAAAATTCATCAAAAACACAGACTTTTTTAATCAAATCTAAAAAATAGAGGAGAAAACACTTGGCAGGACATGACGTAAAATACGGTAAACACCGTACAAGACGCAGTTTTTCACGTATTAAAGAAGTAATCGGTTTGCCAAACCTCATCGAAGTTCAAACATTAAGTTATAAAAACTTCCTCGATGAAGGTCTTGCAAATGTCTTCAAAGAAATGTTTCCAATCGACAACTTTGCGGGTACAATGGAACTCGAATTTGTTGGTTATGAAATGAAAACCCCAAAATACACTGTTGAAGAAGCTCGCGCACATGACGCAAACTATTCAGCACCTATCTATGTAACCTTCCGTCTTGTAAATAAAGAAACTGGTGAATTAAAAACACAAGAAGTCTTCTTTGGTGACTTCCCACTCATGACTGAAATGGGGACATTTATCAATAACGGTTCAGAACGTTTGATCGTTAGCCAATTGGTACGTAGTCCTGGTTCATACTTCCATCTTAAAGCTGATAAAAACGGTCTTGAAAGTTTTGGACATACAACCATTCCTAACCGTGGAGCTTGGTTTGAGTTAGATACAGATGCTAAAGGCATTGGTTATGTTCGTATTGACCGTACACGTAAATTAACTTTTACAACTATGCTTCGTGCGCTTGGTTTTGGTTCAGATGAAGAAATCCTTGAATTGTTGGGAGAAACTCAACTTTTAACAGACACTATTGCAAAAGATGTTCATAAAAACCCAGCTGACACGCGTGTAGAAGAAGCGCTCAAAGACATCTATGACCGCTTGCGTCCAGGAGAACCTAAAACAGCAGATAGCTCACGTGGCTTGCTTGTTGCTCGTTTCTTCGATCCAAAACGTTATGACTTCGCACCTGTTGGACGTTATAAATTTAACAAGAAATTAGCGCTTAAAAATCGTTTGCTTGGTTTGACTTTGGCTGAACCAATTGTTGACCCAGAAACTGGTGAAATTCTTGTTAATACAGATACTCTTGTTACTCGTGATGTGCTTGATTTAATCGAACCATTGCTTGATAACGGTCTTGGAAACTTTGTTGTTGAACCATCTGACGACGCTGTAATTCCAGAACCAATTACTTTGCAAAGTATCAAAGTTTATTCACCTAAAGATCCAGAACGTGTTGTTACATTGCTCTCAAATGGTAATCCTGATGCAGAATGCCGTGTCTTGACACCAGCCGATGTGATTTCAAATATCAGCTACTGGCTTGGTCTTGCTGAAGGAATTGGTAAAGTGGACGATATTGACCACTTAGGTAACCGTCGTATCCGTTCAGTAGGTGAATTGCTTCAAAACCAAGTACGTATCGGACTTTCACGTATGGAACGTGTGATTCGCGAACGTATGTCATCTTCAGAAAATGAAAACATCACACCACAAGGTTTGATTAACATTCGTCCTGTAACAGCTTCAATTAAAGAATTCTTTGGTTCATCACAATTGTCACAATTTATGGACCAACACAATCCTTTATCTGAGCTTTCACACAAACGTCGTTTTTCTGCCTTAGGACCTGGTGGTATCTCACGTGACCGTGCTTCATATGAAGTACGTGACGTTCACTATACTCACTATGGCCGTATGTGTCCTATTGAAACACCTGAAGGACCAAACATCGGTTTGATTAACAACTTGTCATCATATGCCAAAGTAAACGAATATGGTTTCATCATGTCACCATACCGTCGTGTTGACCGTGTGAACGGTGTGGTTACTGACGAAGTTGAATATTTAACTGCCGATGAAGAAGACAACTATACTGTTGCCCAAGCAAACTCACCATTGACTGAAGATAGCCGCTTTGCTAACGAAACAGTTATGGCTCGTCATACTGGTAACAATATTGAAGTTGAAGCTTCAACAGCAGACTATATGGACGTTTCACCTAAACAGGTTATCGCCGTTGCTGCTGCATGTATTCCATTCTTGGAAAACGATGACTCCAACCGTGCCCTCATGGGTGCCAACATGCAACGTCAAGCAGTTCCATTGATTGACCCACATGCACCTTGGATTGGTACTGGTATGGAACATCAAACTGCTCGTGACTCAGGTGCTGCGCTTATTGCAAAACATGCTGGTGTTGTTGAGTATGTTGATGGTAATGAAATTCGTGTTCGTCGTACTTCTGGTGAACTTGATATTTACAATATTACAAAATATCGTCGTTCAAACTCAGGGACTTCGTATAACCAACGTCCATTGGCTCGACTTGGAGAAAAAGTTGAGAAAGGGGACATCATTGCTGATGGACCTTCTATGGAAAATGGAGAAATGGCCCTTGGTCAAAATCCACTTGTTGCTTATATGACTTGGGAAGGTTATAACTTCGAGGATGCGGTAATCATGTCAGAACGTTTGATTAAAGACGACGTTTATACATCAATTGCCATCGAAGAATATGAATCAGAAACACGCGATACAAAACTTGGCCCTGAAGAAATTACTCGTGAAATTCCAAACGTTGGGGATGAAGCACTCAAAAACCTTGATGAATCAGGAATTATCCGTATTGGTGCTGAAGTTAAAGATGGCGACTTGCTTGTTGGTAAAGTAACTCCTAAAGGTGAAACTGATCCAACACCAGAAGAACGTTTGCTTCGTGCAATCTTTGGTGAAAAAGCTCGTGAAGTTCGTGATACATCACTTCGTGTTCCTCACGGAGGTGGCGGTATTGTTCATGACGTTCGTGTATTTACACGCGAAAATGGTGATGAATTGCCATCAGGTGTGAATAAACTTGTTCGTGTCTTCATTGCTCAAAAACGTAAGATTCACGTTGGGGATAAAATGGCCGGACGTCATGGTAATAAAGGGGTTGTTTCAAATATCGTTCCAATGGAAGATATGCCTTACTTACCAGATGGTACACCTATTGATATCATGTTGAACCCACTTGGGGTACCATCACGTATGAATATCGGACAAGTTATGGAGCTCCATTTAGGTATGGCTGCTCGTACACTTGGAATTCACATTGCAACTCCAGTGTTTGATGGAGCATCTGATGAAGATATCTGGGATACTGTTAAAGAAGCTGGAATGGCTGATGATGCGAAAACAGTCCTTTATGACGGACGTACTGGTGAACCATTTGATAACCGAATTTCAGTCGGTGTCATGTACATGATTAAACTTCACCACATGGTTGATGATAAACTCCATGCTCGTTCAGTTGGTCCTTACTCACTCGTTACACAACAACCGCTCGGTGGTAAAGCGCAGTTCGGTGGACAACGTTTTGGGGAAATGGAAGTTTGGGCACTTGAAGCCTATGGTGCTGCCAATGTTCTTCAAGAAATCTTGACTTACAAATCAGATGACGTGATTGGACGTACGCGCGCTTATGAAGCTATTGTTAAAGGTGAACGTATTCCTAAACCAGGTCTTCCTGAATCATTCCGCGTATTGGTTAAAGAGTTACAATCACTTGGTCTTGATATGAAAGTCCTTGATGCTGACCGTAATGTTCTTGACTTACGTGAATTGGATGAAGATGAAGTAATGACTCGTCCAGATAATACAGAAATTACTCCTGAAATGCTTGAAGCACAGGAAGCTATTGTTGCACAAGCAGAAGCTGAAGAAGAAGCTTTGATTAACGCTAATACTGAAAAATAAGATTTTGTAATTAATATTTTGAGATAGATTTACTGACAAAAATTTCTGTCAGTAAATCTCTAATCTCATAATCGTCTAGCGTTAAATTTATTAGAAGTGGAGAAAGAATTGGTTGATGTAAATAAATTTGAGAGTATGCGTATTGGTATCGCATCTCCACAAAAAATTCGTTACTGGTCATTCGGTGAAGTTAAAAAACCAGAAACAATTAACTATCGTACACAAAAACCTGAACGTGAAGGACTCTTTGATGAACGTATTTTCGGTCCTCAAAAAGACTGGGAATGTGCTTGTGGAAAACTTAAAGGTGTTTTCTACAAAAATCAAGTCTGTGAACTTTGTGGTGTTCAAGTAACAACTGCAAAATCACGTCGTGAACGTATGGGACATATTGAGCTTGCTGCTCCAATTTCACACATTTGGTACTTCAAAGGAATTCCATCACGTATGGGACTTGCTCTTGATATGAGTCCACGTGCACTTGAAGAAGTGATTTACTTTGCAAGTTATGTTGTGATTGATCCTAAAGAAACTGATCTTGAGAAGAAACAACTCTTGACTGAACGTGAATATCGTGAACAACTTTTGAAAAATGGTTTTGGTTCATTCGTTGCAAAAATGGGTGCTGAAGCGATTCAAGATTTGTTGAACGATGTTGATATTGATAAAGAAGTTTCTGAACTCAAAGAAGAGCTCAAAACAGTTACTGGACAACGTCGTGTAAAAATTATTCGTCGTTTGGACGTTTTGTCAGCTTTCAGAAAATCAGGAAATGCATTATCTTGGATGGTCTTAAATGTATTACCAGTTATTCCACCAGATTTGCGTCCAATGGTTCAATTAGATGGTGGACGTTTTGCCACATCTGACTTGAATGACTTATACCGTCGTGTTATTAACCGTAATAACCGTTTGAAACGTTTGATGGAACTTAATGCTCCAAATATTATCGTTCAAAATGAAAAACGGATGCTTCAAGAAGCTGTTGATACTTTGATTGACAATGGTCGTCGTGGTCGTCCAATCACTGGTGCTGGTAACCGCCCATTGAAATCTCTTTCACACATGTTGAAAGGGAAACAAGGACGTTTCCGTCAAAACTTGCTTGGTAAACGTGTTGACTATTCTGGACGTTCAGTTATCGCTGTAGGTCCAACACTCAAAATGTACCAATGTGGTGTTCCGCGTGAAATGGCGATTGAGTTGTTCAAACCATTCGTAATGGCTCAACTTGTTAAGAAAGAATTGGCTGCTAATATTCGTGCGGCTAAACGTAAAGTTGAACGTCAAGATTCTGATGTTTGGGACGTACTTGAAACAGTTGTTAAAGAACACCCTGTTCTTCTTAACCGCGCACCTACGCTTCACCGTTTAGGGATTCAAGCTTTTGAACCAGTCTTAATTGATGGTAAAGCCATCCGTCTTCACCCACTTGCTTGTGAAGCCTACAACGCCGACTTTGACGGTGACCAAATGGCCATTCACTTGCCATTGTCTGAAGAAGCACAAGCTGAAGCACGTCTTTTGATGCTTGCTGCTGAACATATCTTGAACCCTAAAGATGGTAAACCAGTTGTTACACCATCTCAAGATATGGTCCTTGGTAACTACTACCTTACGATGGAAGAAAAAGGTCGTGAAGGCGAAGGAATGATTTTTGCAACTCCTGAAGAAGTTGAAATTGCAATGCGTAATGGTTATGTACATTTACATACTCGTATCGGTATCGCAACAAAATCACTCAACAAACCTTGGACTGAAAACCAAAAAGATAAAATCTTGGTAACCACTGTTGGTAAAGTTATTTTCAACTCAATCATTCCTGAAGGAATGCCTTACTTGAACGAACCAACTGATGTTAACTTGACAACTTCAACTGATGACCGTTTCTTTATGGATGCTGGTCAAGATATCAAAGAAGTTTTGGCTGGAATTGATACTGTTCGTCCATTCAAAAAAGGATATCTTGGAAATATCATCGCTGAAGTCTTCAAACGTTACCGTACAACAGCTACATCTGAGTACCTTGACCGCTTGAAAGACCTTGGTTACCACCAATCTACTTTGGCTGGTTTGACTGTGGGTATCGCTGATATCCCTGTTGTTGAAGATAAACATAAAATCATCGATGCTGCACACAAACGTGTGGAACAAATCACTAAACAATTCCGTCGTGGTTTGATTACTGATGATGAACGTTATAACGCTGTTACAGGTGTTTGGCGTGATGCAAAAGAAGCCCTTGAAAAACGATTGATTGATGAACAAGATTTGACAAACCCAATCGTTATGATGATGGACTCTGGAGCCCGTGGTAATATCTCTAACTTCTCTCAACTTGCTGGTATGCGTGGTTTGATGGCCGCTCCTAATGGTAAAATCATGGAATTGCCTATCATCTCAAACTTCCGTGAGGGTCTTTCTGTCTTGGAAATGTTCTTCTCAACTCACGGTGCCCGTAAAGGGATGACCGATACGGCCCTTAAGACAGCCGACTCTGGTTATCTTACTCGTCGTTTGGTTGACGTTGCCCAAGATGTTATCATTCGTGAAGACGATTGTGGAACTGACCGTGGACTTGTAATTTCTGATATTGCTACTGGTAAAGAAATGGTTGAACCACTCTTTGAACGTTTGGTAGGTCGTTATACTCGTAAATCAGTGCTTCATCCAGAAACTGGTGAAATGATTATTGCTGACGACACTTTGATTTCTGAAGATGTTGCCCGTAAAATTATTGATGCTGGTGTTAAAGAAGTAACTATCCGTTCAGTATTTACATGTAAAACTCCACATGGTGTATGTAAACATTGTTATGGTATCAACTTGGCAACAGGTGATGCTGTTGAAGTTGGTGAAGCTGTTGGTACAATCGCCGCTCAATCAATCGGTGAACCTGGTACTCAGTTGACAATGCGTACATTCCACACGGGTGGTGTTGCGTCAAGTTCAGATATCACTCAAGGTTTGCCTCGTGTTCAAGAAATCTTTGAAGCACGTAACCCTAAAGGGGAAGCAATCATCACTGAAGTAACTGGTACAGTTGAATCAATCGTTGAAGATCCTGCTACACGTACTCGTGAAATTACTGTTAAAGGTAAAACAGACACTCGTAGCTACACTGTAGGTATGGCTGATGTCTTGATGGTTGAAGAAGGTGAATTTATTCACCGTGGTGCACCTTTGATTCAAGGTTCTATCGAACCTAAACACTTGCTTCAAGTTCGTGATGCCTTGTCAGTTGAAACTTACTTGCTCGGTGAAGTACAAAAAACTTACCGTTCACAAGGGGTTGAAATTGGTGACAAACACATCGAGGTAATGGTTCGCCAAATGCTTCGTAAAGTTCGTGTCATGGATAATGGTTCAACTGATATCCTTCCAGGTACTTTGATGGATATTTCTGACTTTGAAGCTTTGAATGAAACTGCACTCTTGAATGGTGAAATGCCTGCAACTGGTCGTCCAGTCTTGATGGGTATTACTAAAGCCTCTCTTGAAACAAATTCATTCTTGTCAGCTGCATCATTCCAAGAAACAACTCGTGTCCTTACTGATGCCGCAATTCGTGGTAAAGAAGATCACTTGCTTGGTTTGAAAGAAAATGTTATTATCGGTAAGATTATTCCTGCTGGTACAGGTATGTTCCGTTACCGTAACATTGAACCTTTAGCTGATTTAACAAATGCTCCAGAAGTAGAAGAAGTTGAAACAGAAACTGTGGAAAACTAATTTTAAATCTAGAAAATAAATAAAAATTACTGACAGAATTTCTGTCAGTAATTTTTTTATTAAATTTACTGACAAAATCATTAAAAACATAAAATCTCTGTCATTTTTGGTAAAATAATTCTATGACTTATTATCTCCTTGCAAATCCCAATTCTGGTGCAGGTAAAGGTGCGCGGACTTTGGAGACTTTGATTCCATATTTGGAAAAAAATAATTATGAATATCGACTTTTTAAAACTAAAGCTGCTGGAGAAGAAGGCGCTTTGGTCAGACAAATATTAGACCTTAAAAATCCGGATGACCACTTAGTTATTATTGGTGGGGATGGTACCATTTCACTTGTCATTAATGAACTTCCAGAAGAAGAGGCCTTTTCTTATATTCCTTCAGGTTCTGGCAATGATTTCGCCAGAAGCTTAAAGTTGAAGCTTGACCCAATTGAATCTTTTGAAGCTGCTCGTAGAGGAATTAATCATGAGATTTTTATCATGAATTATCAATCTAAAGGATTGAGTGGCTATGCTCTAAATAATATTGGAATTGGTTTAGATGCAACTATCGTGAAATCTGCCAATGAAGGAAAGCTTAAACAAGTGCTTAACAAATTGAAATTGGGAAGTTTTTCATATATTTTGACTGCCTTGCACGTTTTGATAACTAAAAAACCATTTCCAGCTTTAATTGAAGTAGAAAATCAAGAAATTTCACTAGAAAATGCCTTTCTGATGACTTTTACCAAACATCCATACTTTGGAGGTGGAGTAAAAATTTCTCCTGAGGCCACCAATGAAAATGCAGATATTCACCTTGTTGAATATAATAAACATCATTTATTACGGACTTTTTCATTAATTCCAAGTGTTCTTTGTGGAGTGCATTTAAAACATCCCTTATTTTTACACCGAGTGAGTTCTCAGTTTTCTGTAGAATTAGCAGAAAGTCAACCAGTCCAAATTGATGGAGAAATTCATGAGTTAGTAGCTGCTGACAGACTTTCAATCAGTACTGAAAGAAGAATGATTATTTACTGACAGAATAAAAAAACTCCAATTATGGAGTTTTTATTTATTTTCAATTAATTATTATACATTAATTGTTGTATTTTTATACTTTTTATATTATAATTATGCTATTGTTTTTTATAAAAATAGAAATTATAAAACAGAAAAGAGAAAATATGAACTTTGATTTTTTACCGAAATATCTGCCCTATTTTAATGACGGGATGATTGTCACAATTTTGATTTCAGCTTTCGTGGTTTTGATTGGAACACTCTTAGGGATTGTCACAGCCCTTGCCAAGATTTCTAAAATTGCTCCATTGCGCTGGTTGGCAAATATCTATATTGAAATTTTCCGTGGAACACCAATGCTCGTTCAAATCATGCTTGGTTTTGGCTTAATGGGAAGTCTATCTTTACCAACCTTTCAAGTTGGGATTTTACAACAAGATTTGGGGCGCTTGATTCCAGGGATAATTGTAATCTCACTGAATTCGGGGGCTTATATGGCGGAAATTGTTCGGGCTGGAATTGAAGCTGTTCCTCTTGGTCAAAAAGAAGCCGCCTATTCATTAGGAATTCGGCCAAGACAAGCGATGGCAACCGTTATTTTACCTCAGGCTTTGAGAAACATTCTACCAGCCGTCGGCAATGAATTTGTAACAATTATCAAGGATAGCTCGCTTCTTTATACAATTGGGGTAATGGAAGTTTTCAATGGTGCACAAACAGTAGCAAATTTGACTTATCAAACCATTAGCCCGATGTTATTTGTAGCTCTCTACTATTTTGTAGTCACTTTTGTTGTCAGTCGCTTACTTGTTTTATTTGAAAAGAAACTCGGGAAAGGATATGCAAAATAATGAATGAATATTTAATCGAAATAAAAAATCTGCATAAATATTTTGGAAAAAATGAAGTCTTAAAAGGACTTGATATCCAAATAAAAAAAGGTGAAGTTGTTGTGATGATTGGCCCCTCTGGTTCTGGGAAATCAACTTTTTTAAGAACGATGAACTTATTAGAAAAGCCAACAGATGGTCAAGTCTATTTTGAAGGAGTTAATATTGCTGATAAATCAGTGGATGTCTTCAAACACCGAGAAAAAATGGGGATGGTTTTTCAACAATTTAATCTATTTCCTAATATGACAGTCCTTGAAAATCTATGTTTGGCTCCAGTTAAAACGGGTAAAATGACCAAAGAAGAAGCTAAAAAAACGGCGGAAGATTTACTTCAAAGAGTTGGACTCTCAGATAAAGCAGAGGCTTATCCACAAGCATTATCAGGTGGGCAGCAACAAAGGGTAGCTATTGCTCGTGCTTTAGCCATGAACCCAGATGTGATGCTTTTTGATGAACCAACATCAGCACTTGACCCTGAAATGGTTGGTGAAGTTTTAGCCGTGATGCAAGAACTTGCAAAAGAAGGCATGACAATGGTTGTTGTAACCCATGAAATGGGATTTGCTAAAACAGTTGCTGACAGAGTTTTGTTCATGGCTGATGGGACAATTGTTGAGCAAGGAAAACCGGCTCAAGTTTTTGATTCACCAAAAGAAAAAAGAACACAAGACTTTTTAGCAAAAGTCCTATAATTTAAAAGCTTATAGTTAAAGAGAATATCAAAAAAACGGCATGTCTGCTGTTTTTTTTCTGGTCTGTGGTATAATACTAATAAGACTGGTAAAGTGATAGAAGACAAATTATAGAAAAGAGAAAACAAAATGAAATATGAGGATATAAACGAAAATACTATAAAAATCACCTTGTCTTTTGATGATTTGACAGATTATGATATCAAATTATCAGACTTTTTCGGAAATCAAGAAGTCATTGAACAATTTTTCTATGAATTGGTTGATGAGCTTGGTTTAGAAAATCGCTTTGGAAATGTGGGAATGTTAACTTTCCAAATCCAACCTTTTCCTCAAGGTGTTCATATGATTGTTCATGAAGAAGCGATGCTAGGTGAAGGTGGAGAAATTCCAGATGACCCAGAAGAGTTTGAAGAATTGATGACTGGTTTTTATAATAAATTAAATGAAATAGGGGCAGATATGGCGCGCGAGCGAGGAATTACTGATTTTAAACCTGGGCTTGGTTTACCAGGAACAAAAAAAGACGAAGCTGAACAAGAGCCAGATTTTATTTATTACTCTATTCGTTATGAAGATATTATGTCTGTCTTAACAGGAATAAAAAATGTGAAGTTTGCTGATGAAGAATCAGAGTTTTATCGTTATGATGGCAATTTTTATCTTGTTGTTTTGGATAATCAAAAAGAAAAAGGCAAGATGCATGTTGAAAGTACCCGTTCACGAATGATGGAATATGGGGAAGCAACAAAAATGAGTCGAGAATTTTTGCAGGAGTATGGTGAATGTCTTATCGCGACACGTGCTTTAGATGTTCTTAGAAAAATCTAAATATGGTTGATACATTAAAAGAAATCCCCTTTGCACTTAAGTTTCTAATTGTTATTATTATCACTTTTGGTATCTCTGTGATTTTAACGCCAATTATGACTTTTGTGTCCAAAGCAATTGGTGCGGTGGACAAGCCAAACGAGCGTCGTGTGAATAAAAAACCAATGCCCTCTGCTGGAGGTTTGGTCATTTTCATTGCTTTTGCGATTGCGACCTTGTTTATTCTGCCACATATTGTTCATAACCAGCCTCCCATTCATTCGCAACCTCCAGTACATGGCGCAAGTCATCAGCCAATTCAGCTAGTCAGCTATTTTAGCTACATTTGGCCCTTTATTGTTGGTGCTGGAATTGTTGTTTTGACTGGTTTGATTGATGATATAAAAGAAATTTCACCTAAAATGAAACTTTTAGGATTGACAGTTGCGGCGAGTTTTATCTGGTTCTTTACCAACGCCCGCTTTGATAATTTAAAAATTCCTTTCGGGGGGCCTTTACTAATCTTTCCTGCTTGGTTATCCTTTATTTTTACCGTTTTTTGGATACTTGCGATTACTAATGCAATAAATTTAATTGACGGATTGGACGGACTAGCAAGTGGAGTATCAATTATTTCACTGACAACAATGGGAATTGTTTCTTACTTTTTCTTACCAAGTCCAAATGTATTTTTACCGATTACTATTTTTATAATGGTGGCTGCAATTATGGGATTCTTTCCTTATAATTATCATCCAGCGATTATTTATCTGGGAGATACGGGAGCACTGTTCCTTGGTTTTATCATCTCGGTTGCTTCTTTGCAAGGATTAAAGAATGCAACGGCTGTAGCCGTTTTGACTCCTTTACTAATTTTAGGAGTACCAATTACGGATACAATTATGGCAATGGTTCGTCGGAAACTTAATCGTCAATCGATTGCAACGGCTGATAAACGACATCTTCACCATCGCCTAATGGCACTTGGTTTTACTCATCGTGGAGCTGTTCTAGTCATTTATGGAATTGCATCAATATTTGCATTTATCTCCATTCTTTTGCAATTTTCAAGTCGTATCGGTGGGATTCTCTTAGTGATTGCTTGTCTCTTTGGATTGGAAATATTTATTGAACTTGTTGGAATTCTAGGCGAAAATCGGCAGCCAGTCTTAAAAGCACTGAAATTTGTTGGAAATTCTAGTTATCGTGATAAAGTTCTCCATTCTGATAAAGATGCAGATATAGATGAAAATGAAGAAGATATTGAAAATCATTCAATGATAGATGAGGAAATTGATGAACCAACACAAGAATTCCCAATTCAAAATTATCGTAGAAGTCGAAATAAAAAATAAGAAAAACCTCTAATTTTAGAGGTTTTTTGATATCTAAAAATGCCTGTTGTCATTTATTATTTATATTGCGATTAATAAAAATAATGTATGCGAAAATAACAAATTTTGTCAATTTTTTGTTAGAATAGAGACTATAAATGTCAAATACAATTGACAATTCAAAGGAGCGAAAAAATGGCTACACTTGAAATTAAAAATCTTCATGTGGCGATTGAAGATAAAGAGATTCTCAAAGGGGTCAATCTAGTCATCAACACCAATGAAATCCATGCGATTATGGGACCTAATGGGACTGGTAAATCAACATTATCTGCTGCAATTATGGGAAATCCTAATTATAGCGTGACACAAGGAGAAGTTCTTTTTGACGGTCAAAACGTTTTAGAAATGAGCGTTGATGAAAGAGCTCGTCTTGGACTTTTCCTTGCCATGCAATATCCATCTGAAATTCCAGGAATTACGAATGCAGAATTTTTGCGAGCAGCAATGAATGCTAAACGTGCTGAGGATGACAAAGTTTCTGTTATGGAATTTATCAAAAAATTGGATAAAAATATGGAAGTTTTGAGCATGAAAGAAGAAATGGCTGAGCGCTATCTCAATGAAGGCTTTTCTGGTGGTGAAAAGAAACGTAATGAAATCCTTCAACTTTTGATGTTAGAACCAACTTTTGCTATTCTTGATGAAATTGACTCAGGACTTGATATTGATGCTTTAAAAGTTGTTGCTAAAGGTGTTAATTCAATGCGTGGTGAGAAATTTGGGGCATTGATTATTACCCACTATCAACGTTTGCTTGATTATATTACACCAGATGTTGTCCACATTATGATGGATGGTCGTGTGGTGAAAACAGGTGGCGCAGAACTAGCTAAACGTCTAGAAACTGAAGGATATGTCAATATCGCTGAGGAACTTGGATTAGAATATAAAGAAGAAGTTTAAGGAAAGGAGATAGTAAGTTATTTTTGCTTACTGACAGAGCTGTCAGTAAGTCTAAAGTTCATTAATTTACTGACAGAATGTTTTGTCTGCAAATTAGTGAACTCAGTTAAGAAAATGCAAACTTGCTAATATTAATTATGAATCAAGAAATCTTAAACTTTTCACAAATGCATGCTGAACCAGCTTGGTTATCAGATTTACGTCAAAAAGCTGCACTTGAATTTGAAAATCTAGAATTACCTAATATTGAACGAGTAAAAATTAATCGTTGGGGCTTAGACCATTTAACAATTTCTGAAAACGAAGAAATTGGATCTGTTCCTACTTTTACGGAAATTCCAAATCATCCTTTGCTTGTTCAAGTCGGAAGTCAAACAGTTATGGAACAAATGACACCAAATTTGGCTGAACAAGGCGTAATTTTCACAGATTTCAATTCAGCTTTAACCGAAATTCCAGAACTGATTGAGGAAAATTTTGGTTCTGTGGTTCCATTTAATGAAAGTCGTTTAACAGCAGCAAATACTGCGACATTTAATTCTGGATTAGTTCTTTATGTTCCAGATGGTGTGGAAGTTCTTGAACCCATTGAATCAATTTTGATGCAAGAGGGTTCATCAGAAGTTCCTTTTAATAAACGAATTTTAATTATCGTTGGAAAAAATGCCAAAGTTGACTACCTTGAACGTTTGGAAACAAGTGGCGAGCAAAGCTCAAAGGTAAAAGCAAATATTGTCGTTGAAGTAATTGCAAAAGCAGGGGCTCAAGTCAAATTTGCAGCCATTGACCGTTTAGGAGAAAATGTTACAGCTTCAGTTGTTCGTCGCGGATTGATTGGTGATAATGCAACAGTTGACTGGTCTGTTGGTGTCATGAATGACGGAAATGTTGTTGCTGACTTTGATAGTGACCTCAAAGGGAATGGTTCTCATTCACAAATTAAAGTGGTTGGGATTTCAACAGGTCATCAAACGCAAGGAATTGATACAAGAGTGACTAATTTTGGTCTAAATTCGGTTGGTCATATCTTGCAAAATGGTGTAATTCTTGATAAAGGAACTTTGACATTTAATGCCATTGGTCATATTATCAAAGGGGCGAAAAATGCGGATGCCCAACAATCTTCTCATGTTTTAATGCTTTCTGATAAAGGACGAGGAGATGCAAATCCAATTCTCTTGATTGATGAAAATGAAGTAACTGCGGGTCACGCAGCTTCTGTTGGTCAGGTAGATGAGGAAGATTTATTCTATCTTCAATCTCGTGGACTTGATGAAGAAACTGCTAAACGACTTGTTATTCGAGGATTTCTTGGTTCAGTTGTCAGTGAAATTCCTGTCAAATCAGTCCAAGCAGAATTTATTGAAACTATTGAAAGAAAGCTGGGCATGTAATGCTTGAAGGCATCAAAAAAGATTTTCCAGTATTGAATCAAATTGTTAATGATGAACCTTTGGTCTATTTGGACAATGCGGCAACGACTCAAAAACCTTTGAAGGTTTTGGCTGCAATAAAAGATTATTATGAAAATGATAATGCTAATGTCCACCGTGGTGTTCATACTTTGGCAGAACGAGCAACTGAAAAATACGAAGCGGCGCGTGAAAAAGTCCGTCAGTTCATCAATGCTAAATCAACAAAAGAAGTTTTGTTTACTAGAGGAACAACAACTTCAATCAACTGGGTTGCTCAGTTTGCCGGGCAAATCTTAAAAGCAGGGGATGAAATTGTCATTTCGATTATGGAACACCATTCTAATATTGTTCCTTGGCAAGAAGTTGCTAAGAAAACCGGAGCAATCTTAAAGTTTGTCTATCTTAAAGATGGTCAGCTAGATATGGATGATTTACGTAAAAAAATCACTAATCAAACTAAATTTGTATCGATTGCTCATGTTTCTAATGTATTAGGGACAATTAATCCAGTAGAAGAAATTACCAAAATTGCTCATGAACACGGTGCTTACATGGTGGTTGATGGTGCACAATCTACACCACATATGGCGATTGACCTTCAAAAAATGGATGTCGATTTCTTTGCTTTCTCAGGTCACAAAATGATGGGACCAACCGGAATTGGTGTACTTTATGGCAAGGAAGAACTTCTAAATCAATTTGAACCTGTCGAATTTGGGGGAGAAATGATTGATTTTGTTTATGAAAGTCATTCAACATGGACAGAACTTCCTTGGAAATTTGAAGCTGGCACACCTAATATTGCGGGTGCTATTGCTTTAGGAGCTGCGATTGATTATATTCAAGAGCTTGGGATTGACCAAATTCATCAGCACGAAATTGAATTGATTGATTACCTAATGCCAAAACTTCAAGAAATTGAAGGCTTAAAGATTTATGGACCGAAAGATAATGTAAAAAGAGGCGGTCTAATTGCTTTTAATATTGAAGGACTTCATCCACATGATGTCGCAACTGCCCTTGATATGGAGGGGGTAGCTGTAAGAGCTGGTCACCATTGTGCTCAACCTTTATTGAATTATCTCGAAACTCCGGCAACTGCTAGAGCAAGCTTTTATCTTTATAATACAAAAGCAGATTGTGATAAATTAGTTGAAGCACTTAAAAAAACAAAGGAGTTTTTCAACCTTGATTAATATGCTTAATTGGGTCGCCTCCCTCCCACTTTGGTTGGCAACCACATTTTTATTTGTTGTTGTTTTCTTTAGAGCTCAATGTACTTTTTGGTTAGGAAAATTGAGTTATCATGGAATTTTGAAAACGAAGTGGGGCAAAAAACTTGAGAAAAATTCAGAGACTTCCGCTGGAATTTTAGCCATTCAAAAAATGGGTTGGCCAATTATTCCTCTGTCTTTTTTAACAGTCGGTTTTCAAACTGCTGTTCAATTTGGCGCTGGCCTAACAAATTGGTCTTGGTATAAATACACATTGGCTGCGATTCCAGGTTACTTAGCTTGGGGATTTATCTATGCCTCAGGAGGACTAAGCCTATTTCGTTCACTCGTTCAGGGTTCGATTGGCTTACTCATTCTATTTATCATCATCATTTTAGCTGTGGTAATTGCAGCAAACCTCGTCCTTCGTTATATGCGTAAAAATGGAATAAAAACGGATGATTAGAGAAAAAGAATAATCAAAAAGTTACTGACAGAAATTTTATAAGTCATTAAAGAAGGCTGTCAGTAACTTTTAGAATTTATTTTTATCAATATTAAAATAAAGAAAGTGTGAAAATGTGGCTTTATCTAAATTAGATAATCTATATCGTGCAGTAATTCTTGACCACTCATCAAATCCACGTCATGCTGGAGAATTACAGACAGGATGTATGGTTGACCTCAACAATCCAACCTGTGGTGATGTGATTCGCCTGACTGTTGAATTTGAAAATGATGCCATTTCAAACATTGCTTTTAGCGGTCATGGCTGCACAATCTCAACAGCTTCAGCTTCAATGATGACCGTTGCTGTTCTTGGAAAAACAAAAGAAGAAGCAAAAGAGCTGGCAACTATTTTTTCAGCAATGGTGACCGGTGAAACTGACGAACGACAAGAAAAACTTGGAGATGCTCAGTTTCTTGCAGGGGTTAGTAAATTTCCAGCTCGAGTAAAATGCTCCACTCTGGCTTGGAATGCCCTAAAAAAAGCCATTGATGTTGGTGAAGCACAAGAAACAGTAATTCATGGCGAATAGCTAAAAGTTACTGACAGATTTTTTATCAGTAAATAAAAACTCGTCAGTAAAACTGAGGAGTCTGTCAGTAAAAAGCGATTGAATTGAGCTTTTTATCAATGGATGAAGGATTTGTCAGCAAAGCTGACAAGTCTGTCAGTAATAAATATGCCAAAGAGGAAGAAAAATGACAGAAAATAGTACACAAGAAGTCGTCAAAGACCTCGAAGAATATAAATTTGGATTTCACGATAATGCAGAACTTGAATTCACAACAGGTTTAGGTTTGACCGAAGAAGTTATTCGCGAAATTTCTGAAACAAAAAATGAACCTGAGTGGATGTTAGAGTTTCGTCTGAAATCTTTTGAAGCTTTTAAAAAATTGGACATGCCAAAATGGGGCCCAGATCTTTCTGGTATTGATTTTAATGATATTGTTTATTATCAAAAACCATCAGCAAAAGCTGCGCGTTCTTGGGAAGACGTTCCTCAAGAAATCAAAGACACGTTTGAAAAAATTGGTATTCCAGAAGCTGAACGTTCATATTTGGCAGGAGCTTCTGCTCAATATGAATCAGAAGTTGTTTATCATAATATGAAAGATGAATTTGAAAAATTAGGAATTATTTTCACTGACACTGATTCAGGATTACGTGACTATCCAGAAATTTTCAAAAAATATTTCAGCAAACTCGTTCCACCAACGGATAACAAATTGGCAGCCTTAAATTCTGCCGTTTGGTCTGGTGGGTCATTTGTCTATGTTCCTAAAGGAGTCAAATGTGAGATTCCGATTCAAGCCTATTTCCGTATTAACAACGAAAAATCAGGACAGTTTGAGCGGACATTGATTATTGTTGAAGAAGGGGCGTCTATTCAGTACGTTGAAGGATGTACTGCACCAACTTACTCTGCAAGTTCACTTCATGCAGCAGTGGTTGAAATCTTTGTTGAAGAGGGTGGTTATATGCGCTACTCTACTATTCAAAACTGGTCAGATAACGTCTATAATCTGGTTACCAAACGTGCTGCTGCAGAAAAAAATGCGACGGTTGAATGGATTGACGGAAACTTAGGGTCAAAAGTATCCATGAAATACCCAGCCGTTCATTTGAATGGACCAGGAGCGCGTGGAACAATGCTTTCAATCGCTTTTGCTGGAGCAAACCAAAATCAAGACACAGGTGCTAAAATGATTCATAACGCACCAAATACTTCAAGTTCAATCATTTCTAAGTCTATTGCCAAAAATGGTGGAGCAGTCAATTACCGTGGACAAGTTACTTTTGGAAAAAATTCTAAAAAATCTGCTTCTCATATTGAATGTGACACAATTTTAATGGATGATTTATCAAAATCAGATACCGTACCATTCAATGAAATTCATAATTCACAAGTCGCCTTGGAACACGAGGCGAAAGTGTCAAAAATTTCAGAAGAACAACTCTATTATTTGATGAGTCGTGGACTTACAGAAAAAGAAGCAACTGACATGATTGTCATGGGCTTCATTGAACCCTTTACCAAAGAATTGCCAATGGAATACGCTGTTGAATTAAATCGCTTGATTTCTTATTCAATGGAGGGTTCTATCGGGTAAAATGATAAAGTATTGTTATGTCAACATTTTATGATTGTTTTTTTGTGAAAAACAATTCCAAAGGGGCACTAAAGGGGCAGATATTAATAAGTTAATTAATTAGTGATATATACTGATTAATTGACCACTGTGTTTGTGCCCCCCTAAAAGTTAATTATGCCCCTTGCAAATAAAAAGTGCCCCTTGTAATTGAGAGGCATTTTTTTATTTAATCTCATTTAGTTTTTTAACAATATCAATCTTAACATATTTTGTGACGTGTGAGTAAATGCTAAGAGTTGTCTTATAGTCGGTGTGCCCCACTCGATCCATTGCAGCGCTTAGAGGTATTCCAAGTTCTGCCAATAAAGCAATGTGAGAATGCCTAAAAATATGGGATGTAATATGCTTTGTTATTCCAACTTTTTCTGCAGCTCTCCTCACAACTACATTGAGAGTATCTAAGTCAACCGCAGCACCATTAACAGTAAAGAAAATATAGTTATCTTTATTAAAATCATTACCTTTCAAAGAACGATGAAGTTCTAATAACTCAAGTTGTTCTTGGATTATATTTTTAATGTTTTCTGAGATTGTTATTGTTCTGTAAGAGAACTCAGTCTTCGGAGTGGTTTTTATTTTCAACGCCCTGTCATAAGTGCCGTTAATTGTTACTGTCCCATTTTCCAAATCTATTTCATGAATTGTAAGAGCAGCTGTTTCACCATAACGAGCCCCAGTATATGCCATAAATTCTACAAAATTGGCAATATGCTCAACTCTTGAAGTTATTCTCAGAACAGAAAGAATTTTTTTAATATCACTTAATTCAAGATAACTATCTCGTTTTTCCTGAACTTCATTAAAAGTTTTTGTTTTTTTGGGAGCTTTTACAAAACTGGCTTCATTTACTTCAAGATAACCCATCCTAACTCCGAAATCTAGAATGGAGTGGAATCTTTTCTTGAAACCATTGTAGTAGCTATAGGCATAACCCTCGTCCATCATCTCGTTTACTAAATCTTGAATTAACCGGCGATTCACATTTCTAGCTTTTGCATTTTTACCGATTTTCTCTAATATACGATTATCATTTGCTGTTGTTCCACGAAGTGATGAGGCTTTGACCGTTGGAGACCAGTTCTTATAATATTCATCATATAAATCAACAAAAGTGATATCACTTCCTTCATTATGAGAAAGTATTTTATTTATTTTTTCAGTTAATTCTTTAAGTGCAATTTTTTGTGCTCGTGGTGTTTTTTTATCCAGGGTTACAGAAACCTTTTTTAATTTTTCCGTTAATGGGTCTCTATATCTTTCAAAATATTTGTATTTTCCATTTGGTAAATCTTCTATCCACATTTGATTTTTACTCACTTTCTTGCTAAAATTGAGTACAGTAAAAGACCTTCATTTGAAGTGTTTATACTGTACTAGATATTTAATCCACCCTCGTCCGACCAAAGATAGGGTGGATTTTTTTTATTGTACACTAGATGAAGATTGGGATGTACGTTCTTCATAAGTAGGAGCTTCACTCAATTCCGGTATATAGATTTCATAATCTGTATTAACACTTGCTTTGTGGTATCCCTTTGAATCCGCTTCTTTTTTCGTCATGTAGATATAAATGCTAGGGAGTTCTAAACCAGCTTTAATTTCAGAATAATACCGTCCATTAGTAGAGTTCACTAAAACATACCCTTCTGAAACCATGTGTTGAACAGCATGACTTGAATTTTCGTCATCATTTGTTTGATTTGACGACGATGAACTTGACGATGAACTTGACGATGAACTTATTGAAGAATGAGTTGTTGGTTTTTCAGGAACATAGTCTATTGCAGAATTTGAACTAATTGATGCTGGTGTTGCTGACGAAGATTCTGAAGTGGAAATAGGGTTATCGGCACTGCTTTTTGAAGCTACTATTTCATTTTTTTGCGTTGTAGACTGTTTTGCTTTTGAAGTAGATGATGAAGAAGTAGATTTTTTGATTTTTTTAGAACTAGACATAATTTTATTATTATTAAAATTATTTGTAGCTGTAGAATGACTACTATTGCTTAAATAAATGCCAGTTGATATTAAAAGCACTACTCCGATAATGATACCCCAAAACCAAATTTTTTTAAATATCGGTAATACCTTTTTCATATATTTTCTCCTATTATTTCTTAAACAAATCCCAAATTGAAAAAGTTGTTTTCTTATAAACTTTGTTGTAAACTGCTTTTTTCGGATTTTTAATCATCCCCACGCCCTTTTTTCCATAACCAGGAAGAAGGGCTTTTTTTACTTTACGTTTGTATTTGGCAGTTGTTCTCGCTTTAAAACTTTTTGTAAGGCTAGGTTTTCTCATTCCAAATTTCATAATATCTCCTTAATTTAAACAGTTCCGAATAACTGATGAAATTCTATTTCTGCCATATTATAGAAATTATGGCTTAGATGATAACGATCCAGAAATTGATAAATATTAACAGATTCAATCACATCAAAATAGCTAATATAATCTACAATGTATTCATGCATTTCTTGCTTATTAATACTGACTTTTAATTCATCTTCAAATATTTCAGTGATAGCTTCATGCATCTCTAAATATTCTTTTTTGATGATTGATTCAGCTAGTTCAAATGGTGATTCTGTTATATCTACAAACACATTAAAATATTCGTAGCTTCCCCCGTTAGCCTCAAATATTTCCCAAAGAAGAAGAACAGCTTCACGATTTGCTCTAACTTCTTGAGGATTTGTTGTATCATTCTCAGAACCTCTGCAGATATCTTTATTGATAACGTGGGAAAGCTCATGCGCAATTTTAAAAGCAGATATTTTGGTTGGATTATAAATCATCAACTTTCTTTTGATATTAACCATAGCATTTTTAGGAAAGCAATCATCACAAGTAATATGAATATTGTATTTTTCCATTTCTAAAAGAAGGTACTCTATCAATTCCTGTTTATTCATAGAGACCTCCGATTAGTCTGTTAGCTTATCGCCATATATTGCAAATAGCATTTTCTTCACATCATCACTGATAGGTTCACCATCAAAAGAAACCCACTCATTCCAGTCTATTCTGGGGTCATCCCAAGAGGTAGGCTTTTTCTCGCTGATCAATTTTTTCAAGTCAACTGGTTCATTAGTTGTTTTTGATTCTTCACGTCCAAGAAGATAATCAACAGAGACATTAAAATAATCAGCAACTTTTGTTAGTTTATCGGCACCAGGATTAGAAGTTTTCCAGCGTTTTAGCGAAGCATTAGCGAAGCCGAGTTCTTCTTCAAGCCTACTAATTGAAACTTTTCTTTGAGCTGCAAGCTCTTTTATTTTTTCATATAAATCCACTTGTATCAACCTTTCAGAGGGTACAAGAAAAATAAATTAGATTAAAAGACCGAAAATAGTTGACAAACACGGTATAATAATCTATAATGATTCTTGTAAAGGAAATTTGTTATTTTTTCAAACCAAACCTAAACTAATACTAAAGCAAACAGCTCCCCAGCAAGTTTCAAAAGTATTTTTTAGGCTCTTTAAACATGCCTTAATTATAGATTATTTAACCGTACATGTCAAGAGGAAATAGATTAAAAAACAAAAAATCCTTTGTGTTTTGTTTGAAATTAGTTTGAGAAAGGAGATAATATGACCGAAATTGCATTACAAAAGTATCGTGCAGCTATCGAAAAGTATAGAAAAAAAACAGGAATTTCAATTAAAACTATGGCTTTTGCGCTTGATGGAGTAAGTGAACAACAACTCCGGAATGCTTTGAATAAGAACGATGGTGGCCCAAAATCTGTTGAAATTTTAGCTAAACTTACAGATGCTTTCCCAATGGATTTAGTATAGAGAGGAATTTAATATGCCATACGCAAAAATAACCTATCTACCTGTAGAAAATGCAGAAGATGCAGAATGGTGTGACAAAAAACACCTTATGGAAGTCTGGCAAGGCTTATCAAAAGGCACATTAACAGCCTGGCTTACTGAAATGAGAGATCGACCTGAATTTAAAAAAGGTGTACTCAATCCAACTCACGGACTTGTATTTATCAATAAAGAAGTATTTAAAGAGTTTGTAGAGTGGAAAGAAGCAACTCGTTATAAGAGTTACAAAAAATAGGAGAAAACATGCTCAAAATTAAACTTTTAAATAAATCTGACCAACAGTGGTTAGAGGGTCGCAAAGATGTTGAAGCACAATTGGAGATTTATAGTTCAATCCTCAACGCAAATGACCGTGTTCGAGCTATGAAACAACCACGAGCACAGCCCAGTGAATCACTTGTTCATTATGCAAAAGAACAATCGCTTGGAATGTGGTTAGAAGAATCACCATTCTTTGCAGAAATGAAAAAAGCCCGCACTGGTAATGCGAGCTGGTAGAAAATTTTCCCAAAATTCTACCTCAATTGTAACAGATTGGAGGAAATATGGCTAATAATATTGTACCAAATCAAAAGCTAACACAACATGAGAGAATACTTCGCTGGTTTGATACTCATGCTTCATTGACAAGATGGGAAGCATTAACCTTTCTTGGAATTTGGGAAGCTCCAGCAAGAATTAGTGAGCTGAAAAAACAAGGGTATGATTTCCAAACGAAATTAGAGGGTGGAATCAGTGAGTCTGGCTATTCATTCCTGAGTGCTGTTTGGACATTAGAGAGATAGGTGGTTTATGGATGCTACAACTCAAGGAATATAAGTATTTTCTTAAAGATAATGAGTTAGGAAAAAATACTATAAAAAACTACCTAACCACACTTAGGCAGCTAGATGATTATATTGTTTCAAATGATTTTTCATTAGATAAAGAAACTTTGATTGAATTTAAGCAATACTTGAAAGATTTTCAATATAAATCTGGGAAAAATTATAAATTGAAAACAATCAATCAGAAACTTATTATTGTCAATGTTTATCTAAAGTGGTTAGAAACAGAAGGATATATTTCTGACAGATTATCAGTTAAGCTGTTGAAGAGCCAAACTAAGGAACATAGGGAATCAATAACTGAAGCTGATTATAAAAGATTGCTAAAAAATAGTACCACTGAAGAAATGCGACTTTTTATCTTAGTAATAGGTAATACAGGAATGCGAATTTCTGAGGTTTGTTCTTTTAAAGTGGAAGACCTCAATAAAAAAATAACAATAATAGAAAACAAAGGAAAGCAAAGAATTATCACAATTCCTCAATTTCTAAAAAAACAATTGAAAGCTTATGTTAAAAAAGCAAGTATTGAAGGAACAATTTTTTATAAGAATCAACGAACTTATCGAGTAAATTTGAAAAAAATTGCTGGTATTGCAAAAGTGAATAAAGAAAAAGTATATCCTCACTCAATCAGACATTACTTTGCTAAGTCGTTCTTGATGAACGGTGGAGATGCTACTGTTTTGCAGCAGTTACTTGGTCACGAGCAAATAGCAACTACCACAATTTATACGAAATTAAGTTCAAATGAACTGAGTGACCAGTTCAGCAAAATAAAAAATATTTAGTAAGGAACAAAAGTGGCTAAAAAAAGAATGTTTAATCAAGAAGTGGTTAGAAGTGATGAATTTTTAGATTTACCACAGTCAAGCCAGCTACTATATTTTCACTTTGGAATGATTGCAGATGATGATGGAATTGTCGCAAGTGTTGAACGTGAATTAAGATATCTTGGATTTGGGACTAGAGATGATTTAAAAATTCTGTTAGATAAGAGCTTTATAGATTTTACTACCGATGGAAAACTTGTCTTTATTATTCATTGGTTAAAAAATAATAATCTCAGAGTAGATCGTTATAGTCAAACAACTTTTAAAGAAGCTAGAAAAGAATTAGAAGCGAAAGGTTATCAATTCAAGAACAAAACTTTTGGTACGACAAGCGGTATACCAAAAGACACACAAGGCGCAGCCACAGATAAAGAGAAAGAAGAAGGTATAGATAAAGGTAAAGGTATAGAAGAAGATGTAGAAAGTGACACTGATTCTCTACTTTCTGATTATTTTAATACTTTTACTAACTTAGCTATTAAAAATAACAAGTTGCGTGAAGCTGTGAAAATTGAATTTATTAAACTACCAACATTCCAGAAGGAACAGGCGGTAACCGGGGCTAAAAACTATTCTGTGTGGTACAAACGAGAAAAAATTGATGATCCAACGGGTAAATTCTCTGTTAATGCTGTTAAGTTCATCAGTGGAGATAAAGAGACTTTTGATGATTTTCAAACATTACCAACCTCTGAACCACAAAATAGAAAAGCAGGTGGATATATTTGATTGATGAAGAAAAAGAAGCGATAGACCATTTTGCTAATTATGAAGTTGAAATCATAAAAGAAGGTGTTGGTGTATGTGGGGTTCATCATTGTAATTTATGGCAAGTTCAAAAAGAAGTTTTATCAATTGAGGGGAATTTTAAAGGTGGAGAAAAAAGAAATTATCAACCTCACTTTTGCCCTCAATGTCAAAATGAACACAAAGATAGAAGGCTTGTTGAGTATGGAGCATCACCAGAATATGGAACGGATGTGACTAAACCACAGGAAGTTGATTATTTTGAAAAGTTAAGATTACAAAAAGGGGTGGACCTTAGAAAAGATGTCATCGTTAAATATAATTACAGCGATGAACTAAGTGTGATTAACACAGATAATTTTGTCAAATGGATCATTGATAATTTAGGCCAAACTGTAAAAGTAAAAACAATACGGCCTGATAAATACACAGAGCAACGTAGAAATAGATTCATGAGCGATGAAGAAAAGCAAAAATTCTTAAAGCTAAAATTTGATATTGAAACTGCTGATATTCTTATTCTCAACTCACTTGCTGATTATGCGGAAAAAGATATTGATGATGTGAATGCTCTTCTATTGAGTACAAAAGATACATGTAGTCTTGTAATACTTTCAATCCCTGAAAGTGATTCTCGACTAGACCGGCTACCAATTCGTTTGAGAAACAGAATGAAAAAAGCCCAAATCATGAATATATCTAGTAAAGGAATTCAAAGATGACTATCTCAGAAATAATTAAAGATTGGGAATTGGCCCATTATCCACTTGGAAGAATTAAAAAGGAAAAACTAATGCTGAAAACAAATGATGAAATTATTTCTATTCTTGGTTCAATGGCAAGTTGGAAAAGCTTGAAAGGAATTGCTTATGTCAGTCCAATTGATTGAAAATGAATTCTGTGTTTCATGTTATCTATGTGGAAAGTATATCAAGGAATCTGAAATAATTCCTGATGAAACTTATCCAGCTTGTGATGAATGCGAAGCTAAATTAGAGTTTAAATAATTAATGAAAAGGAAAATATAAATGATTAAAGAATTAAAAAAAACAAGCGATATTGATGAAGCAAATCGCTTGTTGGAACAAGGTTGGGTGTTATTGGCAGAGAATATAAATGAATTTTTACTGGGTAAAAAATCAGAAACCAAACTCAGCAACTGATTCTTTATGGAGAATATCCTGCCATGTTTCAAGGTTAAATTTTTCATAAACAGATTTTTCAGCACCAACAGCAATCTGAACTTCACCAGTGATTCTAAGATTATGAAGATCCTCATAAGCTTTAGTATTTCCTGTTTGGATGATTGACCAACCATTTTTTAGTAGAGCATTAATTGCTTTTGTGTCAGTTAGTATTTCTACCTGATAAACATCTTCTAATTTCATGTTAAATCCTTTCATAAGTACGTTGCTAAATTTTAAACTATTAAAATTATAGCATAAAAAATGGGCTGATTTAATGAAAATAAAAGATAGCCTACAAAGGCTTTGAAATCAATGGTCTATAGGTAACATTTGAAGTTCCGAGTATACTATATATTTACCAATAGGAGCAATTCCGCAGTTCTCATTAATCCTAAGCGGATAGATTGAACTAAAGCAAATAGTTCAACTTTAAGTAAGACCATCTTGGGCGATGGTTCGTATTTAGTCAGCCTGAGCATGCTTTTAACTGCTCACCGCATTGCGGTTTAGTTTGAAATATATATCAAAAATATAAATTACGAGGTTCAAATATGGGGTACTACGATAAACGAAACGAAGCAAGAAGAATCAGTAAACTTGCAAGCGAGACAGTATCATCTGAACAAGAACGAAAAGAATTTGAAATGAATGCTAAGAGCAAATTTAACCAAGAAATGCAGGCCGAGTTTCACGAAAGAATTAAAAAATTAGGAGGAAAAAATGGTAGTAAAAGTCTTTGATGCTTATATTGAAGGCGAAAAAAAAGCAACTGGAACAATTGACGAGATAGCCGATTACTTTGATGTTTCCCGCAACTCCATATCCTTATGGATAAAGAATGGGAAAGACCCTAAAAAAGCTAACCCTAAATATAAGCACGCTATTTTGAATAAAGGAAAAACTAAAGAGCTTATGGAATAAAAGAAAAAAGAAGGACGTAAACTTCCCGCTTCTGTTTATGATTATTATGACAAAGGGGAATTCATAATGACAGGAACTGCTCGAGAAATTTCCCGATTTTTAAATATTAGCACAAATAACGTATATTCATATATCCAAGTTGGTAAGCACGCTTTTGATTACAGAAAAACAAGAAAACATGCGGTTTTAAATGAAGCAGAAACTAGAAAAAGATTCCCATTGCTTTCAATCTCATCAGAAGAAGAACTTATTGAAACAAAAGAAAAAGAACGTAGAAAACACGAAACAAAAGAAGAACGTAGATTGCGAAGAAATATCAGAGCGCAAATGGCAATCGAAAACTCAAGAAAAGAAGAATTAGGATTATAGGAGCAGGTAGATGAAACTAAGCGAATTTGAATCAGTCGGAGAAGTTGTTTTGGTTAAAGAACCAGCTTGGAGCACAGTACAGGCAAACCTCAACCAGTTTTGTGACTTAAAAGACGGAGATTTATTATACACAAAGAAAGTTGCTCAAGAGTACGCAAAAGCAAATTGTTGGGAGTTGATTAACTGGTATGTTGAAACTACTGGTGACGTTAACCACGCAGCAGAAATGAAAATATGGATGGATGATGAATTTGGAGGACACGAAAAATGACTAAAAATGATTATATTGAGAAAATCACTCAAAATTTAGAACATTTAACAAAAGACGAACTTAAAGATGTAAGTATTTTGACTACTGCTCAACTTGTAGTTCGTTCAAAATTTGCTGAAAGACAACAACTTGAACACGAAATAACAAATCTTACTCCCAAACTCCAACAGCAAGCCCTGCCAGTCGTGCCTGATTTCATCGGTAAGTTAATCAATACCTTTGGCGCCCCTGAAGATGGCAAGTATATTAACTATTCAGCAAGCTATCTTGAAAATCAAAAGGAATTAGATTGGATTGATAATCATCAAAAAACGTGGTTAACTGCTCTGCTCATTGGTTTCACGGTCGAAAAACCGCAGCTGTTCTATTTGAGAGATGAGTTAACCGGACAATTCCTTGCAAAGGATAATCAGTTTAAAAATGAGGATAGATACTTCTTTTGGACTGGAGCAGACCCACTTACGCATTCTATTGGCACTGCATGGAAGTTAACCTTCACCCAGCAAGAAATCGACAGCATGGAAACTGGGAGCTATGAACAGATTGAGGTGGCGGAATGAACGAGAAAAAATATGAAGTTGAATTTTTAAATAATGATGATGGAAGATTTTTACTTTTTGGAGGATTAGCCAATTATCATGAATGTTTTATAGAACAGGAAGAAAACAACGAAGGATATTGGCAACAATATTTCACTGAACAAGAAATTAAGTCAATTGATGAGCGTTACTGGCAGTTTGCTGTGCCTGTGGAGGACGGAGAATGAAAAGACAATTTGTAAAACTAAATAAAAATGCGACTATTCCAGAAAGAGCGACAGAACACAGCGCAGGTTATGATATTTCAGCAAGCGAAACCATTACGATTCAACCTGATGAAATTAAAATGGTAAGCACTGGGCTAGCTGTTCAACTTGGAGATGATGAAGTGTTGAAATTATACGACCGCTCAAGCAATCCAGTTAAGCGTGGCATTCAACTGATTAATTCAGTCGGAATTATTGATTCGGACTACTATCCTAACGAATTTAAAGGCTTATTTATGAATATCTCAAAAGAGCCTGTAACCATTTCTAAAGGTCAAAGAATAATGCAAGGGGTATTTGTTAAGTACCTTACAACTGACGATGACAACGCAAATGGAAAGCGTACAGGCGGTTTTGGCTCAACTGGGGATGGAAAAAATGAAGGGAGCGGCGATGAGTGATAAAAAATGTCCGAATTGTGATTATGAACTTGATTCATGGAATGACTGCGTTTCAGTTAATAATATTTTAGAATGTCCAGAATGTGAAGAACATTTTGAATTAAAGGCAGTTAGATTAAATAAACCCCAGCTCACGATTCCTAAAAGCATTGCGGATGAGTTGGAAAAATATGATTTTGAACTTACTAGTAAGGGTCTTATGTACAAAAATATGGGTGGTACGTTGGTAGAGTTTTCCAGAGTAACATATGATGAAATACCACAGTTAATTGTTCAAACTATTGCTGGTAATTATCGAATAGTATTCGCCTACCTAGCCGGCGAAGCCCTCGGAGTTGATTTAGTGAAAGTGGGGGAGGGATGACAGCGGAGGAAATCGTGCAGAACTACCAAATTAAGTTGATGAAAATTATATTCAAAGAAATTGATAGCCTGATGACAAAAAAAGAAAATGCAGATATTAACGCACATAAACTTGCTGAAAATGGGAACTCTGTCAGAACATCGGCGTATTGGAAATCAGTAGGGAATGCAGAATTTTATATTAAAGAGATTTACCAAAAATTGAGTGCTTTAGCAGAAATGGATAGGCTTTTCCATTGGTCTGATCGTTTACATCAAGAACAATTAAAATTTGTTAGTAAATATCCCAAAGTTATGGAAAAATACAGACAAACTAATATCGCTGGTCAATGAATGGTGGGGAGGGATTGAATGAAATCAAGCTGGAAGAAGCAAAGACAAGCAACTAAAAAACGGCAAATTAAGCTTCTAAGATGGCGAAATAATTTTGTCAGAAAATATGGATTTAAGAACGTTGCTGAATTAGGAATTAGAGTTAGTGAAGCTGTTAGAAAAATAGTTGAATCTTGCTACAACGCTCTAAAACAATTAACGAAAATGAGGACAACCAATGAAACTTTTGTGTAAGCTGTTCGGGCATAAGCCTGATTTTAATCCAGCGTATGATACTAGACCACATTGCATTAGATGTGATTGGCAAGATTTTGAGTTTGATAAATGGCTTCATAGACATAGCGCAAGATTAGAAGAAGAGTTAAATAAAATCAACCGCTCATACCTTGACGAGTCAGAGAACGTGTTCGGGGAGGAATGATGGCGGAATCAAAAAAACTTAATCAGATTTGTGATAATTGCAAAGGTAGATTTGACTTTTTGATGAGTAAGGATTATACGCAAAACCCACCTTATCCTCTTGGTCGTGAACTTTGTACTGCTTGTCTTATTAAAGAAAGAGAAAACAATGACAGAAGCTGAAAAATGGCTTGATAAACATATGGATTGAGGTGGGAAGTGGATAAAAAAATAAGAGATTACTTGACAAAATTTGTTATATTCTTAGCTGTTTTCATGACTGCTTCTAATATGATTAGTATGTTTTTTAAAAATGCAACAACTAGCGAATGGATTTTAACTATTGTTATTTCTTTAATCGCAGCATATCAAAATATGGATTGAGGTGGGAAGTGGATAGAATCGAAAGTATAACCTATGTTCCTATTGAAAAGAAAAATATAATTTTATCTAATCAAGAGATTTCTTACTCAGAATTTATAGAATTATTGAAACTTAATAATATAAATATGAGCAAAATAATGTTTTTGAAATTCATGAGAGATCGAAGGATAACTATAGATGAAAAAGGTAAATTTTATAACTTTCCTACAGCATTCTCAATTGAAATGGGAATAATGTTATTATCTTCGACAACAAAAGAGGATGTACAAAAATATATTCCTAAGATAACCATTGAAGGGCAAAAATATTTTATAGAGAAATTCCATTACATGATTGAGGATAAAATTCCGAATGATTTTAGTTGGTATATGAATAATGATATTCGAGGTAATCCAACTTTTGATTATTTTGGTAATCAAGGAACATCTAAAAGTAAAATATATGCGTTCAGAACTGGAAGTAGTAGTCGGATTAAATATATTGAAGACAATATGGATTGAACGCAAAAAAAGCCCAAGCTGACCAAGCTTGAGCTTCGCATGTAAAAAATAACACTTTTTCATTTTATTTTTGGTCATCAACATTATAGCACATATAACTATAATTCATACCAAAATAAAAATACCCGAACTGACCAGGTTCGAGCGCAAGAGTTAGTAAACAACTTAGTTCTATTATTATATTATGTTTATTATTTTGGTCAGCTATATTATATCACATACTGAGCTAGGAACTCGCTAAACTCAACTGGAGGAGAAATATGCCACAAGAAATTACTGTTGATTTTTCAGAACAAATTGTCGAAACCAAAATTAAAATTGAAAGACTTGAAAGCTTAATCCATTATGTTAAAAATCAGAAAAATGCTTTAGAACATTATAAAAAGAGTGATGTTCTTTTGACTGATAAAGTCGGATTAAATTTAAGTGGATTTACACAATGTTCTTTTAACGCTAGAGTTGGAACGCTCATCCCTTTGTTGGAGCAAAATATCGAAGATAATACGACTCTTATCCATGAGTTGGCTAAAGAACTTGGAATTGATATTAAGTAAACAAAAAAAGCCCAGTTTAGGGCATTCTTATATTATTCTGCAATTAAATCAGATATTTCAATTTGTCCTTCAGGATACTCAAATATATTTCCGTTCAGTACAAAGTTATTTTTACACTTAGGACAAGTAGCAGGATAGTCTGTGACGGTATATTGATATTCTGTTCCCATTGGTCTTTTATTATCATAATCTGATAAAAAATCATTGGTTGATAAGGGAATCGAAATGATATTTTTACAGCTTGGGCAAGAAGTAGAATGTTTGAAATTTACAGGCATATGTTTTCTCCGAATTCTTTTATAGGTAATAATATATTATTACAAAAAATAACAATTGTCAATTTGTTCTTATATCACATTTAGCAATATTCAAAGGATATAGCGTTAAATTCGTTGTAATGGAAAATAATTTAGATGATGTTATAAGTTTTGGGGAAAAATGCTTTCACATCAAAGATACTGGAACGGGCGAAGTAATATCTTTAAACGTGATGATTACCTTGTATTTTAGAAGAATAGATGAGTAAAAAAACAGTGTTTTAATAAAAATAAAAAAATACCTGTCAAACCTTTAGTGATAGAGGTTAACAGATATAAAGAGACTTTCCGATTATATTATATATTTACTAATAATAAGGGAGGTTAAAAAAACAAAATAAATAATAATTTTGAAAGGAGTAGAAATGCCAAAGATTGATAGACTGGATAGATTAATTCGTGATTATGTCAATGGAAATATTGATAAAAGAATTGAAGCTCGAATTGAACAATTAACTTATAAATCAAAGATTGATAATTTAGGAATCAGAACATCTTATAATGGAGATTCTGAACAATTACGTGCAGTATTATTAAAAGAACAAATCCAAGATGATGCATTAATAATACAACTCAAACATCAAAAATATCAAATCGAAGCATGGATTAATAGTAGCCAGTTTAATAACGCTCGTTCAATCTGTGAGGCTCGATGGTGTGATAATCTCTTTCAATGGGAGATAGAGCAAAAATATAATATGAGCAGAAGTAAAATTTATAAAGATTATCGAGAACTAAAAAATACAATAATGATGTGGTCAGGATTTGCTCCTTAAAAGTGCAAACATAAAGAACACAAAAAAAGAACATCACCTTATGTTTTTGATGATATACTTGTATTATATTATTTTGAAGAGAAAAAAAGACTGCCCTATCTGGTGGTCTTTTTTGTGTAAAGAAAGGAAATGCTTATGATTTCAAAAGTAAGAAAAACAATTACAGGAACAGAGTACTGGGATTCTGAAAATAAGAAAACTTTATTCGTTCCTGACGGTGAAGAGCTTAAGTTTGAAGTGGGCGAAGTAAAAGCTCAAGAGGTAGGACAAGGAGAGGTAGAAGGCGTTGAACTAGATAGCTTGACTATTCCTCAACTTAAAGAATATGCTGCTTCTATAGAAGTAGAGATTCCAAAAGAACTTACAAAGAAAAAAGAAATCCTTGAATTCTTGCAATGAAATATTGTGATTTCAACGGATGTGACAATAAGATAAACCAAGGTAAGTACTGTGAGGAGCATGTCAGATCTAAACGGCAACGCAAGAAGAAAGACATCTATCACCATGAGAACAAACCATTCTATCGAACGAAAGAATGGAAAGCAATGCGACAATTTATTTATGAAAAAAATAAAGGTTGTTGTCAACGTTGTGGTAGGTTCGTACATGGTAGACAGGCACATGTCCATCACATCATACCTATCAAGCAAGACAAGCTTCTTAAGCTTGAACCAAATAACTTAATGCTTTTATGTCCTAAATGCCATGTTATTGAAGAAAATGAAGATAAAGATAAAAAAGTCTTTCCGAATTATTTTTCTTGATAGCCCCCCTATCCAAAATAAAAAAATTTTTTTCGTTGGAGGATAGGGTAGATGGAGTCACAAATAAAGTTGCACAACTTTTAAAAAAAGAAAGGGGGTGTGAAATGGCAAAATTGTCGAAAAAGAAAAAGCTTGAAATCCTAGATATTGCAAGGGAAGAAGAGCGAGAAAGAATCATCAATATCTTAAAAGATGATGAGCTTTTTACACCTTCAATTTGTCCATTAATTGACAACTATTTGGATGCTTTTGTGATATATAAATCCATGTTTGATGAATGGAAAGCAAAAGGTTTTCCTGCTACAAAACAGCATAAGAACAAGGCTGGAGCAATTAATGAGATGAAGCATCCTCTTGCTCAATATGTCGAAACTTGGAACGACAAAAAAAACAAAATGCTTGATGCACTTGGATTGACTAATAAACGAAAAATTGCTCAAAAAGTGGAAGAAAACGATGGTAAAACGTCAAAAATTCAATCCATAAATGAATTACAGGCGCATCGTGATAAATGGAGGAATTCTGGGTGATCATTGAACCTGGGATAAATTATGCTGATCTATATGCCACAATGGTAATGCGTAATAAGTCCAAGTATCCCAAGTCAATTATTAAAGCAGTGAAGCGATATCGCAAGTGGAAAAAGCGTAAAGATATTTGGTTTGAAGTTGACCGAGCAAATGAAATGCTCGATTTTGTTCAATCATTCGTTAGGCACGTCAAAGGACCGCTTGCAGGTCAATTGATGGAACTCGAACTATGGGAAATGTTTGTTTTTTCAAATATGTATGGCTGGTATCATACCAATGAAAAAGGAAAAGATGTTCGTTTAGTTCGAGAATCTTACACACAAGTCCCTAAGAAAAATGGTAAAACAGCTATTGCAGCTGGTGCATTACTGTATGCCATGTATGGTGAGGGAGAACTTGGTGCAGACTGCTATACTGCTGCAACCGATTATGAACAAGCACAAAATGCTGCAGAACCCATTGCTCAAACTATCGAAAATGCTCCTGAGTTATCAAAAGATACTCAAATTTATAAAGGAGTGAATGGAACAATTAGCGGAGCATTATATCGCTATTCTATCAATGGCATTGTTTACCAAAATAAATTTAAAGTTTTAAGTAAAAATACTAAAGGACTTGAAGGAAAAAATCCATACTTTGTATTGAATGATGAGTTACATGCCCAAGAAAATATGGACATGTACGATAACTTGAAATCAGCTCAGATTTCTCGCGAACAACCAATGATGCTTAATGTTTCAACAGCAGGAAAAGGTTCATCATCAGTGGGAATGCGGGTCTATAAGTATGCAAAACAGGTATTAGACAATGATAATGATGATTCATTATTTGTTGCTATCTGGGAACCTAACAAAAATTTTGATTGGGAAGACCGGAAAGTTTGGGAGATGGTTAATCCCAATATCGGAGTCTCGGTTACACTTGAACAATTAGAAACAGAATTTAAAAAAGCCAAACAGTCAGCCCATTCTAAGGCTGAATTTTTATCTAAACATCTTAATTTATTTGTCAATAGTGCCGATAATTTCTTTGAACAAGAACAAGTAGAACATATTTTAGTTGACGATCTCGGAGATTTAACTGGTGAGACATGTTATCTTGGACTAGATTTATCAAGGACTACTGACTTAACTTGCGTTAGCATTAACTTTCCGACATTTAATGACGAAGGAAAAGCAATATTAAAAGTCAAACAAATGTATTTCATACCTATTGATAACATCGAGTTTAGAGAAAAAGAGGATAATGTTCCTTATCAGGATTTGGCTGAGAAAGGATTCGTTACTTTTTGTGATGGGAAGATGATTAATCAAGATCAGGTTCTTGATTATATTGTTGAATGTATGGATTTATATGATGTTCAACAATTGAATTATGACCCTGCTATGTCACAAAAATTGATTGAAAAGTGTGAGAATCTTGGAATAGAGTGTATCGCAGTTAATCAATATCCTACAGTAATGAACGCTCCTCTTGATGATGCTGAACGTATTATTTATGAAAAACGTTTATTTACTGATAATCCTCTTCTTGTTTATTGCGCTCTTAACGTAGTAGTTGTAACCAACATCAATGGGATGAAAGCTCCGTCGAAACGTCAGTCTAAAAAGAAGATTGATGGATTTGTGGCATTTTTAGTAGCCCATAAAGAAACAATGATGTTGCTTGATGATATTGATGAGGATGGAATTGATGATTTAATCAGCGATATTTATCGCTAAAGGAGGTGATGCTATGGGAGTTAGAGACATGTTTTCTAATTACCTTTACAAAAGAGCAGAAAAACGAGGCTGGGTACAAGATGCCTATAATCAATCGATTCGATACGGTGGTGTCTTTTCGAACGATGAGAACATTTTATCTTCAAGTGATGTTTACGAGTTACTTCAAGACATCAGCAATCAGATTGCCCTTGCAGATATTATTGTAGAAGATAGCAAAGGGAATGAAATTAAAAATCATCAGGCCCTTACAACTTTGAGGAACCCTAACAATTACCTGACAGGCTTTGAATTTATCAAATTGATGGCTAATAGCTATCTTTTAAATGGAGAAGTTTATCCTGTGCTGGATGGAGATCAGATTCATTTAGCTTCTAATGTTTATACAGAATTAGATGAAAGACTTGTTGAACATTTTAAAATTGGAGGTACGGAGATTCCACCATACATGATTAGGCACATTAAAAATATTGGTTCTAATCACTTGAAGGGTGTCGGGATTTTAGATATTGGGAAAGACACTTTAAATGGTGTTATGAGTGCTGAAAAGGTTCTGACGGACAAATACTCTAAAGGAGGATTACTTGCGTTCATGCTGAAACTGGATGCGCATATCAACCCTCAAAATGCTGCTCAGTCAAAATTTATTAAGGCTATTCTAGATCAATTAGAAGGAATTGATGATTCAAGGACAATAAAAATGATTCCTTTAGGGAAAGGGTATTCCATTGAGACATTGAAAAGTCCAATTGAAGATGAAAAAATCCTTGCCTATCTTAACGTTTATAAAAAGGATTTAGGAAAATTCCTAGGTGTAAACGTTGAGACTTACACTGCTTTATTGAAAAGTGACCTTGAAAAAGGAATGATGTATTTACACAATAAGGCGGTCAAGCATGTTATGAAAAACTTTGGAGAGCATTTGACTCTTCTTTTTTTGGGAAAAAATTCGGATAAAAAAATTAAGTTCAAAATTAATATTCTTGACTTTGTGCCTTATAGTACTAAAACAAATATTGGATATAACATCGTCCGCACAGGAATCACTTCTCCGGATAATGTGGCTGATATGCTTGGATTTCCTAAACAAAATACACCAGAGACTCAAGCCATTTATATTTCAAATGACTTGTCTAAAATTGGAGAGAAACAAGCTACAGATGATTCCTTGAAAGGGGGTGATGAAAATAGCAAAGAAAAAGGAAACGAGGGTCTTTAATATCTCTCAACTCAGTACACGAGCTGAGGGAGAAGAAAAAGCAGTTGCAATTGAAGGTTATGCGGCTGTTTTTAATTCTAAAACTAGTATTGGTGGTTGGTTTGATGAAGTCATTGAACCTGGCGCATTCTCAAGGTCACTATCTGATAATGGAGACATTAGGGCTTTATTCAATCACAATTGGGACAACGTACTAGGGCGTACAAAGAGCCAAACATTGGAGCTTAGAGAGGATGAAAAGGGTTTAAACTTCAAAGTCGAGTTGCCCGACACTTCTGTTGCTCGCGATTTAACAATAAGCATGGAACGTGGAGACATCAATCAATGTTCTTTTGGATTCTTTATTACAGACGAAGAATGGAACTATAATGTGGAACCAGCGCTTCGAACAATTAAAGAAGTTGAACTATTTGAAATTTCGATTGTGTCTATCCCAGCTTATGATGATACTGAGGCTTCGCTTGTTCGAAGCAAAGAAATTGGAAAGAGCATTGAAGCTCGTACAAAATTAATCAAACAAATTGATTCTATCTTGGAGGAAAAATAAATGAACAAAAAATTACTACTCGCATTACAAAACCGCAATAAATCACGACTTACAGAACTTCGAGGACTTGTTGAAAATCCTGAGACTCGTGCAGAAGATTTGACTGCTATTCAAGATGAAATTGCAACAATCACAGAGGAACTTCAAAATGTTGCGGATGAACTTGCTGCTTTGGAAGATGATACCACAGATGCTGGGGATAACTCAGATTCTAGTGATACTGCAAATGATGATACTGCTCGAGACGGTGAACCAGACGAAGGAGAACCTACTGACGAAAATCGTTCGGCTACTCCAGAAGAACGTGTAGCAGTTTTAGAAGCAATCGGGAGTGCCTTGTCTACTCGTAATGCAAAATCAACTAAAACACGGGAAAAAGAAATTCGTTCAGCATTTGCAAATTTCGTTGTTGGAAATATTTCTGAATCAGAAGCACGTTCATTGGGTATTGAAACTGGAAATGGTTCAGTAACCGTTCCCGAAGTTATTGCTAGTGAAGTAATCGCTTATGCTCAAGAAGAAAATCTTCTTCGTAAATACGGAACAGTGGTTCGTACTAAAGGTGATGTAAAATATCCAGTACTTGTTAAAAAAGCAACTGCCAACGTTTCTAAAAAAGAGCGTGGAAAAACTGATGAGATTCCAGAGACTGAAATTGAATTTGATGAAATCTTACTTGATCCAGCAGAATTTGACGCACTTGCAACAGTTACTAAGAAACTTCTTGCAATGTCAGGCGCACCAATTGAGAACATTGTTATTGACGAACTAAAGAAAGCCTATGTTCGCAAAGAAACAAATTATATGTTTAATGGTAATGATTCTGGAAATGAAAACCCTGGGGCTTTGGCGAAAAAAGCTGTTGCTTTTTCACCAAGTGTTGCGGTTGACTTGAAAGCTGCAGATGCTGGTCAAAAAATGTATGATGCATTAATTGAAATGAAAAATACTCCAGTTACTGAAGTGATGAAAAAAGGGCGTTGGATCATCAACCGTGCAGCGTTGACTCTTGTTGAGAAAATGAAAACTACTGACGGGTTCCCGCTCCTTCGTCCAATGACACAAGCAGAAGGTGGAATTGGAAACACGCTTGTTGGTTATCCTATGGAGTTCACAGACTCTGCTGATAATACAACTTCGTCCGATGTTCCAGTACTTTATTTTGGAGATTTCTCATCATTCCATATTCAAGATGTTATTGGTGCAATGACCATGCAGAAACTCGTTGAGAAATATTCAGGAACGAATCGAGTTGGATTCCAAATTTACAACTTGCTTGACGGCCAATTGATTTACTCACCATTTGAGCCAACTGTTTACCGATATGAACTTAGCGCATCTACTGGAGGGACTCATTAATGGAAGAACCGGACTTAGTTGAAAAACTAAAGTCTCATCTACGATTTGAGGAGGGAATGGACAATTCCCTTCTTTCTTTTTATATTGATAATGCTAAAGATTATGTTACAAAAGCAACAGGAAGCGAAAAAGAATATTTAGTTATTATGGTTGCTGGAATCATGTTTGAATATCGAGTATCAGAGAAAGAATTAGGTGAGGCTTTAGATGCACTGACTCCATTCTTTGTTCAGGAGGCGTTTTCAGATGAAGAAACAGATAAATAATTCAAGATGGAAAGCAGTCCTTATGTCTATTTCAAATGATGAATTGGATGAGAATGATCGGCCACAAACCATTAGAAAAAAGAAACGTGATATTTTTTATCAGGATATTGGGATAACCGCTCAGGAAAAGTTTTTATCTAAGCAAGATAAAACAGAAGTCGTTCGTAGAATAAAAGTAAGGTGGGATAAAGGTATCACAGAAAAAAACTCGGGTATTCAAATAGATTCGATTGATTATAATATCGAAAGAATTTATACGAACGTTGATACACGAGAAATGGAGTTGAGTTTATCATATGTCAATTAATTTAAATGAATTAAAAACTATTTTAAAATCAGTTAATCCTCGTGTCTATCGTGACCAGGCTCCGAATAATACTGATTATCCTTATATCGTTTATTCCAATATATCTATTGGAAAGAAAAAAGCCTCTAGTAAACTATTTAAATTAATGCCACTGTATCAGGTTTCCTTATTTACTTTAGGAACAGAGAGTGATGTTATTCCTTTGGAGAAAGCATTATCTAACATTCCACATCCAGATTTTTTTGGAGTTCAAGGAGATGAAAATGATGATACAGTTACAAATTTCTACACTCAAGTAAGGGTGGTGGAAGATAGTGAACAATAATAACGGGTTTCAAGAAATGGCAGATTATACTAGCCGTTTAGCGAAAGTTGATCCAGTTGAAATAACGCTAGAATCACTTAATGATGCCGCTGAATATTTTGTTGAAAAACTAGTTCCAGTAATTCCTAAATCATTGATGAAAAAAGAACACATGCGTGATCATATTCTAATAGAAGTTTCGGAAGATAAAGTAACTGTCTCTTTTGAAGGGACTTCGTTTTATTGGAGATTTATTGAAAACGGAACTAAAAAAATTAAAGCAGCACATTTTGTTGAGGGGACTTGGCAGCAACAAAAATCAAATATTGAGGATATTATGACTCAAAAATTATTAAAGAAATTGGAAGGTAACTAAAATGGGAACTACTGATGTGTTTTATTTTGAAGGGTTAGATGATATTCTAATCGCCATGATGACAAAAAAAGATACAGTCTCTACCGCACCGCAATATGGTGAAATTGTTCGCTTGCCTATTGCGACTAAATTAAAAGTAAAAGGAAATGGTTCAGAACTTGAAAAGTGGGCATCTAGTAAGATGTTCCGCCGTGTATCACGAGAAACTAAACATGAGTTAGGTTTAGATCATGTAGGAATACCTATCGAATTAATGGACCAAATTAAAGGCTTAATCGCTAAAAATGGAGTCACATTTGGGAAAAATAACGCTCGCGAACTTCCATATTTTGCATTTGGATTTATTGGTAATGTTGAAGGCGGAGGGAAAAAAGCGGTTTGGTACCCTAAAACCCAACTTTCAATTGTTGTTGATGAGGAATACGCAACAGCAGAAGAGGAAACTAAAATTGACGATGTAACAGCAAATCTTGTCGCAACAGGTCTTTTGAATAATGGAGTAATGTATTCAAGCTTTGATTCAAATAGAGATAGTGCTCTTGGGGTTTCTGTCGACAAATTTATTTCAGAACCTATTTTTGATGAAACGCAATGGGCAGAGATTGTGGCAGCTCAATCAGGTGGAGCAGGAGGTGGCGAATAATGGCAAGATTAGCCGATTATGGAATTCAAGTTGAACGACTATCTAACAGGGCGACAGTTCATATTGATGGACACGATTTCCCTGTAGTCTTGTCCCATGAAGCACTTGAATATATTGGAATCGTTTATCAAGAAGATTATCAGAAATTCGAGTCAGATTTAAATGACTTCTTACAACGTTCTAAAGGAAAGTTATCTGTTGGTACAATCAAATCAAGCGATTGGAAAATTGTAAAATCATTAGTTTATGGAATGCTTGCTGCTGGAGGTTTGGAAGATTCCCCTAAAGATGTGTTTACTTGGTTAGGTTTTAGAAATGAAACTGTTAAAGTATTTACTACGTGTATGGAAGTATTTTCAAAAAATACATTTCAGGTGGATGACTTAAAAAAATCGAAGAAGCCACAAGACTTTCAGAAAATGAAAAGAAAAAACAATCGAAATCAAAAAAACAATCCCAAGAATTAGGTACACCTTGGGATTTTTATTTATATGTTTCGGTTACATTGCTTGGATGGGATGTTAATTTCTTTTTGAAATCAACACCTAACTTGTGGCTTAAAAGTTATATTCAATGGTTAGAAACAAACACAGATTTTAAAGAGATAGAGTCAATCACACTTGATCAATCTCCATATTGGTAGAAAGGAGCAGTAGAAATGTCAAAAAAAGAATCAGATGTTGTATTAAATTTTAAAATGGATGGTCAAGTTCAATATGCACAAACCATAAAAGAAATTAATCAAGTGATGAATACTGCTGCTTCTGAATACAAAAATCAGATTTCAGCAATGGGAAATGATGCAACTGCAACTGAGAAACTTACTGCAGCTAAGAAAAAACTTGAAATTCAATTGGAAGGTGCTGAGAAACGCTCTCAAATGTTGCGAGAAGAATATGAACAGTCAGTGAAAGAAACTGGGGCATATTCTGAGCAATCAAAAAAACTTTATAAGCAACTTCAAGATTCTGAGACTGGCGAAAATAAGTTAAGGAATGCCCTTGATCAAACGAACGATGCAATAAAAGAGCAAGGTGATGTATCAATTGATACGGCAAAAAAATTGCAAAAAATTGAAGAATCTGGTGAAAAAATAAAAGGTGTTGGTGAGAAAATGTCTATTGGAGTAACCGCTCCAATAGTTGCTGCAGGAGCCGCAGGGTTAGCTGCTTTTAGCGAAGTAGATGAGGCATTGGATACAATTACCACAAAAACTGGTGCAACTGGAGACAAAGCTGATCAATTAGCACAATCTTTTGAAAATGTCGGTTCTAACACTCATTTACCACTCCAAACAGTTGGGGAGGCCATAGGAGAAGTCAATACTCAATTTGGTTTTATGGATAAGCAGCTTGAAGACTCGACAAATTATCTACTTCAATATGCTGAAATCAATGATACAGATGTTTCTCAATCTGCAATCTCAGCTCGTCAAGCAATTGAAGCCTATGGACTTAAATATACTGATTTAAATAGTGTTTTGGATGTGACTACAAAAACATCCCAAGACACTGGGCAATCGGTAGATGACTTAATGCAAAAAGCAATAGATGGAGCACCACAAATTAAACAACTAGGGTTGAGCTTTGGTGAAGGTGTGACCCTGATGGGGAAATTTGAACAATCTGGTGTTGATTCGGGGGCAGCATTAAGTAGTTTATCAAAAGCAACTGCTGCATATGCTAAAGATGGAAAGACACTCAGCCAAGGTTTGGGAGAACTCCAAGATAAAATAAAAAATGCTGGTTCAGAGACAGAAGCAATTAATGCCGCAGCTGAAATTTTTGGAACAAAAGGTGGACCACGAATGGCAGATGCTATTCGAAGAGGAGCTTTAGATTTAGGAGATTTAGCCAAAGCAGCAGATAGTAGTGGTGGGACAGTTGGAAAAACATTTGATGCAACATTAGATCCAATAGACCAAGCAAATCAAGCAATGAACAACGCTAAGCTAGCTCTTGCGGGTGTTGGAGAAAGTGTACAAGTTAGTCTTTTACCATTTTTTCAATCAGCTATTTCTGCATTAAAATCATTTAAAACTTGGTGGGATTCACTAAGTCAAGGTACTAAAAACTGGATTATGATAATTGCGGGTATTGCAGCAGCAGTTGGACCAGCATTAGTTATTTTAGGTACCTTAATGGGTTCAGTTACTAAGATCTATCAAGGTGTAAAGTCATTAAACACAATATTTGGTATCTTAAAGGCTACAATGCTTACTAATCCTTTTGTTCTGATAATAGCAGGTATTGCACTGCTTATTGCTACATTCGTTTTAGCTTATCAGAAAGTCAAATGGTTCAGAGATGGCGTTAACGCTTTTGTGGGTGGAGTCAAAGATATATTTGTTCAAGGCTTTAATTTCATTTCGGGCTTTTTAGGCAATGTTTTTGGAGGAATAGAACAAAATTTCACTAACTTCTTTGAAGCTGGTAAACGTATTCTCAATGGTTTAATTGATTTTGTAACAGGTATTTTCTCAGGCGATTGGGAGAGAGCTTGGAAAGGAGTAACAGAGATATTTGGTGGTATATTTGATGGAATTGCGGCTTTTGCAAAAGCTCCAATAAATGAAATGATTGGCTTGATTAATGGTTTTATTGGTGGATTAGATAATATCAAAATTCCCAAATGGGTTCCTGGTGTTGGTGGGAAATCCTTTAGTATCGGTAAAATCCCTTATCTTGCAACTGGTGGACATCTACTTAATGGTCAAGCTATCGTTGGTGAAGCTGGACCAGAACTGTTATCAACAAGTAATGGTAAAACTACTGTCACCCCTCTTTCAGCTGATGAAAAGAGAAAAGGGATTAGCGGTAAGCTTGATAATAATGTGACCATTGAACAACATAATCATTTTGGCCAAATTGATGCAAATAATCCAAGTGAACTCTCTCGATTAAATCGTAAGATGAAGCAAGCCTCTGTTCAGGCAATTGTGGGAAGAGGAGGTGTTCCAGGATGACGGATTTTTTTAATTCTGATGAGCCAAATTTTATATTTAAAGGAATTAATGCTGTGATAGATTTTGGGTGTGTTATTGAATCGGAAATTCCAGATATTAAAGCACAACCTAATATTGAAGAAATAACAATTCTTGGTCGAAGTGGAACGCTTACTGAGTGGTACGGAGATTATGAAGCTTATGATTTACCTATTGGAGATATTTCAATTCCATATGGAAACTTAGAGGAAGTTAAAAGGTGGCTGTCAGGTAGTGGTCAACTGATTTCGCACAATGATTATGATAAATATATTGAAGCTACTCCTAAGTTTTCAAGCCCTTTGGAATTTGAAAATGAGTGGGGGATTTTTTATAAGTTTGAACTGACTTTTAGATGCCAGCCTTTCAAAAGAAAAGTTAATGAAAAAAAGCTTGTTATTAAGGAACCTACAAGCACTTTTTTTAATCCTGGATCTGTGAATTCTTTTCCAATTATTGAAATTGCAACGAATGAAGGAGATTTGGAAGTTAATCTAAATGGGACAATAATTAAACTTCTAAATCTATCAAAAGATTGGGTAATTATTGACTGTGAAAAAGGAGAAATTAACCAACTAAATAAAATGGTTCGCTCGATAGGCGAATGGCCAGAGATTGTCCCTGGGGAAAATGAAATTTCGTTTTCTAATAATTTTATTGAAGCAACAGTATCAATGAGGAGTTCATGGTTATGATAAGAAAAATTTATCTGTATGACAAAATGCCAGAAAAACTTGAAGAAAATGGGATTCCAATTATTGATTGGAAAGATTTACCTGAAATTACAAGAAGCTTAAATAACTCTTTTTCATTTTATGGTAACTATCTTTTGAATGGTAATAATGTCAAAAAAATAAAAAAAGAAAAATATATCAAAGCATTTACCGAAAATGGAACTTATCAATATTTTAGAATTAAGTCGGTTAAGAAAAATCTTAATGGAATTTCAATTACTGCTCTCCATATCGGCTATGAAGCAAATCGCAACTTTATTCCTGAAGCAAATGTGACAAATGGGAACGGGAAACAGATCATGAATGCTTTGAAATCCAATCTTGTTTTAGATCAACCTTTTCTTTACGAGTCAGATGTTGCAAGTTACCATCAATTTACAGCAAAACAAGTGAATCCAATTGATGCCATAATTGGAAGTAATAATGGTAATCAGAACTTAGCTGGTGTATGTGATGCTGAACTTGATATGGACAATTATACCTTGACTTTAAAAGAAAGAATTGGAGAGGATAATGGATTTAGGATTGATTTTGGTAAAAATTTGGCTTCAATAGAAGAAACGGTGGACGACTCAGCAATAGTTAACCGTCTTTTTCTTGTCGGTGGTGTTCCTGATGATACTGATTACAATGTTGAGCAAGATCCTGTGACTTTTGGATACTTGAGTGTTTCTGGTGTAACAGAAGAAAATGTTCAGATTGCTAAACGAGAGAATAGTGAATGCAAAACTGTGGAAGACCTCAAAAAATGGGGTCAAACATTATTTGATAATGATCGCATTCATGAACCCAAAGTGACTCATGAAGTGGATATGGCGGTTTTAGAAAATACGTTAGAATATCAAAAAATTTATCAAAAGGTAGCTAGTCTTAAATTTGGAGATACCGCTTATATCTCACTCAAAAACTTAGACATTCAAGTCCAAGAGCGAATGATCGAATATACTTGGTATCCAACACTCGCAAAGTATAAGTCTGTCGTACTTGGGAATGATTTAGAGATGTATACCTCATCAATAGAAACCCAAGTTAATTCAGTTAACAAAAAAATTGAAACTAAATCAGATGAACTCATTAATGCCGTAAACAATGCTTCTCAATGGATTACAGGAAATAAAGGAGGATATGTTCTTTTAGACCCTAAAGATGCTCCAAGAAGAATTTTAATCATGGATAAACCAAATGCTGCAGATGCTAAAAAAGTCTGGCAATGGAACGTTGATGGGCTTGGGTATTCAAGCACAGGAATCAACGGGAAATATGGTTTAGCTATGACACGAGATGGAGCAATTGTAGCTGATTTTATAACAGCTGGTGTTTTATCTGGTATTAAAATTCGTTCAGTTAATAATGATTTTATCATTGAATTATATGACGGAAAAATTCGTTTTATAAAAAAAGATGGTTCTTCTGAAAAAGAAATGTTCGCATTTGCTCCAACTTATGTCGGTGGACAACTCCAAGGGATTAATGCAATCCAAAATCAAGGTTACTCTTTTGCACTCTCTTCGATGGGAAGTAATGGTGCATTTTTAAATGTTTTAGAAATTCCTAAAGATAGTACAGCAGATAATCGGAAGTTAAATCTTTATGGAGATGTTAAAGTTAAGGGTAACTTTTATGTTAATGATGTGAAAATCGATACCAACGGTGGAGGAAACTCTGGTGGTGGAGGTGGTTGGAATGGCCAATATCCACCAGAGGTAACAAGTGATCGTGATAAACGTTACTGGCAAATCTGGGCAATGGCGATTGGAGCTGGTTTCTCTAAACAAGCGGCCGCTGCTTTACTCGGAAATGCACAAGGTGAATCTGATGCTAACCCAACCGCTGATGAAAGTGGCGGACGTCCTGGTTTCGGTTATGGAGTTTGGCAATGGACAGATAGTTCGGGCGCTAGCTCTGGTCGTGTTTATATGATTAACCTTATGACGAGAGCAGGAGTGACTGACAATCCTGACACAATCACAGCCCAATTCAAGCTCTTGATGTGGCATGCACCAAATGGCCAATGGATTGCGACAAGTTCTTATCCTTATTCTTGGACTCAATTCATGACATTAACGGATATTAACACAGCTACACAAGCATTTGTATCGAACTTTGAACGTCCATTGGTTCCGCATCCAGAACGTAGCACTTGGGCGCAAGAATGGTTCAACAAATTTGTTAATCTTGAAATTCCAAGCGGAGGAAGCTATATTGCCCCGATTGCAAGTCCTATTACCGTAACAAGTGAAATGGGATGGAGAACGAGTCCAATCACCGGAGCGCAAGAATTTCACAATGCTATAGACTTGGTTAATGGCAATCCAACAACTCCAATCTTAGCTTCAGGCGATGGTCAAGTGGTCCAAGCGGGAAGTAATTATTATGACTGGTATGGAAATTACACGGTCATCAAGCATGCGGATGGACTTTATACAGGGTACGCACATCAAAGCAGAATCGATGTTTCTGTGGGTCAAAATGTTAAAAAGGGCCAACAAATTGGACTTATGGGAGCGACTGGTCCGGTCACTGGACCACATTTGCACTTCCAATTCATGGATGAATATTGGCCATCATCAAACGCTCACTTTAAGAATCCAAGGGATTATATCAAATTTTAGAAAACAGGAGAATAAATATGAGTGATTACTCAGTTACTTTGAGTACTACAGAGCCTAATAACTATGTTGGACTCATTAAGTTACGACAGGGAGATGTCGCTTCACAATCAATCCAAGCTACAATCACAGCAAATGGTCAACTCTTTAACTTTGACCGCTTGTCTGTGTTTTTTAATGCCGTTTTACCAAATGGAAATGTTATCAGAGACAAAGTCACCGATGTAGACTATGTCAATTCTAAGCTCAATTACATCGTTGCGGATAGCTTTTTGCAAGAGGTTGCTCAAGTTACCGCTTGGTTTTCATTTGAAAATGGGGAGAAAATAATTGATAGCACGAAGAATTTTCAATACTCGGTTATTGGCGGATGGAAGGAATGTATTCCGCAAGGGAATTACATTTATGAACTATCAGAAATTCAACGTGAGATTGAACAAATAATCGGCAATAAAGACTTCACAAGTCTAATCAGTAAAATTGACTCCGCAACAACTGAAATCGTCTTTTTGGATAGTACGAAAGCGGATAAAAATGAAGTGGCACAAGGCTTGGCTAGTAAAGTTGATAAAGGTGGTAACGAACAAGTTTCGTGGGCGAACTTATCACAAGAAGCAAAGAAAAATATTTCAGGTGATAAGGTAGCTGTTGTCGGAGATAATTCAGTCACTACTAGCACTGTCGCCGACAATGCAATCACACGAGCGAAAACAAATAAATATTCTCAAACAAATGAGAAATATCTAGACAGTAATTATGATTTGAATACTGTTTTTGAGGAAGGACGCTATGTTGTAACAACAGCTACTAACAAACCTTCTGACGTCGGGACAGCAAGTGGGTTCTTAGTTGTTGAACCTTTTGGTGATAAAAACAACCCAAATTCGTGGGTTCTACAGACTTTTTATTCATTTATTAATCAAGATATTAGTTATAGTCGCATACTAATTAAAGGTTCAAATGCAATTAGTTGGGTAAAAAATGCAAGTTTCACCACAATTAATGCGGACAATTTGAATGATGGATTTATGACCGATACAACAAAATTAACAAGTGCTATTGACTTGAATGGTTTTAGAAAAGAGGGTCATTTTATGGGGGCTGGTGCAAAAAATAGACCTTCCTCTTATGGAGATTCAGATACCTTTTTCTTAATCAATCAACAATTTGGAGATACCAACACCCGTAATGCGTGGAGTTTACAACGAACTATTTTATATTCAAACCCCACCCAAAGTTTTGAACGATTGGTGTATAATGAAGGGTCAACGTCTTCATGGAAAGCATTTGGTAATTTTGGAGCAATGAACCATGCGGAAATGTCTGAAACACCTTTGACCGCGTTTGATGTGTTAGATAAAAACTATAACTTAAATAATATTTTTAAAGAAGGTAATTACGTTGTAACCGATGCATATAACAGACCGTCACAATTCCCAGCGGCAGATGGGGCAGGGTATTTAGTGGTAAAACCGTTTGGCGGAAAATATGACCCTTATCGCTGGGTAATCCAAACGATGTACAGTGGATATGATGCACAAGTACAATATTTCAGATACATGGATATGAAAAGTAATATTCAGTCTCCATGGAAGACAACTACACCTCGAGAAGTAACCTCTATTTGCTGTATGGGGGATAGTATTACACAGAATGACAAATATCAAAGCCCGTTATCAAAACTGTTAGGTATTCCAAAAATTAAAGTCACAGGTTTTGGTGGAACTACTGTATGTGACAGAGATGAAGCTGACTACAAACCATTTTCGTTTATTAACTTAGTTCATGAAATTGTCAAAGTTAGTGATGATGCCACAAAATGGGCAGCACAAGACGCTGTAGCAGCGAACACTCAAGGCTACGATACAGCTTTAACGAATTTAAAAGCAGTAGACTTCAAAAACTTAGAATATTTAACCTTATTTTATGGCACAAACGATTATGGGCTAGGATATACACTAGAAAATTATCAAGATACGTATAAAAAAGCATTGTCTATTTTGCAATATAATTTTCCACGATTAAAAATTATTGTTTTGAGCCCGATGTGGCGACAAAGAAACTCGTTAGGAGACAATAAAGACGCTGACTATAACACAAATGGTTTAGGGAAATATCTTAAAGAATATATAGACGCAACTATTGAAGTTTCAAAAACACAAAAAGTACCTTTTAAAGATATGTATCATGAGAGCGGTGTTGGAATTAACAACTATTCAACGATGATGATTGACGGTTTGCATCCATCAGACGAAGGCGGAAAGCGTATCGCTGAATGTATTGCAGGTAAAATTAAAAATAGTTATTAAACAAAGAAAAATGAGAACAATGGCGCAGTATATGGCTGGTGTAATCAAACAACATTACTACTAATATGATTACAGGCACTGCATTGGAGTATCAATTATTAGAAAGCAGGGGGTATGGATGCATTAGTATATGAAGGGTGGCTTTTTTTCAAGCTTGTTATTGATAATTGGGCCGCTCTTCTTATAATTTCTGGTATTTTTGGATGGATGTATCGAAAAATGACCAAAAAACAGGAGGAGCAATTAAGAATACTTTTAGTAGTCATTAAGCGTGTTGAGCTTGGAGAAGCAATTAACCATGATTATGGCTTACAAATTGTCAGTGGTATTTTTGATGAATATACAGCGTTAGGGGGCAATCATTATGCTCACGAAATTTACGAAAAGTATAAAAAGGAGAAAGAACATGAAAACAATTGACAAAGGAACACTCACACGTACAGTTTTGCTTTGGTTAGCTATCATTAACCAAATTTTAACAGCATTGGGTATTAATCCATTGCCACTTGATGATAATACTGTTAGCACTGTAATTACAACAGTTTTTGCACTTTGGGCTTGGTGGAAGAATAATGACTTCACTCATGCAGCTAAAAAAGGAACTGAACTTACTAAAAGTTTAAAAAATGGAGATAGTGTTCAAGTAGTTAAGGCATCTGATTCTGACCACGAATTCACAGAAGGAGGCGAATAATGCCAAGTATTGAAAATATGATTGCTTGGATGCAAGCACGAAAAGGTAAAGTTACCTATTCAATGACTTCACGAATGGGTCCAAAAAGTTATGATTGCAGCTCGTCAGTGTTCTTTTCAATGATTGCCGGTGGCTTTCTGTCAGCTGGTTCAATAGGAAATACTGAAACCTTGTTTGGGATGTCTGGTTCAAAACTGAAAGAAATTAGTCGAGGAGAAGTACGACGTGGTGATATTTTTATCTCAGGCACTCCTGGTGGTTCTGCTGGCTCTGACGGACACACGGGTATTTTCCTAAGCAATGGCTCATTCATCCACTGTTCTTACACTCACAACGGAATTGCGGTTGATACGAATGATGCATATATGAGTACTCGCTTGCCACATCACTTTTATCGAATTATTGGCTCAGGTTCAGCAAATACTGACAGTAAACCTCAAATGGTTACATTAAACGTTGATGGACAATTTGGTAATGCGACAGCTAAACGATTGCAAGAATACTTTGATACAGCCGGGAAAGACGGAGTAATCAGTCACCAATATAAACAAACCTTTAATCAAAATATTTATGCGGCACAGTTTGATTCATCACTGACAGGCTCAAACGTAGTAAAAGCATTGCAAAGTTTCTTAGGAATTAAGCAAGACGGACTATTTGGTCAAGCTACGATTAAAGCACTACAAAAACATCTCGGAACAACACAAGACGGAACAATTAGTAAAGTTTCTGATTCTATCAGAGAACTACAACGTCGATTGAATGCGAATAAACTATAAAATTAACCCGCTTCGGCGGGTGTTTTTTGTTTTCCGTATTTTGAAAATCGAAATACTTCAGTTAACCAATTAATCTTTATTATTGTTCAAAAATATTTGGATACATTATGGTATACTAACAAAATATGATACAATTTGGAGGAATAATGAGTTTATGGGTAATATTGATTGGAACTTGACTTGGAGTATGGTCGGAAGTATAGCGACGGCTTTAGCAGTTATTACTTCTTTTGTAGTTCTTTTTTTGCAAAGATATTTTGATAACCAAAGAACAAAAAAAGAAAATGAAGGAAGAATATCTCTAGGGAGCTTCTATCCTGAATTTTCAAAGGATGAAATTGGATATTATTTTGATACTGATAGTTCTATTAAAGTTAATCCCTTTATGAGTTCTGGAGTAAGCATACCTATTATTAATGTGGGAAAAACTCCAGTTTCAGAAGTAGAAATCAAAGTTACATTCCCAGCTTTTGATAAAATAATAAAAAGTTGGGAAAAAGATGGTCTTAACTCACCATTAATATTTCATGGTTTTACACAAATTTATGCTAAATATATTGATACAAACAGAATTAAATATAATATCATCTACAATGATCATAAAAAAGAAGTAGTATTTTCTCATGATAGTCGGCGATATCGTATAGGTCCAATAATCTCTGGGGAAAGTTTTTTGCTGAAACTTTCCTCTAGAGAAGAATTATATATTCAATATTTATTATTCATTTTAAATCAGAGGAGTCGAAGAGAAAATACACCTAATGGAATTGGCGTTAGTTTAGGCGAAAATAAATCAACTTCTGAATATTTTAGAGGTTTTAAATTTCAAATAACATTTAATGATTATGTTGGGAATCAAATATCCAAAGATATTTATTTAGGACTGTTTGATGAAGGGTTTAAAGAATTTCATAGCCATTCCAATGATGTTAATGAAAAAATACAAAGATGGTACTTAGCGCCTGTTGACTATAATCATATAAAAGATTATTTGTGAAAGAAGAATGTTTGATATATAGCTATATAACGTTTTTTTAAGTATAAAAGTAGTAGCATTAGAACTATCCTGTTGAAGATTGATACTATAACAAATAAGAAATTACAATAAGGTTTAGAAGGACCATAAATAAAAAGGGGCAAAAAAGGGGCATAAGTCTTAAACTTCTATGTGAATATGACATTTTTTTGAAAATGTTCTAAACTTATTTATGCTAATGTATCAACGTTTCGGGTCATATTATGAGATTAAGAAATTCCATTTTTAAATGGAGGGTTCTATCGGGTAAAATAAAAAAACTGCTCCCTTGATTTTGGGGAGTATTTTTTTATGATTTATATCTTACTTAGTTTGTGATATTAGAGAAAATAGGTACAATGAAAACTCTGATAGAATCACTTTAAATAATAAAGAGGATTAATCTAAATTTTATTTTTTCATAATTCGTTGAATAATATTTTCAACAGGCTCAATTTTTTCAAGATAAGCAGAAGAGCTACCAGCCATAAATGCACCATTGATTAAATCACCTTTTTCTACTGCGGCTTTCAATGATTTATTTAAAGGATATTCTGATGAGATATTTAATAGTCTGGTCAGATGGCCATTCTTATCTGAGATTAAACTTGTTCCATTTTCTTCACCTTTGCAGATTAATTCTTGGTAAATTGGTGAAATTTGACATTCTTTTGCCAATAAAAAGGCGGTGCCAACTTGTACTCCATTTGCACCTAAAATATTAGCCAAAGAAGCAGTATGGTGATTATAAATTCCACCAGCAGCGATGAGCGGTAAGGGACAGATTGGAGCAATTTCTTTGAGAAGTGACGCCAAGTTTTGGATCCCCACGTGACCTCCTGCTTCATTTCCTTCTACAATGATTCCGGAGATAGGAAGTTTTAACATTTTTAGGGCAATTTCTTTATTGGGAACCACAGGGAAAAGTTTGATATTATTAGCAATTATAGTATCAATAATTTCTTTAGGACTCCCTGCACCAGTTGTCACTACTGATATTTTTTCTTCACAAATCACTTCTAAAAGTTGCTTGATATTTTTATCGAGTAACATTAAATTAACGCCAAAAGGCTGTGAAGTGAGAGTTTTTGTTTTTCTTATCATTCTTCTCAGTTCATTTGCTGTCCGTCCGCCGCTACCAATAATTCCCAAAGCTCCATTGTTTGAAACAGCAGCTACTAATTCAGCATTAGAAGCCCAAGCCATTCCACCTTGAAAAAGAGGATATTTTATTCCTAATTCGTGATACCAAGTCATTTAATTCTCTTTCTATACCTTATTAAAGTTTATGAAATGTAGGTTCTTGCCAATAGCCAATCTCAGAGCCGTTAACGGAAAAAATTTTGCCTGTCATTTCGCTTTCAATTAAATCAATAATAATAAAATTAGCGACATCAGAGCTTGAACCCATTTTCCATTCATCAGGGATATTCTGACCATAAGTTTCTTTTAAACTTTTTAATACTGGTAGAGTCATATCAGTTAAGGCAGCAGGAGAAACAGAATTTACTCGTATCATACTTTTTTGCAATTCTTTAGCTAGTGTTTTCGTAAAAGCAATGATGCCGGCTTTGGACGCCGCGTAGTTTGCTTGCCCAAAGTTACCAAATAAAGCTGATTTTGAAGTTAGTGTAATGATTTGTCCACCTTGATTGATTTTATCAAGCAAAGCGTGAGTACTATTAAATACACCAGTCAAATTGACAGAAATGACTTCATCCCAAATTTCTGGGCTCATTTTCTTAAAAGTACTATCAGCAGTAATTCCAGCATTATTAATTAGAATATCAATATCCTTTATTAATTTGGCTGCATTAGCAACGCTAGAGCGATTAGAAACATCTAGTGGAATAGCTTGGATTTCTGTTTTGGGAAATTTTTTTTTCAATTCTTCAGCTCTACTTTTTAAACTAAGTGGGTCACGGCCAGTTAAAATGACTTTGTGATTGGCCTGAGCAGCTTTCTGAGCAATTGCCCAGCCGATTCCCCTTGTTGCACCGGTAATCAAAATTGTTCGTTTGTTCATTGCTTCCATTCTCCTTTTAGGATTAATGTTTGATTTCTGTCAGTAATTTGAAAAGCGTTTTGATTAAATATAAAACAAAAGCGTTCATTCAAATAGGCTGGTGAGCAGAAATTTGCTTTTAAGTATGATAAAGGCACAGAATAGAACTCTTGATACATCTCTTCTAAAATAAATAATAAAAAATTTCCAGGTATAATGGGATTTTTACCGTAGTGTAAAGAATTGGTATCTTTAACTGATTGAAGATAATCAATTAAATCAGCCTTATTGATTTTTTTGTATAATTTCATTCCAGGAATCCTCAGATAATAGACTTAGGTTAATTTGTGCCAATAACTTTGTATTGCTAGTTATTTCAAGACTTAGATTGATTATATATTTTTTTGAATGACGAGTGATGTGTTCACTTAGTAAATAAAGTTTCAGTTTATCAAATGAATAATTAGAAGATGGATAGCGAATAATTTCTTCGGATAGTAACCAATTTTCTCCATTTTTAAGACTGTAGGGAATTCCTTCTAATTCTTGCCACAATTGTGGAAGTAAGGAGAGAAAATTTTTTTGGCCCTCTAATTTAAAATGTCTTGGAAGACTTTTTTGAGCGATTAAAATCATTTTTGATACCAGTGATTACCTATCAGTACACTGATTCCCATACCTCCAGCTACGCACAAAGTTGCGATGCCAAGACATGGTTTTTGCACTTGGTTTAGGCGATTTAAGAGTCGAGAAATTAGAATGCCACCAGTTGCACCGTAAGGATGACCAAATGCAAGGGCACCACCATAAGCATTTAATTTTATATCATCAAGCTTAAAATAATTTTGGAATAAAATGGCCTGACTGGCAAAGGCTTCATTTAATTCGATAGCCTCAATATCATTAAGTTTAAGGTTAAATTTCTGTAAAAGTTTTTCAGTTGCTTTTATTGGGCCTAATAAGAAATCTGATGGAGATAAAGCAATAGTTGTTTGTCCTAAATAATAGCCTTGAAAATCAAAAGGATTATTAGTGGATGACAATATGATTGAAGAAGCACCATCGTTTATTGGGCAAGAGTTTCCAGCAGTGGCTGTTCCGTTAGTGGTAAAAGCAGGGGTTAATTTGCTCAAAGCTTCCATTGAGGATTTAGGGCGAACAGTTTGATCGCTACTTATTGTAAATTCTTCATCTTGATAGGGGAAAACTTCATTTTCTAAAAGTTTTCCTTCAATAGCTTGAGACGCTTTTTTATGACTATTTAGAGCGTAAAGGTCTTGAACACTACGAGAAATATTGTATTTTAGGGCTGTCATATCGGCAAGTGTTCCCATGTCGAAATCTTCATAGGGTTCAGGAGCCGTTTTAAATCGCTTAATTGGCTGATAACTCTCTGAATCAAGAACAATATTGGCTTGAGATGTGCTTTCTACCCCTCCTGTACAAATAATGGAAGCTTCACCAGAAATAATGTAGTTTGCAGAGCTAATCATAGCTGTCAGTCCAGAACCGCACTGCTGGTCAATTGTAAAAGCTGGGACCTGGCTAGAAAATCCTGCTTTTAAGGCACAACGTCGAGCTAAATTTCCTCCTTGATTAGTCACATTTCCCAAAATAATATAGTCAATATCAGCTTTTTTGAGAAGTGGATTTTTATTAAACTGTTGTTTAATTAGATTTTGATATAAAGTTTCAGGAGAAATTTTTTTATAAAAACCATTGATTTCTCCTATAGGTAAACGGTTTGCTGCTATGATACCGACGGGATTTTTAAAGCTCATGATAGACACCTCTAAAATATTCTTTTTCTAATTCTTTTCTAGATATTTTTTGATTTTTAGTAAAATTAAGAGTGGGAGTTTCTAAATATATTTGAGGAAGTTTGTATTTAGGAAGTCTTTGAGCTAGTATTTTGATTAATTTCTCTTTCTCGATAGGATTTAAGAGTAGTAGAGCAATTTTTTGACTATATCTTTCATCAAAAACTCCAAAAGCGATGCAGTCTTCACATAAATCTTTTGCCATACGCTCAATTTCTTCTGGAAAAATTTTATTTGCACCATGCTCGATAATGTCAGACCGACGTCCAAATAAATAAAGATGATTATTTTTTAAGGTTCCTAAATCATCAGTTGTCCATGATTGTGGATAAGGTTGATTAAGATAGCCAGAAAATAAATAAGGACTTTTAACTGTAAGACGATATTTTGGTCCTAAAGTGAGCTCTACGTGTGGAAAGAGTTTTCCTACAGATGATGTTTTTTTACCATCATTAACTGCTTGCCATGAAATAAAACTTGTTTCAGAGCTTCCATAAAACTCAATCATTTGAGTTTGCGGAAGTTTTTTTCTTACTTTATTAATTGCCTCTGGGCTGAGTGTTCCTCCACCTAAAAAAATAATCTCTGGAGAAGTTAAAGCAAATAATTCATTGAGGTTATTTAAGAGGTAGGTTGGGACGGTAAAGAGAGCATAGTTTTCCGTAATATTTATAAATTGTGAAGGATTTGTAATTGCTAGGAAGGTTTTTCCTAGATATAAAGCACACATGAGTGTATGAAGTCCTAATGAAGTAGTGAGTGGGCTAGTAGTTGCAAGAGCTTGTGAGTTGCTCAAATGAAATAAATCATCACAAACTTCAAAACCCATTTTCCAAGATTCCCAGTTACGATAATAGATTTTGGGCGGTCCAGTTGTCCCAGATGTGCTTGCTAAGAACAAAGTATCCTCAGGGATAAGTCCGAATTCAAAAGACTTTTTCTTAAAAGATTTATCCACGACAAGTGGATAATTTCCACTTTCGATAATTGCGAGAAAATCAATAATAAAATTCAAGGGACTATCATTTATTAGAGTAATAACAGTTTTAGAGGAGTGGCTATAATCTGTTAATTTTCTTTGTATTAAATCATTGATTTGTTGGTAGCTATATGAAATTTCGTCTATTTTAAGAGCTGGATAATCAGTAAAAAGTGCGGCCAGTTTTGAAAAATTAAATTTATTTTTTTCCATCTAAAATTTTCCTTTGTGTGAATAAAAAAGCAAATAATAAAATTAACAGTTAACCTAAATTTGATTTTAGGGTTACTATTTGATATGATATCAGTATAATAAAAAATTCTTTTATTGTAAAATATAAAATCAGGAGTAGCAAATATGACTAAGAATCAAAAAGTCAAAACATTAACGTATTCAGCCTTTATGACTGCATTTATTATTATTCTAGGATTTTTACCAGGAATACCAATTGGTTTTATTCCTGTCCCAATTATCTTGCAAAATATGGGAATAATGATGGCTGGGGGACTTCTTGGCCCCAAATATGGTACAATTTCGGTAGGAGCATTTCTTACTTTAGCTTTAATTGGCTTACCTGTTTTAACGGGTGGAAATGGCGGAGCAGCGAGCTTTTTAGGGCCTTCGGGAGGCTACCGAATGGCTTGGCTTTTTACACCATTTTTAATAGGTTTTTTCCTTAAGAAATTGCAAATTACAGCTTCAAAGAATTGGATTGGAGAATTAATCATTGTTTTAGTGTTTGGAGTTATTTTTGTTGATCTAGTCGGAGCAATCTGGCTATCTATTCAATCTAATATTCCATTAATTACTTCGTTGATTTCTAATTTAGTTTTTATTCCTGGTGATTGTATCAAAGCCATTTTGACTGTTCTTATCGTGCGACGTCTTAGAAAAGAAGGAGGCTTTGAAATGTATTTTAGAAAGTGATAATTATGCGAACAACAAAACAATTTGTCTTGTTAAAACTTCTTCAACAAAAAGGAAACTGGGTTTCGGGTGATGAATTAGCTGAGGAGCTAAAGCTTAGTCGAGAAAGTATCTGGAAAGCAATTAATACTTTAAAGCGCAAGGGCAATCAAATCGAAAGTCGTAAAAATTTGGGCTATAAGTATGTTGGAAATAATTCATTAGATGAAGATACGATAAATTTTTATAGTGGAATGAAATTTGAAGATAAAATTTTTGTTTTTGATGAGGTGACTTCTACGCAAGAGTTAGCGAAGCAATATTTGTCTTCACATGAGGTCAAACAACCTCTTATTTTTGTTGCAAATAATCAAACGGAGGGACACGGTCGGCGTGGCCGAAATTTCTATTCTCCAAGTGATACTGGATTATATTTTAGTATTATTTTACCCAACCCCAGTCATGATATTTTGAAAATAGGATTATTGACGACAAGTACGGCTGTGGCCGTTGTCAAGGTCCTTGAACAATTTTATAAAGATAAAAACTTTCAACTCAAATGGGTTAATGATATTTATTTGGGGACCTATAAAGTTGGCGGAATTATCACTGAAGCTGCTTTAGATTTAGAATCAAGCTCTGCTGGAAATTTCATTATGGGAATTGGCTTAAATCTGTCAACAAAAGATTTTCCAGCAGATTTATCCGAAAAGGCTCAGGGAATAAATCCTGAGTTTAAGATAGACAGAAATCAGCTTTTAGCAGAAATGGCTAAAGAAGTGATAAATAATTTCGCAAATTATAGACAGCCAGATTTAATTGATGAGTATCGAAAGAGGTCATTGTTGTTTGGTAAAAATGTGACTTTAAAATTGGGAACAAAAGCTGTTAATGGACAAGTAGAAGGAATTTCTGATGACGGAAGCTTGATTTTAAAAGCAAAATCAGGAGAATTACAAACTTTTAAAAGTGGCGAAGTTGTGAAAGTTGATTGGTAATGAAAGGTGAATTTTATTGCGAGAAAAAATCTGGGGGAAAGTGATAGATGAGGAAGGCAGGTGTACTCATTATCATCAAGAAAATGATATTGTCGCCCTAAAATGTTCAGACTGTGAAAAGTATTTTTCTTGTTATCATTGTCACGATGAATTAGAGAATCATTTATTTAGGGCTACTGATAAAGAAGACTTTCCAGTACTTTGTGGCCATTGTGGAACAAAATTAAATTTTAATGATTATTCGCGAGGAGAGTGTATCAAGTGCAGCTCTGCTTTTAATCCAAATTGTCATCGACATTGGCAAGTTTATTTTAATGAATAGGCATATGTTTTTAATATTATGAAGGAAGAAATGAAATGTTATTTACTGAATTAGCAAGAGAAAAATCATCAATATTTTGGGAAAGAAGTTTTGAGCATCCTTTTATTCAAGGATTAGTGAGTGGAGAATTAGCTCCTGAGGTTTTTCGCTATTATTTGTTGCAAGACCGTTATTATCTTGAACATTTTAGTAAGTTATATTTTCTTATTGCCAAGAAATCTGCTAGTGAAGAGATTCAAGCGCATTTAAGATTAAATGCCGAAGAACTAAAAAATGGAGAGATTTTTGTTCGCGAGGGATTTTTTAAAGAATTAGAGATTGGTGAACAAGAAATTTTAGAAACGCCGGTTGCTCCCACTGCTTATCATTATGTTTCTCATATGTATCGTCAGCTTATTGATGGCTCTGTTAATAGTGCAATTGCGGGAATGTTGCCTTGTGCTTGGCTATATCATGAAATTGGTTTACGATTAATTAAGGTGGGGTCGCCCAATCCTTTGTATCAAAAATGGATTGAAACCTATGCGAGTGAAGAAGCTACCGTCCAAATCGCAAAAGAGTGTGATATTATTAATCGGCTTTATCAAGAAAGTGATGAACAAGAGCAAGAACAGATGCTTGAGGCTTTTTTGATTAGTAGTAAAATGGAGGCTGATTTTTGGGAAATGACTTTGGTCTTAGAAAAATGGTAGTTGAAATTTTTCTGTAAAAGTTAAAAAGTCTTATATGACTTCTAATATAAAAAAAGATTAAATCTATTTCAGTTAATTCTTGCAAACGGATACACAAAATGATAAAATATATTTATCCTTATAGGAAAGCGTTTACCTAAAAGTCATGGTTACGTAAATAAGCTATAGCGAGTAGCTTAATTTCTTTCAAATCCCTCCTAGTCAGGGGGATTTTTTGATGAAATTTTATATGGAATATATAGATAATAAATGTATTTTCTACTTGAAAAAGTCCCTTTGAAATTAATTTACTTTTATATGAGAAAAAGCTTGTCACTGTCATCTTTAGATGTTATAATTTATTGTGGTGCAAAATTTTATATGCTAGTTAGGAGAAGTAGTGGAACATTCAGCTACTCAGCGCGAATCCCAAAAAGTATGGACGGCCATTAAAAATTGGTTTCTAGTGGACAAAGTTTTTCTGATTTCGTTTATTATTGCAATTATTGCCATTAGTTTGGGTGGAGTGACAACGCGTTTCTTTAATTATCACGTCATCGTTACAGTTTCAGGTTTGATGCTTGTAATTGGTGGTTTTAAAGAAACAGGTTTGTTACAGTATTTGGGACAATCCTTAGTTAAAAGAAGTACAACAACGCGTCAGCTCGTTCGATTTACGACGCTACTTACCTTCTTTTTAGCCGTTTTTTTTACAAATGATTTAACAATTTTGACGGTTTTACCGCTCTATTTAGCGATTACTAAAGAAATTAAAAACCGAAAGTCAGTTTATATTGGAGCAGCATTGATTGTTCCAGCCTGTCACATTGGTTCTGCCTTACTTCCGCAAGGTAATCCGCATAATCTTTATTTGTATTCTTTTTATAAAGTAGCAGCACATCATGGTGGTGCCGCTTTAACTAATTTGGACTTTTTTAAAGGAACAGGCGCTTTATGGATTTTGGGTTTATTGATTTTGATGATTGCTTGTCAATTCATTGATAATGAGCCTTTGGTGATTGAAACTAAAGTGACGCAATTTAATAAAGTTGAAACTTCTATTTTTGTTGTTTTGATGTTATTGATGGCAGCTTCGGTTTTTGGCTATGTGAATTTTTATCTTGCTGGAGCAATTGTTGCTTTGGTTGTATTAATCTATCGTCCGAGACTTTTTAAAGGAATTGATTATCATCTTTTATTTACATTTATCTTTTTCTTTTTGATTGTAGGAAATATTGCTAATATCAGTGTGTTGACTGATTTTATCAGTAATACTTTAGTTGGACCGCAGGCTTCTTTTTTAGGAACTGTGATTATGAGTCAATTTATCTCTAATATCGCGGCCCCAATTTTGATTTCTCCGTTCACTCCTCATGCTGTTTCTTTGGTGCTTGGAGCTGATATTGGGGGAATTGGTACAATTGTTTCGTCAATGGCAACGCTGATTGCTTACAAAGTTATTAGAATGAATGCGCGTGGTGAAACGCGAGGATTTGTAAAATATTTTACAATTGTAAATGCAGGATTTGTTGTGATTCTAACTTTGATTGGTTTAGTCATTGTGACAATTGTTGGTTAAGATGTAAAAGTTGGAGCATCCAGCTTTTTTATTATGGAAAATTTTTACTGACAGAGCTGTCAGTAATTTTTTATTTATCTCTGATAAAAAAATGTTAAATAAAAATGTGTAGAAATTTCTGTCAGTAATTAATAAATGGTGTATAATAGTTAAAAATGTAAAGGAGAAGGAAATGGAGTTTAGATTAGCGAAAAAGTCTGATGCTAAAAGACTTTTAGAAATTTATAAACCTTATGTTGAAAAAACTGCCATTACTTTTGAGTATGAAGTCCCAACGATTGCAGAATTTGAAAAGCGAATTGAAAAAATAGGAAGTCGCTATCCTTATATTGTGGCGATTGAAAATGACAAAATCATTGGTTATGCTTATGCTGGCGCTTATCGAGAACGGGCGGCTTATGATTGGGTGGTTGAATTATCAATTTATTTAGATGAAAATGAACGGCAACATGGCGCTGGTAGTGCCCTTTATCAAAAGTTACTGACAGCTTTATCGGTACTTAATTATCAGCGTGCTTATGCTTGTATTACCTATCCAAATCCAGCAAGTGTTGCATTTCATAAAAAATTTGGTTTTGAACAAATTGGACTTTTTCCAAAAGCGGGTTATAAGTTTGAACAATGGTATGGTATTGTTTGGTTAGAACGCTCTCTCCAAACTACTGATAAAGTTACTGCGATAAAATTACTGACAGATTTGTCAGAGAATGAACTAGAAAAAATTTTGGCTAATTAGTCAAGATTTTTTATTATTTTATTGAAAAAGTAAAACATTTTGTATTTGGTAAGAAAAATATTAAAATAAAATTAAATAAATTAAAAGTAGAAAGGAAGAAAAAATGAACAAATTTATCTGGTCCATTTTTATCCCCGTCCTGATTTTTGCAGGACTATTGACAGTTATTGGTTTTAGCCTTGAGAGTCGGCATTTTTACTGGCTTCAATCTGTTGAGCTCATTTATCTTTTTGGAAGTTTAATCTTTACTTTTGCTGCTTTTTGGATTTGGCATCTGGGGATAAAATCTCGGAAAATGAAAAGCTTAAAAGTTTTGTGGCTCATTCTGAGTTTAGTTTTTCTAATTGACTTAATCAACACAGGAGTTTATTTAGCTCAGGGGCAAGGATGGCTGTGGGGTATGAGTAGTTTTAGTTCTGCTGGACCTGCTTTTTTTGCAAGCATGCTCCTTTTGATCCTAAGTTTTTTAGGATTTAGAGGTCAAATGAAGAAAGAAAATTAAAATGACAAAATTAAGACATTTTTTGTCTTACCTAAGAGGGAAAAGGAGGTTAAAAGTGAAAATAAAATGATATAATTAGAAAAAAAGGAAGAGTAAGGAAAATTATGACATTAAAGATTGACAAAGTTCGAAAAAGCTTTGGTGATAAAATCGCTGTTGATAATCTCAATATGGTTGTTAAACCAGGTGAAGTTATGGGCTTAATTGGTCAAAATGGTGCTGGGAAAACAACGACTTTTCGGATGATTCTTAATTTTATATCAGCTGACCAAGGGAAAATTACTTGGCAAGATGGACCGATTACGCAAGAAATCAAGCAAAAAATTGGTTTCTTACCCGAAGAACGTGGTCTTTATCAAAAGATGACAGTTGAAGACCAAATTCTTTATTTTGCGGAACTCCATGGAATGAAACGAGCAGATGCCCGGATAAAGCTACAAGACTGGATGAAACGTTTAGAGGTCGTTGGTAAACCAACCGACAAAGTTCAAACCCTTTCTAAAGGGAATGCCCAAAAAATTCAATTCATTGCCACTTTGATTCATGAGCCTGAATTTTTGATTTTGGATGAGCCATTTACAGGGCTTGACCCAGTGAATACAGAACTCTTGCGAAATGAGATTAAACGGAGTCGTGATAAGGGAGCGGCGGTTATTTTCTCTAACCATAATATGAGTGATGTTGAGCTTTTATCTGACCATTTGTTAATGCTAAAAGGCGGTCAAACAATTTTAAATGGAACGGTTGAAGCCATTCGAGCTTCTTATGGCCGTACCCGTATTTATTTGGAGTCTGATCTGCCCAATGAAGAGCTCTCTGTAATTACAGGAGTTGAATCAATTGAAAAAAGAGGAAGTGGTCGTTCAATAAAAATATCTGAGGCAGAAGTTGGACGTGAAATTTTCCAAAAAGTGGCTAAAGATGGCTATGTTCAAGCATTTGTTCAGTCTCCACCGTCACTAGATGAAATTTTCCGAATGGAAGCAGCTGAGAACAATCAAGAAAATTTAAGTGCAAGAAGTGAGGAAATAAAATGAAAAATCAAACTTGGCTTGTTGCAAAAAATATTTACCGAAGTCGTGTCAAAGGAGTGGGCTTTTGGGCACTTGTCCTTTCACCATTTTTGCTAGGAGCGATTTATTTAATTATCGGTTTAGTCATCAGTAGCGGGGCTAATCAAAGTCCAAAAATGGTTGTAGTCGATAATCCTGCTCTAACTCAGATTCTTTCTAAAAATGACACTTTAAAAGCAGATATTCGTAACGAGTCTTCTTTAGATGACGCTAAAAAAGACCTTTCTTCCGGAAAAATTGATGGATTTTTAACCGAAGATAATGGAGCTTATACCATTGTCACTGATAATAAATCAAGTGTCAAATTTGACCAATCAAGTTTTCAAACTGCACTGACTCAAGTTAATATTTCAAAAACAGCACAACGTCTCAATCTGTCAGCCGCCGATGTTCAAGAACTTCTTAGTCCAGCTAAGTTTACAATGAAAACACAAACAAGTTCTGGACAAAAGTCAACAGGTGATGGACAGACTGGCGCGAATATTGCAATTGGCTCCATTGCCTCGATTTTAATTTTCACATTGATGATGATGTATGTGGGAATCATCGGACAGGAAATTGGTAATGAAAAATCTAGTCGAATTATGGAGACGTTACTCGCGGCCACTAGCTCAAACGTACAGTATTATGGGAAAATTATTGGTGTAATTCTACTATTAGCGACTCAGCTTGGAATTTATGTGCTTGGTTTTGGAATTGCTTATCCTTTTATCAAAAATTTAGATCAGATTAAAGCAATTGGTACCATGCTTTCAGGGATTACTTTCGGTTTCGGAATTTATTTGGTAGCCATGTCTTTAATTGGGATTTTAGGTTATTTAATTCTCGCGTCAATTGTGGCATCTCTGGTTAATGAACAAGCTCAGGTGCAACAAGCTACTCAGCCAATTGCTTTTTTAGCGATGATTGGTTATATTGGGGGAATTGCTGGCTCGACTGTTCCGGGGAATATTGTTTTGAAAGTTCTTAGTTTTATTCCATTTATCAGTCCAACATTGATGACTAGCCGACTGGCTATTCAATATTCAACAACGACAGAAGCCTGGATTGCTCTTGGATTACAACTTTTAGCAACACTTGCCATAGCAAAAGCGGGTGAGAAAATTTATGCGCGAAATGTTCTTTCTTACAGTGATGAAAAAATTATGAGTCAACTTTTTAAAGGACTGACAGGTCGAAATTCGAAGAAAAAAACAACTGACAAACTGGTCAGTGAAAATGGTGAAAAGAAAAATCCATGGCGGAGAAATTCTCCACTGCGTCTGGCTCTTGTCATCATTATCATTCTAATAATTTTGGCTTATCGATTCATCTTTAAATAAAAAATATTTTATAATTCAACTCTTGGAAACTTTCCAAGAGTTTTTTCGTATATAAAAGTATGGATAAGATTTTAGAAAAAGTAAAAGAATATTGGAAAATGATTGTTTTAGTTGTTTGTGGGCTCATTGCTGGTGGGATTTTTTACGTTTTAACCAACGGTCAAAAGCCAACTACAAATCTGTCAGTAGAAAATTTAAGTTCTGTCAGCAGGCAAAGCTCTGTCAGTAAATTTAGTGAACCTAATGAAAAATCTGTCAGTAAAATTATGGTTGATTTAAAAGGTGCGGTAACAAAGCCTAATGTCTATCAAATTTCGTCAGATGAACGTCTAGTTGATCTAATTAAGGAAGCTGGTGGTTTTACTGACCAAGCTGACCAGAAATCAATTAATCTGTCAGCAAAATTAAAAGATGAAGAAGTAATTTATGTCCCAAAAATTGGTGAAAATTCAAGCACAGAAAATACTGATAGCTCTGCTAATTCGGTCACTAGTCAAGTCTCAACAACCACTGAAAAAATAAATATCAATCAAGCAGATTTGACTGAACTACAAAAATTAACAGGTGTTGGTCAGAAAAAAGCTCAAGACATCATCGATTTTCGGACGAAAAATGGTGATTTCAAATCACTTGAAGACTTGGGAAAAGTTTCCGGTTTTGGAGATAAAACACTAGAAAAATTGAAAGATGAGTTGTGTTTTGAATAAAATTCCTTTGATATTTTTAGCTTATCTTTCTGTTATCTTGTATTTTTTAATCTTCAATTTTAATTTACTTTGTCTCATTTTGTTCATTTTTTCAAGTTTACTTGCCTCATATAGAAAATATTATTTAGTCATCCCATTTTTATTAGTTATGGGAAGTTTTTTCTTAGTAGTAAAAATGGATACGATTAAGAATAGTGAAAATCAGCCAACCACTCTTTCCAAAATTACAATGATCCCCGACACTATCCAAGTTAATGGTGATTTACTAAGTTTTCAAGGAAAAGAAAGAGACCAAAATTATCAAGTTTACGAGACTCTAAAAAGTAAAAAAGAACAAAAATTTTATCAAAATCTAAGTCAAAATTGTCAGCTGAGTTTCACAGGAAACCTTCAAATTCCAGAAAAACAAAGAAATTTTAATGGATTCGATAATCAAAAGTATTTAGCGAGCCAGGATATTTATCGGCAAATTACGATTGATAAAATTAATAAAATAGTTTTAAACGACACTTTTGACCTCCGTGTTTTAAGACGAAAAGCAATTGTCTGGTCACAAACTCATTTTCCAAAGCCAATGAATGATTATATGACTGGCTTACTTTTTGGCTTTTTAAGTAAAGATTTTAATCAAATAGGAGACATTTACAGTTCATTAGGAATTATTCATCTTTTTGCCTTATCGGGAATGCAAGTTAATTTTTTCATTGATTGGTTTCGTAGAATTATTCTTCGACTAGGAATAACGAGAGAAAAATTAAATATTTGGCAAATTCCCTTTTCAATTTTTTATGCATTTATGACAGGATTTTCGGTTTCAGTATTACGAGCTTTATTTCAAAAAAATATTCGTCTAAATCCTTTAGATAACCTAGCAGTGACAACCTTTCTTCTGATGATTGTCAGTCCTAAATTTTTACTGACAACAGGAGGACAACTAACTTTATTTTATGCTTTTGTCATTTCAATGATTAATCATAAATTTTCAGAACTAAAAGGAATAAGAAAATTACTGACAGAATCATCAGTGATTTCTTTGAGTGTTTTACCTTTACTCATTTTGGATTTTCATATCTTTCAGCCTTTTTCAATTTTACTGACGATTGGCTTTGGCTTTTTATTTGATGTAATCTTATTGCCTTTACTATTAGGAACTTTTCTCTTGTCTCTAATTGGCTATAATTTTAATATAAATCATATTTTTCAAATTCTAGAATGGCTAATTCATGAGGTTGATTTACCCTTACATTATCCTTTGGTTTTAGGGAATCCCCGGCCAATTGAATTATTAATCTTATTTTTCCTAATCGGTTTGTTAATTGATAATCTCTTTAAGAAAAGAAGACAAATAATTTTTGCTGGCCTAATTGTTTGTAGTTTTTTTATTTGTAAAAATCCAATTTACCCCAGTATCACAGCAGTTGATATTGGTCAAGGAGATAGTATTTTTTTGCAAGATAAATTTAATAAAGAAACAATTTTGATTGATACAGGCGGACGATTAGCCCTTCCGCAAGAAAGTTGGCAAAAACCTCAAAGTCAAACAAATGCCGAAAAAACACTCATTCCATATCTTGAATCTGTTGGAGTAAGTCAAATCGACCAGCTCATTTTGACGCATACGGACGCTGACCATGTTGGAGATTTTTTGAATTTAGCTGATAAAATAAAAATAAAAGAAATTTGGGTTAGCCCCGGTGAACTGACAAATAATCATTTTGTAGAAAAATTGAAGAAAGCAAATATTGCGATTCACATCAGTAAAGTTGGAGATAAAATTCCAATCTTTGATAGTGCTTTACAAGTTTTATCAAATGGTTATACAGGAAAAGGGGATAATAATGATTCTATCGTGACTTATGGAAATTTTTATCATACAAAATTTCTATTTACAGGGGATTTAGAACAAGAAGGAGAAAAAGAACTGCTCAAGAATTATCCTAAATTGAAAGTTGATGTCTTAAAAGTAGGTCATCATGGCAGTAAAACAAGTTCAAACTCTGACTTTATTAAAGAAATTAATCCCAAACTTGCCCTCATTTCGGTTGGAGAGAAAAATCGATATGGACATCCCAATCAAGAAACTTTAGAAACATTAAAAAAAAACCAAATCAGAATACTGAGAACCGATCAAAAGGGAGCGCTTAAACTAATGCAAATCAATCAACAGTGGCGAATCCAAACAGTTAGATAAATGAAAGGAAAAAGTGAGCAAAAGACATCTATAAAATGTTACAATAAAGAAGACGTTGAAGGCCTGTAGAAACGTAAAAATACTACCATTATTTGATTTCTAATGTACCCCAAAAATAAAATGGAGTAATGACTTCACAGCGCACACTTTGAAAAAAAGTGAAAGAAGGTCAGAATAAAAGAGAAAGGAAATTTCAAAATTAAGGGATTGAAGAAAATCCACTTTTAATAGGTAGAGAGTTGTCAACAAATGACAACAACATAAATTTATTAAGGAGATATTTTATGGCAGTAATTAATATCGAATACTATTCAGAAGTTCTTGGGATGAATCGAAAAGTTAATGTTATTTATCCTGAATCAAGTAAAGTGGAAGATTTTACCCAAACAGATATTCCGGTGCTTTATCTTTTGCATGGAATGAGCGGAAACGAGAATTCTTGGATAATTCGTTCAGGAATTGAACGATTGATTCGGCATACTAATTTAGCAATTGTCATGCCCTCAACGGATCTTGGTTTTTATGTGAACACCACATATGGTATGAATTATTTTGATGCGATTGCTCATGAACTTCCCAAAGTAATTAACAATTTTTTCCCAAATCTATCCACAAAAAGAGAAAAAAACTTTATCGCTGGTTTATCAATGGGAGGATATGGAGCTTATCGTCTCGCATTAGGAACTGACCATTTTAGTTATGCGGCTAGTTTGTCTGGCGTTTTGACTTTTGATGGAATGGAAGAAAATTTCAAAGAAAATCCAGCTTACTGGGGAGGAATTTTTGGAAATTGGGAAACTTTTAAAGGGTCAGATAATGAAATTTTATCTTTGGCAGATAGAAAACAAGAAAACAAACCCAAACTTTATGCTTGGTGTGGGAAACAAGATTTTCTTTTTCCAGGAAATGAATACGCGACAGCCGAGTTGAAAAAACTAGGTTTCGATATTACTTATGAAAGCTCAGATGGCGTTCATGAATGGTATTATTGGACCCAAAAAATCGAATCTGTATTAAAATGGCTCCCAATAAATTATAAACAAGAAGAACGCTTGAGCTAATCTAAAAAATTTTCTCTGTTTATTCAGTACAAAATTTAAAAATTTTGTCTATCAAACGCTTACAAAGACAAAAATGAGAGAAATGATGAAATTCTCATGCTTGTCTTTGACAAAAACTACGAATAGTAGTAGAATTTCTTAGTAAAATAAATTTGCGAAATCGCAATATAGAAAGAGGTCTATAATGACAATTACACTTGCCGCTCTTGGAGCAATTGCTATCGGTCTTGCAGCACTCGGAGCCGCTATCGGTGATGGACTTATCGTTTCAAACTTCCTCCAAGCCGTTGCACGCCAACCAGAACTTGAAGGAAAACTTCGTGGTTCAATGTTCATGGGTATTGCCTTCGTCGAAGGTACATTCTTCATCGCCCTTGCTATGGCATTCCTTTTCCGTTAAAATTTTTCTCAACAAAATTTTAAAAACAGAAAGGAAGAACAGGTATGGAATCAACATGGACCTTTAATATTGGGCCAATTCCATTTGATGGAACAATCACAGTAATGACTTTTGTGACTGTCCTCATTGTGTTCGGTCTGGTATTCTGGGCGAGTCGCAATATGCAGCTCAAACCCAAAGGTAAACAAAATGTTCTTGAGTGGGTTGTTGATTTTGTCAATGGAGTTTCCAAAGATAACGTCGGCCCTCATGAAGCACCACGCTTTGCGCTCATGAACTTTACCCTCTTTTCTTTCCTTCTTATTGCCAACTGCATTGGGCTAGTAACCAAAATTAGTACGCCAGGTGATGTTTCCCTTTGGAAATCACCAACTGCAAATCCAACAGTCGATTTGACTCTTGCACTACTTGTTGTTGTAATGTCAAATACACTGGGTGTACAAAAATTCGGTTTTAAAGGTTACCTCAAAGTTGCCTTCTGGAAAGATCCGAAAGGTCTTCTTCCAATGAATATTCTGGAAGAATTTACAAATGCACTTTCACTTGGTTTACGGCTTTATGGGAATATCTTCGCGGGTGAAATCATGCTTGGTCTTATCGCCGGTATGATTCAATCAACCATGTGGATGCTTCCAGTTGCGTGGATTCTTGAAGTTGCATGGATTGGCTTTTCACTTTTCATTTCAGCCCTCCAAGCTTATGTCTTTGTCCTTTTGACAAACTTGTACATTAGCCACAAAATTATAGCAGAACATTAAGAAAGGAGTAGAAATTGTCAACATTATTATTAGAAGCTGCTCCGAATACCGTTCTCGGTAACATCATCGTTGTATCTGGTGCATTTATTATCTTATTGGTATTGTTGCGCCTCTTTGCATGGAATGCAATTACTAGTGTTTTTGCAAGTCGTGCGAAAAAAATATCTGATGATATCGATGCAGCAGAAGCGAACAACAAACAAGCTGCTGACTTGGTTAAACAACGTCAAGCAGAACTTGCAGGTTCAAAAGAAGAAGCTGCTAACATCATTCAAGTTGCAAACGATACTGCCTCACAAAACCGTGCGAAAGTACTTGCAACAGCAAATGAAGAAGCAACTAGTTTGAAAAAACGTGCGCAAGAAGATATCGAGCAAGAACGCAAAGAAGCTCTTAACACAGTTAAAGGCGATGTTGCGGACATCTCAGTTCAAATTGCTGAAAAGCTTATTGGACAATCATTAGATGCTTCTGCACAACAGGAATTAATCGACTCTTATCTCGCTAAGTTAGGAGAATAAGATGACAAAAGTAAATTCACAAAAATACAGTAAAGCTTTACTAGAAGTTGCCCAAGAAAAAGGACAACTTGAAGCAATTCTTTCTGAAGTTAGCGAAATGATTCAACTTTTCAAAGAAGATAACTTGGCTGCTTTTTTAAGTAGCGAAGTTTATTCATTCTCTGCAAAATCTGAATTGATTGATACTTTACTTCAAACTTCTTCAGAAGTAATGTCAAATTTCCTTAATACCGTTCGTTCAAATGGTCGTTTAGGAGATTTGGGTGAAATACTTGATGAAACTAAAAATGCAGCAGATGATATGTTTAAGATTGCTGACGTTGAGGTGGTTTCAAGCATTGCTTTGACAAATGCTCAGATTGAAAAATTTACAGCTATGGCGAAAGCAAAATTTGACCTAAATGAAGTAACAGTAATTAACACAGTCAATGAAAAAATTCTCGGTGGATTCATTGTGAATTCTCGTGGAAAAATTATTGACGCCTCACTAAAAACACAATTGGCTAAAATCGCCGCTGAAATCCTCTAATCAGGATAGAAAAATTTTCTTTCTCTGCTCAAAACTCAGTGGAAAATTTTTCAAACTCATACTGTTAAACTTTTGAGAACATATAAAGGTGATTTCAAATCTTACCTATCATGCTCAAACGGTATAACTGCAGTTTAAAGCTAAATAGCCTTGAACTAGTAAAAATTTCTAGAAGGGAGCATATTTTTGGCAATTAAAGCTAATGAAATCAGCTCACTGATTAAAAAACAAATTGAAAATTTCACACCAGATTTTGAAGTTGCTGAAACTGGTGTCGTTACCTATGTTGGTGACGGTATCGCCCGTGCCTATGGCCTTGAAAATGCGATGAGCGGTGAGCTTGTTGAGTTTTCAAATGGTGTCCTTGGTATGGCGCAAAACTTGGATGCGACAGACGTTGGTATTATCGTACTTGGTGATTTCCTCTCAATTCGTGAAGGTGACACTGTAAAACGTACAGGTAAAATCATGGAAATCCAAGTTGGTGAAGAACTCATCGGACGTGTTGTAAATCCACTTGGACAACCTGTTGATGGACTTGGAGAACTTAATACTGGTAAAACTCGTCCTGTTGAAGCAAAAGCTCCTGGTGTTATGCAACGTAAATCAGTCTCTGAACCATTGCAAACTGGTCTTAAAGCGATTGATGCCCTCGTTCCAATTGGACGCGGACAACGTGAATTGATTATCGGAGACCGTCAAACAGGTAAAACATCAGTCGCTATTGATGCAATCTTGAACCAAAAGGGTCAAGATATGATCTGTATCTACGTTGCGATTGGACAAAAAGAATCAACTGTTCGTACACAAGTTGAAACGCTCCGCAAACTCGGTGCGATGGATTATACAATCGTCGTAACTGCGTCAGCTTCTCAACCTTCACCACTTCTTTACATCGCTCCTTATGCTGGAGCTGCAATGGGTGAAGAATTCATGTACAACGGTAAACACGTCTTAGTTGTTTATGATGATTTATCAAAACAAGCGGTTGCTTATCGTGAACTTTCACTCTTGCTCCGCCGTCCACCAGGTCGTGAAGCATACCCAGGTGACGTATTCTACTTACATTCACGTCTTTTGGAACGTGCTGCCAAATTATCTGACGATCTTGGTGGTGGTTCAATGACTGCACTGCCATTCATTGAAACACAAGCCGGAGATATCTCAGCTTATATTGCAACAAACGTTATCTCTATTACTGACGGTCAAATTTTCCTTGAAAATGACTTATTCTATTCAGGTGTACGTCCTGCCATCGATGCTGGTTCTTCAGTTTCTCGGGTTGGTGGTGCTGCACAAATCAAAGCCATGAAGAAAGTTGCTGGTACTTTGCGTCTTGACCTTGCGTCATTCCGTGAACTTGAAGCCTTTACTCAATTTGGTTCTGATCTTGATGAAGCGACTCAAGCAAAATTGAATCGTGGTCGTCGTACCGTTGAAGTTTTGAAACAACCATTGCACAAACCATTGGCTGTAGAAAAACAAGTTTTAATTCTTTATGCATTGACTCATGGTCATCTTGATGATGTTCCAGTTGATGATGTTCTTGATTTTGAAACAAAAATGTTCGATTTCTTCGATGCAAATTATGCAGAACTCTTGAACGTGATTACTGAAACTAAAGATTTGCCAGAAGAAGCAAAACTCGACGAAGCAATTAAAGCATTCAAAAATACAACGAATTATTAATAAGGAGGCTAACTAATGGGAGCTTCACTTAATGAAATAAAAACTAAGATTGCCTCAACGAAGAAAACAAGTCAAATAACTGGAGCCATGCAAATGGTTTCCGCTGCGAAACTTCAAAAAGCTGAATCTCATGCCAAAGCATTTCAAATTTATGCTGAAAAAGTTCGTAAGATTACAACTGACTTGGTTTCCTCTGACAATGAGCCTGCAAAAAATCCGATGATGATAAAACGAGAAGTTAAAAAAACTGGCTATCTTGTAATTACTTCGGATCGTGGACTTGTCGGTGGCTATAATTCAAATATTTTGAAATCTGTCATGAATACTATCCGTAAACGTCATGCTAATGAAAGTGAATATACTATTCTTGCACTTGGCGGTACTGGAGCAGATTTCTTCAAAGCACGCAATGTTAAAGTTTCTTATGTCCTTCGTGGTCTTTCAGACCAACCAACTTTTGAAGAAGTTAGAGCGATTGTTACAGAAGCGGTAACTGAATATCAAGCAGAAGAATTCGATGAACTCTATGTTTGCTATAATCATCATGTGAACTCATTGGTAAGTGATGCACGTATGGAAAAAATGTTGCCTATTTCTTTTGAAGAATCAGGTCAACAAAAACCATCTCTTGAAACATTTGAATTAGAACCAGATCGTGAAACAATCTTAAACCAATTGTTGCCACAATACGCTGAAAGTATGATTTATGGTTCAATCGTTGATGCTAAGACAGCAGAACATGCTGCAGGTATGACAGCAATGCGTACTGCAACTGATAATGCTCACTCTGTTATCAATGATTTGACTATTCAATACAACCGTGCTCGTCAAGCATCGATTACGCAAGAAATTACGGAAATCGTTGCAGGAGCCTCAGCGCTTTAATTTACTGATAGGAATTCTGTCAGTGATGGCTTTGAATCTTAATTGTTTTTGTCAGTAAAATTTTTACTGACAAACATAAAAATGAATAGAAATTCTGTTCTTTGACAGAAAATAAAAACAGGAGGAAAAACATTGAGTTCTGGTAAAATTACTCAGATTATCGGTCCCGTCGTTGACGTGGAATTTGGTTCTGATGCCAAATTGCCTGAGATTAACAATGCCTTGATTGTCTACAAAGATGTCAATGGCCTAAAAACAAAAATTACTCTTGAAGTTGCTTTGGAACTTGGTGATGGTGCAGTTCGTACAATCGCTATGGAATCTACTGATGGCTTGACTCGTGGACTTGAAGTCCTTGATACAGGTAAAGCAGTCAGCGTTCCTGTTGGGGAAGCTACTCTTGGTCGTGTTTTTAACGTCCTTGGTGATGTTATTGACGGTGGGGAAGAATTTGCTACTGATGCAGAACGTAATCCTATCCATAAAAAAGCTCCAACATTTGACGAATTGTCAACTGCAAACGAAGTTCTCGTAACTGGGATTAAAGTTGTCGATTTGCTTGCACCTTATCTTAAAGGTGGTAAAGTCGGACTTTTCGGTGGTGCCGGAGTTGGTAAAACCGTCCTTATTCAAGAATTGATTCACAACATCGCCCAAGAACACGGAGGTATTTCTGTGTTTACTGGTGTTGGGGAACGTACTCGTGAAGGGAATGACCTTTACTGGGAAATGAAAGAATCAGGCGTTATTGAAAAAACTGCCATGGTCTTTGGTCAAATGAATGAACCACCAGGAGCACGTATGCGTGTTGCCCTTACTGGTTTGACAATTGCGGAATATTTCCGTGATGTTCAAGGTCAAGACGTATTGCTTTTCATTGACAACATCTTCCGTTTCACACAAGCTGGTTCAGAAGTTTCTGCCCTTTTGGGACGTATGCCTTCTGCCGTTGGTTACCAACCAACACTTGCTACTGAAATGGGGCAATTGCAAGAACGTATCACTTCTACTAAGAAGGGTTCTGTTACATCTATCCAAGCGATTTATGTCCCTGCCGATGACTATACTGACCCAGCGCCAGCTACAGCCTTCGCTCACTTGGATGCAACAACTAACTTGGAACGTCGTTTGACACAAATGGGTATTTATCCAGCCGTTGACCCACTTGCTTCATCATCACGTGCGCTTACACCTGAAATTGTTGGTGAAGAACACTATGAAGTGGCAATGGAAGTTCAACGTGTCCTCCAACGTTATAAAGAATTGCAAGATATTATTGCCATTCTTGGTATGGATGAATTGTCTGACGATGAAAAAATTCTCGTTGGACGTGCACGTCGTATCCAATTCTTCCTTTCACAAAACTTCCACGTTGCGGAACAATTTACTGGTCAACCTGGTTCATATGTACCAATTGACAAAACTGTTCATGACTTCAAAGAAATTTTGGAAGGTAAATATGACGAAGTCCCTGAAGATGCTTTCCGTGGTGTAGGTCCAATTGAAGATGTACTCGAAAAAGCAAAATCAATGGGTTATTAATTCGATTTCTGATGAATTGAGAAAGTGAAAATACTCTATTGACTAAAAAAATTACTGACAAAAAATTCTGTCAGTAAAAGTTGATTGAATTGTAAAATTTGAGTGACTGTTAGAGTTTTGTTTTTAGAAAAGTATTTTTTATCTTTGTAATTTAAATTTTCATAGAAAAAATTGGAGGAATCGAATGTCTGAAAACGTCATGACACTTCAAGTAATTACCCCTGCTGGTATGATTTACGATCACCATGCAAATTACATTACTGCTCGAACTACGAATGGTGAAATTGGTATTTTGCCAAATATGATTTCAACGATTGCTGGACTTGAAATTGATGAACTTAAAGTTCGTCGTCCAGATGATGAAACACATGTTGATTATATTGCAGTAAATGGTGGAATTATCGAAATAAAAGATAGTCTTGTAACAATTGTTGCAGACTCTGCAGAACGTAATCGTGATATTGATGTATCACGTGCGGAACGTGCAAAAATTCGAGCTGAAAAAGCACTTGAAGTTGCTAAAGCTGAGAAGAAATCAGATGAAATAAATAGAGCGGAAGTAGCACTCCACCGAGCGCTTAACCGGTTGAATGTTTCGTCTCATAGATAAAAAGCACCTACGGGTGTTTTTTTATTTTAAGGGAATAAGATTGCAAAATAAAGACAAACATGTTAAAATTGATGGAGTTCTTTAAATAAAATACTGCAAATTAGAGAGGGGCAACGTGATTCTTGATTATTGTCATCAGCTATTGGATGTACTAACAAAGCTAGAAGAACTTTTGCAAAGTTCAGATGAGCTGAAACAAAATTATGAACGACGAGTCGCCCGTCAGGTTGAGTGGCAAGCAATTTTTCTAGGATTTCTCATTTCTTCGATTTTAATTGTTTGGTTTATGACCGAAAAATCTGGTATGTTTGGGAGAGTAGCAGCAAAAACAGGTGCCACAGAAGTTTTTGTAAGAATGTTCTCAATCAGTTTTGTTGCCCTGGTGTTAGGTAATGGTATACGTATAGGCTCCCAATGGTTATGGATGAGAGACTATTTTCCTTTAGGGAAAAGAATGGGTAAAAGATTATTTTTGAAAAAATATCAAAAAAAAGAAAATGAAATTATAAAAAAAATAAACCAGATTCTAAAAGAAGAAATTTTAGAGGTGCCTCAACTACCAGAAAAATATCTTAATTCGCGAAGCTTGAATTATATCATCGGATGTATAGAAGATAAAGAAGTTAAGAATTTATCAGAAGCGATTAACTTATTAGAATTAGAATCTCAAGATTTGCAAGTTCGTGATTTAATTATGAATGAAAAGAGTGCTCTTCTTAAATCAAGGCAGTTAGTGAGTGAAAGTCAATTACAGTAATTTATAAGAAAGGAATTAAGTTTGAACAATAACGACAAATATTTTAAGTTAACAACTTCTTATTTAATAAAGAAAATTAATTTTTGTTCAAAATTGATTCTTTTTATAATAATTTTCACTTATTCACTGTCATTCCATTTTTTAAATGATGCTTTCTACAAGAGTGTTCAGGCAGATACTACAATTTCTCAGCTAGTTCCAGATCAGAGTTTTGATACTGGAAACCATATCTATCCTCCGCAGTCGAATCAGAATTCGGCGTTATGGACAAATATAGGGTCAGCTGAGACTGTAGAAACGTCTACCTTTTCAGTGAATTTAGTAAATAATAAGTCTAAATCTGCTGGATATGCTTTATTTAATGGTGCGATTGATATGACTCAGAAAGTCAGCTTTTCGGGTAATTTTTCATTACAAGCTAATTCTAGTACAGACCCTTTTGCTGCTGGTGATTCTCTAGGATTTATCTTAACACCAAAATCTACAGATTTTATTGCAAATAATTTGAAATCAAATTTAGCTGCCGATGGGACTTCAAATGTTGTTGGAAAGTATTTGGGTATTGGTGGCCTGTCAGATTCAATCTTCATGGGTAGAGATCTATATCAAAACTCTGATGTAGATTTAGACGGATCTGGTACAGAAAACGCGGCATCTAACAATGTTTCAATTCGTCAGACAAATAATTTGGGGGAGTTAATTAAACAGGCTTATCCAACCACTTCAGTTCCAAATACTGGAAGTACAATTACTGAAAATATGAAAATAGACTGGCAGCCAAGTAGCACACTTACTAATGATAAGAATGTAACAGGGGAATTAACATATACAATCTCGTCAGAAAATAGGGGGAAAGCTACAACTCTTTCGGAAAAAATAACAGTTGCTCGTTCAATGTCACTGGGAATAATTGGCTCGACTGGAGGTAATTTTGGACGTTTGACCTATTCGAGTACAGAAGATGAGTTTAATGCTTATAAAGGAACGCAGAGTGTTCAGGTTAACTATCTTGATCAAGATACCAACCAACCAATAACAAATTTTTCCCCTTCCATTATAAAAGCTAATGTGGGAGATACAATTAAGGTGTTAGGTAAACAGCTCAGGGATATTGTTGATATAAATACCTTTTCTTTCCTTACGCCAGAAATACCCGGGTATATTTTTGTGTCTGCCCCTCCTTTAGTTGTGGCAAATAATGATTCGGAAAATAATGTAATTAATGTTACTTATAAGAAGCTTCCTATTGGAAAAGCACATTTTAATTATCAATATAGTTCTGATGTGGTAGACCAGTCGATTTTACTGCCAACAATTAATGATACTGAAGGTGAGATAAATGAAGCAGTTATTATGCCTGAACTCCCTAATTTACCGGACAATTACTATATTTCGAAAGTAGTGACAACTGATGGTCAGCAATATGCTACTTTAAAAGATGCAATCTCAGGTGAGAAATATAAAAATCAAGAGTTGCACTTTACACTCATCGTTTCAAAAGTTGTTGTACCTACCACAAGTGATAACAATTCAAGTAAGCAGAGTTCTACAGCAGAAAGAAAAAATGAACAAGGTAAACAAACTAGCAAGGATTCAACAACAGTAGATCAACCACAGGAACAAGAGACTATAAAAAAAGAAGCAATTCATAAAAACGAGAAACCTAATAGTGAATCAAATGATACCTTCAAAGAAGTAAACAAAGAGATTGATTCACCACTTAAACTGCCTTTAAAAATGCCTACAGAGATTTCCCAAATGCCTCAATCATCTGTTGTAGCAATAAATAACGAGCAGTCTAAATATCCAAACGTGTCAGCTCATAATTTGGAAATACAAGTGGCAGGAACAGCTGGAATATTTGCTGGCGGTGTAGTTGCTATTGGAACAATTACAGGATTTAATAAGTTTTATAAATTTTTTAAAATAGTAAAAAAATAAAAACCAGAGCTCTGGTTTTTATTTTTTCAAAAACACTTGTATTTATAATAAAATAGAGTATGAATAAATAAAAAAATCCCATTTAAATTTTAATGGGATTTTTCTATTTTATGCATTCAAAACTTTTGATAAGAAGTCTTGTAAACGGGGATGTTTTGGGCTATCAAAGAGTTCTTCTGGTGTACCATCTTCCAAGATAACTCCACCATCCGTAAAGATTACACGGTTAGCAACTTTACGTGCAAAGCCCATTTCGTGAGTAACAATAAGCATTGTCATTCCTTCTTCGGCCAATTTTTGCATAACGGCTAGAACATCACCAACCATTTCAGGGTCAAGTGCTGAGGTTGGCTCGTCAAAGAGCATAACGTCAGGATTCATTGCGAGGGCACGGGCGATAGCAACACGTTGTTTTTGACCTCCTGAAAGCATTTCAGGCATTGCATCTTTTTTATCTAACAAGCCAACTGTTTCAAGAAGTTGAATTGCTTTTTTATCTGCATCATCTTTTGACATCTTTTTCAGTTCAACTGGAGCATAAGTAATATTTTGCATCACAGTCATATTTGGGAAAAGATTGAAATGTTGGAAAACCATTCCAACGTTTTGACGAACAAGATTAAGATTTGTATTTTTATCAGTAAGGTTAAATCCGTCAATAATAATATCGCCAGAAGTAGCTGTTTCAAGCCCATTTAAAGCTCTAAGAAAAGTTGATTTTCCAGAACCTGAAGGGCCAATGATGCAGACTACATCACCTTTTTCAAATTTTGTTGTAATTCCTTTTAGAACTTCGTTTTTTCCAAAAGATTTGTGAAGATCAGTGACTTCGATTTGAGTATTGATTCCCATATTAGTATGTTCTCCTTATTTCATTCTTTTTTCTACGCGACGTCCAATCCACATCAAGAAGAGGAGGACAATCATGTAAACTAAACCAATTAATCCATAAACACGGAAGGCTTGGAAGTTACGTGCCACGATAATTTGACCTGTTTGGAGCAATTCAACAAGTCCGATAACTGAAACTAATGTTGTATCTTTCAATGTGATGATGAATTGGTTAATCAAACTAGGGATTGTAATTTTAATGGCTTGAGGTAAGATAACCTTGCGCATTGATGTCAGGTAAGTCACACCGAGTGAACGACTGGCTTCCATTTGTCCAGAAGGTACAGCTTGAACACCAGAACGAACGATTTCTGCAATATAAGCAGAAGAGTTCAAAGTAAGGGCGATAACACCCGCTGTAAATTCATTAAGTGGTGATTGATGACCCGTAATGATTTGTAACAGGTTAGGAATTCCGTAGAAGATAAAGATTGTTAATACTAAGAGCGGAATTGAACGGTTAAGGTCAACATAGATGCGTGCAATTGTACGTAGAATCTTGCTTGGAGCTACTGAGAAGAGTCCAAAGATAATTCCGACGATCATTGCTAAGATAAATGAGAGAATGGCAAGTTCAAGAGTAACGAGTAGACCACGGCCAATTTGTTCCCAGTTATTTTGTAAAATACCAAAGAAAGTATTTTCTTTTGCACTTGATTGGATTGTTTTAGCATCACTCGCTAAATATTTATCAATGATTTTATCATATTCACCATTGGCACGGAGATTTGCTAAACCATTGTTAAACATTTCAATCAACTCTGGATTGCTTCCTTTTTTAACAGCAAATCCATATTGTCCATCAGGAATTGGTTTAATTGGAGTGGCAAATTTTTGCCCTTGTTTAATGGCGTATTTAATGACGGGTTCGTCATCCATTAGAGCATTGATAGAACCGTTATTCAATGATGAATACATGGTTGTTGCATCAGTGAAAGTTTTTACAGTGTAGCCATATTCTTTTGCATGGGCATTAAGATAATCAAAAGAAGCAGTTCCGTTTTTAGCACCAAGTGTTTTACCTTTAAGGTCTTTCCATGACTTGATAGAGTCATCTGTACTTGATGTGGCAATAGTTAAGTTTGAAGAATAGTAAGGACTACCATAATCGAAAACTTGTTTACGAGCATCAGTGATTGACATTCCTGACATCATTCCGTCAGCATGTCCAGATTGAACAGAGTCAACAGCTGCTTGGAAACCAATGAAATTCCATTTTAGTTTGAAACCTTGGTTTTTAGCAATAGCGTTAAGCAAGTCAACGTCGATACCAGTGAATTGTTTATCATCATTTTGGAATTCAAATGGAGCGAAGCTATTATCTGAAGCAATGGTGTAAACATCTTTTTTAGGTGTTGCTTTTTTAGTGGCAGTAATCCCATACTTTTTGAGGATTTTATCATAATCTCCGTTTGATTTCATTTCAGCGAGTGCTTTATTGAAACCATCGACGAGCGTTGAATTTTTGCCTTTCATTACGGCAAAACCATAGCCTCCTGGAAGGGAGATTGATGGGAAGTTCATTGCTAAATCTTGCCCTTGTTTCATAGCGTAAGAAATAACTGGAACTTCGTCCATTGCTCCAGCAATATTACCAGAGCTTAGAGCGGCAAACATATGAACACCGTCAGAATAGGTTTTGATTGTGTAACCATATTTCTTTTGATTTTCTTGAAGCCATGTTTGTGCAGCAGTCCCATTTTTTGCTCCAACTGCTTTACCTTTAAGATCACTGTAATCAGAAAGTTTAGAGTCTTTAGTTGTAGCAATGGTTAATGCTGATGTATAGTAAGGATTTGAAAAATCAAAAGTCTCTTTACGTTCATCAGTGATTGTCATTCCTGCAATTACACCATCTACTTGTCCAGCTTTAAGGTTTTGGAGAGCTGCATCAAAACCAGGATATGACATTTCTAATTTCCAGTCATTGATTTTAGCAACTTCTTGCATGATATCAACATCAATCCCTACCCATTTTTTCTGACCATTTTGAAATTCAAATGGAGCGTATGAGCTATCGGATGCAATTTTTACAGTTGTCTCGGCCTTAACCGAAGGTGCGACTAGGAAAGCTGTAACAGTGGCAAGCATCATTGCCAGAGCGAAAAATAATTTCTTCATTTTGTCTCCTCGAATATGAGATTTGAGCTTGTCTTCTTTTAAATATAAAAAAATGAAAATTAAAAAAATGTTCTTCTAAATAAGTGTTGGAATAACATTCTTTTAGTTTCCTATATTTATTAGGAGCTAAGCTCAGTTTATTTTATTCTGGAAAAATTATACCACAAAAGTTGCTTATAAGCAAGCTGATGTTAGGTTTTCTGACATTGTTTGACCATTAGTTTTGAGATTTCTCTGATAAATTATAAGAAAGTTGTTATTGTCAAAAGGCCCTTTTTGTTGTAAAATTGAACGAGTGCTTGAATGAATTCTTTATGGATGTATTCTATTTAAGTAAACAAAACTATTGTAAGAATTTTTAACTTTTGAAAAGGAATATTATGTTTGTACAACTTTCGATTTTTGGTTTCTTTAATGACTGGATGGCTAATTTTGCCCAGATGCCTAATGGTCATATTTGGATATATGTTGTTTTAGGGGCGATTATTTTTATTGAAACAGGATTAGTGATTTTCCCCTTCTTGCCTGGGGATTCCATTTTATTTTTTGTTGGTTCTTTGGCAGCAATGTCAAACGGAAAATTATCTATTGGCTTATTGATTTTGGTGATGGGGATTATTGCCTTCATTGCTAATCTGTTGAATTATGAAATTGGTCGAAGATTTGGGGATGTCATTCCAAAACATAAATGGCTTTCTCGCTTCTTAAAACCAGAATATATGGAAGAAGCTCATCAATTTTTTGAAAAATGGGGTTCTTGGGCCATTTTCTTAGGGCGATTCATGCCAATCATTCGGACGATTGTTCCATTTACAGCTGGTGCTGGTAAAATGCCACATAAAAAGTTTATTTTCTTTAACTTCATCGGTGGTTTTGCTTGGGTTATTGTTGCCTTAGGTGCAGGCTATTTATTTGGTGGAATTCCTTTTGTTAAAAAACATTTTGAAATCATCATGATTGCCATTGTCTTTGTGTCACTACTACCGGCAATTATTGGCATTTTGAAACGCGTTCTTGGAAGTCGCAAGGAAGCTTAACTTTATGATAAAATAGGACTTACAAAACTGTCAGTCCTTTTTTTTATCGATTGATATGTCAATGACAATAGAATTTACTGACAAAGACACTAGCATAGTTGAGCCTTTTGCGTCTTGCGCAATTATGGATATATTAGTAGTTTCATCAGTAATTTTGGAGAATTTTTATGAACATTAACGGCTACACTCGTATGGCTGCTGTTGTAGCAAACCCAATTAAACACAGCTTGTCACCATTTATTCATAATCTGGCTTTTGATTTAACGAATGAAAATGGTGTTTATTTAGCATGGGAAGTTGAGGCTGAAAAATTGCCAGCTATTGTGGATAATGTTCGTACTTTGGACATGTATGGACTTAATATTTCAATGCCTTATAAAACAGAAATTATTCCATTTATGGATGAATTGAGTCCGGCAGCTGAATTAATTGGAGCTGTTAATACAGTAGTCAATCAATCAGGGAAATTAATTGGACACAATACAGATGGCATAGGATTTTTCAATAGTTTAGAAAAATATCATTTCAATATCCAAAATAAACAAATGCTTATTCTTGGTGGAGGGGGTGCAGCAATTGCAATTATTGCTCAGGCAGCTTTGTCTGGAGCTAAAAAAATTGTGGTCGCAGCAAGAAAATCGGCCTCATATATTCCGCTAAAAGAGAAGTTGGAAAAGCTGTCAGTAAAAACAGGGATTGAAATTTTACTGACAGACTTATCTGAAGCTGATAGATTACAAAAAGAGTTGAAACAGACCGACTTATTAGTAAATGCAACCTCAGTTGGAATGGATGGAGAATCTTTGCCGCTGGAAAAGAGCTTAGTTCTTCCTGAAAAACTTTTGGTGGTAGATGCTATTTATAAAGTTAGAGAAACACCATTTTTACGTTGGGCAAAAGGGCAAGGAGCTCAAACTGAAAATGGACTTGGCATGCTCATTGGACAGGCGGCGGAAAGCTTTTATTTATGGACAGGTAAAAAAATGCCTGTTGCAGAAATTACATTAGAAATGGAGAAAGAAGCATGAAATTAAATGTGAATTTACCAGAACATCCCTATGATGTCATCATCGAAAATGGGGCCTTGGCTAATATTGGAACTTGGGTTTCTTCATTGTGGAAGAAGCAAAAAATTGTTTTGATTTCTGATAATCATGTCAATGGACTTTATGGTCAAAAAGTTGTTGACCAACTTGAAAAAGTAGGTTTTGAAGTGGCAACTTTTGAATTTCCGGAAGGAGAAGCTAGTAAAAATTTACTGACAGCCGAAAATGCTTGGAACTTTTGTGCCGAATTTGGATTGACTCGTTCTGACGGAATTATTGCACTCGGTGGTGGAGTAACAGGTGATTTAGCTGGTTTTGTAGCCTCTACTTACATGCGTGGCATCCATTTCTTACAAATTCCAACAAGTTTGACCGCCCAAGTGGATAGTTCTATTGGTGGGAAAACAGGAATTAATTCCAAAATGGCTAAAAATATGATTGGGACTTTTACACAGCCTGACGGCGTGTTAATTGACCCAGAAGTTCTGCAAACGCTCGGTCAAAGAGAATTCCGTGAAGGACTGGGGGAGGTCATCAAGTGCGCCCTAATTGCTGACAAAGACCTCTGGAATTTACTGACAGACTTGTCAGCGGATGATTTGGTAAAAAAGCTTGATAAGATTGAAGAAATTATCTATCGGTCTTGTGAAGTAAAACGAAAAGTGGTTGTTGATGATGAATTAGACAATGGTGTACGGCTCTATTTGAACTTTGGTCATACAATTGGACATGCTGTTGAAAATACTGCAGGCTATGGCAAAGTGATGCATGGAGAAGCAGTTGCTATTGGAATGGTTCAAATCAGTAAAATTGCCGAACTCAAAGGTCTTATGCCCAAAGGGATTACTGACCAGATCCGAAAGATGGTCAAAAAATTTGGTTTACCTGACGAATATCAACCTTGGGATGAAGAGCTTTTGTTTAAAGCATTAACTCATGATAAAAAAGCACGAGGAAGAATCATCAAAACCGTTATTGTTCCTGAAATTGGCACCGCTAAAATTAATGAAGTGACTTTTGAAGAAATGAAAGACTATCTCAAAAAATAACTTGAGTTATTCGGAGAGGAACCCTATCTAAAAATTACAAAAATGTGGTAGCATTAAAAAACTCCCAGCTTTTATAAAAGCTGTAAAAACACTTATTTAAAGGAGAAACGATGTATATTTACCTAGCTTTTGCTTTAGTTGGCGGTTTTTTACTTGCTAATCAAAATCCAATCAATGCAGATTTACGAAAAATTGTTGGCTCACCATTTTTAGCCTCTGGAATTTCCAACTTTGTTGGTTCGATTTTTTTAGGAATCATCACTCTAGTGACAAGTCAAACACTTTTTCCTAGTTTTCAATTTGTTGGCTCACACCCAGCATGGATATGGATTGGTGGAGTTCTTGGTGGGATTTTCCTAACGTCTAATGTTTTACTTTTTCCAAGATTAGGAGCTGTCCAAACAGTGATTTTACCTATTTTGGGTCAAATATTGATGGGGACACTTATTGATTCATTTGGCTGGTTTCATGCCATGCAACTTCCGATGACTCTGATGCGCTTTTTGGGAATTATTATTACTTTAGCTGGTGTTATTGTCGCGGTTGTTCTTCCTAATTTAAAAGAAAAAGAAGCAGAAACGAACCAAACTAACTTACTAGGCTGGCGGATATGGGCGGTCATCGTTGGGGCAATGTCAGCTGCTCAACAAGCAATTAATGGCCGATTGGGAGTTTTACTTGAAAATACTGCACAAGCAGCCTTTGTTTCGTTCTTCATTGGATTTTTAGCTATTTTTATCGTGTCTCTTTTTATTGACCACCGTTTGCCAAAAATTTCAGAATTAAAAAAAGCAAAACCTTGGAATGGAATTGGTGGATTTTTAGGAGCCTCATTTGTTTTTGCAACAGTCGTTGCTGTTCCGCAAATTGGTGCAGGGCTGACAATTATGATGGGCTTGATTGGACAAATTTTAGGCAGTATGTTGGTTCAACAATTTGGTTGGTGGCGCTCAAGTAAATATGGCATTCAAATTTGGCAAATTGTTGGGATTCTAATTATGCTGACCGGAATAATATTCATTAAATTTTTATAAAGTAGCTAGTAATATGGAACAGGGCTTCACGCTCACTGCCTTCCGTCTGCGCGTTCACTAAGCAGTAATACCTATAAAAGAACTTAGAAAATTGAGGATAATCACTCTAAAATGTTTACTCAAAAATCATTTGAAATTTTTAAAATAGAAGGTTTAGAACCAAGAATGACTGAGATTCGTTCTGAAATTCAACCTGTTTTTTCTGAAATTGGTCAAAAGTTACTGACAGAGCTGTCAATAAAAATTCCAAATCAAGAATTTTACTTTCACATCGCTCAACATCGCGGAAGAACAGCAAATGCGCCTGAAAATACTTGGTCAGCAATTTCCACAAAAGTCCGTGGTTATAAAATGGAAGCCCATTTTCAATTAGGAATTTGGGAAGATTACGTTTTTATTTATTTATCAATGATAGACCAGCCTAAAAAGCAAAAAGAATACGCCAACTTACTGACAAATCTGTCAGTAGAAAAGTTACTGACAGAAGATTACGTAATCTCAAAGGACCATACAAAAGCAGAAACTTATCCCCTGTCAGCATTTAGAGAAGCCGCTGAACGCTTAGGAAAAGTAAAAAAATCTGAATTGGAAATTGGACGGGTTTGGCCTAAAGAAAGATTTAACGGCAAAGAGGACTCAATAATTCTAGCGGAAATGATAGAAACAATTGACCAACTCCTACCGATTTATCAAAAATTAATGGAGGTCTAATCTAATGACGACATTTATTTGGGATTTAGATGGAACACTAATTGATAGCTATGAGGTGTTTTTAGAAGCCTTGTCCGAATCATTTGCAAACTTTAACCTACCATTTGACCGAGAAACAGTATATAATTTTATAAAAGGTCAGTCAGTCAATGCTTTACTAAAAGAACAACCCGTTCCTTTTCAAGAAATAAAAGAAGATTTCACGACAAATTCAACAGCTAAAAATGACAAAGTTAAATTAATGGTTGGTGCAAAAGCCATTTTAGATTGGACTCAAAAAGAAAATATTCAAAATTTCATTTATACTCACAAAGGGAAAAATGCTTATGATTTGCTTAATCAGCTGGAAATTTCCCCCTATTTTTTAGAAATAGTCACTTCTGAAAATGGATTTAAAAGAAAACCTCATCCTGAAGCAATCAATTATTTACTTGAGAAGTATAAATTAAAGCCTGAAGAAACCTATTATATTGGTGACCGAATCCTTGATATTGAAGCAGCCCATAATAGTGGCATTCAATCAATCAATTTTCTTTCAGCAAAAAATTCACAGCAAATTAATAAATTAACAGATATTATTCAAATTTTTGAAATGAAATAAGTAAAAAGTTACTAAAAATGGAGGTATAAAATGCGTTATTTTACAGCGGGAGAATCTCACGGCCCAAGACTTACAGCAATTATTGAAGGAGTGCCAGCCGGTCTCTCATTGTCAGCAGAAGATATTAATATTGAACTTAAACGTCGTCAAGGCGGCTATGGTCGTGGCGGACGGATGAAAATTGAGTCTGACCAAGTTGAAATTACTTCAGGCGTTCGACACGGAAAAACAATTGGTAGCCCGATTACACTTAATGTTACAAACCGTGATTTCAAGAATTGGGAACAGATTATGGCAGCCCAAGATGTTGAAGATAAAATTAAAAAGCAACGTCGTTTGACCAAACCACGCCCAGGACATGCCGATTTAGTTGGCGGAATGAAATATGAATTTGAAGATTTACGAAATGTTTTAGAACGTTCGTCAGCGCGTGAAACAACAATGCGTGTTGCGGTTGGAGCTGTGGCAAAAAAACTACTTCACGAATTAGAAATTGAAATAGCTAATCATGTCGTAAATTTTGGCGGACGAGAAATTACAAGTCCAGAAAATTTAAGTGTTCAAGAGATTCGTCAGACAGCCGGCCTTAGCGATTTGTCTATTTTTGATGAGAGTCAAGCAGAAGAATTACGCAATTACATCGACCAAATAAAAAAAGCTGGAGATACAATTGGTGGAATAATTGAAACCAGAGTAGAAGGAGTTCCGGCAGGTCTTGGTTCTTATGTCCAATATGACAGAAAGTTGGATGCAAAAATTGCTGCTGCGGTTGTTTCTATCAATGCCTTCAAAGGAGTTGAATTTGGACTTGGATTTGAAGCAGGAAAACGACCGGGAAGTCAAGTGATGGATGAAATCATCTGGTCTGAGGATAAAGGCTACACTCGTTCAAGTAATCAGTTAGGCGGTTTTGAGGGAGGAATGACAAATGGTGAACAAGTCATCGTCCGTGGAGTCATGAAACCTATTCCAACATTGTATAAACCCTTGATGTCTATTGATACCGAAAGCCATGAACCCTACAAAGCAAGTGTAGAACGTTCTGACCCAACCGCTCTTCCAGCAGCAGGAGTTGTGATGGAAAATGTAGTAGCAACGGTAGTCGCTCAAGAAATCTGTGATAAATTTAATTCAGATACAATGAATGAACTAAGAGACGCTGTAGCCAGTTACAAAAAGCGCTTGTCAGAATATTAAAAAAAACAAAGCCTATCTTGGGCTTTTTTTATAAAATAAATAACTTACGAATTTGTAAGTTTTCAGGTGTACATTTCTTGTTACAATGAATTTATCAAGAAAACATAAGGAGAACAAAATGAAAAAAATACTTTTTGGAATAATAGCACTTATCATCCTCGTCGGTGGAGCAGGTTTTGCATGGTACAAAGTAAGTTATGGTGGAGGAACCTACTACGTTCAAATCACAAAAGACGGAAAAGAAAAAGAAGTCAGTGATAATTCAGGAAAAAAATTTAAAGAATATGATTATGATATAAAATCCTATCAAAAAGATGGAAAAGAAAAGAGAGTTACATTTATGGCAGACCACAATCTCCGTAAAGAAGCTTACCTGAAGTTAACAGTTAATTCCGTTAAAGGAGTAACCTCTTGGGAAGAAGTTAAAAAGTCAGAGGTTCCTAAAGAAGCCCTTAAGAAATTAAATAATAACTCATAAAAATAGTCTCAGAAAGAAAGAGGAAAGAACATGACATTTTTGCAAATTAATATTATGCTAATGACCATTACAGTTATTTTGTCTTCACTAATGGGCGCTTGCCTCCTTTATTCCATGAAGGCAATGCGAACACGTTTAACTAAAATAAATAAAAAGAACGAAATTGAAAGATAAGATAGGAGAAAAACATGTTACTCGAAGTAAAACATCTCAAGAAAATTTTTAAAACAAGATTTTCAAAAGAAGAAACCACAGCCCTAGTTGACATTGATTTTGGTGTAGAAGAAGGCGAATATATTGCCATTATGGGGGAATCTGGTTCAGGAAAAACAACCTTGTTGAATATCCTATCAACTCTTGAAAAACCAACTTCTGGACAAGTACTCTTAAATAAAGAAGACATTACGGCTATTAAAGATAAAGAAATTTCTGCATTTAGACGTGATCATCTCGGTTTTGTCTTTCAAGATTTCAATTTACTTGATACCCTTAACGTCAGAGACAATATTTACCTTCCACTCGTTTTATCAAAATCAAGCGTAGAATTAATGAAGAGTAGACTAAAAATTCTCGCACCTAAACTAAACATTGAAAATCTCTTAGAAAAACAACCTTTTGAACTTTCAGGAGGACAAAAACAGCGGGTTGCTGTAGCACGTGCCTTGATTAGCCAACCTGATTTAGTTCTTGCCGATGAACCCACAGCGGCTTTGGACTTTAAAAACTCAGAAGACTTACTCAACCTTTTTGAAGAAATTAATGATAGTGGTCAAACCATTATCATGGTTACTCACTCAAGTTTAGCTGCAAGCCATGCGAAACGTGTTCTTTTTATAAAAGACGGTGTTCTTTACCATCAACTTTATCGTGGTGAAAAAAGCTCAACTGAATTTGCAAAAGAAATTACTCTTTCAATGACTGCTTTCTTGGGAGCATCAGAGGATGAGGAGGTGTCCTTAAATGCTTAGTTTAAAACTTGCGGCCAATAACATCAAAAAGGGATTTAAAAGTTTTGCACCTTTTTTAATGGCCTCAGTTACGATGTTCGTAATGATTTTCGTCACAGCATCAATCGCTTTATCTCCCTCTATTAGTAAATTAAAAGGAGGGAGTTCTCTTTCACAAGTGATGGGATTTGCATTGATTGTTTTATCTATTTTTGCAGTTCTTATCTTAGTTTATAGTTATCGCTTTTTACAAACTCAGCGCTCTAAAGAATTTGGACTTTATGATATTCTTGGCTTTGGTAAAACAAGAATTGTAGGAGTCGCATTTTTAGAATTACTCTTAAGCTATATCATTACGGTTATTGTTGGAACGATTTGTGGGATTGCTTTTTCAAAATTTCTCTTCTTAGTGTTTGTAAATATGATTGGAGGAAATTATTTTAATCTAGTCATCAGTCCCACAGCAATTTTATTACTTGCCATTCTCTTCTTTGTTTTCTTTTTAGTTTTAATGATGATCGGAGTTTGGATTATCTGGCGTTCTTCAAGTCTTGATCTTCTAAGAGAAGAGTCAAAAGGTGAAAAAGAACCAAAATCAAATTTATTTTTCGCCATTGCCGCAGTCATTCTTTTAGGAGCTGGTTACTATATCGCTTTAACGGTTGAAGACCCAATGGCAGCAATAATGAAATTCTTTATTGCCGTTTTACTTGTTATCTTTGGTACTTATCTTTTCTATATTAGTTTTACCGTTTGGTACCTTAAATTGAAAAAGAAACGTCCAAGTTACTATAAACCAAATAATTTCATTACAACAAGTTCTATGCTTTATCGAATGAAAGCAAATGCTGTTGGTCTAGGGAATATCACTATTTTGTTATCTATGACAATTGTGACCGTAGTTGTCAGTTTAGGTGTTTTTCTTGGAACTGAGAACTCAGTAAAAACCTACTATACCCGAGAAGCAAAGACTTATTCGGTTGCAAATAATACGGATGTAAAACAAGACATTGAACGAATTAAAAGTGCCGCAGCTAGCAAAAATATAGAAATCAAAAATCTATCTGATATGTACTATGCTCAAGATTTACAAGCCGATAGAGTCAAGTCGTCTAAAGATCAATTTATTACTTCAAATAAGCAAGGAGTGATGTTTGATAAAAATTCATATTTTGCGACCTTAACAACTGCTCAAACACTTAAATCTTTAGGAAATAAAGATATTCCTTCTTTAAAAGACAATCAAGTCTTACTTGTGGACATATCGAAAAATAAAACGTCATTTGATAGTAAGATCAAATCAATTCAATGGTATGGAGAGACTTATCAAGTTGCTGACACGCTTAATTCTGTTAAAGATTTTCCATCAAGCAGTGTTGTAACGGTTTCTTCTAAGGTTATGATGATTGTCTTTGCTAATAATCAAGCTTTTGATAAAGGACTCGCTAATTACAATAAAACAATTAGTGATGATCAAGGATTTTCAAATCTTGCATCAACATCAATCATCTTTGATATCAAACCTGTTGATGAAAAAAGATTTACTAAAGCTTTCAAGGAAGAGTTTAAAGATAATAAAGATTTATCGATTTCATATAGAAGTGAAGCTTTGCAAGATCAGCGCGCTCAAATTGGAGGATTTGTCTTTGTTGGTTTTGTTTTAGGAATTAGTTTCATTCTTGGAGCTGCATTAATTATCTACTACAAGCAACTCTCAGAAGGGGCACAAGATAAACGCTCATTCAAAATTCTACAGGAAGTGGGACTTTCAAAAGAAGAAGTTCAAAAAACAATCAAATCACAAGTTCGTTTGATATTCTTCCTACCATTAGTTATCACTATCGCCCATTTTGCTGGTGCATATTTAATGATTGAAAAAATAATAATGTTGTTTGACATTAATGACCGCTCAGTTATTTTTACTATTTCCTTAGCAACAATTGCAATCCTTGCAATTATTTACTACCTCATCTATAAGGCAACGAGTCGTGTTTACTACAAAATTGTTGAAAGATAAAAAAGAAGGCATAAATATGCCTCTTTTTTTGTTTAAATCCATATAGAAGAAACAAGGGAAGGAAAAAGCTACAAAAGAGAGCTACTTTTGATATAATAAAAGGAACAAAAACAATGGTTTTCTCGGCACTAAATGTATCTTTTGTTAGAGAAAAATAGTTACCTTTAGGGAAAGGAAAATATGACGATCTATCTTCATTCAATTCAAATTGGAGTTCTTCTCTTTTTTATATTTTTATTTATATCATTAATTCCATATTTGATTGTACAATATCGTCGGTATGGTCGGATTAATTTTTGGCGCTTTTTTGTCAATTTTTCATTTATTCTTTATCTCATTTGCGCTTATGCCATGACAATTTTCCCGCTTCCTCCTGTGAGTGAAGTAGCAAAAATGACAGGTCCAAAGCAAAACTTAGTTCCATTTGAGTTTGTTCGTCAATTTATTTTATATAGTCCTTTTAATATAAATGAACCTTCAACTTGGCTTGCAGCTCTAAAAGATTCAACATTTATCCAACCATTTTTTAATCTACTTTTAACCTTGCCTTTTGGCCTTTATTTAAGATATTTATTTAAACGCTCATTTAAACAAACTTTTGTTTTAAGCTTTTTGCTAACTTTATCATTTGAACTTATCCAAAGGTCAGCTCTTTTTGGACTATATCCTCGACCTTATCGTTTGTTTGATGTTGATGATTTAATGATTAATACGCTTGGAAGTTTAATTGGATTTGGAATTGCGGTTATTTTTAGTCGATTTTTACCAGATTTGGATGCAACTAAGGTTGAAAGTTCAAGAGTTAGTCTTTCAAGACGTTTCATTGCCTTTTTAGTTGATTTGGTTCTTATTTTTATCATTGGAAGTCTATTTCTTCCAACAGGCTATTATTCAGAATTAATAATTTTAGGACTTGTCCCGCTAGTTCTCAAAGCAACGCCAGGTCAATTATTATTGAGAATTCAAATAAAAGCTAAAAATCGTTTCAGAATTGCTTTGCGCCAATTTTTATCTTTTGGAAACTTTGCTTTGATTGTCTCAGCAGAATATTTTCTTCAACGTTCAGGTACAATACCTCAGGATCAATTGGGACAAAACTTTTTACTTATTTTACTCTTTTTAGGATTGAGTCTTTTACCTCTACTAGATGTTTTAATTGCTTTTCTCTCGAAAACAAGAAAACTTTGGTATGAAAGAGTGAGTGATACAGAAATGATAGCAAAATTGAAAACAAATGAGGAGTGAATATGACTAAAATATTTATTGTAGAAGATGATGAAATTATTGTGAAAGCAATTAAGATTGCCTTAGAAAAAGAATTTCAAGTCAGAAGTGTTTCCAATTTTCGAGCAGTAAAACAAGAAATTATGGAATTTGAAGCAGATTTAGTATTAATGGATATTGGGCTACCATTTTATAGTGGTTTTTATTGGACAAATGAATTAAGAAAGCTTTCCCAAATTCCTATTATCTTTATTTCTTCGGCATCGGATGATATGAATCAAGTAACCGCCATGAATCAAGGAGCTGATGATTTTGTAACTAAGCCATTTTCATTAGAAATTTTAAATGCAAAAATAAAAGCTTTACTGCGCAGAAGTTATTCTTTTTCAGGGATTGAAAAGTTAGAATTTGCTGGTTATGTTTTATCTGAAAATACTTTGATTTCAACTCAAGAAGGTGAACGCGAAGAAATTGAGCTAACAAGTTCTGAAAATAAAATTTTAACTCTTCTTTTTCGTGGAAATGGTGAAGTGGTGACCAAGGAAAAAATTCTACAAGAGTTGTGGCAAACAGATGAATTTATTGATGCAAATACTTTAAATGTAAAAATGACTCGTTTACGCAAAAAACTTGGTGAAATTGGCTTTGATAAGCATATTATGACAAAAAGAGGAAGTGGTTATGCTCTGGTTTAAATTTTTTAAGTCTAAAATTCCACAAATTGGTGTCTTTTTGCTTATGTCAGCTATTTATATTGTGACATTTTGGCTTTGGCATCTACCAATGATGGCATTTGTTAACAGTACTTTATTTGCTGTCATTATTTTTATTATTTACCTTATCTCATCCTATTTTCGATGGAAAGCAAACTGTGAAGCTATTGAGAGAGTAGTGAAAGACAACGAAGAGTTGCAAAAAAAGTTAGAACAACAAAATCTTGCTGAGCGTGAAATGGAAGATATTATCAGGGTCTGGTCGCACCAGATGAAGGTCCCTTTGGCAGCTATTGATTTAATGACTCAAACTCAAGTTAATAGTGAGGAGCTGAAGAATCAGGTTTTTTCTTTAGAAAATTATCTAAAAATTCTTCTGGAATATCAAAGAATTAATAATTTAGCTACTGATTTCAGATTTGAAAAAGTGAGTATGGCTTCACTTGTGAAAGAATTAGTCAAAAAATATAGTAGCTTTTTTATTCAGAAAAACCTTTCAATCCAAATTGAAGGTGAATGGTTAGTCAATAGTGACCAAAGATGGTTGAGTCTGGCTGTTGAGCAATTACTGAATAATGCTGTAAAGTATACCAAAGAAGGTGGGATTCTAATTAAAATTAAAACTGGTGAATTAATCATTCAAGATAGTGGGATTGGGATATTAAAAGAAGACCTTCCTCGCCTTTTTGAACATGGATTTACTGGATATAATGGTCGGATTCAACAAAAGTCAACAGGTCTTGGACTTTATTTATCTAAATTAATTTTAGATAAATTAGAATTTGAAATTTCAATTAACTCTGAAATTGGAAATGGGACGTCTGTGACAATAACGAAAGAATAAAAATGAAAAAAATATTAATCATTGGACTTGGTCTCATTGGAAGTTCAATTGCCTTAGGGATAAAAAGAGCTCATCCTGATTTTGAAATTCTTGGCTCTGATCGTGAGAACATTCAAGAAATTGCTCAAAAGCGCGGAATTATTGATTCTAAAGTTAGCTTAGTTGAAGGAGCTCAAAAAGCAGATATTATTATTTTGGCTGTTCCAATTATAACCACTTTGGAGCTTTTGAAAAAGCTAGCAACTTTGAATTTAAAAAAAGGTCTTTTGATTACAGATACAGGTTCAACCAAGAGCGAAATTGTTGAACTGGCAAATCAACTTTTTGATGAAGACAAAGTACGATTTATCGGTGGACATCCGATGGCTGGCTCTCATAAATCAGGAGTAATGGCGGCAGATATTAATTTATTTGAAAATGCTTATTATGTTTTGACCCAAGAAAACCAAGAATTACGTGATTTACTTAAAGGACTTCATGCCAAATTTATTATTTTAGATGCAAAAGAGCACGACCGAGTCACTGGGCAGGTTTCTCATTTCCCGCATATTTTGGCTTCGGCCCTTGTTTGGCAGTCAGATGATTTTTCAAAAGAACATCCTTTAGTGAAACATTTAGCGGCTGGTGGTTTTAGAGATTTAACTAGAATTGCAGAGGCTGACAGTTTGATGTGGACAAGTGTCTTATTATCAAATCCAGAAATTACGATTGATAGAATAGAAAATTTCAAAAAACAATTAGATGAAATTGCTTTAAAAATTGCTAATAAAGATTCTGCAGCTATAGAACACTTTTTTGAACAAGGTAAAAAAATTCGTCAAGCCATGGAAATTCATAAAGGGGCTTTGCCAAACTTTTATGATTTATTTATTTCGGTTCCCGATGAAAAAGGAGTTGTTTTAAAGGTTTTAGGCTTACTAGAAGATTTCTCAATAACAAATGTAAAAATTAATGAAGAAAATCGCGAAGATATTCATGGTCAACTTCAAATTTCATTTAAGAGAGCGGAAGATTTAAAAGAAGCACGAGAAATTATTGAAAAAGCAACTGATTTTACAGTTGTTTGATAAAGATTAAAGATAGGACTTTCTTAGTCTTAAAATCTTAGGAAAAATTGTTGAAAATAAAAGGGCTCTGAGCGCCCTTTTATGCTATAATAAATACTAAAAAATGTTTAGGATAATATAATGAAATTAAAGATAAATTCGCAAGGCTTAAAAGGACGTTTAAAAGTTCCAGGAGATAAATCAATCTCACATCGTAGTATTATGTTTGGCTCTATTGCTAAAGGAAAAACTGTTATTTATGATATTTTACGTGGAGAAGATGTCTTATCTACTATTGAAGCTTTCCGTGCGATGGGAGTTGAGATTGAAGATAAGGGTGAGGTGATTACTGTCCACGGTAAAGGAATTTCAGAACTTAAGGCTCCTGAAAAAGCACTGGATATGGGAAATTCCGGAACTTCAACTCGCCTTTTATCGGGAATTTTAGCAGGCCTTCCTTTTGAAACTACTTTGTTTGGTGATGACAGTTTATCAAAAAGACCAATGGATCGTGTAGCAACTCCTTTACAATTGATGGGGGCAGAAATTGCTGGTCAAACCGATAAGGTTAAATTACCGATGACAATTAAAGGAAGCACGCATTTGAAGGCAATTGACTATGTTCTTCCGGTGGCTTCGGCTCAGGTAAAATCAGCTGTAATTTTTGCTGCTTTACAGGCAGAAGGGCTGACGAAAGTTGTTGAAAAGGAAAAAACACGCTCACATACGGAAGAAATGTTAGTTCAATTTGGTGGAGAACTAAAGGTTTCTGATAAAACAATTCTTGTACCTGGTGGACAAAAACTTGTGGGTCAAAAAGTAGTAGTTCCTGGAGATATTAGTTCGGCAGCTTTTTGGTTGGTTGCGGCCTTGGTTGTTGAAAATTCAGAACTTATTTTAGAAAACGTTGGAGTTAATGAAACAAGAACTGGAATTATCGAAGTCATTCAAGCAATGGGTGGACAGTTGGAAATTTTAGAGCAAGATAATGTGGCAAAGTCTGCAACTCTAAAAGTAAAAGCTAGTCAATTGAAAGGAACTGAAATTTCAGGTGATTTAATTCCTAGATTAATTGATGAATTGCCAATCATTGCTCTCTTAGCAACGCAAGCTCAAGGCGAAACAATTATTCGAGATGCGGCTGAGCTTAAAGTAAAAGAAACTGACCGAATTGCTGTTGTCGCGAATGCTCTTAATAGTATGGGGGCCAAAATTCAACCAACAGATGATGGAATGATTATTCAAGGTGGAACGAAACTCCATGCTCCAGAAAATTCAATTAATACTTTAGGTGACCATAGAATTGGAATGATGGCTGCAATTGCAGCACTTTTGGTTAAAAATGGGGAAATTGAGCTTGAACGTGCCGAAGCAATTCAAACAAGTTATCCAAGTTTCTTTGACGATTTAGAACAATTGTCGGAAAATATTTGAACTTAAGTGATTGGAAGTAAAAAATGAGTATCATTTTAATTGGATTTATGGGTGCGGGAAAGTCCACAGTAGCAAAACTTTTAACAGAAAATTTTACTGATTTGGATCAATTAATTGAAGAAGAAATTGAGATGCCAATTGCTGAATTTTTTGAATTATTTGGGGAAGCTGATTTTCGTAAAATTGAAAATGAGGTTTTTGAACTTGCGCTGCAAAAGAATATAATTATTGCAACGGGTGGTGGAATAATTGAAAATCCAAAGAATTTAGAGGCTCTTGATAGAGAAGCTGGAGTTGTCTTTTTGACCGCTGATTTTGAAACGCTTTGGGAACGAATTTCGATGGATTTGCAGAATGTTCGTCCTCTAGCGCAGGATAAAAAGGCCGCTCAACTTTTATTTGAAAAAAGAAAAAATGACTATGCAAAAGTGGCCGATTTAACGATTGATGTTACTGATAAGAGTCCTGAGCAAATTGTAGAAGAGATTCGTGAAAAATGGGGGATAAATTAAGATGAAAATTGCGTATTTAGGACCTCGTGGCTCTTTTTGTTCGGTGGTGGCTGAGACAGCATTTGTATCAGAAGAATTATTTGCTTATGATAGTATTCTGGATGTTATTGAAGCTTATGATGAAGGAAAATGTGATTTTGCTCTTGTTCCTATTGAAAATTCGACTGAAGGAACTGTGAATATGAGTATTGATAAAATTTTTCATGATTCTAAGGCGACAGTTGTGGCTGAATTTGTTTTGCCAATTTCACAAAATTTGCTGGCTCGTTCAAAAGAGGGGAAAATTGAACATATTTATTCCCACCCTCAAGCGCTTGCACAAACACGAAATTATTTACGAGAGCATTATCCACAGGCAAAGGTTGAAATTACGGATTCTACTTCAGCAGCAGCTGAATTTGTGAAAAATCATCCAGATTTGCCAATTGCAGCTGTTGCTAATTCTTACGCGGCTAAAATGTATGATTTAGAGATTGTTGCCAAAAATATTCAGGATTTAGCAGGAAATTCTACTCGGTTTTGGTTATTGGGAAAAGAGAAAAAATCATTTGATTTACTAAAAACAGGTGAGAAGGTGAGTTTGGCTTTGACTCTACCTGATAACCTGCCAGGAGCGCTTCATAAAGCGATTTCTGTTTTTGCTTGGCGTGATATTGATATGACAAAAATTGAATCACGTCCTTTAAGAACAAGGCTAGGTCAGTACTTTTTTAATATTGATTTAGTAAATAATGAAAAAAATAATTTAAAAATTCCTTATGCTCTTGAAGAACTATCAGGTTTGGGAGTAAAGGTTCGTTTATTAGGAAATTATGCAGTCTATTCATTGGGAGAGGTGTAAAGGTGAGAATTTATTTTGTACGACATGGTAAGACGGAGTGGAACTTGGCGCGACGTTTGCAAGGACAAAAAGGAGATTCACCTTTATTGCCAGAATCTTATGAAGCGATTGAACGAGTTCATAAGTTTTTAGAACCAATTGAATTTGACAAGGTTTTGTCGAGTCCACAAAAAAGAGCTTTGATTACGGCAGATTTACTGACAAATCAAAGTGTGAGTACTGACAAACGATTGTCAGAATGGAATTTCGGGGAATTAGAGGGTTGGTTCATTAGCGATGCAATTGCTAAATATCCTAAAGAAATGCATGATTCACGTTTTGAGTTGGATCAATTTGATGGAAGTGTTTTTGGAGCTGAATCTGTGAGTTCTGTCTTGAATCGCTTTGATTCTTTGGCTCAGGATTTGTTGAATTCTAAAATGGACAATGTACTTTTAGTTGGTCACGGGGCTTCTGGAACGGCTGGAATGCGTCATTTAGCTGGCTTTCCAATTGCTGAATTACGTTCAGTTGGTGGTTTAGCCAATAATACGGTCACTGTTTTAGAATCAAATGCTGGCCATTTTGACTTAAAAATTTGGGATAAACAGCTATGATTGAAAAAACTTATTTTACTGGTTCGATTGAGGCAATATTTTTCTCCAATCCCAGTAATTTTTATAAAGTTCTACTCATTGAAATTGATGAAACTAATGCTGAATATGATGATTTTGAAATTGTGGTTAACGGGACAATTGGAGATGTGGTTGAAGGAGATTCTTATACATTTTATGGTCAATTGACGCAGCATCCTAAATATGGGGAACAATTACAGGTCAGTCAATATGAAAAAGCAGTGCCGACTTCTGGTGCTGGTTTAGTTAAATATTTTTCTTCAGATAAATTTCCTGGAATTGGTAAGAAAACGGCAGAAAAAATTGTTGAAACTTTTCCTGAAAATACGGTAGATTCAATTTTAGAAGCACCGGAAAAATTGGATGGTCTATTGACTCTAGCCAGAAAAAATTCATTTATCAAACGATTACGTGAGAATCATGGAATGGAAAAAGTGCTGACCAAGCTTGCAGAATATGGCTTACCAAGCAAAATCACTTTTCAAATTTATGAACTTTATAAAGAAGAAACGATTGAAAAAATTGAGGAAAATCCTTATCAGCTTGTGGAAGATGTTAAGGGAGTTGGTTTTAAAACAGCTGATAAGATTGCAAGTAGTTTAGGAATTGAAGCGGATAGCCCTAATCGATTTCGAGCGGCATTGATGCATGAGGTCAATACACATTCGCAATCAACAGGTGATACTTACATTGAAGCCAAAAATTTACTTGAGATGACGATAGACTTACTTGAAGAAGCTCGTAATGTCGAGGTCAATCCGTCTGCTGTTGCGGAGGAAATTAATGGTTTAATTGTTGATGGAAAAGTGCAACAAGAAGGAACAAAAATATTTGAGAATTCCTTGTACTTCGCTGAGGACGGGATTCGGAAATCACTGACAGCATTAACTAATCGTTCGGGTAAAGATTTTGCTGATGAAAAGTTACTGACAGTATTGGCTGAAGTTGAAAGAGATTTAGAAATTACTTATGATGATTTGCAAAAGCAAGCCATTATTAGTGCAATGAATCAGCAATTTTTCATTTTGACTGGTGGACCAGGAACTGGTAAAACAACAATTATCAATGGTTTTATTGAAACTTATGCCCGTATTCATCAGCTAGATTTGGACCCAGACCATTATAATGATGATGTCTTTCCTATATTACTGGCAGCACCGACTGGTCGAGCTTCAAGACGGATGAATGAGTTGACTGGTCTTCCAGCAGCGACGATTCACCGCCATTTGGGTTTGGGACAAGATGAAGCAGAAGATGCTCTTGGAAATGAATTGTCTGGTGCTCTTTTGATTGTTGACGAATTTTCTATGGTTGATACTTGGTTAGCTAATAAACTTTTTCAAGCGATTCCTGGTTCAATGAAAGTTCTCCTTGTTGGAGATGCTGACCAGCTTCCTTCTGTGGGGCCAGGACAAATTTTTGCGGATTTACTAAAAATTCCAGAAATTCCGTCAGTAAAATTGGATAAGATTTTTCGTCAAGGGGATGATTCTACCATTACTGATTTAGCTCACCACATCAAAGATGGGCAATTGCCAAGTGATTTCACGGCGAAAAAACCTGACCGTTCTTATTTTGAAATCAGTGCTAATTTTGTTCCTCAGATGGTTGAACAAATCGCAAGTGCATGGCAAAAAAGAGGGAATAATCCTTTTGAATTACAAATCTTAGCGCCTATGTATAAAGGAATGGCCGGAATTAATGCAATGAATGTTCTTTTGCAAAATCTCTTTAATCCGCTTAACGACCGACTTGAATTCGCTTTGGGTGATATGAAATTTCGTGAAGGAGATAAAGTTCTTCATTTAGTAAATGATGCTGAGGCCAATGTATTTAACGGAGATTTGGGACAAATCGTAGAATTGATTGCAGCAAAATATACTGACAGTAAACAAGATGAGTTGGTGATGGATTTTGATGGTCAAGAATTGACTTATCCAAGAGCGGAGTGGTATAAAATTACTCTGGCTTATGCTATGTCCATTCATAAATCTCAAGGTTCGGAGTTTTCCACAGTTATTGTGCCGATGGTTTCTTCGTATTCACGGATGTTAGAGCGAAATTTGCTTTATACGGCAATTACAAGGGCTAAACAAAGTCTGATTTTACTTGGTGAAGAACGAGCTTTTGCACAAGCGGTGGCGCGTGAAGGGGCGAATCGAAAGACCTATCTGATTGAGCGATTTATGGGAGAAAATCCAGCGGCTAAAAATCTGTCAGTAGAAATTGTGAGTGAAAAAGTTACTGACAAAAAAGAAATATCTGACAAAGAGAAGAAGCCTGCAGCGCCAGTAGAATTACAAGGGCAAATTCGTTCTGTCAGTAAAAAAATGCCAGCACAAGTAGAAGAAATTTCTTTATTTGAAGATGAAGAAATTGAAACACTGGATAAGGGAAGCTTGACAGAAGCACTTATTTTGTCAGGAAATTTTGACCCTTTAATTGGTTTAACTCAACAAGACTTTGCAATCTTTAATAAATAAAAAAATACTGACAGAAATTGCTGTCAGTATTTTTTTGTTTCTATCAGTACTTTTTGATATAAAAAAATCTGCCAAAGAGACAGACATTTTTAATTAGCCAAGTTTAGCAGCAAGACGTGCTTTATCACGTGATGCTTTGTTAGCATGGATAAGGCCTTTTGAAGCAGCTTTATCAATTGATGAAGAAGCAGCTCTGTAAAGTTCTTCAGTAGGTGCAGCTTCAAATTTTTTGATAAGAGTACGCATTGCAGATTTTTGTTGTGCGTTGCGTTCGTTTGCTACTTTATTCAATTCAGCACGTTTGATTGCAGATTTAATGTTTGCCATTTTTTGTCTCCTTTTATTACTTTTCATAGAAAAGCGGTTGATGTGATGTCCCAGGTGGGCACACTACACCCTCCAAGATTTTTCTAATACCTATCAATTATACAGGAAATTTGAGTTTTTGTAAACTATCGGCCTTACTTTTTTAGAAAAAATAGAAAAAATATTTTTTACTAAAATAATAAATAAATAAAAATGGAAATCAAGTAAAATAGCAAATTTTCAAAATTTTACAAGCATTAAAAATAAATTTCTAAGCATTTAAAAAGAAAAATTTAATCTAAAAACTAAGTAAATCGTATTGACAAAGAGAATTATCGTGTTATAATCAAGTCATGAATTTAGAAGAAAAGCCGTGGTTTAACGACGCAGAATATATGAGTTATGTCGGTCATCTATTAGAAATGGATGAGCTTAAAAAGCTTGATGGGATTACACATCACTATACTTCAACACGCTTGCAACATTGCTTAAGAGTAAGTTATGTCAGCTATCTCATTGCGAAAAAACGTGGCCTCAATGCTAAAGCTACAGCTAGAGCTGGACTTTTGCATGACCTTTTCTATTATGATTGGCGCAATACAAAATTTGCTAAGAGCCATGCCTATGTGCATCCTCATATCGCCTACCGTAATGCGCGTAAACTGACAACCTTGTCAGCTCTTGAAAAAGACATAATCATCAAACATATGTTCGGTGCGACAATCAATCCGCCACGCTATAAAGAAAGTTGGATTGTTACTGCTGTTGATAAATATGTAGCTACCCTTGAAGGGTCAGTTAACCTCAAGTACAAATGGAATCGCCGTAAGCATTTTAAACGTTTACCTTATTTCAGTATTGATTAAAAAAGTAAAAAATAAAACCTATCCATTGATAGGTTTTTTATTTAGAAATAAGTCTGTCAGTAAAATAAAGCAAGTCTTGTCAGAGATTTTTCATAATATGATAAAATTAGTATGTAAGCAATAAATTCCATTGCACTAAAATAAGGAGGTATTTTATGAAAAATGTAAAAGTATTTTATAATGAAAAATCTGGTAATAATGATGAAGACAAAGTTTTGAAAACAATTAAGGACTTTTTTGCAAGACCAGAAAATTCAGCCTCTAAACTTGAATTTATCAACCCAGAAAGCCCAGAGGATGCAATCCATCTTGCTAAAAAAGCCAGTCAAGACCAAACAGACCTTGTGGTTGCTTTAGGTGGCGATGGAACCATCAATAAAATTTGTGGAGGAGTATTTGAAGGAGGAGCAAAACCGATTCTAGGCATTGTTCCTAATGGTACGGTTAATAATTTATCAAAATCACTTCATATTCCGCAAAAATTAGAAGAAGCACTTAATAATTTAAGTCAAGGCAAAATTCAAAAATTTGATATTGCCAAAGTCAATAATGATTATATGACATCAAGTTTAACATTAGGGATTTTAGCAGATATTGCCCAAAATGTCAGCGGCTCTGAGAAGAAAAAATTTGGACCTTTAGCTTATCTAAAAGATGCTTATAAAGTTATTCGCTATAATAAAACCTATCGAATTAAAGTAAAATATAATGGTAAAACCAAGTCATTAAGAACGAAACTATTATTGATTACAATGACAGATACAATTGGTGGAATGCAAGCTTTGGCCCCCAAAGCTAAAGTTGATGATGGACTTATCCGTGTTTATTCATTAAAAGAAATCAATTTATTTAACATTCTTTTTCATTTGAACAAACTTCGCCGAGGAAAATTTGATGATTTTCTTGAAATGACTCATTTTGATACTGACCATTTAGAGATTCTCACACATTCAAAGAAAAAGAAAGATAATCCATATTCAAGAATTGATGGGGATAAAAGTGATCCGCTTCCATTAGATATCAAGGTTTATCGAAAAGCACTGACAACCCTTGTTCCTAAAAGTGAATAAAAGGCTGTCAGTAAATAATAGAAATAAAAAATCAGACCTAAGACTGATGACAAAAAGCCCAATTTTTGGTAAAATAGTCTTAGAATTAAATTAAAAAGGGAGGCCAAATATAATGAAAAATATGAATGATAATGATGTTATCTTTGACCAAAGAAGCGATGGATTGAATGCATTTTTCAGTAAAATTTATGCGTTGATGGGAGCAGGAGTATTAGTTTCTGCACTCGTTTCTTGGATAATGATTACATTTTTCTTAGATAACATGACAGCAATTCTCCAAAGTGGAAGTTTATTCTTCCTTGTACTCTGGATTATTCCTTTAGTGATGGTAGTATCACTTCAAGGGTTAGCAATGAAAAACTCAAAAATGGCACTACCGATTTTTATCGGTTATGCGGCATTTATGGGATTCTTGATTAGCTTCACTCTTTTGATGTATACCGCCACTGATATTACTTTAGCCTTTGTTACGGCAGCAGCAATGTTCTTTGGTTTATCTGTTTATGGACGATTTACTAAACGTAATTTATCGGCAATGGGTAAAGCATTTGGTGTTGCAGTCTGGGGTTTGATTGTAGCGATGTTCCTTAATTTCTTCATTGGTGGTACAATCCTTACAATCCTTATTAGCCTAGTAGGTGTTGTGATTTTCGCAGGGCTTATCGCTTGGGATAATCAAAAAATTACACAGGTTTATAATGCAAACAATGGACAAGTAAGTGATGGTTGGGCAATTTCAATGGCACTTTCACTCTATCTTGACTTCATCAACATGTTCCTCTTCCTGCTCCGTATCTTCGGTATCGCAGGTGGAAATCGTGATTAAGAAAAAATTACTGACAACACATCTGTCAGTAAAAATAATAAAAAAACTCTGCTGTCAGCAGAGTTTTTTCCTTTCATAAATCTTTGACAATCACATAATTAATTTCCAAAGGACCATGAAGTCCAACCACAAGTTGCATCTCAATATCACCAGAATTTGAGGGGCCAGAAATAAAATGAAGGGTTGACCCAGGCTTCTTATGTTCATCAAACCAAGCCGCAGCTTGGGTAGAACGAGGAACCATACGACTTAGTGGAATTACAGAAATATAATGAGTGGGTAAGAAGTGTAAAGAACGCCCTTGGCCAGCTTCTGATTCGACTACAATCGTTGCTGATTCAGCGAGGAAAAATTTAGGAACAGCCACGACAACATTAGAATTTTGGGCAGCATTAATATTTTCATCACGATTTTCTTTACCAATTTTCCACTTCACCAATTGGTCTGAAATAACATTCACTCCTAATTTTTCAAATTCATCTGTTGAAGGAATCATGACTTGTCCGCCACCAGATTTTTCAATTAATTGGCGAATCACTTCATTCATTTCAAAAGAAGAGGTTTCAATTAAATTAGCAGAAACTCGGCTGGCTTGCTCCTTAGCAATATCCAATAATTCCTCAGTAGTTAAATGAGCCAAATGTGTCTCAGGCAAATCTGAAATTGGAACATAAGGTTCAAATGGAAGTTCTACACCCCCACGTTTTTCAAATAAAGTTTCTAAAAATTTACTTCGATTTTCAATAGTTCCTGTCATATTTATTTACCTGCCTTATGTTTTTTATACCACTGACGAAATTGTTCTTTATGTGGCGGAGCAATTGGCAAATCTCGGACATCTGTCCAACCTTTAGCTAGAGCAGGAGCTTTTCTAACGGCGCCATAGTTAAATAAAGAACCCTCAACGCTGACCTCCTTAGCTTTGGGTAACATATTAAGACCAGTGTGAGCCATATTTATTGCCATCCCAAATAGTGCTGGGCTACTTGTTCCTTTCCCAATCGTATTCATTTCAAAATTGACAAAAGAGCCATCATGATGCATTGAAAGATCATCTTCCATCACTTTGCGATGTTCAATTAAAAGTTCATGCAAAGGGATTTTTACCGGACAAGTTTCAGTACATGCCCCACATAAGGTTGAAGCATAAGGTAAATCACCATATTGTTCATAACCTCCTAAAACGGGAGAGAGAACTGAACCGATTGGTCCAGGATAAATCGAACCATAAGCATGTCCACCAATTTGACGATAAACTGGGCAAACATTCAGACAAGCACCACAACGAATACATTGTAAAACAGCTTCAAAAGCAGTTCCAATCGCATTTGAGCGTCCATTATCAACAATGACAACATGAAAATCCTCAGGACCATCGGATTCGTCGTCGGCCTGTTGACCGGCAAAAGTGACATAAGTTGTCAGTTTTTGACCAACGGCAGAACGAGCAAGCATATTATCTAAAATTTCAGCTTCTTTGATTGATGGAACAATCCGTTCCATTCCCATCAGAACAATTTGTGTCTTAGGAATTGAAATTGTTAAATCAGCATTTCCTTCATTGGTCGATAAATTAATGTCACCAGTGTTGGCAATGGCAAAGTTACAACCGGTAATTCCGACTTCAGATTTTAAGAAAAGCTTACGCATGGTATCCCTAGCACAGCGAGCCAAATTAACTGGATTATTATCACCTTCATAGCCTAATTTTTTAGCAAATATTTCACGAATTTGATCACGATTTTTGTGCAAGGCTGGAAAAACAATATGTGAAGGCTCATCCCAATCAGCGACTTGCAAAATAAATTCAGCCAAGTCTGTTTCCAAAATATCCATATCATCAGAAAGCGAAACGAGCATTGGGTCAATGTCAACTTCCGTGGTCACCATTGATTTTGATTTGACAATCTTTTTCGCGTTTTTTTCAAGAACAATCCGTTTAACATAATCATTGGCTTCTTTAGCATCAGCGGCAAAGAAAACATGACCGCCACGAGCCGCAACATTATCTGAAAACTCTGTCAGATAATGGGGTAAATATTTTAAAGTATGTTGACGAATGGATTCAGCAATATCACGCCATTCTTGCCAATTTCCAAGCTCATCACGCGCAGATTCTCTTTTCTCCCATTGGGCATCCTGCGCTTTGGCTACCGCAGCTTTAGCAAACTGGTCTTTTTTACTCTCTTCTAAACGTTCAGCGAAAGTTTTTGTACTTGTAGAAAGTCCCATTTTCTCCCCCTATGCTTTGATAAATGCTGGGTTTTTCACAGCATCTATTCTTTCTAAATCGACATTTGTGTTTAAAATTTCAGCAATATGCATCACTCTTATTTTTTTACCTTCGCGATTCAATTTTCCACCAATATTCATCAAGCAGCCTAAGTCAGCAGAAATTAAGATTTCAGCACCAGTTGATAGAATATCGTTTGTTTTTTCAGTGACCATCATCTCTGAAATCTCAGGAGATTTAACTGAAAAAGTTCCGCCAAAGCCACAACAATTTTCCAAATGAGGAAGAGAAAGAACTTCAAGCCCTTTGACTTTATCCAATAAAATGAATGGAGCTTCTCGTTCACCTAGAATTCTAGTCATGTGGCAAGAACGATGATAAGTTGCTTTTTCACCATTAAATGTGGCACCAAGATCTTCAAGACCTAAAACCCGATAAAGAAATTGGGTGAATTCATAGGATTTATTTGCTAAATCAATTGCTTTTTGTTTATATGGGTCACCTTCATCGAACATATGGGGATATTCTGTAAACATCCCTGAGCAAGAACCAGCAATCCCAACGACATAATCAGAAGATTCAAAAGCATCAATCTGATTTTTGATTGTTGGCATGGATTCTTTAACTAACCCTGAATTATAAGTAGGTTGTCCACAACAAATTTGTTCTTCTGGCAAATCTGTTTCAATCCCCAAACGTTCAAGGACTTCAACCATGGCAATTCCAACTTGTGGAAACATCAGGTCCATCACACAAGTGGAGAATATTGAAACTTTCATAAGCACTCCTTAGTATTTTGAAATCTTTGTTAAAAACTAGACATCTCCTAGAGATGTATGCTCTTTCATTATAAGCTGATTTATTTACATTTTCAAAAAAAGGAGCTGTCAAAAGAATTTGACAGACTGTCGTTTAAAAATTATTTTGTAAAAATAAAAATACTAATCATTGATTGGTATTTATTTATTCGGGGTTAAAAAAAGTTTTTCAAGCTGTCTAGCTACACCATCCTCATCATTTGTCCAAGGAAGAATTTCACTGGCATAAGGAGTAAGTCTAGCAGAGGCATTTTTCATAGCATAAGCATTGGGAGCTAATTTAAACATTTCAATATCATTATGTTCATCTCCAAAAGCAATAAGATTCTCTAAAGGAATATCAAGAACTTTAAGTAGATGATTAAGACCAGAGGCTTTGGAAATTCCTTTAGGAACAACTTCTAATATGCCATTCGGTCCACCCCAAACGCCGACATCTATCTTGCCATTATAATGACGTTTCATTTCCTCTGCCAATGCTAATTTATCTTTTTGGCGAGTGGAAAGGAGTACTGCATGAGGATTTTCAGTAACTCGGTCTGCACGAAGTCGATTATAGGGTTGAAATTTTTCTACACCAAAGAGCTTGGGCTCGACATTACGGAAAGTGTTTAGAAAGAACTTTCGACGATATTCAACGGCAAAGAAATGGAGATTAAAATTTTGTTGGTGCCTCAAAAGGTCAAAAATGAAGGAACGATCAATATAATAAGATTTTGTATGTTCCCAGTTTTTATCATTAGGCATTGAAATCAAAGCCCCATTAAAGTTAATGACTGGACTTGTCAACTCAAGCTCGCGATAGACATCTAAAGACATTCTAAAAGGGCGTCCGGTTGTGATACAGATAATATGTCCGAGTGATTCTACCTGTTTAAAAATATATTTGGTATAACGGCTGATTGAACGTCCATCAGACTGCAAAGTAGTACCATCTAAATCAATTGCAATCAGTTTACGTTCTTTGTAGTTCTCCATTCAAACTCCCCTTATTCTAAAATTTATTTGTCAATTCATTCATTATATCATAGTTAGAAGCAGGAGCGGAACTCTACCATGTTCTACGAACAAGAAAGCACTTTTTAAAAAACTTGTTCGTCATTACCGAACAATTAAAGGATTTAGAGTAGTTTTTATGCTAAATTTCTTGTTTCCTTAACTAAAACTGATTAGAATAATAATATAATGTTTTTTATTTTATGACGTGTTTGCTTAAAAAGCAAAGACAACTTTTTATCAAAGGGTTGAAATTTTAATCACAGACCCTAAAAGGAGAAATTATTCGTGAACAAGTTCTTTAAACTTGAAGAAAACGGCACAACAGTTGGCCGTGAAATAATGGCTGGTTTGACTACATTCTTTGCTATGAGTTATATCCTCTTTGTTAACCCACAAGTTTTGGGTACAACAGGAATGCCTGTCCAAGCAGTTTTCTTAGCAACTATTTTGGCCTCTATTGTTGGGACACTTGCAATTGCCTTAATCGCTAATGTTCCCTACGCTTTGGCACCCGGAATGGGTCTAAATGCATTCTTTGCTTACACTGTTGTATTATCGCTTGGTTATACTTGGCAAGAAGCTTTGGCAATGGTTTTCATTTGTGGGATTATCAATATTATTATTACTTTTACTTCCATTCGTAAAGCAATCATTCTTGGAATTCCTGAAAGTTTACAACACGCAATTGGTGGTGGTATCGGTATTTTCATTGCCTATATTGGGATTAAAAATGCAGGAATTTTGCGTTTTATCGCTGACCCAGGAACTTATGTGAACAACCATGGAACTATTACAGCAAATTCATCAATTGTTCCAGAACTTGTAACTTTTGATAACCCAGGCGTATTAGTCGCACTTGTTGGGATTGTAGTGACAATGTTCTTTGTTATTCGTAAATGGCGTGCAGGAATTTTACTTTCAATCTTAGTAACAACTATCTTAGCTCTTTTGACTGGTGTAGTTAAAGTTGATGTGAATACTTTATTTGCTGAAAACAACTTAGGAACAGCTATCAATCAAATGGGAACAACCTTTGGTGCTGCTTTTGGTCCAAAAGGTTTTGTCTCTTTATTCTCAGACTCATCACGTTATATTGAAGTTTTGATGACAGTCCTTGCTTTCTCATTGACATCTATCTTTGACCCAATTGGTACCTTTATTGGAACAGGTCGCGCAACAGGAATCTTTACAGATGAAGATTTGAAAGATATGGAAACAAGTCATGGTTTCTCTTCTAAAATGGATAAAGCTTTGTTTGCTGACATGATTGCCACTCCAATCGGAGCAATTTTCGGAACATCAAATACAACTGTTTATGTGGAATCTGCAGCCGGAATTGGTGCAGGGGGACGTACTGGTCTTGCATCTGTGGTAACAGCAATTATGTTTGCTATCTCAAGTTTATTCTTACCACTTCTTGCAATTGTTCCAACACAAGCAACTGCACCAATCTTGATTATTGTTGGGATGATGATGCTTGGTTCATTTAAAGAAATTAAATGGGGTGATTTGACTGAAGCAATTCCTGCTTTCTTTGCCTCAGTATTTATGGGACTTGCTTACTCAATCTCTTATGGGATTGCAGCTGGTTTCATCACTTACATTCTGGTCAAACTGTTCACAGGAAAAGTGAAAGAAGTAAAACCTGTCATTTGGGTTGTTGCACTTTTATTCTTGATTAACTTCGCTGTTTTGGCAGTACTTTAAAAACTTAAGATTCGTCAGTAAATGACGGGTCTTTTTTACTCACAGCTTTAGTCGCAAGCCAATGAAACAAATATAATGCATATCTAAAGATAAAAAAATTACTGCTTTGGCTAATTTATGCTAAAATCAAATTAAAGAGTATTGAATGTAAAAAATGTGAGTAATCTAAAGAAATATGTGAGAAGCAAAGCATGAAAAAAAATATTTCTCTTATTGTGAGTTTTATTGGTGTATTTATAATTGGTGTTATTATTGGGCGGTTTATTTTAGCTCCCCACCCACCTTTAGCGGATGATAATCGTCCGGTCTATCCTACTATTTATATTACAGGTTCTGATGGCAAAGCATCAACTATGAATACTATGGTTAATGATGTAACTTCTGATCGAGATACTCGGGCTAGAAAGGGACTGACAATCGTCGTTGATACAGATAATAATTATTCACTTAAAGTGACTGGTAAAATTGATAAGCATAATACATATCCAACGATAGAAGTGGGAATGGTCAAAGGGACCAATAATTCTTTGAAGTACGAGGGTTCTTTAAAAGCGATTATGTCTTATCTTGGTAAGCATTATAATATTCCTTATGCGAATGTTTTAGGATATTCTGCAGGAGGTTCAGGTGTTTACCGTTATTTAATTGAATATGGATATGACCGTAGCCTTCCTCCAATAAAAAAATGGGTCTCTCTTGATGGTCAATTTAATGCCAGTACTCCACAACCGGATCAAACGCTAGCCCAAGTTTTGACGGATGGTCCTAAAGTTAAGACGAAATATTATGATTATTGGTTGCAAAATTATGAACGAGTTGATAAAAGTATTCAAGCGGTGTTGCTTGCGGGAGATTACGATAGTGAAAAGCAAACCGATGGTACAGTTCCTTGGGCGGATAGTTTTTCAATCTATCGTTTACTGATGAAAAATGGAAATTCTGTAGTTCATTATCTTATTAAGGGCAAAGATACATCACATGCTGAAATGCCTCATAATAAACAAGCAATCAATTATATTAAAGTGTTCTTTTATGAATAAAAAGAACGTTAAAAATTTTAAATTGAAATGACTTTTCATAAAGGTCATTTTTTATTATTAAATCTAGGCTAAATACAAGATATAGTTTACAAAATTTATTCAAAAGAAGACTTGGCGCAATTGATTGACAGTTTGCTTCAAGTCAAGGTATAATAACAGCATGGATATAAAGAATGGTTTATTTATTATTGGGGTAATCCCAACAATACTTTTTGCAGTATTGACGTTTATTTTTTGGTGGAAAATTAGAAAACTGAAGGATTTAAGAACGTTACGATTGGGGCGTTTATCATTTTTTGCTTTGCTCTTTTTGTGGATTACAATTAATGGAATTATTGGTTCAGGATTAGTATTAACCGAATTGCATCAAAATGTACTTTTATTATTACTTATTGCTGAAGCAGTTGTGATGTTCTTAATCATACCAATGATAATCGGTATTATTGTACCTATAAGTATCGTTGTGTTAACAATAAAGATGTGGCGCAGAGAATCAAAATCGATAGGGAATCTTTTATTGCCTATTGTTGTGTTGACCTTTTTAGTAGTTGACTGGATTCATCTTTCAATGGGCAGATTACCGGATAGTTGGATTTGGTTAAAAATATTAGGAATGGTTTATCCCATTCTTTCAATTTATCTTGCTTGGCAGTTTGGAATTTTCTTTTTATCAAGTTGGGTCTATGGTCGGCGTGTTCGAAAACAAAGAGCAAATTACTATGTTGTCCTAGGCGCAGGGTTAATTCAGGGAGAACATGTGGGTAAATTGTTAGGAAATCGAATTTTGGCAGCGGTCAAAGCTGTCCGCGATAATGAAACAATTTTAGTTTTTTCAGGTGGACAAGGTCCTGATGAGAAAGTTTCTGAAGCTAGAGCTATGCAACGGTATGCGGTTGAAGTTCTTGGTTTTCCGATTGAGCGGACAATGCTTGAAGATCAATCAAGAACAACTTACGAAAACCTGGTTTTTTCTTCTCAATTGATTAGGGAAAAATTTCTGTTCTTCACTTCTGATTACCATGTTTTTCGAGCAGCTCTTTTTGCAGCAATGTTAAAACTTGAAGCTCAAGGTGGGAAGGGTGGAAAGACAGCTATGTATTATCGTGTTCCAGCTTTTATTCGTGAATTTATTGCTGTTTTAAATTATGAAAAGAAAAAACATATGATACGAGTAGGAATCATTGTGGCTATCTTTTTGAGTATTGCTATTGTTTCACAAATTGGCTATTTTTGGAATCAAAGATAATAAAAAGTTACTGACAACTTTCTGTCAGTAACTTTTTTGGTTACAAATAAATACTTTTTTCGTATAGTAAGATATGTTGACAGCAATTGATGAAAATGGACAAGTAGTAAACTTATTAGAAATAGAAGTAAAAGAACTGACAGGAAAATATTTTTGTCCTTCTTGTAAATCAGAGTTATTTATAAAAAATGGTGAAATAAAGATGACTCACTTTGCTCATAAATCTCTCAAAGCTTGCGACTTATGGCTTGAAAACGAATCTGAACAACATTTAGGATTAAAAAAAGCACTCTATCAATGGTTTAAAAAAACTGATAAGGTGGAAATTGAAGCTTATATTCCTGAATTTAAGCAGAGGCCAGATTTATTGGTAAATGATAAAATAGCTATTGAAATTCAATGTTCTCATCTTTCTACGAAACGTTTAAAAGAAAGGACAGAGAATTATCAAGTCCACGGTTTTACGGTACTTTGGCTTATGGGGCAAGATTTATGGTTAAAAGAGCAAATAACAGAACTTCAAAAAAATCTAGTCTATTTTTCAGAAAATAGAGGTTTCTATTATTGGGAGTTAGATTTCAAAGCTCAGAAGATGAGATTAAAATCCCTGATTCATGAAGATTTGCGTGGAAAAATTATTTATTTACAAGAAGAAATTCCTTTTGGGGAAGGACGACTTATTGAGCAATTACGACTGCCTTTTTTATCACAAAAGTTACTGACAATACCACTTATTGTTGATCTTAAACTAGCAGAATTTATTCGTCAGCAACTTTATTATTGTTCACCAAAATGGTTGAAACTTCAGGAAAAATATTACCAAAGAGGTGAAAATTTGTTGAATTTGACTTTTGAACGTTCATTTATTGCTCCTTTGGGATTGAACTTACTTGAAGTTTTTGATGATAAAATTCCTTTACATAAATTTACTCAAATTAAGCAGAATATTAATCTTTATTATGAAAACTTTTTAATAAATTTTCAGCAAAATAGCTTTAAGGCAGTCTATCCTCCCCGTTTCTATGCTATAATGAAAAAGCAGAAGAAGGATATGAATGAATGAAATTCTGCTAATAAGTTTTTAATGTGAATAAAAATTAATTTGAGTAAAAAGGAGTGATCTTCATGGCTAAGAACAGAAATGAAATTCCTGAAAAATTAACTTGGGATTTGACAACAATTTATAAAACAGATAAAGAATGGGAAGCAGAGTTAACTAGAATAAAAAGTGAACTTTCACTCGTTGAAGAGACAGACCCCGGTCATTTACTTGATTCAGCTGAAAGTCTTCTGATAATTACCGAAAAAATGTTATCCATTTCTCAACAAGTTGAAAAACTATATGTTTATGCTTCAATGAAAAATGACCAAGATACCAGAGAGGCTAAGTATCAGGGGTATCAGTCAAAAGCAACAGCCCTCTATGTGAAATTCGGAGAGGTCTATGCCTTCTATGAACCTGAGTTTTTGAAAATTTCAAAAGAAGTCTATAACAAATGGTTGGGGGAGCTTAAAAAATTAAAAAACTATGACCATATGTTTGAGCGCCTTTTTGCAAAAAAAGCTCATATTCTTAGTCAAAAAGAGGAAAAGTTATTGGCTGCGGCTGGTGAAATTTTTGAAAGTCCTTCAGAAACTTTTGAAATTTTTGATAATGCGGATATTAAGTTACCTATGGTCAAAAATGAATCTGATGAGATGATCCAACTCACGCATGGAAATTACTCTTCCTTAATGGAAAGTAAGAATAGAGGAGTACGAAAAGCAGCCTATAAAGCACTTTATAGTAATTATGAACAATATCAGCATACTTATGCAAAGACCTTACAGACTAATGTAAAAGTCCATAATCTTAATGCCCAAATCCGCTCTTATGATTCAGCCCGTCAAGCTGCCCTGGCTAATAATTTTGTTCCAGAAAAAGTTTACGATGTTTTGATGGAGGCCATTCATCAACATTTGCCACTTTTACATCGTTATATTGAACTACGCAAGAAAATTTTAGGAATTACTGATTTAAAGATGTATGATATCTATACTCCATTATCTAATTTAGATTATAAATTTAACTATGAAGATGGAGTGAAAAAAGCAGAAGAAGTTTTAGCGATATTTGGTAAAGAATATAAAGGAAAAGTTAAAGCAGCTTTTGAACAAAGATGGATTGATGTCGAAGAAAATATCGGAAAACGTTCGGGTGCTTATTCAGGTGGATCTTATGATACCAATGCTTTTATGCTTCTAAATTGGCAAGAAACGTTAGATGATCTTTTTACTTTAGTTCATGAAATGGGGCACTCAATGCATAGTGCTTTCACGCGTGAAAACCAACCATATGTTTATGGGGATTATCCAATCTTTTTAGCTGAAATTGCCTCAACTACAAATGAAAATATTTTAACTGAAACTTTATTAAAGGAAAGTAAAGATGATAAGGAGCGCTTCGCCCTTTTGAACCACTGGCTTGATAGTTTCCGTGGAACTGTTTTCCGTCAGAGTCAATTTGCCGAATTTGAACAAAAAATTCATGAAGCAGATGCTGCCGGCGAAGTTTTAACAAGTGAATACTTAAACTCACTTTATGGCGAAATAAATGAAAAATACTATAATTTAGCAGCCAAAGAAAATCCAGAAATTCAGTATGAATGGGCTAGAATTCCGCATTTTTATTATAATTTCTATGTTTTTCAATACGCAACAGGTTTTGCTGCGGCAACTTTCTTAGCTGAAAAAGTTGTTCATGGTTCAGATGAGGATCGTCAAAAATATCTTGAATATTTGAAGGCAGGTTCCTCAGCTTATCCTTTAGAAGTAATTGCCAAAGCTGGAGTTGATATGGAATCTACCGATTATTTAGATGCCGCCTTTGAGTTTTTTAAAAATCGATTGAGTGAATTAGAAAAATTAGTTGAAAAAGGAGTTCATCTTTAAAAATGGTTGAAACATATAAACGTACAAGTAACCCCATGATGAATCGACCAGTTGTCAAAGCAGAATTAGTAGAATGGATGCGTTCAAGTCAAACACAAATAACCGGAGAACTTGCAGAAGTACTGAAATTTGCTAAAGAAAATAATATTCCAGTTATCCCACATGAGACAGTTATTTATTTTCAAATGTTGTTGAGTTTGTTGCAGCCAAAAAGAATTCTCGAAATCGGAACAGCAATTGGTTTTTCGGCTCTCATAATGGCTCAAGAGGTTCCAAATGCGGAGATTGTAACAATTGACCGTAATCCTGAAATGATTGAGTTAGCCAAAAAAAATCTGGGCAAGTATGACCATCGAAACCAAATTATTCTTAAAGAGGGTGATGCTGCAGATATTTTGAAAGAGTTATCGGGCTCATTTGATGTAATCTTTATGGACTCAGCTAAATCAAAATATATCGAATTCCTACCAATTGCTCTAGATCTACTATCTGAAAATGGAGTGATTTTAATGGATGATATTTTTCAAGGTGGAGAAATATTGACCCCAATTATGGAAATCAAAAGAAATCAGCGGGCGCTAGAGCGTGGCTTACGCAAGCTTTTTGATGAGGTCTTAGATAATCCGAAATATTTAACAAGTATTCTCCCACTTGGAGATGGCTTGTTGATGATAAAAAAAGCATAAATTAAACTTTTAGGTTGTCAATTCGCTGATTCATTTTTTGGTGTATTTAAAGCTTTATTTAATTTTTTATGATATAATTGCAACAAGTTAAAAATAAAAGGATGTTTTAGGACACATTAACTACAAACATCGAATCATGCGAAGGAGAATATCTTGAAATTCAAAAAACTCGGATTAGTTATGACTACTGTCTTTGCCGGAGCCGCATTGGTAACCTTATCTGGTTGCTCAAGTAGCGATTCAGCAAGCAAGGATATCATCACAATGAAAGGTGATACCATTCGCGTTTCTGATTTATACAAGGAAGCCAAACAATTTCCATCACAACCGACAAATACATTACTTCAAAATTTAACTTTTGACAAAATTTTTACTAAAGACTTTGGAAAAGAAGTAACCGATAAAGATGTCAGCAAAAAAGTTAAGTCAATTAAAGACCAATATGGTAGCCAATTTTCATCTGCTTTGCAACAACAAGGCTTGACTGAAGCAAGTTTCACACCATACATGCGTACACAAATGCTTGAACAAGCAGCGATTGACCATGAAATCAAAGAAACTCAATATACAGATGCTAATCTTAAAAAAGCTTGGGAATCTTACCATCCAGATGTAACAGCTTATGTTGTTTCTGAAACATCAAAAGATGCAGCAACAAAAGCGTTGGATGCCGCTAAAAAAGATGATGCTGGTAAAGCAAGCTTTGAAAAAACAAATGCTGAAAGCAAAGTAACATTTAATTCAACTTCAACAAGTGTTCCAACAGAAGTTCAAACAGCTGCTTTCAAATTGAAAAATGGCGAGTTTTCAGATGTCATTGAATCAACAAGTTCATCAACAGGTGCTACTTCATACTATATTGTCGAAATGGTAAAAACATCTGAAAAAGGAACTGACATGAACAAGTACAAAAAAGAACTTCAAAATGTCATTAAAACTGAAAAAGAACAAGATACAACATTTGTAAGTGGAGTTATTGCTAAATACCTCAAAAAGAATAACGTAACTGTGAAAGAATCTGCATTTGCATCACTCTTCTCACAATTTACACAAACATCAAGTTCTTCATCATCTAAATAATTTAGATAATAGAAATTAACTTTAAAGAGAGCTCTAAATGGTGAGAATGAGCAAGTTAAAAAAAGTGCTTATAGCAGCGATAACTGCTTTAACAACCGAACTAAGATGATAGAAATTCTATCGTGAATAAGGGTGGTACCGCGGTATAACTGTATACGCCCCTTTGTTTACGGTAGAATTTTATTGTTTTATTGTGAAAATTTTAACAAAGTATATGAAATAAGTTTATTGTTAGACTTTAAACTTTATATAAAAGGAGAAAATAATGAAAACCATGACTTCCGCAGAAGTTCGCCAAATGTTCCTCGACTTTTTCAAATCAAAAGGTCACACTGTGGAACCTTCTCAAAGTCTTGTTCCTGTAAATGACCCAACTTTGCTTTGGATAAATTCAGGAGTAGCAACGCTAAAAAAATATTTTGATGGTTCAGTAGTGCCGGAAAATCCTAGATTGACTAATGCTCAAAAGGCTATCCGGACAAATGATATTGAGAATGTTGGTAAAACAGCACGTCACCATACTATGTTTGAAATGCTCGGTAACTTTTCAATTGGGGATTATTTCCGTAAAGAAGCGATTGCTTTTGCTTGGGAATTATTGACAAGTTCTGAATGGTTTGAATTCCCAGCAGAAAAACTTTACATCACTTATTACCCAGCTGATATGGATACTTATAATCGTTGGGTTGAGGTTGGGGTAGACCCAACACATCTTGTGCCAATTGAAGATAACTTCTGGGAAATTGGTGCTGGTCCTTCTGGTCCAGATACAGAAATTTTCTTTGACCGTGGAGAAGTTTATGACCCAGAACATGTGGGCTTAAAATTGTTGGCGGAAGACATTGAAAATGACCGTTATATTGAAATCTGGAACATTGTTCTTTCACAATTTAATGCCGATCCATCAATCCCTCGTTCAGAATATCCTGAATTGCCACAAAAAAATATTGATACGGGAATGGGACTTGAACGAATGGTTTGCATTATTCAAGGCGGAAAAACAAACTTTGATACAGACTTATTCTTACCAATCATTCGTGAAATTGAAAAACTATCTGGAAAAACATATAGTCCAGACAGCGAAAATATGAGTTTCAAAGTGATTGCTGATCATATTCGCTCACTCTCATTTGCTATCGGTGATGGTGCTTTGCCAGGAAATGAAGGACGTGGTTATGTTTTACGTCGCTTACTTCGTCGCGCGGTTATGCATGGTAAAAAATTGGGAATTCAAGGGAAATTCTTGGCTTCACTCGTTCCGACTGTTGGGAAAATCATGCAATCCTATTATCCAGAAGTGCTTGAAAAAGAAGACTTCATCATGCAAATTATTGATCGTGAAGAAGAAACTTTCAACCGCACGATTGATGCGGGTCAAAAATTGATTGATGAACTTTTGGTAAATCTTAAATCTGAAGGAAAAGATAGACTTGAAGGGGCAGATATTTTCCGCCTCTACGATACCTATGGTTTCCCTGTGGAATTGACAGAAGAATTGGCAGAAGATGAAGGATTCAAAATTGACCACGAAGGATTCAAAGTAGCCATGAAAGCTCAACAAGAGCGTGCACGTGCTGCTGTTGTCAAAGGTGGTTCAATGGGCGCTCAAAATGAAACATTGTCATCTATCGAAGTAGAATCAGAATTCCTTTATGAAGATAAGACTACTCAAGGAAAATTACTTGTAGCTATTCAAGACGATGAAATTGTTGATGAAGTTTCTGGGAAAGCTCAACTTGTTTTTGATGTGACTCCTTTTTATGCTGAAATGGGTGGTCAAGTGGCTGACCATGGAGTAATTAAAGATGCAGAGGGTCAAGTTGTGGCTAATGTATTAGATGTACAACATGCGCCTCATGGCCAAAATCTTCATTCTGTTGAAACTCTTTCACCACTTAAAGTTGGTGAAAGCTATACTTTAGAGATTGACAAAGAACGCCGAGCTGCTGTTGTGAAAAATCATACAGCAACTCACTTACTTCATGCTGCTTTGCATAATATTGTTGGGAATCATGCACTACAAGCTGGTTCACTTAATGAGGTTGAATTCTTACGTTTTGACTTTACGCACTTTGCACAAGTGACTAAAGAAGAATTGGCTGAGATTGAACGTCAAGTTAATGAAGTAATTTGGCAATCATTAAAAGTTGAAACAGTTGAAACTGATATTGCTACAGCCAAAGAAATGGGAGCGATGGCCCTCTTTGGTGAGAAATATGGGAAAAACGTTCGCGTTGTAAAAATTGGTGACTACTCTATCGAACTTTGTGGTGGAACACATACACAAACAACTTCTGAAATTGGTTTATTCAAGATTGTTAAAGAAGAAGGAATTGGTTCTGGTGTTCGCCGGATTATTGCTGTAACAGGTCAAAAAGCTTATGAAGCCTTTAAAGATGCTGAAAATACTTTGAATGAAGTAGCAACAATGGTTAAAGCGCCGCAAACTTCACAAGTTTTAGCAAAAGTTACTAGCTTACAAGATGAGCTTAAAACAGCTCAAAAAGAAAATGATGCTTTGGCTGGAAAACTTGCAGCAAGTCAATCAGATGAAATTTTCAAAAATGTGCAAACAGCTGGTTCTCTCAACTTTATCGCCAGTGAAGTAACTGTTCCTGACGCTAATGGTTTGCGTAATTTGGCAGATATTTGGAAACAAAAAGAGCTTTCAGATGTTCTTGTTTTAGTTGCTAAAATTGGTGAAAAAGTAAGTCTTTTAGTGGCTTCTAAGTCATCAGATGTAAAAGCAGGTAATTTAGTTAAAGAATTAGCACCTTTTGTTGATGGTCGTGGTGGTGGAAAACCAGATATGGCCATGGCTGGTGGTTCAAAAGCAGCAGGAATTCCTGAACTTTTGGCCGCAGTTGCTGAAAAATTAGCCTAAAAAGATAAATATCGTAGATTTTCTACGATATTTTTTATTTTCTGGATATGAGTCAGTAAATTTTTATGGTAAAATGATGAAAATACTTGAAAGAGATGCCTAAAATGAAGATTACAATTTTTGGAGATTCAATTACCAATGGTTTTGGAATGGATGAAGGGGGTTCGTCAAATATTATTGCAAGATTAATTGAGAAAAATGAGCCCAAGCTGAAAGTGGTACTTCATGGAATTAATGGAGATGATACTTATGGTGGACTTCTACGTCTAAAATACGTTCTAGAGGAAGAAGCGGACTTAAATTTTATTTTCTTTGGGGCAAATGATGCTTCGCCTTATCATTTGATTCGACCGGCAGAATTTCGCGAAAATTTATTAAAAATGATTTCGCAGTTGGGTGTAGAAAGAACGGTTTTAATTACTCCTCCTTTTTATAATGATGATGAACCGACACATTATAGTAAGCTTTCCGAGGTTGAACTTTTTAGAGAAGTCATATTAAATTTAGGCAAAGAAAAATCGCTTAAGGTGATTGATATTTTTCAGATAATGAAGAGGTCTGAAAATCCTAAAAATTTGTTGAGAGCTGATGGTTTACATTTTACATCAAGGGCTTATGAGTTGTTGGTCAGAGAGATTTTATCTGTCATTAAAAATCCTTAAATAAATGTTCATTTTGTGGTAAAATGAGGGCATGGTAAAAAATACAGAAGATAAGCCTTTAGCTCAGAACAAAAAGGCTCGGCATGATTATGAAATTTACGAAACTTTTGAAGCAGGAATTGTGCTGACAGGAACGGAGATTAAGTCTGTTCGTCAGGCAAAAATTCAATTAAAAGATGGATTTGCCAGAGTTCGTAATGGAGAAGTTTGGTTATCAAATGTTCATATTGCTCCTTTTGAGCAGGGCAATATTTTTAATGTTGAAGAATTGCGTACGCGAAAACTATTACTAAATAAAAAAGAAATTGCTAAGATTGATAAGGAATTATCAGGGACAGGAATTACTTTTATTCCTTTAAAAGTTTATTTGAAAAATGGCTTTGCTAAGGTTTTGATGGGGCTTGCCCGTGGTAAGAAAGATTACGATAAACGTGAAACGCTCAAACGTAAAGAACAAAATCGGGATATTGCAAGACAAATTAAAGCTTACAACCGTTAAAGAAATCACTGATAAATCTGTCAGTGATTTTTTTACTGACAGAATTGTCAGCTTGCTGATAATTCTTTTATTTACAGCGAAAATATGCCTTCTTTGTCATATTTTATTGACAGATTTACCGTCAGTAAAAAAGTTTCAAGATAAAAATATCGTTTACAATCGATTTACCTTGTATTTACTAAGTGTTTACACCCAGTGCCTTCTTTCGATGATAGAATAGTTTTGTAAGCAAAAACGCTTAACAACTTATTTAGAAATTAATTGGAGAAACTTCTCATGAAAAAGAAAATTCTTGTTGGTCTTATTACTGCTGGTGCATTGTTAACTCTGGCAGCTTGTGGTTCATCAAACGGCTCATCATCTAGTAGCTCAAGTTCTTCTGACAAAGCTCTGTCAGGAAAAATTATTGCTGGAGGTTCAACTGCTCTTCAACCATTAGCACAACAATCGTCAACAGAATTTATGGCAAAAAATACTGGTGTTCAAGTGACTGTGCAAGGTGGTGGTTCTGGTGTTGGTTTGACACAAGTTGCAGCTGGTTCTTTCCAGATTGGGAACTCTGATATTTTTGCTGAAGAAAAATCAGGAATTGATGCTTCTGCAATTACTGACCATAAAGTAGCGGTTGTTGGTTTTGCACCGATTGTTAACGCAAAAATTGATGTTAAAAACTTAACTTCTCAACAATTGCAAGATGTCTTCACAGGTAAGGTGACAAACTGGAAAGATGTGGGCGGTTCAGACCAAAAAATTACGGTTATCGGACGGACTGAGGGTTCTGGAACTCGCGTAAACTTTGATAAATTCGCACTTGGTGGAGCAACAGAGGTTAAAGGCCCAACACAAGATGCTTCAGGTTCAGTTGTTCAAATGGTAGGTCAAACACCAGGAGCGATTTCATATGTGGCACTTTCTTATGTTGATACAAGTAAAGACATCAAAGATATTTCAATTGATGGTGTTGAGCCAACAGAAGCAAATGTTGTAACTAATGACTACAAAGTTTGGTCTTACGAACATATGTACACCAATACTAAGAAAGAAACTGCAGCAGATAAAGCTTTCATTAAATATGTGGCAGAAAACAACAAAGATATCAAAAAATTGGGATACATTCCAATCAGTGACATGAAAGTTGAACGTGACGCTGACGGAAATATCACTAAAAAATAATACTGACAGTAAGTCAAGTTCAAAATAATTTATGTCTGTCAGTAAATTTAACAATTAATAAATTAGTTTATAACCATAGGATTCAAAGCAATAAAAATTTTCTTCTTCATAAATTAAAATTTAAAAGTTTGACTCCTTTTTTATAAAAATTTTATCAGTGAACATAAACAGGATGAACTGATGAGAGACTATCTTTAAATTTTTCTTCATAATTCTTTCCCTAAAAGACAGGAAATTGCTCACTCTTTTTCAGAGTTGGGCATTTTCCCGTATTATTTACAAAACATTTACATAAGAACGCTATCATCAACCGCTCATTGATAGGCCATTATGGTATAATTAAGCTATGAAGAAGAAAATTTTTATTGCTTTGATGGCCAGTGTGAGTTTGTTTGCATTGGCAGCTTGTGGTTCTGGAAATAAACAGGTCACAGCAGGTGGCTCAACTGCCTTGCAACCCATGGTTGAACATGCTTCTATGGCATATATGAAGCAAAATCCTGATGAAATTATTATGGTTCAAGGTGGTGGTTCTGGTGTCGGATTGGCTCAAGTTGCGGCTGGTTCTTTCCAGATTGGGAATTCTGATATTTTCGCTGAAGAAAAATCAGGAATAGCAGTTGATAAAATTATTGACCATAAAGTTGCTGTCATTGGTTTCGCACCAATTATCAACAAAAAGTTAAAAGTTTCAAATTTGACTCAACAAGAACTGATTGATATTTTCACTGGTAAAATTACCAACTGGAAAGAAGTAGGAGGTCAAGACCAAAAAATTACGGTCATTGGTCGTACTGCTGGTTCAGGAACGCGAGTAAATTTTGATAAATATGCTTTGAATGGTGCCACAGAAGTGAATGGTCCAACCCAAGATGCTTCAGGTTCTGTTGTTCAATTAGTTGGGCAAACGCCAGGGGCTATTTCATATGTTGCTTTCAGTTACACCAATAAACCCGGTGTAAAGGCGGTTAATGTTGATGGTGTTGCGCCAAATTATGACAATGTAAAAACTAATGCATGGAAAATTTGGTCATATGAGCATATGTACACCAACAAATCTCGTAAGAACACAATCGAAAATAAATTTATCGAATACGTTCAAAATGATAAGAAAACCCTAGAGCAGCTTGGTTATATCCGTGTTTCTGAAATGAAGGTTGACCGTGATGCTAAAGGAAATGTTGAAAAAATTAAATAATTACTGATGGAAATTAAACTTATCCTCCGTCAGTAAAAAAATTAGTCAAAATAAGTTTAATCAATAACTTCATTTGTATTAATCAGATAGATGCAAATTAACAAAAATAGTTAGGTCCCTATGGAAAATTCAAAAATCAAAGAAAAATTGCTTTCAAGCAATAAAAATTCAAGACTTGAAAAATTTGGTAAGAGTTTAACTTTCTTATGTATTGCCCTTATTGTCTTCGTTGTAGGTGCAATTCTTGTCTTTGTTGCTCAAAAAGGTCTGTCAACTTTCTATTCAGATGGTGTTAATCCTTTCCGTTTCCTTTTTGGAACAAATTGGTCACCGGGTAATCTTGGCCCTGACGGTAAACCTGCAGTTGGCGCATTGCCGATGTTTACGGGGTCATTGATTGTTACTGTACTTTCAGCCCTTGTTGCCACTCCATTTGCGATTGGTGCGGGAATTTATATGACAGAAATTTCACCAAAGTATGGTAAGAAAATTTTGCAACCTGTCATTGAACTTCTTGTTGGTATTCCTTCAGTTGTTTATGGCTTCATTGGTTTGACTGTTGTTGTTCCAGCCATTCGTAATGTTTTTGGTGGAACTGGTTTGGGTCTCTTGTCAGGTGTGTTTGTACTCTTTGTCATGATTTTACCGACTGTAACTTCAATGACTGTGGATGCTATGAAAGCTGTCCCTTCTTATTATAAAGAAGCGTCACTCGGTCTTGGTGCAACGCGTTGGCAAACAATTTGGCGTGTTCTTCTAAGAGCCGCAACACCAGGGATTTTGACCGCTGTTATCTTTGGAATGGCGCGTGCTTTTGGTGAAGCTCTTGCTATTCAAATGGTGGTAGGTAATGCTGTAATGATGCCAAAAGATTTGATTTCACCAGCTTCAACCTTGACTTCAATCTTGACATCAGGAATTCCAAATGCAACACCTGGTATTCAATTGAATGCACTTTGGTCACTTGCCTTACTCCTTTTGATTATGTCACTCTTTTTCAACCTCGCAATGCGTGCTATTGCTAAGAAAGGAAGTCTTAAATAATGAACGCTAAACGCTCTGACAAGATTGCCACTGGTGTCCTTTACGTCCTTTCTGGCATCATTGTCCTTATCCTCGCTTTTTTACTGGCTTATATTTTAATTAAAGGTTTGCCAGTTATCTTTAAAGATCCTAAATTTATCATCACCGCGTCAAATCCATTGACAGGTGGTGGGATTGCAGTCCAACTTTTTAACTCTGTTTATCTTTTGATTGTCACTTTGATTATTTCTGTTCCTTTATCACTTGGCGCAGGAATTTATCTGTCTGAGTATGCGAATCAAAAACATTGGTTAACTGGTGTTGTTCGCTCAGCTATTGAAGTTTTATCTTCACTTCCTTCAATCGTTGTTGGACTTTTCGGGATGTTAATTTTTGTATTACAATTTGGTCTTGGATTCTCAGTTTTATCAGGTGCCTTGGCACTGACTGTGTTCAACTTACCATTGATGACTCGGAATGTTGAAGAATCACTTCGAGCAATTCCAACTTCACAACGTGAGGGTGGTTTGGCACTCGGAATGTCACGTTGGGAAACGGCAACACAAGTCATTTTACCAGCTGCTGTGCCCGGAATCATTACTGGGGTTATCTTATCTTCAGGACGCGTTTTTGGTGAAGCTGCGGCTTTGATTTACACTGCTGGACAAACGAACTTACCAATTAACTGGGCAAACTGGAATCCGATGAGCTTGACTTCGCCACTCTCACTTTTCAGACCAGCTGAAACTTTGGCTGTTCATATCTGGGCACTTAATACCGAAGGAACGATTTCAACAGCACAACAAATTTCTGCAGGAGCTTCAGCAGTATTGATTATCTTTGTTCTCCTCTTTAACTTGGGGGCACGTTTCCTTGGAAATCGAATTCACAAGAAGTTAACATCTTCTAACTAAGAAAATCAAAGATTTTATAGAGAAAGAATAATTATGGCAACAACATATGACTGGTCTCAGCGCAAAATTATGGTGCCTGAGAAAGAAGAAATTGCATTATCAACAAATGATTTGCGTGTTTTCTATAACGGAACAAAAGAAGCAATCCATGGCGTGACAATGTCTTTTCCTAAAAATGAAATCACAGCACTTATTGGCCCTTCAGGTTCTGGTAAATCAACCTATTTACGTGCTTTGAATCGCATGAATGACACGATTGATGGCGCTCGGGTGACTGGCGAAATCAATTATGAAGGGGTCAATATTAACGAAAATAAAGTGAATGTTTTTGAAGTTCGTAAGCAAATTGGGATGGTTTTCCAAAGACCTAATCCATTTCCAAAATCAATTTATGAAAATATTGCCTTCATTCATCGTCGTGATGGCGTGAGAGACAGGAAAAAACTGGATGAGATTGTTGAAACTTCATTGAAGCAAGCTGCTTTGTGGGATCAAGTAAAAGATAATCTTAATCAATCAGCACTTGCCATGTCCGGTGGACAAGCACAGCGCTTATGTATTGCAAGAGCATTGTCAGTAAAACCAGAAATTATTTTGATGGATGAACCAGCGTCAGCTCTTGACCCAATTTCAACAATGCAAATTGAAGAAACAATGATGGAACTTAAAGAAAATTATACGATTATCATTGTGACTCACAATATGGCTCAGGCTTCTCGGGCCTCTGACAATACAGCTTTCTTCTATTCAGGAGATTTGATTGAGTATGATAAAACAAGCACAATTTTTACTCAACCTAGTTTGCAATCAACAGAAGATTATGTCTCTGGTCACTTTGGTTAAGAGAAAATAAAGTTTAAAATTACTGACGGAATTTTCGTTAGTAAAAAAACTACTGACGGATTCTTGATTTGTCGAAAAACTTGTCCGTCATAGGACAGTCGTTTGTACTTTAGTACATTACGAATGTGCTAGTAGTTGTATCAGTAACTTATAAAAAGGTAAAATATGGAAAAAGAAGCAGTTTTAACCGTCAGCGACTTATCGCTTTATTACAGCAAGAAAAAAGCGTTGAATACGATAAACATGACATTCTACAAGAATGAAATTACAGCGCTCATTGGTCCCTCGGGATGTGGAAAATCAACGCTTTTACGTTCAATCAATCGAATGAATGATTTGATTCCAACAGTAACAATTACTGGAGCCATTGATTATAAAGGTAAAAATATTTACAGTCCTAAAGTTGATACTGTTGATTTACGTAAAGAAATTGGCATGGTTTTCCAACAACCCAATCCTTTTCCATTTTCAATTTATGAAAATGTGGTTTATGGATTGCGTTTAAAAGGAGTGAAAGATAAGGCACTCCTTGATGAAGTGGTGGAAAATTCACTCAAAGCAGCAAATATTTGGGATGAAGTTAAGGATATTTTGCACAGTTCAGCACTTGGACTTTCAGGTGGGCAACAACAAAGGGTTTGTATTGCACGTGTCCTTGCTGTCAATCCCGAAATTATCCTAATGGACGAACCAACATCAGCCCTTGACCCAATTTCAGCGGCTCGTGTCGAAGAAACCATGCTTGAACTTAAAAAAGATTATACAATCGCGATTGTTACACATAGTATGCAACAAGCATCACGAATTTCAGATCGTACCGCCTTTATGTTAGACGGAAATCTGATTGAGTATAATGATACGAAAAGTATTTTCTTAAATCCAGAAAAACAAGAAACTTCTGATTATATTTCTGGTAAATTTGGATAAATTTTACTGACAGCCTTTGATGCTGACTTTAAAATGGAATGGACCGTCTAGCCAAAAGGTGAAGCGAGATATTTCATTAGCATTCATTAAAGAAAGCGAAATAGCGTTGATTTAAATGAATGTATCATAATAACATTACTATAAAAACAAAGAGGGGTAATTATGTTGCGTACACAATTTGAAGAAGATCTTAATAAACTTCATAATCAATTTTACTCAATGGGCACGCAAGTTTCTGCTCAATTGAATAAGGCCGTTCGTGCCTTTGTTAGCCATGATCGTGATTTGGCTGAACAAGTCATTGAAGGCGACCATGCCATTAATGACCAAGAAAAAAGTCTTGAAAATCAATCATTAGAAATGATTGCACTTCAACAACCGGTTTCTAGCGATTTAAGAACAATCATCACCGTTCTAAAAGCATCATCTGACCTTGAGAGAATGGGTGACCACGTTGCATCTATTGCTAAGGCAACCATTTCACTTAAAGGTGAAGAAAGAATTCACGTGGTTGAAGAAGATATTAGCTTACTCGGTGAAAAAGTTAAATCTATCGTTGATGCTTCACTCAATGCTTATATTCAAGGCAATGATAAACGGGCTCATGAAATTGCTGAACAACAATATGTCATCAAAAGTATGAGTCATGAAATTCAAGAAAAAATTCTTGACGGAATGAAAGAAAACTCTGAAACAGTAACAACAGGTAAAGAATACTTGTTGACACTGGTTTACTTAGAACGAATTACCGGTTATGCGGTCAATCTCTGTGAGTGGATTGTTTACTTGAATTCTGGAAACATTATTGAACTGTAAAATAAAAAGTTACTAACAAGAATTGCTGTCATAGGATAGTCGTTTGTACTTTAGTACATTACGAATATCCTGGCAGTTCTATCAGTAACTTTTTTTATTGCTCATAATCAATTTCAATGACTTGGTGGGTCAGATATTTATTTTCAGCAAAGTCCATTTTGATGACATAGGGCATCTTTCCAGCTAAAGATTGAAAATCTTGAAACTGAAAGTCTGGTTGATAAAAATTTAAAATGGTAGAAAGAGAAGTACCATGTGTTCCGATTGCAACTTTTTGATTTTTAGAAGTTGTTAAAATCTGTTCAAGGGCTGAAATATTACGATTTTGAACTTCACGTAATGATTCTCCGTCAGCAAATTTATAATCAAAATCATTCCATTGTCGCTTAGCAAAGGGCCAAAAATCAGCTATTTCATGGCCAACATTTCTTTCTCTAAAATCAGAAATGAGTTGAATTTCAAGATTTTTAGAGTGAGCAAGAGGATTCAGGGTACGAACAGAACGTTGAAATGGACTGGAAAAAATTTGCTCGATTGATACATTTGCAAAAGCATCAGCCAAGATAAGTGCGCGTTTTTCACCCTCGGCAGTCAGCGGAACATCCATATCGTCATAGGCTGCATTATCTCTAAGAGAATGTCGAATAAAATAAACTTCAGTCATGTGACTCTCCTTTTTGATGTTCTAGCCTTCTAAGATTTCAATTCTTAAAGGCTGTGTGGAAATTTCTGCTTGCCCTCCCAGAGGAAAAGTAAAAATAGGTTGAGTATGTCCAAAATCGACATCATAGACGACTGGAATTGTTTTTAAGTGGGGATATTTATCTAAAATAAAGTGTAAAATTTCCTCAGTCATCCCCTCTTCCTTAGGAAAACGACCGATGACAAGCCCAGCAATATCTGGATAAATTTGCAGAAAATGAGCTAATTCTCGGTCCCAATCATAGAAATCTTCCTGCTCCGCATTTTCTAAAAAAGCAATTGGGTGACTGGATTTGACTTGAGCACTGGTTCCTGTCACAAGCATCAAGGTATTTAGATTTCCGCCAATAATTTCCCCTGTCGCTTTGCCATGGTTATATATTTTCCAAGCAGCAGGCAGAAGATGACGAGCTTGAGTGGGGTCATACCAAGCATCACTCGTGTAAAAATCGCTGGCATTTAAAGAATAAGTTGACTGACCAGCGACTGCATTTTTCCAAGAATTAGTTTGAAAGTCTTGTAATTCATCCATTAAAAAGGCGATATAACCTGGACCATAGTAAGTGACCAAGCCAGTTTTAGCGAAAATCGCTTGGTGAAGAACAGTGATATCAGAAAATCCACAGAAAATTTTAGGATTATTTTTTACAACGTTCCAATCAATATAAGGAAGAAGTTCATTAGAGTTAAAGCCACCAATTGTACATAAAACAGCTTTAACATTCGGGTCTGAAAATGCTGCATGGAAATCTGCAAGACGTGAATTAATCGAACTTGATTCAAGCAAATCATTTTCTAAAATATGCTGACCAAAAGTAACCTGATAACCAAGTGCTTCAAGACGAGCTTTTGCTTTTAATTTATCTTCAAATTTTCCAGTCCGAGTCAAAGAAGAACTAGGTGAAATCACACGGATTTCATCCCCCTCTTGTAATTTTTTAGGAAATATTTTATTCATTTATCAAAGCCCTCCGTCAGTAAATTGAACTAATTATAGCATTTACTGACAGCATTGTCATCAAAAATATTTAAAGATTTTAATTTAGGATTATATTTTGAAAGTTACTGACAGAAATTTCTGTCAGTAATATTAAACAAAAAAATCTACTAACAAGCCAAAAAAATTTCTGTCAGTAGATTTTTTAATTATTTAATTACTTCAAGTCCACCCATATAAGGACGAAGGACTTCAGGAACAGTGATTGAGCCATCTTCATTTTGATAATTTTCAAGAATAGCAGCCACAGTACGTCCAACAGCAAGTCCAGAACCATTCAAAGTGTGAAGGAGTTGAACTTTACCCTCTTCGTCACGATAACGAATTTGGGCACGACGGGCTTGGAAATCTTCACAGTTTGAACATGAAGAAATTTCACGGTAAGTATTTTGTGCAGGAATCCAAACTTCTAAATCATAAGTTTTAGCAGCAGAGAATCCCATGTCACCAGTTGACAAAGCCACGACACGGTATGCAAGACCCAATTTTTGCAGAATATTTTCAGCGTTTGCTGTCATTTTTTCAAGTTCATCATAAGATTGGTCAGGTTTAGCAAATTTAACCATTTCAACTTTATGGAATTGGTGCAAACGAATCAAACCACGAGTATCACGACCAGCAGAACCAGCTTCAGAACGGAAAGAAGGACTCATTGCTGTGAATTTGATTGGCAATTCTGCGCCATCCAAAATTTCCCCACGATAGTAGTTAGTCAAAGGAACTTCAGCAGTTGGAATTAAAACAAAACCACGGTCATCTTTCAATTCAAAAGTATCTTCTTTAAATTTAGGATATTGACCCGTTCCAAACATTGACTCTTGATTAACCATATAAGGAGTAATCATTTCAGTATAACCTTCTTTACCGTGCTCATCAAGCATGAAGTTATAGAGTGCACGTTCAAGTCTTGCGCCAGCACCTTTGTAGAATAGGAAGCGTGAACCAGTGACTTTACCACCACGTTCCCAATCCAAAATTCCTAAATCTTCACCCAAATCCCAGTGAGCTTTAGGTTCAAAATTGAAAGTTGGAGTTTGACCAACACGACGAACCTCAACATTATCATCTTCATCAGCACCAATTGGTGTACTTTCATGAGGAAGATTTGGCAACATGATAATGATTTCATTCAAGTTTTCTTCGATTTCAGCAAGTTCAGCATCAATGGCTTTGATTTCAGCAGAAACTTTTTGCATTGCAGCAATTTGTGCGCTGGCATCGCCTTTTGCACGTTTTACTTGAGAAATTTCATCAGAAACGCTATTACGTTCAGCTTTCAAAGCCTCAGATTTTACAATGAGTTCACGACGTTTAATGTCTAAGTCATGAAGTTTTTCAAGTTTCTCTTTTTCAACACCACGAGTGGCTAATTTTGCAGCAACACCGTCAAAATCAGCACGAATTTTTTTAATATCAAGCATAAGCTCTCCTTTATTTTTATATAAAACTTACTGACAAGAATATTTTAGAAAAAGTTCTGTCAGTAGAAAAAAAGCGCCCAAATTCAAAAAGAATTAGGGCGCGGTAATCGCACGGTTCCACCTAAATTATCTATTTATTTACTGACGAAAACTGATATTCAAGCTGTCAGTAAAAATAGAACTCAAGTCACTTGTAACGTAAGCAGACGTTCTCATTTTCATGAGAAAATTAACAGAAGTAGAAAGTCATTATTTCATTTTACTTGTTTTCAGCACCACAAGCTCTCTAAAAAAATTTAATAAGACCCATTTCTAGATTTATTTTACCATTTTGTGAATTACTTTGTCAAAAATTTTTAAAATCATCATTTTAAAATCAATCATTACTTTTTGAAAGCGCGACGGAAAGGGTCAAGCAAACTAGGTGCTCTGACAATATTTTCTTTACCCACATATTCAGCAACTTTTTTCAAAATAGAACCGGAATCCTTAGAAGAAAATCGTACCTTAGCTTGAGTGTCTAAAATCAAAGAAAACTGCTGACCAAGTTTTCCACTGATTGAAACATCAACTTCGGCGCTTTTAATACTTGACCAAGTAAAGAAAATATTTTGTCCTCGGCGTGGATTTTTATATTCAAATTCAAAACCAGCATCACCCAAGATAATTTTTCCATTTTCAACCACACCTAAATAGGCTGTTCCTTTTGTTTCATAAAATATTTCAGAATTATTAGTTGCCAAAATCGTCCTCATTTCGTTTATACCTGTATTATAACATATCTATATTATATCAAGAACTAAAGAAGATAATAAAAATAGGCCCAACGAGGGATATGGTTTAAAGAATAAATATAAAAATGTTATCATTAGATTATAAGAAAAAACTAATAAAGGAGGTAAAATGACTTTAATCGGAGTAAAAATTGATAGACTATTTCTCAGAGATCTATTCATACTACTAGTTGGTGTAGGCCTTTATATCCTCTCTATTCAACTTTTTGTCGTTCCTAACGCGATGGCTAGCAATGGAATCGCAGGATTTTCAGTATTTATTCATTTTGTTTTCGGAATGAATCCAGCTTTGACTTTTTTTGCAGTCAATATTCCACTCTTTCTTTTGAGTTGGAAACTACTTGAGCAGCGGGAATTGTTACTGACCATTCCTGGAGCGCTGGCCATGAGCGGATGGATGATGATTTATGAAGCAATAGGAATTACTGGCTTTCAAATGGACTCATTGATTACTGTGGGAATTATAGACGGAATCCTCTCAGGAATTGGTGCAGGTTTAGTTGTTCTATCACAAGGAACATTTGGAGGCTCTATTCTACTTGCGCGGCTTTTTGAAAACAAGTGGAAAGTGCAAATAGATAAAACGCTCTTTGGTATTGATATTGTAGTTATGCTATTAGCAGTCGTGACTTATCTTGCCCTTCCAAATTTTTTTGTCACACTCTTATCTTGTTACATCTTCAGTAAAGTCACACGTTTCATCGGACGACCCTCATACCGCCAACAAATTTTACAAAAAGTTGGATTAATAAAAAATGAGTCAAGCTGTTCTTGCACAACTAATGAATGTTCTTGCTCTAACTAACAAAAAAATCCCAGATTGGGATTTTTATTTTTTCTTCTTTCTCTTAAAAGCATTTTTAAAAGTTCCGAGGAAACTAGGGGATTTAACCACTTTATCGTTTCCTAAATAATGACGAATCCATTTTAAAACAGTTCCTGAGTTTTTCGATGAGAATCGAACCTTAGAGCCATTTTGTAAAACGATTGAAAATTGTCGACCAACTTTTACCTCACCTTTGAGGGATTTTGAAACATCACCCTCAACACGAGCCACTGCCGTCCAAGGAAAAGTCATATTTTTTTCAACATTTCGGTCATTATAAAACTCAAAAGCAACATCACCAATCAGAATTTTTCCATATTCAGCAAAACCTAAATAAGCAATTCCTTCTGTTGAATAATCAGCCTTAGTATTTAGTGATTGAGCCACAGATTCTCTCCATTTCCTAGATTAATAATCTAAAAACCATTATACCATAAAAACGCTTTACTTGCCTTAAATACTTCAATTTATTAGAGAAAAATAAAATAAAAAAACCAATCCAAAGATTGATTTTTTTATACCAAATCGATTACATGATTTGAGCCCAACGACCGAGGATACCCACGACGAAGAGACCAAAGATAATAACGATTGGAGAAACTTTTTTCTTAAGCAACCACATGCAAAGGAATGTGATAAGTAAACCAGCAAGACCAGGAATCAATTGATTCAAGTTATCTTGAAGATAAGTTACTTTTGTAGGATCAAGAGAAAGTTTGTTACCAACTTGACCAAGAATATCATGAAGTTGTGTACCAGATACAGAACCTTTAGGGAATTCTACATAAGCACCTTTTTGTAAAGGAATTTTTGAAACAACAGCGTTAGGACCATTAAAGTTAATTGTTACCCAACGTTGAATCAATACACCAAGGACGAACATACCAAGGATAGATGCACCTTTAGTAACAGTTTGGAGAAGTCCTCCACCAAGGTCTTTAGTGATTGCAGAACCTGATTTATAACCAAATTCTTGAGTGTACCACAAGAAAGCGATACGGATAGCGTTCCACACGATGAAGAAGAAGAGTGGAGCGATAATTGATCCACCAGTAGCCAATGAAGCTGCAATCGCACCAACGATAGGACGTACTGTAAACCAGAAGACAGGGTCACCGATACCGGCAAGAGGACCCATCATACCAACTTTAACCCCTTGAATAGCGGCATCATCGATATCAGCACCGTTAGCACGTTCTTCTTCAAGGGCAAGAGTTACACCGATGATAGGAGCGGCAACGTATGGGTGAGTATTAAAGAATTCCAAGTGACGTTTCAAAGCTTCTTTAGCTTCTTCGCCAGAAGGGTAGAGTTTTTTCAATGCTGGAATGAGCGAGTAAGCCCAACCACCATTTTGCATACGTTCGTAGTTCCAAGAACCTTGGAGGAACATTGAACGCCACATAACGCTACGACGGATTTTCTTATCAAGAGTTACTTTATTTTCAGACATTTTTTAGATCCTCCTTTCTTAGTAGTCGTTCAAGATGTCGCCAATTGGGTCACCTGATGAAGATGCAGTACCATTTCCAGAACCACCAGAAGCTTGGAGGTTAAGGTAAACGATAGCGATAACAACACCGAGGACACCAGTTGCAATCAATGTTAATTCAGAGATTGGTGCGAGAGCGAAACCAAGGAAGAAGAATGGCCATACTTCACGAGTAGCCATAAGGTTGATAACCATAGCATAACCAACGGCAACAACCATCCCACCACCGACAGCAAGACCGCCAGAGATAACTGGAGGAATAGCAGCAAGAGTTTTTTGGATAGCATCTGGTGAGATAACCAAAAGAAGTCCAGCAGGGATAGCAATACGCAAACCTTGACAGATAAGCGCGATGAAGTGCCACATTTCAACACCTGAGTATGAACCATTTTCAGCAGCACGGTCAGCTTGGTGAACGAGCACAACTGAAAGCATACGTACAAGAGTAGTCAATACAAGACCAGCAGTTGCAAGCAAGATAGCAGCAGGAACGATAGTACCCATGATGTGAGTCAAGTCAAAGTTATTTGATTGAACCATCAAGATAGATGATGCGATAGAGGCAAGGGCAGCATCGGGTGCGACAGCGGCACCAACGTTAGCCCAACCAAGAGCGATCAATTGAAGTGAACCACCTAGGATAATCCCTGCAGAAGCATGACCGGTAACAATACCGATGAGCGAGCAGGCGATAATTGGTTGGTGGAATTGCCATTGGTCAAGGATACCTTCAAGACCAGCAAGGAAGGCAACAACAATGACCAAGATTACAGATAAAACACCGTATTCCATGTTTTTTATATCTCCTTAATTATTTGGCTGCCTAATATTCAATTTTAGTAATCAGAATATCAGACGAGCATATTCTGATTATTGTACGTCAGCTTTGTTAATCAAACCAAAGAGGTCAGATTTAGAGTCAGCTGGAACTTTACGTACGTCGAATTTAACTCCGAGGTCACGCAATTTTTCAAAAGTAGCAACGTCATCTTTGTCCATAGAAAGAACTTTGTTGAGCATTGTTTTACCAGTTGAGTGAGCCATAGAACCAACGTTCAATGTTTCAATTGGTACGCCACCTTCGATTGTTGCAAGAGCGTCTTGTGGAGTTTCGAAAAGAAGAAGGGCTTTAGTGTCACCAAAACGTGGGTCTTTAGCAACTTCAATCATTTTCTTAATTGGTATAACGTTAGCTTTTACACCAGTTGGAGCCGCTTGTTCAATGAGCTTCTTACGAAGTTCATCTTTAGAAACGGTGTCAGAAACAACGATGATGCGGTTTGCTCTTGAGTCTGGAGTCCAAGCAGTTGCAACTTGTCCGTGAAGCAAACGTGAGTCAATACGAGCGAGGTTAATTTTAATTTTACCATCACCGATGACTGTTCCTTCAGGAATCGCACCTTGAACAGCAGCCGGAGCAGCTGCAACAGCAGTTTCTTCAGCAGGTTGAAGTTCTTCAGGTAGTACTTTAATACCGCCTTTGGCTTCTTTCATAATATTTGCTACGACTTTATCCACCCCGGCAGACGCATCCATCATGCGTTCTGTGTAGGCTTGGATAAGCATAGGCAGGTTGAGGCCTGTGATGATAGCAATCTTGCGCTCTGGATTTTCACCCATCACTGCACTTGCTTGATTAAATGGAGAACCGCTCCATAAGTCAGCAAGGACAAGTACTTCATCTTCAGCATCAAATGTTGCGATGGCAGCTTCGATTTTAGCATGCAAATCAGTTGGTCCTTCGCTAGGCATAAAAGTAACAACTTGTACTTTTTCTTGCTCTCCGAAAATCATAGAACCAGATTGTTTGATGCCTGCGGCGAATTCACCATGGCTCGCAATAACAATTCCGATACTCAATGTGAGTAACCTCCTATATAAGATTATAATAAAAATTATTACTTAGTTATTATACTACTTCAAATCAATATTTGCAAATGTTTTCATAAAAATATTACACTTGTTTTTTAAGGAATGGAAACCCTTTATAAATAATTTGTATAGATAGCTTTATAAAGCGTTTTTTGGGTCGTAAATAAAAAAAGATTATCAAAGTAAGATAAATCTTTTTGAAAAGTAACAGGAATCGAAAAACTTATGGTAGAATAGTAGTTGATAAAATAATACACTAATCTCTCTCGATTTTAAGTGCTCCTGTAGGACAGGATTTTATAGCTAAAAGAAGTGAATTATCATCGGAAAATTCTTTTTGAACTTCCTCCGTATCATAAAATTTGACGATTCCATTATCGTGATAATCAAAAACTTCTGGCGCATGGAGATTACATAAACCACATGCGATACATTTGTCGGGAATTATTTTTATCTTCATATAGGAAATGATAATAAAAAAATAGTAAAATTGAAAGGAAAAGGTCGTGTCAACAAAAGAACCCTGGAATAATGAAATTTATCGTGCGATGAAAGAAGAATCGACTGAAATGAAGAGACATGATAGAGGTAGAGATGAAAGTAAACGTCCGTTAACGACGCGTTTTTTGACTTTTCTCGTTATCCTCATGTTTATTCTTGTTGGGCTAGCTATTGGCTTTATTTTATGGAATAACCAAGTACGAAATACAGCTAGTATCGCAAAAAGTTTTCATCAATCTTCATCGGTAGCTAAAACCGAAGAATCAACCAGTCAAGCCACGGCCTCTTCCTCAACAGAAGCGACTCCACCTGCTAGTAGCAGCAGCACAGTTGCCTCATCATCTAGCAGTAGCGTTGAGTCTGGAACAACTTATACAATTGCTACCGGAGATTATCCAAGTACGATTGCAGCTAAGACAGGAATTCCTTGGGCAACGATTGCTAGTTTGAATGGAATTACAGCTGATGGATATAATGCTGATGGATCAGCTATTCATGCTGGACAAGTTTTAAAATTAAAATAGAAAATCACTGACAGACCTTTTTACATAATTCTGTCAGTAAAAATTGAACTAAAATAGGAAATAAGGTAAATAAAGAGATTCTATGAAAAAGATTCAAATTGCAATTGACGGTCCAGCGTCAAGTGGAAAATCAACAGTTGCTAAAATTATTGCACGAAATCTTGACTTAATTTATTTGGACACGGGCGCTATGTATCGAGTAGCTACTTTTGTTGCCTTGCAAAAGGAAACAGATGATGCAAAAGAAATCATTGAATTTATTGAAAAAAATCCAATTTCTTTTATGAATGGTCAAAAAGGTCAAGAAGTTTTAATGGGATCAGAGAATGTTACAGAAGTGATTAGAACAAATGAAGTTACAAATACTGTTTCTAAAATCTCAGCTATGACCGAAATTCGTGAATTCATGGTTGCAGAACAACAAAGAATTGCTAAAAATGGTGGAATTATCATGGATGGACGTGATATTGGAACAGTTGTTTTACCAAAGGCAGATTTGAAAATTTTCCTTGTTGCTTCAGTTGATGAACGAGCTGAAAGACGTTATAAAGAAAATCTGTCTAAAGGAATTCCAACCGATCTTGAGCGTTTGAAAATTGAAATTTCGGAAAGAGACCGCAAAGATAGTACACGAGCAATTTCTCCTTTGAAACAAGCAGAAGATGCGATATTACTTGATAGTACTGGAAAAACAATCAATGAAATTGTTCAATTTATTGAAGACAAAGCTAAAGAACTCATGTAAATGAGTTCTTTTTAATTATTAGATAGTCTAAAGATTGGTAAGATTTTGCAGGAATTATCAAACTTTGATATAATAATATGACAATGAATGAAAAAAAGTATAAACGCTTAGAATATTTGAGACATAACATCAATTATCTCACAATCCGAGAGCGTCAAGAGTACTATGACTTACTCAATGAACTAAAAAAAGCTGGAAATCAATCTGAACCCGAAGAATTCGAGGAGTTTGAAGAATACGTTGAGCCAGAATATGAATATTCCGATTATGAACCAGAAAGCTTTCAAAAAAATACTTCCTCTTCTAACGGTAGAAATACTAGTCGAAGAAATACGCGAGAAAGTTTTTCAAATCAAGAAAACAACAGAAATAAACCATCAAAAAAAGAAAGTAAATCTTCTAAAAAAGCTAAATCTGGCAAGAAGAAAAAACGTCACTGGTTGAGAACAATATTAACAATTATTGTTTTGATCATTGCAGTCATGATTGGTTTCTTTGTTTATGGATATCAAAGGGGCGTTAAACATGAGGGAAGCGTCGCTAAACAAGAAAAGTTCACAAGTTTAAAAAATTCGGACGGTTCTGTAAATATTCTTTTGTTAGGAGCAGACCAAAGACCATGGCAATCATCAGGTGTTGCTCATACCGATACTATTATGGTTTTACATGTCAATGGTAAGAATCATCAAACACAAATCGTGAGCTTTATGCGTGATACCCTTGTCAATATTCCTGATGTCGGCTCAAGTGATACTCCAGACTCAAAAATAAATTCTGCCTTTACAATTGGAGAACAATACAATAAACAGGGTGTGAATTTGATGAGTGAGACACTGAAAAATAACTTTGGCATTAATTGTCAATATTACGCAGTCGTCGATTTTTCAAGTTTTGCAACGATTATTGATTCTTTGTTCCCAACTGGCCTGAAAATTGATGCAAAATTTTCGACTGTGAATGGTGAGAATCTTTCTGCCGTACCTGTTCCCGATGATTTAGCTGCAACAGAAGGAAAAGTTTCAAGTGACAAAGACTTGACAGCTGAAGAAGCAGCCGCTTTAGGTTATCCTGATGGTGGTGGAACATTTATGATGATTAAACCAGGAACTCAAAAAATGGATGGACGAATGCTCTTGAATTATGCCCGATTCCGTCATGATGACGAGGGAGATTATGGGCGAGTAAAACGTCAACAACAAGTTTTAGAAACAGTAATGTCTAAAATGAAAAATCCACTCTCATTGTTTACTGCTTCAAGTGCATTGGGAACAACAAGAGCAGTTACAATGACGAATATTCCAAATTCATTTTTCTTAACTAAAGGAATTACAGCTCTTCTGGATATGAAAAATGGTATAAAATCAACAACGATTCCAGCTAACAATGACTGGGTGAATGCCTATGATATGTATGGAGGTCTAGGACTTTCAATTGATATGACAAAATACAAAGCGAAAGCCCAAGAACTTCTTGGTCAATAAATTAAAAATTACTAACAGTTTTGTTAGTAATTTTTAATTTTAAATATTCATATGAAAAAAATGATGACAATTTTTTTCTTTAGTTATTGATTAATGGCTTATAAATAAATTATAAATTTGTATTTTTATGATATGATATGAGTATGATAATAAGATAAGTAGGTCTAATCCAATGATGTTTAATTATATTTATACTACTTTTTTGACAATTTTATACACAGTCGTGATGTCACTTTCTCTAAGCTTGTATCTAAAAGAGCGAGAAAAAAATTATTTATTGGTAAGTCTTTATTTTTTGCTTCTTATTTTAAACGGTTTAATAGTGACCATGTCCGAAACCTTTCAAATATTTGCAAATGACTATAATCGGCAATTTATGGTTAATCCAATCATTGAAACCATTTATTATTTGGCAACTTTTGGTATTGCCTTAAAATTAGTGACCGAATTATTTGAAGAAAAAATAACAACTTATCAATATGGTATTTATATTGTTTTTGCTTTATGGCTTATTGTTGTGCCTTTTATGGCAAATTCAGCGCTAAAGGTCTGGCTCTATTATTTTCCAAGCCAATTACTAACGGTCTATCTTGGAATTTATTTATTAATTCATAATCGAAAAATGATTCCTAAAAGCAGTTTAGGAAAATATGTAAAATTAATTGGAAGCCTAGCAATATTTTTTGGATTAGCTATAGTGGTAGAAGATACTTTTATTATTTATTTTAGAGATATTTATCATACAAATATGCTTAAAATCCATAATAGAAATGTTTCAGAAGATATTTTTCATATCTCACTTTGCCTTATTGCCATTAAATATTTTCTAACCAATTATCAAAAAGGCAACGAAGAAGTAGCTGTCATTGATATTAGAAATGAAAAAAATGAGACTAATGATTCTGTAAGTAATTTTGAAGAAGATGAATATTACTTTAAAAGATTTATGGATAAATATGGAATCACTCAACGGGAAGGAGAAATTCTTGAACTTCTCCTTCAACGTAAACACAATCAAGAAATAGCCAATCAATTATATCTTTCTCTAGGAACAGTCAAAACCCACACTCACAATATTTTTATAAAACTCCAAGTTGAAAAACGTTCAGAAGTTTGCGAAGTCTGGGAAGCGTTTGAAAAATCAGAGCTTACTCAATAATCCTAAAACTCCATTTTTTAATGGAGTTTATTTTTATTTTAATTAAGAAAGCGGTTAAAATAGTTCTAAACCTTACTAAACCTTTTTACTTAACCCTTTGATATCAAAGGGTTTTCGGCTTTTATAAAAGATTAAATCCTAGAGTTGATTGTTTTATATTTTTGCTCTTGATATACTGAAAGCGTCCCCAAGAGGGGAGTCAAATAACTATTTTATTCAGGAGGAATAAAGAAATGGTAACAACAAACAAACGTGATTTCATCACAACAGAAGAGTACACTAAAGAAGAAATTCTTGATATTGTAACATTGGGCTTAAAAATCAAAGCAGCGATTAAAAATGGCTACTATCCACCACTTCTTAAAAACAAATCACTAGGAATGATTTTCCAACAAACATCAACTCGTACTCGTGTTTCCTTTGAAACAGCTATGACTCAATTAGGAGGACATGCAGAATATTTAGCACCTGGTCAAATTCAACTCGGTGGTCATGAAACAATAGAAGATACAAGCACAGTTCTTTCTAGATTGCTTGATATCATCATGGCGCGTGTTGATCGTCATGAATCAGTTAATAACCTTGCAAAACATACAACCATTCCAGTTCTTAACGGGATGTCAGACTATAATCATCCAACACAAGAAGTCGGTGATTTGACTACAATGATTGAACATTTACCAGCTGGTAAAAAATTAGAAGATTGTAAAGTTGTCTTTGTCGGTGATGCGACTCAAGTTTGTTTCTCATTAGGTTTAATCGCAACTAAAATGGGAATGCACTTTGTTCATTTTGGCCCTAAAGGCTACCAACTTAATGAAGAACATCAAGTAAAATTAGCTGCAAATTGTGAGGTTTCTGGTGGTACTTATGAAGTAACAGACGATGAAGAATCAATTGTCGGTGCAGATTTCCTTTATACAGATGTTTGGTACGGTTTGTATGATGCAGAACTATCAGAAGAAGAACGTCTAGCGATTTTCTTCCCTAAATATCAAGTGACACCTGAGATGATGGCAAAAGCAGGAGCACATACAAAATTTATGCATTGTCTTCCAGCTTCAAGAGGTGAAGAAGTTGTTGATGCGGTTATTGATGGTCCAAACTCAATTTGTTTTGACGAAGCCGAAAATCGCTTGACTTCAATTCGTGCCCTCCTTGTTTGGTTGATGTCCGATTATGCTGAAAAAAATCCTTATGATTTGAAAGCACAAGCCAAAGCTAAGGCTGAGTTAGAGGCTTACTTAGCCAAATAAGAAAGTGTATCATTTATGGAAAATGGAAAGAAAAAATTTAGTCTGTTTAGTGCTATTCTTTCTGTCATTTGTGTTGTTTTTGTTGCCGAAGCAGCAGCACCGGTTGCTGCTATTGGTAACTCGCAGTTCTTTTGGTGGATTGTTCTCATCGTTGCTTTTCTCTTACCTTATGGTCTAATTACATCTGAACTTGGAACAACTTATACTGGTGAGGGTGGGCTATATGATTGGATTACAAAAGCCTTTGGTCATCGTTGGGGAGCACGTGCTTCATGGTTTTATTGGGTAAACTTCCCATTATGGATGGCTTCACTTGCTGTACTTTGTCCTGATTTATTGCATACAATGTTTGGCTTTCAATTAAATACAGGTATTTCACTATTAATTGAATTAATTTTCATCTGGGTTATTGTTTTGATTAGTTTATATCCAGTAAGTGATAGCGTTTGGATTTTAAATGGCGGCGCAGTAATTAAGGTATTCTTAGCATTAGCATTAGGAGGCTTAGGAGTTTATTCAGCTTTGACTAAGGGAGTAGCAAATCATTATACTTTAGCATCATTACTTCCAAGTTTTGATTTGCATAGTCTATCATTTATCTCAGTAATCATTTTTAACTTACTGGGGTTTGAAGTCATTTGTACTTTTGCTGACAGTATGGAAAATCCTAAGAAACAAATCCCACAATCAATCATCATTGGTGGGATCGTAATTGCAGCGATTTATATGTTTTCGGCCTTTGGGATCGGTGTTGCTATTCCAACCGATAAATTATCGACAAGTTCGGGATTGGTAGATAGTTTCCAAGTGATGCTGGGTACACCGACAGGTTGGTTCATTAGTTTAATCGCTTTCTTGTTTATGCTGACTTTAGTGGGTAATATGGTTTCTTGGTCACAAGGGGTTAATAATATTGCTAGTTATGCTGCTGATAATGGTGATATGCCTAAATTCTTCTCAAAAAGACGTGCTTCTAATGGAATTTCTTGGGGGGCAGCTTTGATGAATGGGATTGTAGCGACATTTATTGTTGTGATTGCCCCATTATTACCCAACCAAGATTTGTTCTGGTCATTCTTCTCACTAAATTTAGTACTATTTTTATTGAGTTATATTCCGGTCTTCCCTGCTTTTTATAAATTGCGCAAGATTGACCCTGAGACTCCACGTCCATTTAAAGTGAGTGGTAGTGACGGAATCTTGAAAGTATATATGGCCTTACCAATGATTATTATTATCATATCATTAATTTTTACAGCCATACCCTTGCAATATGATAAGGCATCATTAACAGAACAATTACCGATTACAATTGGCGCAATTATTTTTATTGTGATTGGTGAATTAATTATTAAATTTAAAAAAATAAAAAAATAGGAGAGAAAAAATGGCAAAACGTATTATTGGTACAACACCAAAAGAAGATGGTTTTCGGATGCCTGGTGAATTTGAAGCTCAAGATCAAATTTTTATGATCTGGCCCGAACGTCCAGATAACTGGCGTGATGGAGCAAAACCTGTTCAGATTGCCTTTACTAATGTTGCTAAAGCAATTAGTAGATTTACACTAGTAACAATGTTAGTTTCACAATCCCAATATCAAAATGCTCGATATCAATTACCCGCTGATGTGCGTGTGCTTGAAGTTTCTAACAACGACTCGTGGGTTCGTGACTGTGGGCCAAGTTTTGTAATTAATGATAAGGGCGAACTTCGAGCAAATGACTGGACTTTTAACGCTTGGGGTGGACTTGTTGATGGTCTATATTTTCCTTGGGATCAAGATGATCTAGTGGCACAAAAAGTTTGTGAATTAGAACGTGTTGACTCTTATCGGACAGATGATTTTGTTCTTGAAGGAGGTTCGTTCCATGTTGACGGTCAAGGAACAGTTTTGACTACTGAAATGTGCCTTTTATCTGAAGGACGCAATCCTCACATGAGCAAAGAGGACATTGAAAATAAACTTAAAGAACATTTGAATGCTGAAAAAATTCTTTGGCTTGGGGATGGAATTGACCCAGAAGAAACAAACGGTCACGTGGATGATGTTGCTTGCTTCGTAGCACCAGGGGAAGTTGCATGCATTTATACTGAGGATGAGAAGTCACCTTTTTATGAAGCAGCACAAGATGCCTATAAACGCTTGAGCCAAATGACAGATGCTAAAGGACGTCAACTCAAAGTTCATAAATTGACTTGTCCAGCTAAAAATGTAACGATTAAAAAACAATTTAGAATTGATACAGTTGAAGGAACAATGCCACGTGAAGACGGAGATATTTGTATTGCTTCATATATGAATTTCTTGATTACAAACAAAGGAGTTATCGTACCACAATACGGTGATGAAAATGATGCTCTAGCATTAAAACAAGTTCAAGAGATGTTTCCAGACCGCGAAATAGTTGGCGTGAACACTGTTGAAGTAGTTTATGGTGGAGGAAATATCCATTGTATTACTCAACAACAACCTAAAGCCAAATAAGGAGTAGAGAGGATTTAACAGAAAATGGCAAAACGTATTGTAGTTGCTCTAGGGGGGAATGCTATTTTAACTAGCGACCCTACAGCGCAAGCACAATCTATGGCACTTAATAAGACTGCCGAACAATTAATGCCTTTAATAAAAGACAATGATGTTGAAATGGTCGTCACTCATGGAAATGGCCCCCAAGTTGGTAATTTACTTTTGCAACAACTTGAAAGTAATTCAGTTAAAAATCCGGCAATGCCACTTGATACAGCTGTTGCTATGACTCAAGGGCAAATCGGTTATTGGATGGCACAAGCTTTTACAGAAGCTCTTGCTAATAATGGAATGTCTGATGTTCCATTTGTTTCTGTAGTCACAAGAACAGTAGTTGATGCTAATGATGAGGCTTTTAAAAATCCGACAAAACCTATTGGACCTTTTTATAGCCAAGAAGAGGCTAAAAATATTCAGACTCAATATCCTGATTGGAAATTGATTGAGGATTCTGGACGAGGTTACCGAAGAGTAGTTCCTTCACCTTTACCTCTCAAAATTGTTGAGGCTAACGCAATTAAACCATTGTTAGAATCATCAGCTTTGGTTACAGTATCTGGTGGCGGAGGAATTCCAGTTATTGAAAAAAATAAGGGGTATCAAGGAGTCGAAGCGGTAATTGATAAAGATTTTTCGGCAGCAAAATTAGCAGAACTTGTTGATGCTGATGAACTAGTTATTTTTACCTCTGTCGGTGATGTCTTTTTAAATTTTGGGAAACCTAATCAAAAAGCTCTAGGAGTTGTACCAGTTAGCGAAATGCGTCAATATCTAGAGGAAGGTTATTTTGCGGCAGGTTCTATGAAACCAAAAGTGGCAGCAGCTGTCGCTTTTGTCGAAAATACTGGTAAGCAAGCCACGATTACTTCACTTGAAAATGTGGAAAACTTTGTTAAAAGTGGGGCAGGAACACGGATTGTCCCCGATTTAGTTTAAAAAAAGTATTTTTCAAAATAATTTATTTAAAATTCGAAATAAAAAGAATTTAAGTAGGTTACCCATTTCAATTTTACAAAAAGTATAGATAGTGCTATACTTTTTTTGTAGTAAATAAAAACTAATCATATTAGGTGAGGTTACTCTGAAGAACATAGGTTATCGCTCAAAACTGTCGAGAGACAATAATGGGTAAAGCAGGACTAGTCGAATCAAGGCTTTTCCAAGATAACTAGAAATATCATTTCTTACGTCTCAGAAAGCCAAAACTCAAATGTCGTGATTAAATAGACTAATAATCTATTGATTTTGAGAGCCTCCCTTTATATGAAAAGGAGGCTTTTTATGTCAAGAAGAAAATATCTTGATACAAAACAACCAAAAGTAAAATCTATTATGGGTGATTTTATTTTAATTGGTATTATTTGTTTGTTTGCATTTATTCTTATTGTGACACAAATAACTATTAACCAACCCCTTTCATCGTTACCGTCTCAAAGTTCAGTGGATGATGTCAAGAAAATGCACGATTTTTTATCTATTGGAAACCTTGCGTATTTTTCAATGCGAACAATGTTTCGCATGATTGTAGGAATGATGTGGTCAATTTTATTCTCTGTTATTTGTGGTGTATTGGCAATTAAGTTTAAAACTGCAAGAAGAATTATTTTGCCGATGGTCAATTTCTTAGAATGAGTTCCTTTATTAGGTTTCATGACATTCACTACTGCATTTTTACTTGGATTATATCCAGGTAATGTAATGGGAGCTGAAGCACTTGCCATTTTTGCAGTATTTACTGGACAGGCATGGAACATCATGTTGTCACTTTACCAAATAATGGAAGTAGTTCCCAAAGATTTGAAAGAAGTAACATCACAATTTCGATATAGTGCTTGGGAAAAATTTTGGCGTCTTGAATTTGTATATTCAATTCCAGGCCTACTATGGAATCTTGTCATATCTCAGTCAGCAGCATGGTTTGCCATTGTTGCAAGTGAACAGGTTACCGTCGCAATCCCTAAGTCTGAAACTTTAATTTTGCCAGGAATTGGCTCTTATATTCAAGTTGCATTAGATCGTGCAGACTTTAAAGCTTGTGGTTTCGCTGTTATTGCTTTAATTATTAATGTCGTCATACTAAATTTCTTAGTTTTTCAACCTTTGGTTAAAGCTACTTATTATTATCGTTATGATGAAGGAACAACTCAAGGTAATCCTCCAAAATCAATTGTATACAATTTAGTAAAAGCATCTAATTTTGGAAAAATATTAATGAAATGGATTCAAAAAATAAAAGATTTCTGGATTTTTAAGTTACCTAGAGTTTGGTATATTCTTAGGATAAATCTTATCTTTAAATATCTAGGAAAAGTTAAGAAATATATTTCAATCATTTGGTATATCCTTTTAGGGTATGCGGTTGTTATCTCTGCTATTAAACTTTATAGATTCTTACCTCATGAAGATTTTTCAATAATCCCTCACTTAATGCTTTTAACTACATTGAGGGTAGTATTAGCAATGCTTATAGCAGCAGCGATTTTTACACCTCTTGGGGTTTGGGTTGCAAGTAACAAAAGACGTTTAAGCTTTATCCAACCAATTGGACAAGTTGTTGGATCGATTCCTTCAAACGTATATACTCCATTCATAGTAATTTTTATTAGTTTAGGGTATAAGCAACTTGAGTGGTGGATTTTGCCGCTAATCATGGTTGGTTGTCAATGGTATTACTTTTTCAATGTTATTGCTGGGTATTTAGCAATACCAGATGATATAAAAGAAGTCACAAAAATTTTTCCATTATCCAAGTTCAAGTGGTGGACTCGCTATCTCATTCCATCAATGTTTCCGTACTTGATAACAGCTATCATAAATGCTGCGGGAGCAGCATGGAATGCAGATATAGCAGCGGAAAGCCTACAGTGGGGTAAAGAAACAATAAATGTTACTGGCTTAGGGCAATATATTGCTGTGAATGATGGAATTAAAGATAAATCAGCACTTGGTACTTTGGCGATGTGTGCTGTAGTAGGCTTGTGTATTATATTCGTTTGGCAACCACTTTACAAATATGCTAGAGAAAAATTCCATTATTAAAAAGGGAGGAAATAAGAATGGAAAAGAAAAATTTAATAAAAGTAACTTCACTCTGCAAAGCTTATGGAGTAGAAAGATCAAAGAAATATATACAAGTTCTGAAAGACATAAACTTTACCGTAAAGGAAGGAGAATTTGTAAGTCTTATTGGACAATCAGGAGCAGGGAAATCGACATTATTGAGAAGTTTAGCTGGTCTTGTTCATCCAAGTCATGGAGAAATCATCTTTGAAGGAAAAAAGATTAAAGAACCGGATCCAAACATTAGTATGGTTTTTCAGAATTTTGCTCTATTCCCATGGTTAAATGTTTATAAAAATGTTTCATTTGGCATAGATAATAATTTGAAAATATCTAAAAATGAAATTAATGATAGAGTAAAAAAACTAATAAAAATGATTGGGCTAGAGGGCAATGAAAAATCATATCCAAGAGAAATTTCTGGCGGAATGAAACAAAGAGTAGGATTTGCTAGAGCTTTAGCCGCAGAACCTACATTATTATTACTTGATGAACCTTTTTCTGCTTTAGATGTTGTAACATCCAAACAGCTGTCAGATCAACTTATAAATATGTGGTTAAGTCAACAAATTGTCACAAAATCAATTGTAATGATTACGCACGATATAGAACAAGCAGTGCAGATGTCTGATAGGATTATATTGTTAGATTCAAATCCAGGGAGGATTGCGAAAGTTTACAACATTGATATCCCAAGAAATCAAAGAACTATAAGTAGTATCTCAAGTATTGTTGAAGAAATTACTAATGAGATGGTAGTCATGACAGAACTTAATGTTAATAAAAATTTTTAGTAGGTAAAAGAAAGGAAGAAAAATTAATATGATTCCACATAGGAGAAAAAGAAATAATAAAATAAAAAAAATGGTCGGATTTCTCATATCTCTAGTAATAATAATAGCAGTTGGAGTATTCGGGTATATCGCTATGGCCAATCATCGCTTAAATAATATATTAGACAAGGGTTATCATAAAGTTGATAATAACTATAAATCTGAGAAACATAAAGATACAGAGTCATTTTTGATCATGGGTTTAGATAATACTCAAGAGAGAAATTTGGGAACGACGCGAACGGATGCGATGATGATTATTACAATTAACAAAAAAACAAAAACGACAACTTTTTGTAGTATCCCTCGCGATAGTTTTGTTCAAATTGATTCAAAATCATACAAAGGTATGCAACGGATAGAAGCTGCCTATACTTATGGAGGACCTTCGGCTTCAGTTAACACGGTAGAAAAAACTTTTAATATTCCTATTGATCATTATTGTGTTTTTAATTTCAATTCATTTATTAAGCTTATTGATGCTATAGGTGGAATTGATATTGATGTTGAAAAGTCATTTATGGGTACTGATGAAAGTGGTATTGAGTCTATAAAGTTTAATTCAGGTAAGCAACACTTAGATGGTGCCAAGGCTCTTTCATATGCTAGAGAACGACATGTAGATACAGATATTATGAGAGGTTTCAGGCAACAAAAGGTAATTTCAGCAGTTGAGGAGAAGTTAAAATCAATGACTTCTTTCACTAATTTATATTCTATTATTGATTCTTTAGATGATAATATTCAGACTGATATCACACCAAAAGATATTAAAGAGCTTATTTCTAACGCTTTAACTTTTAGTAATTACTCTAAACAACAATTAACTTTTGATTGGAGAACTTTCAGTAACCAAGGAAGAAGTATGGTAGAACTCTATAAAGATAGTATCAAATTTGTCAGTCATAAATTAAGAGTCTCTCTCGAATTAGATCGTAAAAATGAGACTGATAACAATGGATATTCCTTCCATACAAATGGTGACTATCTTTATCAAAGTGACTATACTGTCCAGAATCCAGAAGCTGAAGCACAAGAAGATACTTCAACGAATGGAAATACATATATTGGGACAAGCGGTAATACAACTACTGGTCCTCTGCCTAATATTAAGACTTCAAATGGTTTTATTAAGTAATTAAGATAAATAGCCCCTATCATAGGAGCTATTTATCTTAATTACTTAATAAAATATTTACAATTAGAAGGGCAATCACAGAATGAATTAGTGATGGATAGGATTACAAGGATAAAAATAATCCAATCATAGGTAATATGAATAAGTAAACCTGTATACAAGGAGTCGCTCCTTAAAGAGGCAAGGGTAAAGGGAATTCTTGCGGCTGCAATAATAAAAATAACTTGGGCAAAATTCCAGTCGTAAGTAGGTAAATGTAGAAATCCGAATATTAAAGTGGATATGATAACCGCAACAATTAAAGCTTTGCGTGTTCCACCTAATAAGTTTGCGATAATTATAAGTAAAATTATAGTAATTAACTCTTCACCTAAAAGCATAGGAATTGTCTTAAGAAGTCCAAAAATAGTCATTCCATCTGCTACTGGATTAGAATTTGGAGAACTTCCTAATAGTATTTTAGTAATTAGAATGCCAACTCCAGCAAAGATATAAGCACCTATAAGTCCAGCAAAATAAGTACTCACTATTTTTTGAGGTTTAGAAAAAGTGTAAGAAATTCCTTTTTTCCCAAAAAGAATGTAAAGGCTGATAAATCCAGCAATAGCTAAGGAAAAAGGAGCAATAACTGGCAGCCCAAAAGATAATGCTAAAAACCCAGCTAATAGTAAAATCAGTGATAGAGGAACTGCTGATTTGCTCATAGGTGCGGTAAAAAGTTTTTTCAAAAGAGAAACCTCCAAAATTTAGATAGATTGACAAGCCTAATAAAGCTATTTAAATAAGTATAACATGAATAAAAATTTTTTAAGGAATATAAACAATGGATAAAAATAGGTAGCTTAAAAGGGTATTTGAAAAAATTTGACAACAAAAAAAGCACCTACTCTATATCCTAAAGTAGATACTTTTACGGTGAGGGATGTTCATCCATTGACTTATTCTCCTATACTATTTTTTCTAAATTGTGTGTTGCTTCTTCAATTGTATTACCAATACCAAAAATTTGAGGTTTGTTAGCCAAAAAAGCTTGAAACACATTTTTTGAAGTATCAAGTTGAATACTATACTCAAAAAATTTATTTTTGTTAGTGTATGTCATCATAATACATTCTCCTTTCTTTTTTTAACGAAAGGGACTATAACAATCACAACGAAATTCCAAGTTCAGTTTAACACAAAAACAAAGTATTTGCAATATACGAGAAAATTAATAGGTAATAAAGTATTTGCCCTTAGATTGAAATTTAAAATCAGGTTTATGATATTTTGATAAAATATCTGTTAATCCAATCCTTTTAGAGATAAACAGGGCAATATTTTTCCGAAAAAGAACTGAAAAAAATAAAAAAGAAGGAATAATCCTTCTACTATATTAAATATTTTCTAAGTGCCCTTTTTTATCTTTAGCTATTAAGTAGTAGGCGCACGCTGCAATGGCCCAGGCCCAAACAATATGTCCAAAGAACTCAGAAAAGTGCTCGTCGAAAGGTTGGTTCCAAGGAGCAGGAACTGTTCCCATAGCTGGCATTAAGATAATATGCCAGATAATCCATATTACAATACCATAAGCAGCACCTTGCCATAAAGTGATAGCTTTCCAGTATTGCGCTATAAAAATAAATAATGCAGCAAAGAAAATTGAAAAACTAAAGTGAAGAATCAAAGAGAACCAAAATACTTTTTGATCTTGAGAATATAAAATGTATGAGTGGGTGAGAGAAGATGGCACACCAAACTGTTCCATCATATGTTGTGGAGGGTTGGTTAAATTACGAGCAATAGTTCGTGGCGGAAGAATTGCTTCCCAACCAATTTTAACCATTCCAGAAATCATACCTGAAATAAATCCGAACCAAATGCTTTTGAGAATAATTTCTTTTAGAGAAGCAATTGGTTTTCTTAATGAGAACATATTAATACTCCTTTCTTATGTCCTCTATTCTAACAAAAAGTTAAATGTAATTCAAAAATACCAGAGGATTCAGTGTTTTTGATGCTATCTTCCAAAATTGTAAACAAAGGAAGTAAAAAAATTGCTACTAGATATTTAAAAATCCCCACAGAAATTTCTGTGAGGAAATAATTATATATCGTACTTTCCTGTATGCAAAGTCCTGATTGATTCGCCTCCGGGTAAAGGAGGTAAGCCAAGAGAATCTTCACGGCTAAAGGCTTCAAGTAATCCAGGAGTTAAGTGAGAATACTCAACTGTTTCCGGACTAATCTTATGAAGAATTGTGTCCCCTTTTCCTTCAGTAACTTTTTTAGCAAAGTTAGGGTCAATCAAAGTTCCACGAGCAACAGCAATTAAATCAGCATAGTTTTCAATCGCATCAGTAGCTGTATCCTCCCCAAAAATACCACCGACAATAAGAAGTTTTGTTTTATCATCTAAGATTTCTCTAAAAAGTTCAGCATAAGATTTTTCGCTATTTTCAGGTTTAGAATTGTATCCTGCCCATAATGAAAGATGGATATAATCAAGTTCATATTTAATTACTTCAGAGATAAGTGAGAGAGCTTCTTTATAATCATAGCCAACATTTTTTCCATGAAGTTCTTCAGGAGAAATACGGTAACCAATGATAAAGTCTTTAGGAGCATATTCATCAACGATTGCTTTTACTTCTTTAACAACAGCTAGCGGAAAGGCCATTCGATTTTCCAGTGAACCACCCCATTTATCTGTGCGAAGATTAGAAAGTTTTGAGAAAAATTGTTGAATTAAATAATGATTGGCACCATGAATTTCAACACCGTCAAAGCCGGCATCAATTGCCCGTTTTGTGGCTTTACCAAAATCAAGAATAATATCATCAATCTCTGTTAGTGTGAGTTCACGAACAGGGTAATCTAAGAAAGAAAAATCGATAGCAGAAGGAGCCACCACATCTAATCCATTAACATGACGTCCTACAGCGGCTCGCCCAGCATGATGAATTTGAAGAATAGCTTTATTTCCATCTTTTTTTAGAGCCTGTGCAGTTTTTCGTAGTCCTTCAAGATGAGCGTCAGAATAAGCTCCTAATTGTTCAGGATATCCTGGCACATATGCTGGTCCACCATTTTCACTTACATAATGGAATTCTGTAATTAACATACCTGCCGCTTGTGAACGGGCAGAGTAATATTGAATAGTATCATCAGAAGCGAAACCACCTTTTAAACCAGAATGAGTTTGCATTGGAGACATTACAATACGGTTGTTTAAAGTTGCCCCATGACGTAAGGTAACATGATCAGTTAGTTGATTTGGCATATTTTTATCCTGTTATTATTATATTTGGAAAGTAGATTATTAAAACTATAATTCGAGAAATATCGATATGAAGAAGTAAAAAGAAAGTTAATTATAACTCTTCTAATATGAAATTTTTAAAATCGGAAATCATCTCCTCATTTCGACGATAATAGGTCCATTTACCAATGCGAGTAGCAATTAATAAATTGTCTTTTTCTAACATAGATAAATAATGAGAAGTAGTAGACTGAGTTAAGTTCAGTAATTTTTGGATTTCACCTACACAAACACCCGTTTCAACTTCATCTACTTTAGTTTCGTTGTAGAAATGTTTTTTTGGTTCTTTGAGTAAAGTAAGAATCTTCAATCGATATTCATTTGATAGGGTTTTAAAAGTTTCCACATTTTCCATAAATCTATTATATCGAAAAAATACGATATGTCAATATAAAAGATTTTGGGAGTAAGTTAAATACCTATCGTTTGTTGGGTTTTTTTCTTAATTTCAAATAAACTAAAGAACCATCTGTAGAAATCTTATCTCCCCCACCATTTCTACTTCGATAAGGATTTGTGAAATGAGTATATAGCTTCCTTTCTTCAACTAGTCCATGCTCGATGAGTTCATTTGTGATAAGATTTCTTTCTTGATCTATATTCTCATCAATACGATGAGTAATTTGTCCTGTAAATAAAGAAAATCTAATTCCAATATCTAAGGAAGCAGCACAGACCCAATCAGACTTTACTCCCCCAGGGAGGTAATAATCTTGTGGAGTTTCCCATAATCTGATATGATGCCTTTGTTTAGGACTTCCAGCAATTTCTTTTTCAAAGGCGAGGTCTTGTTTTTTAGAAAATAAAAAGAGAGAGCTAACGGGTGCAGTGGGATAGCTTTGATGTAATAAGCTTGATTTTATAATTTTGAGAGAGGACCTTAAAGTAATTTTATCTGATTTTGTCCACCCCATTCTTAAAAAAGCAGCTTCTATATCTTCTTTTGAACCGTCAATTAATAAATTTACCGAATCACCTAACACACCATCAGAAGTTCTAGACCTTCCAATAAAATATTCCGGTAGATAAATTTTTGTGATGATTTTTGTGATATTGGGGATAATCAGATAGGACAAAATTAGCCATGTGACAATATATAAAAAAATATGAATTTTACGAGTTAATAACTCTCTGAAAAATAAATCATAAATGGTATATCCAAAGACAACTGCTACTAAAACACGAAAAGTACGAGCGGTGAAATTTATAATTTTAGTTTTTTGATCCATTGATATCATCTTTCTTATTTAGAGGTTAATGAATATTTTTTGATAAAGTATTATAGATTTTTTTGACACAAAATCTATTTATATATCTATTCTAATTTAAAAATGACTAAAATACTAGAGAGAGTATTGACTAAAGATTTAGAAATAAATAAAATAGATTCGGAAGAAATTGACTATATTATCAGAAAATTATAAAATAAGCTATCTGAAAGGTTAAAGGAGTGAACAAATGGTCAAAAAAGCGAGTGAAGCAGAAATCTTAGAAGAACTTTATGATTTAATTCTTAGTAAAACATTGAATAGCAAAGAACGTGAAGTTTTAGTGCAGAGTAAGAATAATTTAGAAAAGGGAAATTATACTCCGAAGGTAATCAACGATCTTCAACATTCTCTAGCGCCTCTTGCTAGAAAACAGGAATTATCTAGTGAAGTTGTGAGGTTTTATCTTCAGTTGTCGCAACAATTTATTGAAAGAGGTCAACGTGGAAGTTGGCTTTCGCTTTAATGATAATAAATCTTTCCTTTAGAATGAGCAAACAATTCAATACACTTTATAATAAATTTTTTATAAAATAAGAGTAGTTTTTTTTATATATTATAAGGAGATTTTAAAATGGTAAAAAATATATCGTTGGATTGGTTTTTGGGAATTTTATTGCCTTGCTTATGGATTGGTATTGTTTCTGGACTAATTTCTGGAATGGTAAAAATTGGTTGGGAAGCCATTCTTCCTCCTCGTACAAAAGAGCGAGATGAAACAAACCCTCCTCAAAAACTTATGCAACAAATTGGCTTTCCCCAAAAAATTACTCATGCTTACTTTTTGTATTCTAAAGACCAAAAAGTGTATTGGTTTGCCTTGATTCTTCATTTCAGTTTTTCAATTGTTTTTTCATTTATTTTTGTTGTCTTATCACAAATATGGAGTGGTATAAGCTTAGGCGAGGGGGCTCTTTACGGTATTATTATCTGGTTTTTATGGCATATTCTGTTAATGCCTATTACTAGAACGGTACCACAACCTTGGAAGCAACCTTTTTCAGAACACTTTTCAGAATTTTTTGGGCACATCGTCTGGGCTTGGTCAATAGCTGCTGTGAGTTTTTATATGATTGCTACTCACTATTCAGATGTTCTTTCACTTTTCTAAAATAAAAAGAGCCATTCTTAAGGGGGCTTTTTTTATTTCAGATTTGATGAGAATTTATTCACTTTAAAGAGATTTTCTTCAATAACAAATTCCCACTTTTGTACGTCTTTTTGATATGTTTGTCTATCAGGCAGGGGATCTTTTAGCATTTCATTATATCTGGACATTGACCTTGAGGTGACAAGGTACATAAGGCTATCATTTTCATCAAAAGATAGAGAATATTTCGCTTTAAGGGAAATTTCCACAGTAATTTTATTCTTGAATTGGTGTAGGTTGTTTATTCCTTCAATCTGAATATCAAAAATGGATTCTTTTTTTCCATACATATCATTGTGAACAATATGTTTGTCCTGTTTTTTTAGTAAATTTTTACTGTAAAATTGACTGTTTTGATATAGTTTTGACTGATTCCATGAGCTAAGAACAGCTAAAATAAGAGCTTCAATCTCATCAGCCTTAATTACGTCTTCTGAGATATTTTTAGCGGTAATATATTTTTTTTTAGTTAATTTTTCAATTAACAATAAGGCAAGTGGTGATAAAACTAGAATAGGGATTAGAAGTAGTTTCAGGGAAAATAGATTCATATTAATTTGTGGTTTCTACGGGGGTTAAATAAGCTTTAAATTCGTGATCTGTGGAGCTGTCTCTTGTTGTGATAGTGCACTCATCAAAATGAGTGATATTTGATGAAACTGTAGCTCTATAGGCAGAAACAGTAATCTCTTGACTTAATGTTGAGTCGGGAATGCTATATGCTAAGGTCACTTCTTCCAAGTCCATAAATAAATCTCTGAAACTTAATTTTTTTATTTTTTCTTTTGTTTCGTTTAAATTTTCTGAGGCACTCCATCCAAGACCTAAAAGAGTGTCAAAATCGTAATATGAAATTTTTATTGCAGCATCAGAGATATTTTTGTCTTTAAAGTTGACTGACATCGTTTTATCCCGAGCACCTCCAGTAAAGGAAATGTCAAAGAAGAGAAATTTAGGTGCGGAGATGGTTAGAGTGGCATCAGGATCTGGAGAATCATGATTTAAATTAACTTGGGCATTTCCTTTGGCATTCGACCAGTTTCCTGCAATTGCCTCTTCAAAATCCTTCAAAAAAGATTGATTTTGAGCCTTCCATGCTTCATTAACTGAAGTCATGTTATTTTTAATTGGAGTTATTGCTTTTTTATACTGAACGGAATTTTTCCGATAGTAGATCATCTTTTGCTTTTTATTGCTTAGTGTCAAAATGTTTCCCGAAATATCAAAAGATGTTTGATATTTGTAGGAGTTGAGATAACTTAATTCATGTTTCTTTTCATTAAATTGATAATTTTTTTCTTTAGTGAAATTAACGATAGAAGTACTCTTATTGGGAAAATCTAATAATTTGAGATTACTTGTTACTTGTATGGGTTCTTGTAATAGTTCCCACTGACCCTTTATTAGTGTACTTTCTGACTTTGTTAGTTTGCTACATGCTGAAAGAGAGAAAAAAGTTGTTATTAGTATAGCTACTACGATAATTTTATTTTTCAATTTTTACTCCGTTTTAGAAACATTTCCAGAAATTTGAACCCCTTCATCACCACATTGTGTGATGAGTAAGGCAGTATCAAATGATAACTTTCCGTTCTTATATGAAAGTTCGGAAGGGGAAAAGCTTTGAGAAATCGTGCCAGTATCAGTTGTTACATCATAGGAAAAAGCAATATATTTGATACGGTTAAACATTTGTTCGGCGGTGAGGTCTTTAATGATATTTAAAAGTTTCTTAGGATCTACTGGAATATGATCTGAAGGTTCTAATCCTAAAATTCCATTAGGTTGATAAGAAGCATAAGCGTTGTGAATTACTTTTTGGTCAAAATTTGTCAAAGAATCAGAAGAGGCGTGAAATGAAAGATTAGTTCCACCATCAAAAGTTAATGTTTGCATTCCGGGCGCCCAAGCCACACCTTGCCCAGTAGTTGCTACTGCCTTAAAGTGGCCTGACCATGTTCCAATCATTGCTTCCTTGAGTGATTTTTCAATGATGTCTGTTTTTGCTTTCCAAACTTCATTCAAATTAGTCACTGATTTTTTCTCTTTGGCTTCTTTGTCGTTAATTTCTTTGGTCTTTTCTTTTTCAAGCTTACTTCCTACTCGATAATAAACATTTCCACCAATATCTGAACTCGTCGTATCAAATTTTAAAATATCCTGACCATGTTCTAACTTATAATCATAACTGTATGAACCAATAATAATTTGTCGACCTAGCTTATAGTCGTATTCATTAGTAGCAAGTGTGACTTTTTTCTTATCAAACTTGATTTTTTCACTGGTAGATGCGGTTAAATCTAGCAGTTTATGTGCATCTGCAGTACTCGTTGTTTTCGGAAGATTGATTTTACTTTCAGAATACGAAATCCACTCCCCTTGAATAGCTTGGTGAGGATTAGTATTAGTTTTAACGCTATCTTTACTTGAAGTTTTACAGCTGCTTAAAATTCCAATAGAAAAAATAGCAAAGATGATAATAAAAAATTTTTTCATAAATTTATATACTCCAATTTTGGTGACATTACGGCTTAATTATAGCATATAAGTGAATAAATATAAGTAATATCAGAAAAATGATGATGTATTTTGAAGATTATTTATAAAATTATTATGCAAGTGCATTTTGTCAAACAGTTATTGAATATGTTGATATAAATTCTAAGGGGGTTATGATACAATAGTTTAAGAAATTAGAAAAGAGCTTAACATGAAAATTAATACAATTCCACTAAAAATTGTCGTGTCAGTCATTATGGTTATAACAGTGATATTGTCTATTGTATTTGGGATAGGAATATGGGAAATTTTCCATAAACCTGATATATTGTTTATAAAAGTTTTATTTTATTTTTCATTTCTTATATCTTTGTTGTTAAATTTAGTATCTTGCTCTCAAGTATATAAGATATTAAAATATATGGATAAAGATGTTATATTCACCAAACAAATTCAGGGAATAATTAATAGAATAAAGAAGATAACATATGCTGTGTTTGTTGTTTTATGGGGAATTTTCCCAATGATGTATCATGCGGCAATGATTACAAAGGTTTATGCTACGATTCCAATTGCATTAGTTTTTATTTTCTCACCTTTAATTTTAAGTACATTTACTGCTGTAATTGAACAACTCCTCAGAAAAATTATTGAAATAAAATCTGAAAATGATTTAACAGTATAAGAGAAGGGAGAAATTAATGGCTATTAAAGTACATATAGATAGAATTTTGGTAGAACGGCAAATGTCCGTTACAGAGTTGTCAGAAAAAGTTGGTATTACGATGGCCAATATTTCGGTATTAAAAAATGGAAAAGCCAAGGCTATACGTTTCTCCACTTTAGAAAGTTTGTGTAAAGTATTAAACTGTCAACCAGGAGATTTACTTGAATATATAGAGGACTAATTATTTAAATAATAAATAAAAACACCTAGAGGTGTTTTTTTATTTCTTTAAATATCAAGATAAACAATAAAAATATATCGTAAAACGATAAAAAAGTGTTGACAATCAGTAATTTTTTTACTAAAATAAAGTGGTATTTTGATATCAAAAAAATGATTTACTCGCATCGACCAAAATTTGAGTAAATCATTTATAGAGAAAATAACAAAATTAATGAGGTCTTTTGTGAAGACACCAGTTCTTTTTTGCTACCTTAAAATATTGTAGCATGTATGGTAAAGTAGCACAAGACTTGTTCTCCTATTACTATAATAGGAACCAAAATAAAGGATAGAAAATCTAAAATAAAGAAATTAATGATATGAAAAAGAGAAAAAGGATCAAAATTTCTCCAATACAAGGTGCTGTAATAGTTTTAATGTGTTTTATGGTAATAAGTATCGTCTTTAATATCCACGAATCACAACGGTGTGAGGTGTTAATACAAAAGTATAAAGTTGAACATATAGCGCGTGCTCGTCAATACAATATGATTATGCTGCTTTATAAATCAGTACCAATTGAATGGGAGAATGCCCAAAATGAAAATTCTAAATTATCGGATACAAAGTTGGTGAAAACTCTAGATGATGCTAAAGAGTTTAATGAAAAGGAAAGTAAGATAGGACAATGAGAAAAGTTGGAATAATCTGTCTCATATTTCTTACCCTAATCGTTTCATTGATTGCTTTTAAAGTGTATATAAATTATGAGCTTGACAGAAGAATAACTCTTGAATTTAAAAAAGAACAACAAAGTATAGAAAGAAGTGCTAGAAATAAGGTAGGGAGCACTTTTACAGAACAAACTGGATGTTCATAGTAAAAACTTAGATATCTTTAGCATTAAATGATGACCCTTGTTGCAATTTTTAAGCGACAGGGGTTAAGGCATTGTAAGGGTGGAAGAGTTATTTCCCTCCTACAAAAATATGGACTTAAAAGTCTGAATAAAAAAGGAAGATAGACTTCATGAAAAATTCTAAAATTTTACTTACCACGGTGACATTACTGACACTTACTGCAATTGGTATGCAAACCGTAGATGCAGCTACTGTATCAGGCGCAGAAAATAGTACGGAGAAATCATTAAATAATTCCCAAAATAGTTCAACAGATTCAACACCAACACAAGATGAGTTAAGAGCACGTTTTAATGAACTAAAAGCTCAAAAAGAGGCGAATCAAGAGGCAGCGACATACAATAAAAATGCAAGTGATGAAAAAAATGCAGAACTTACTTCTCAACATAAAGTAATGGATATTGCAACAAATCAAGAGGCCGCTACAAATAATCTCCTTGCTACCCCATATAAATATGCGGAAATTGAAGCGCAAGAATCGGCGGCAGGGAATCCAAATTCAATATCTGGAACAGATTACAAGAATTCAGAGCTTCAAGCACAGCATGAAGAGCAACAAACAGAATTAAGAGCAGAATTTAATAATCTTAAAGCAGCTAAGTATAACCAATCTCCTTCAGCGTATAAAGATGGTGAAATATCAGCGCAAGAAGCATCAATCGGAAACCCAGATAATATCAAAGGTAGTGACTATAAAACAGCGGTTTTAAAGCGTCAAGCATCTGAAAAAGAAGCACAAGAACATGATGTTAGTGGAACGGATTACCGTAAGAGCGTCACTAAGTTGGAAAAGTTAAACAAAAAAGATAGTGCAAAAACTACAGAAACAACTAATAAAGTGGCTGGAAAAGAAGCTGTTAAAGTCAATCCTATCGTTTCAAGTGGAACGGTATCAATCCATAGTGCACAGCCTGAAAGTGCTAAAGCTGTAAAAGCAACAGCTACGGGAACAAAAGCTACCACAACGTCTGTAACTAAATCAGCCAATCAAAATGAAGTTAAAACTCTTGCTGCAAGTTTACCAACAACGGGTGATGATGCGGGTCTTTCACTTTTTCTTACATTTATAGGAATGATACTTTTTGGTTCTGTAGGAGTTATCCTTGCGTTATTTCAAAAACATGGACGTCATAGTAAATAATTCTGGTTTATTGAAGATTTTGTTCAATTTGCGTTGAAACTATTATGTTGAAGATTCTCAAACCTTAAACTTATATTTATACTTGGGAGTAGGTATAATTAATATAGTGAGAATCGTAGTTTATTTATTATGAGAGAGAAAAAAGAGATGGGACAGAAAATAAAGTCAACGGATATTCTGAGAACGATAATTGGACTTTTATTATTGTTTGTCGGCTTCTATATCATGTCAAGTATTGATTTACATATTGGATATGTTCAAGAATTTACACTTCTGATTTTTAGTATTGTAGGAGTAACTGTGATTTTTGGAAATCAGGCATTGATATGGTTTTCAAAACCACAGGGAAGATATACAAAAATTGCCATTGCATGTTTAATTATTAATATGATATGGTCAATGCTTGGAGGAACTATTGTTGCACTGATTTTTGGTAATTCAGGGAATCATGCCAATGCAGTATTTGGAGATTATATCATGATATTTTTCGTCCCGTTTATGATTATGGGCTAAGAATTATTTTCAATCGGAATATTGGAAACACTTCGTACAAAGTGGGGATTACCAACTATGATTTCGACTTTAGTCACTTCGGTAATCTTTGGATTAATTCATTTTAATACCTATAATGGTGGAAATGTTTTGCGAACAATTATTCAAATCTTATTAGTTCAGGGAGTGGCGAGATTGATATTCAATTACGCTTACTTGAAAACATCGAGTATTTGGACTTCGTATGCTGTTCATTTAGTCTTTGATTTAGTGTTTCTATTTGTTTTACCTTTTGTGATACCGAAATAAGGATAGGTTATAATAATATTTTGATTAAAGATTCATCTGGTAACTAATTAAAGATGTGCTTAGATCAAAAAAAGAATATAAAAAAACAGACTAATGATAGTCTGCTTTTTTTAATATTTTATGAAGATATTTATCCTTTATCCGCACCAGCTGTGATTCCATTGACATAGAATTTTTGCATGATGACAAATAGGATTGTGATTGGGATGGCGATGATAACACAGCCTGCGATAAATTGTGTGAAGAAGGCTGTGGCAGCTCCTTTTTGCGAGTGAACCATGCTATATAAACCATAGGCAATTGTAAAGGTTTCTGGATGGGCTTGATTATTTCCTAAAATGATTCCAGAAAAGATGAAGTCTGTCCATGGGGCGATGAATGCCATTAAAGCAGTATAAACAATGATTGGGCGAGAGAGAGGCAAGGTGATATGCGTGAAAACTTGCCATTTGTTTGCTCCATCAATTGTTGCAGCTTCATCAATTGAACGTGGGATGGTGTCAAAGAAGCCTTTAGCGATATAGAAACCTAATCCAGCTCCACCAACATATACCAATATCAAACCACCGAGGTTTAACATGTTCATTGCTTTTAAAATATAATAAAGAGCAATCATTGACATGAATCCAGGGAACATTCCGAGAACGAGGGCGATTTGCAAGAATGGTTTACGGAAAGCAAAACGTAAACGGGAAAGTGTATACGACATGATAATCGTAATAAATGTAGAAAGTGTAGCAGAGATAACGGCTACGATAAAAGTGTTAATAATCCATGAAACGAAGGGGAAACTACCACTTTTATTTTGGAAAAGTTGGATATAATTCTCAAAGGTAAATGTTTTGGGGATGATTGTTGAGACAAACCCTGTATTGTTTTGAGTCAGACTGGCTAAGACAATCCAAATAATAGGGAAAATCCAAACAATTGCTAAGAGAGCGAGTAGAATATATCTCAAACTTAATGAGATACGGCGTTGCGTTTTATAAGATTTCATTTCAATTAGCCCTCCTTAAATGCATTTGTACGACGGTATGCTACTAATGAAATAGATGCATTAACAATGAAAATCAAGATACCAAGAACTGCGGCTGCGTTGTAGCGTTGTGTTTGACCGAATACGAGGTTGTAGAGCCAAGTAACAAGAAGGTCGGTTGAACCTGCACCTTGGTAATTTGGATTCATTGGCCAACCACTAGTCAAGAGGTAAATAACGTTGAAGTTATTGATATTACCAATAAACTGTTGAATCAATGCAGGAGTCATAACAAAGAGAATCTGAGGGAAAGTGATAGAGCGGAAGATGTTCAAACTATTTGCTCCGTCAATACGAGCAGCTTCGATTTGATCTTGGGGGAGATTTTGGATAATTGCAGTAGACACAAGCATTGAGACAGGGATACCAATCCACATATTAACAAAAATTACCGTAATCCGTGCGACCATTGGGTCAGAAGCTGCACCAATAAAGTTTATTGGATTAGAAATAAGATGAAGATTCATCAAGATTCCATTTAAAGCTCCTTGTTGGTCCAAAAATTGTGCCATCATCAATAAGGTTACAAATTGTGGAACGGCAAATACGATAACAAAAACGGTTCTCCAGAATCCTTTAAATTTAATTCCAGTAGATTCAATGAGAAGAGCTAGTAATACACCTCCAAGGAATGTTGTAGCTGTTGCAACAATTGCCCATACTAAGGTCCATCCCAAAACTGGGAAGAATGTGCCAGCTAAATCACCGGTTAAAACATTAGCAAAAGCTTGGAATCCAGTCCATGAGAAAGCAGTAGCATGAAGGCGATCATAGTTTGTGAACGCCATTGAAATCATATATACAGTAGGTAAAACGGTAAATGCTAGAACACCAATCAATGGAACAGCCATCAAAGTTGCATAAAGTTTTTCGTCAAGTAAAGAAGCGAGTTCTTCTTTATTTGTTGGGATATGTTTACCTTCTCGTTTTAAATAATAAAGATGCTTATTTGAGCGGTAGTTGAACCAATAAAGCAGTATAAATAAAATCACAACAAGACAGGCAATAAGTCCCCAAAGTAGAATTAAAACAGAGTTATCTGGTTGCAAAGTTTGTGGAAAACCAGAGGCATCGGTAATTGTTCTTTTTATTTTATTTGGGCCTAAGCTACTAAGAAGAGAGAAGGCACTGATTCCAGAGAAAAGAAGCCAGCCAATAAATGCAATTTCAAGAATTAAAAGTGTGAAGCCTTTTACCCATTGTTTATTTTTAATTTGGTTCAAACCCATAACAAAGAAGGTTAATTTTGTTACTGTGTCCCCTTTTGAGAAAACTTCGCCTAATTTAATTGATTTTTCTTCAGGAGAAATCGTGCTTTCAGTGAGTTTTCTTTTTTTCTTTTTAGTCATAATATTTCCTTTAAAAATTAAGAGGTTAGGCTGAAGGAGCCCAACCTCTTATTCACATATAACCATTAGATTGTCTCTTATTTAGAGATGCTGTCTTGGAATTTTTGTAATTGAGCTTGATAGTCAGCTGGTTTGATAGAGCCAGTGTAAGCACCGTTCATCAAAGGACCAGCATTATTCCAGAAAGTTGCCATTTGTGGAAGTTTAGGCATTACTACAGAATTTCCTTCTTTAGACATTGTAATAACTGCTTTGGTAACGTCTGAATTCTTCACAGCGTCATTCATTTGAGCGTCGTTATTTGTAGGAACATCTCCTTGAGAATTAAAGAGTTTCAACTGAGCAGATTCACTTGAGAGATATTGAGCAACTGTTTGAGCAGCAGCTTGACTCTTAGAAGCTGAATTGACTGCAAATCCTTTAATACCTTGGAATGATTGGAGTTGTTTAGCTTGTCCATCAATGTTGATTGTTGGGTAAGGAGCAACTGCGAAGTTATCACCTAAAATCTTTTTAATGTTAGCAGTATCCCAAGGACCGTCAAACATGGCAGCAACTTTACCGGCTTGGAGTTGATTTAAGGCGTTAGTTGTTTGAATTACATTTTTATTTGATTTTTGTGCAGCAATCCATTCAAGTGCTTTAACACCATTTGCCGATGCAACGTCAGTAGATTTCACATCTTCGCCTGATTTACCGAAAAGGGTTGTGCCAGCTGTAAAGAATACTGGATAAGAGTAGTAAGGGTCGGTGTAGTTAGCAGCAAATCCAGCTTTAGCAGTCATTCCTTCCCAAGTTTTGACATCGTCAGCTGACAATTTAGACTTGTTATAGAAGAGGACAAGAGATTCTGTTGATTTAGGGAATGCATAAATCTTGTCTTTGTAAGTTACACCATTAACAGTGACATCAGAGTTGTCTTTTTTGATTTCGTTAGCTAATTTTGTAGCAACTGGATTGATATAACCTTTATCAGCCATATCACCAAGTTGGTCATTTGGTACAGCGAAGACGTCAGCATATTTAGAAGGGTCTTTTGCGATATCTACTTTAGCATTTGCTGAACCAGACGCATTGGCAATAATTTGAACTTTAAGGTCTGGGTATTTTGAAGCCAATCCTTTAGCAACGTCTGTATATGTTGCTTTTTGTTGTGTGTCTACATAAACACGAACTGTTCCTTTAATGCTGTCTGAGCTAGAAGATGATGATTTGTTAGAACTTGCTGATGAACCGCAAGCTGCGAGGGTTGCGAGGGCGAGTACAGATGCTCCACCAAGAGCAACTTTTTTCCATGATTTCATTTTGTGTTTCCTCCTAATGAAAACGGTTTATTTTATACACTCCTCATTTTACGCAACCGTTTGCTTTTTGTCAAGGGAAAAAATATTACATTTTGATTACTTAGAAATTGGTTTATACCGACTTTTCAGCGTATTCTTTAGAATGAAAAATAAATGTTTTAAAAAATAATATGCGAAAATTGTCGCAAACGGTTGCGTCAATGAAAGCGTTATGATAAAATATGATTAATGTGAGATTTATCTTCTCCAGATGTGGTGGAAATGACACTATCGAAAAGCGACGGAAAAGGTGCTTTTCGCTGTCCTTGAGATTAATTGAAAATAGTTTAAGACAGTACAGCCATCAAAAAAATTTGGAGGTTCTATTATGAACAAAGCTGCAATTTATCATCGTCCTGAGTCGGAATTTGCTTATCTTTATGCAAAAAATCTGATGCATGTTCGTCTGCAAACACAAAAATGTGATGTGGAAAAAGTCGAATTATTTTATGGCGATCCTTATTCGTGGGAAGGGCTTGACAACCCTGAAACACAGTATTGGGCTAGTCAAAAAGTAGAGATGAAAAAGTATCTCTCTACTAATATTAGCGATTATTTTGAGGCCGAAATTACTGTTGCAACGAAACGAGTAGATTACTTATTTGTCATTACAGGTTTGGATGGAGAAAAAGTAGTTTACACAGACCAAGGAATGTTTGATTATGATGAGAGCTTGGTGACTAAAAAATATGGGGCTTTCCGTTTGCCTTATTTCCATGAAAGTGATCGTTTTAAAGCACCTGAATGGGTCAAAGAAACGGTTTGGTATCAAATTTTCCCTGAACGTTTTGCCAATGGGGATACGAGCAATGATCCTGAGGGAACAAAAGCTTGGAATCCACAAGATGTTCCTGACCGTCAAGATTTTTATGGGGGAGATTTGCAAGGGGTGATTGATCATTTGGAACATTTGACTGAACTCGGTGTGAATGGTATTTACTTTACCCCTATTTTTCAAGCTTTTTCTAATCATAAATATGATACAGAAGATTATATGGAAATTGATAAGCAATTTGGGGATAAGGAATTGTTTAAAACTTTGGTGAAAGAAGCACATGCGCGTGGTATTAAAGTCATGTTAGATGCGGTCTTTAATCACATCGGAGATACGTCTGCTCAATGGCAAGATGTATTGAAAAATCAGGAAAAATCAAAATTTGCGGATTGGTTCCATGTTAATAGTTGGCCAGCAACTTATACTCCGACTGATGATTTTGAAAATGCTGAAAATGCAACTTATGATACTTTTGCCTTCACCCCACATATGCCAAAACTGAATACGGCTAACCCAGAGGTTGAAGCTTATCTTTTGAAAGTAGCTGATTATTGGATTTCTGAGTTTGATATTGATGCTTGGCGTTTGGATGTGGCGGATGAAGTGGATCATACTTTCTGGAAAAAATTCCGCACAACTTGTGATGCGGCAAAAGATGATTTTTATATTTTAGGTGAGGTTTGGCATTCTGCACAACCTTGGTTAGTTGGTGACGAATTCTCTGCCGTTATGAACTATGCTTATACTGATGCGATTAAAGATGGTTTGATTACGAAGAAGATTTCTTTGGAACAAATGGTTTCTAATATTAATACGCAACTGACATTATACCGTAAGCAAGTGAATCAAATGATGTTTAATGTTTTAGATTCTCATGATACACCCAGAATTTTGACTGTTGCAAAAAATAATAAAAATTTGATGAAATTGGTTGAAACGTTCACCTTCATGCAACCAGGTGTGCCTTGTATTTATTATGGGGATGAGTATGCGGTGACAGGTGGAATGGACCCTGAGTGTCGTAAGGTGATGCCTTGGGAAGAAAAAGATCAAGATTTAGAGATGTTTGACTTCTTTAAAAATTTGATTGCTCTACGCAAACAATATCAAGGAATTTTAAGTGATTCAGAAGTAGAATGGAAAATCGTAGATTCAGAAAATGGCATTGTGAAATTTGAACGTGGATCTCTGAAAGCTATTTTCAATATTGGCGAAAAACCGGCTTATTTTTCAGCTGATGAAGTGGTTTTCTCTAATTTGGTTGACCAAAATAATATTTTACAATATGGTTTTGTAATCTATAAATAGAAAACGGATTCTGTCAGTTCACTGCGACCGAGGGAATCATTGAATCGGTAAATAAAGAAACTATCGGCTTTGCTGATAGTTTTGTCAGTAAAAATTGCTGACAGAATCTTTGGTTTAGTGAGTATTTTACTGACGGGATTAACTTATAAAGCTGTCAGTAAAATTTTAATTGAGTTCATTCTCCTATATCCTAGGAAAATAGGAGAATGAACTCACATCTTAATGGAGTAATTAATATGAAAGAAAATTGGTGGCAAAAAACAGTCGTTTATCAGATTTATCCGCGTTCTTTTATGGATGCTAATGGTGATGGTGTTGGTGATTTGCAGGGAATTATCTCTAAATTAGATTATCTTGAAAAACTTGGGATTGGTGCAATTTGGTTGAGTCCAGTTTATCAATCGCCAATGGATGATAATGGTTATGATATTTCTGATTATCAAGCAATTGCTGATGTTTTTGGAACGATGTCGGATATGGATGAATTGCTCTTGGAAGCTAAAAAGCGAAATATTCAAATTGTTATGGATTTGGTAGTTAATCATACTTCTGATGAACATAAATGGTTTGTGGAAGCTAGAAAATCAAAAGATAACGGTTATCGTGATTATTATATTTGGGCTGATGAACCCAATGGTTTGCAATCTATCTTTTCTGGTTCTGCTTGGGAATTTGATGAGGAATCGGGCCAATATTTCCTTCATCTTTTTAGCAAGCGTCAGCCAGATTTAAACTGGGAAAATCCTCAGGTTCATCAAGAAGTTTATGACATGATGAATTTCTGGATTGATAAGGGAATCGGCGGTTTTCGTATGGATGTGATTGACTTGATTGGGAAAGAAATTGACCAAGAAATCACAGGAAATGGGCCTAAATTACATGAGTATTTGCATGAAATGAATCAGGCAACTTTTGGTCAGAAAAATTTGTTGACTGTGGGTGAAACTTGGGGAGCAACACCAGAGATTGCGGAACTTTATTCTGACCCTAAACGTCAAGAATTATCAATGGTTTTCCAATTTGAACACATCACAAATGCTTATCTTGATGAGGGCGAAAAATGGGATAAAAAGGAATTTTCAGTTTCAAAACTTAAAGAAATTTTAGCCAAATGGCAAGCTTTAGAAAAAGGTTGGAATTCACTTTTTTGGAATAATCATGATTTACCACGGATTGTCTCAAATTGGGGAAATGACGGGAAATATCGTTTGAAATCAGCTAAAGCTTTTGCGATTTTATTGCATTTGATGAAAGGAACGCCTTATATTTATCAAGGTGAAGAGCTTGGAATGACGAATTATCCTTTTGAATCAATTGAAGAAGTCAATGATATCGAGTCACGGAATATGTTTGCTGAACGCTTAGCTGCTGGTCATTCTGAAAATGAAATCATGGATTCAATTCGTCGTGTTGGTCGTGATAATGCAAGAACACCAATGCAATGGACTGCTGGAGAAAATGCAGGTTTTACTGATGGAAAACCTTGGCTCGCTGTCAATCCTAATCATGAAGAAATTAATGCTGATCAAGCCATGAGTGATCCTGATTCTGTTTTTTATACTTATCAAAAGTTGATTGAACTTCGTAAACAACATGATTGGGTCATTTATGGGGACTTCAAGTTGATTGATTCTGAGGCTGATGTTTTTGCATATTTGCGGACTTATAAGGGCAAGAAATATTTGGTCGTTGCCAATTTATCTGATGAAGAAAATCAATTTAAAACAGGATTTGTCTGTCGTGACTTATTGATCCACAATGAAAATTTCCTGCCTGAACTTTCTCAGATTAAATTAAAAGCTTGGGAAGCCTTTGCTTGCGAAGTGGAATAGTTAAAGCGCAAAAGGGTGAGGTGAAAATGAGCGAATTTAAAAGAATGGTTGCTGGCGAACTCTATAAAGCAAGTAAAGTTGAACCAGAATACAAACCTGATAATAATCGAGCATTAAATCAAGAAATTAACCAACTCAATCTACTTGATACAGAAAAAATTGTGGCACTTGAAAAAGAACTTTTTGGTCAAACTGGCGATGAGTTATTTGTAAATCCACCGCTTTACATCGACTATGGTAAAAATACAAGAATTGGTCAGCGCTTTTATGCCAATATGGACTGTATTTTTCTGGATGTTGCACCGATTACGATTGGCGATGATGTGATGTTTGGACCTCGCGTCAGTCTGATTACGGCTTCTCATCCAATTGATGCCGGAGTTCGACAGCGTGGACTAGAATATGGAAAAGCGATTACGATTGGTAACCGAGTTTGGCTTGGTGCAGGAGTAATTGTTAATCCGGGCGTTACGATTGGCGAAAATACAATTGTGGGTTCAGGAACGGTAGTGACAAAAAATTTGCCAGCAAATGTGATTGCAGTAGGTAATCCAGCAAGAATTCTCCGCGAAATTACTGATTCTGACCGACTTTACTGGGAAGAAAAAGAGAACGAATATTATGAAAAATAGGCTTTTACTTCTGTCAGTAACTTTACTTGCGACGTGTGCTTTAAGTGCTTGTCAAAAAGCAAATTCAAAAGATTCATCAGTAAAAAAAGTGGCTGTCAGCCAAAAGGTTGATAGGAGTTTGTATCGTAATTTTTATGAAATATTTACGAGTTCATTTGCCGATTCAAATCATGATGGCGAAGGTGATTTAAATGGGGTCACGCAACATTTAGACTACTTGAATACTGGAAAATCCAATTCTACAACGGATTTAAAAGTGCAAGGACTTTGGATGACACCGATTTTTGCTAGTCCTAGTTATCATGGCTATGATGTCACTAATTACGAAGAAATTAATCCTAAATTTGGAACAATGGCTGATTTTGAAAATCTGATTGCTCAAGCTAAAAAACGAGGAATTGCTGTGATTTTAGATATGCCATTTAACCACACGGCGACTGATAATGTTTGGTTTCAAAAAGCACTAGCTGGCGACAAAAAATATGTGGCTTATTATAATTGGTCAGATACAGCTAAAGAGGGTTATAGTTTAGCCAGCAACGGCAAATACTATGAGTCAGAGTTTGATAAATCCATGCCAGACCTCAATCTTGCCAATCCTGAGGTCAAAAAAGAAATTGCAAAAATTACGAAATTTTGGTTAGACAAAGGTGTTTCTGGTTTTCGTTTGGACGCTGTCGGTTTTTATTTCTCAAATGATGACAAAAAAACGACGGCCTTTACCAAATGGCTGACAGACACGGTCAAAAAGCAAAATCCAAAAGCCTATTTAGTGGGTGAAGTTTTTTCAACGGCTTCGGCAATTGATGATATTTATCCATCAGGTATTGATTCATTATTTGACTTTCCGAATGCTTTGCAATCGAGTTCAAGTCCAATTAATTCAGCTTTAGTCTTAGGTGAAGGCTCTTTATTTGGTCAACAAATTGAAGCATGGGACCAAGAAATTCATGCGGATAACCCGAAAGCCATTGACGCTCCTTTCTTGAGTAATCATGACACAGACCGATCTGCAACACTTTTAAGTTCTTTATCCATGCAGAAAATGGCTGCTCAAACTTATCTTTTGATGCCGGGAAATCCATTTATTTACTACGGTGAGGAATTGGGGCTGACCGGTTCTGGCATTGACCAAAATAAACGTTTGCCAATGCCGTGGAATGCTGCCGGGACAGATTCTCCCAAAGCAGACATTTCTGTGCCAGGTGCGACAGAAATTGCCACAACTGACGGAGGCTCAGTAGCTCAACAAGAAGCCAATCCGAACTCACTGCTCAATTGGTACAAAAAAATTTTACGGGTCAAAGCAAAATATCCTGAAATTGCGACGGATAGATTGAAAAATATTTCTGTCAGTGAAGAGAGCTTGTCTGTCATTAATTATGGAAAGGATTTGACTATTATCAATAATTTTTCCGATACAGAAAATGTGACAATGAAACTCCCAAAAAGCGTTGTTGGGACAAAAATCACTGACCAACTTTCTGTCAGTAGTTCTCAAGCAAAATTAACTGATGGAAAATTGACAATTCCAGCTTACAGCACCGTTATTTTGAAAAAATAAATAAGTTCAGTTTAGGGACTTTAAAAATGAAAATGTAAAACTATGAAAAAAATAAAAACAAATGATTTTCACAAGATGGTAGGTTATCAGATTTATCCAAAATCTTTCAAAGATACCAATGGAGATGGCATTGGCGACATCAATGGCATCATTGAAAAAATTCCTTACCTACGTGAATTGGGGATTGATTTTATCTGGATAAATCCAATTTACAAGAGTCCACAAGTTGACGGGGGCTATGATATTTCTGATTATCAAGTCATTGATGAAATGTTTGGCTCACTTGAAGATTTTAAAAAATTACTAGATAAAGCGCATGAAAATGGCTTGAAAGTCATCATGGATTTGGTAGTCAATCATACATCAGACCAACATCCTTGGTTTTTAGAAAGTCAAAAATCAAAAGACAATCCTTACCGTGATTATTATTTGTGGGAAGACGCTAGCCCTAACCAAATGCCAAATGATTGGATTTCCTTTTTTGGTGGTTCAACTTGGGCTTATGATGAAAAAACAAAACAAGCTTATTTTCACGTTTTTGCCAAAGAGCAGCCTGATTTAAATTGGAAAAATCCCAAAGTTCGGCAAGAAATTTATGACATGATTCGCTGGTGGTTAGATTTGGGAATAGATGGCTTCAGATTAGATGCGATTTCACACATTCAAAAAATGCCATGGAACTATAAAATTAAATCTTGGAAAGGCGACGGCCCGTGGGTGCCTTTCATGAATGTTGCTGGGATTGAAACATATATGTCAGATTTGAAAGCTATTTTTGATGAATATGGTGCTTTGACTGTTGGGGAAGCTTCAGGGGTTCGCTCCAAGCAAGCGCCCGATTGGACCGATGAAGCTGGCTATATCAATATGATTTTTGAATTAGAACATAATGTCAGAAAATCAAATGGCAATGGTCAGGGCAGTATTTATGGCTACAAAAAAGTCATTATGCGTTGGCAAGAAGATTTGCTTGAACGGGGTTGGAATGCTTTGTATATTGAAAATCATGACCAACCAAGAAGTATTGATACTTTTGGCGATGGTTCAATAGAATCAGCAAAAGCGTTAGCTGTCAGTTATATGCTCTTAAGAGGAACGCCTTTCATATATCAAGGGCAGGAATTTGGGATGACTAATTTTCCATTTACTGACGCAAAGCAATTACGAGCTGACGAGATTAAAAAGAAATATGAAATGTTACTGACAGAACTGTCAGCAAAGCTGTCAGTTCCTCAATCTGCCGATTCAACATCTTCCGTTGGTCGCGTTGAACTGACAGAACTGTCAGCAAATCAAGCACTAGCAGAAGTCACTCAAAATAGTCGTGAACACTCAAGAACACCAATGCAGTGGGACAATTCTAAAAATGCAGGATTTACAAGTGGACAAGCTTGGATGGAAATTAATCCAAATTTTTCTGTTATTAATAGTCAAACTAATCAAGAACTCATTGAACTTTATAAAAAATTGATTGAATTACGGCATCAAGAACCAGCGATTTCAGAGGGTTCAATTAAATTTCATTTTAAAAGACATCCTCAAGTTTTAGTTTATGAACGAGCTGAATTTTTAATTATTGTCAATTTGGCTGACAAAAAAGCTCATTTAGATTTTACAAAAATTGACAGTTTGACTGACAGCTCTGCTGAAAGTTCTGTCATTAATTATCAACAAGTCTTGGGTAGTTCAAATCAAAAATTTCAAGAAAAAATGGTTCTGTCAGCCTGGGAATATCGGGTTTATAAAAAATAGAAGGTGAGAACAGGATAACACTATGAAACAAATCAAAAGAATTATGGGCATTGACCCTTGGAAAATCACATCAAATCAGATTGAAAAAGAAGACCGTCGTTTGCAAGAATCACTTACTTCCATTGGCAATGGCTACATGGGAATGCGCGGAAATTTTAGTGAAACTTATAGTGGCGACAGTCACCAAGGAACTTACATTGCAGGCGTTTGGTTTCCAGATAAAACACGTGTAGGTTGGTGGAAAAATGGTTATCCTGAATATTTTGGTAAAGCAATCAATGCCCTCAATTTTGCTTCTGTCAGAGTTTTTATTGATGACAAAGAAGTTGATTTAGCCGCAAGTCACGTGACTGATTTTAATCTGTCGCTTGATATGGAAAAAGGGGTACTCACCTATACTTATGTAGCTTATGGAGTACGTGTGACCGCCGAAAGATTTTTCTCAATTGCTCAACAAGAACTTGCGGTTTTTGCTTTCATGTTTGAAAGCTTAGATGGTGAAATTCATCAAATCCGTACAGCCTCAATCATTGATGCAAATGTTCGTAATGAAGATTCCAACTACGATGAAAAATTTTGGACAGTAAAAAACCTTGATAATACAGCTACAGGTTCATTTATTGTCACCGAAACAATTCCTAATCCATTTGGAGTTGAACAATTTACGGTAGCAGCTAAACAAAGCTTTGCAGGCGATTTTACTCGAGTTAAGCAAGAAACAAGAGAAAGTTCTGTTTTAGATGTTTACGAAGCAAAATTAATAGAAAATGCACCACTCACCTTTATCAAAAATGTTTTAGTTGTCACAAGTCGTGATATTGAACCCTCGAATTTAACAAAGGTGCTATCAAATTTGACCCTTGAAATTTCTAAGAAAACATATCATGAATTTTATAAAGAACAAGAAATCGCTTGGAAAAAACGTTGGGAAATTGCTGATGTACAAATTGACGGTTCAGCAGAAGCTCAACAAGGGATTCGCTTTAATCTTTTCCAACTTTTCTCTACCTATTACGGCGAAGATGAACGTTTAAATATTGGCCCTAAAGGATTTACTGGAGAAAAATATGGCGGAGCAACTTATTGGGATACAGAAGCCTATGCCGTTCCATTATACTTGGCACTTTCGGATGAAAAAGTTGCTAAAAATCTTTTAAAATATCGTCATAATCAATTGCCACAAGCACAACATAATGCCCGTCAACAAGGACTTAAAGGTGCTTTGTATCCAATGGTTACTTTTACAGGTGTTGAATGTCATAATGAGTGGGAAATTACATTTGAAGAAATTCACCGTAATGGAGCAATGGCTTATGCGATTTATAACTACAGCAACTACACGGGAGATGAAACTTATCTTGCTCATGAAGGCTTAGAAGTTTTGATTGAAATTGCTCGTTTTTGGGCAGATCGTGTGCATTATAGTAAACGAAATGATAAATACATGATTCATGGAGTCACAGGCCCAAATGAGTATGAAAATAATATCAATAACAACTGGTACACTAATAAATTGGCAGCTTGGGTTTTGACTTATACTGCTGAAAGTTTAGCGAAATATCCACGCCCAGTTTTAATTGAAGGAGCTGAAATTGCTCACTGGGCAGAAATTGTGGATAAAATGTATTATCCAGAAGATGAAGAATTGGGTATCTTTGTTCAACATGATGGCTATTTAGATAAAGATTTGACTCCAGTGGCTCGACTTGACCCTAAAAATCTTCCATTGAACCAAAATTGGTCTTGGGATCGAGTGTTACGTAGTCCATATATTAAGCAAGCAGATGTGCTTCAAGGAATTTATTTCTTCGGCAATCAATTTTCATTAGCCGAAAAACAACGAAATTTTGATTTTTATGAACCATTAACTGTTCATGAAAGCTCACTTTCTCCATCCATTCATGCGATTTTAGCAGCAGAGCTTGGCATGGAAGACAAGGCTGTTGAAATGTATGAAAGAACAGCTCGTCTTGACTTAGATAATTATAATAACGACACAGAAGATGGACTTCACATCACATCAATGACTGGCTCATGGTTGGCGATTGTTCATGGTTTTGCCCAAATGAAAACCTGGGATGGTCAATTGAGTTTCGCCCCATTTTTACCACAAGCATGGACGGGTTATGCCTTTCACATTAACTATCGCGGACGTTTATTAAAAATTTCTGTTGGTCAAGAAGTGAAACTTGAATTATTACGTGGCCAAGTCTTAAATCTTGAAATCTATGGTGAAAAAATTGAGTTAAAAGATTTTTATGTTACGAAAACAAAGTAATTTGATGTCTTTAAATGACTTTTTTATCAAAAATCTAAAAAATAGTTGAAAATTAATCGAAAATTTGGCAAAATAAAATTTCAGAGTGTCAAATAAAAGAAAGAGAAAGGAGCGGTGAGTTGAGCTGGGTTTAGCTAGTCTCAAGTGAAAATATGGCAGTTACAATTAAAGATGTTGCAAAAAAAGCTGGTGTTAATGCCTCAACGGTCAGTCGGGTCATTAAAGATAGTTCAGAGATTTCGGATAAAACAAAAGTAAAAGTTCGCAAAGCCATGCATGAATTAGGTTATCGAAGGAATGCAGCGGCTCAGATTCTAGCTTCGGGAAAAACAAATACAATTGGTGTTGTTTTCCCGCCAGTGGCTGACAAAGCGAGCCAACCTTTCTTTATGAAAATATTGACCTCAATCAATGAAACAGCTCGTGATTACGATGTTTCAATCGCTATTGCGACGGGGCATTCAGCCAAAGAGTTGAAAAAACAGATTGAACTTCAATATTCAGAAAAGCGTGTTGACGGATTTATCGTGCTTTACGCTGGAAAAAATGATGAAGTTCGCGATTATTTATTAGAAAATAAGGTTCCTTTTGTTTTAGTTGGAACTCCGGCTGAAGGAAAAAATGAAATTACCCATGTGGATAATGATAATATGCTGCTTGGACGCGAGGCTGTTCGTCATTTAGCACAATTAAAACATCAAAATATTTCATTTGTGACCGATACGAAAGAAACAGAAGTTTTTGAAGAACGTTATCAAGGTTTTAAAGATGAATCCGAGAAACTTGGGCTCAATCATGACCTCTTGTTTATGGATGCTAATTTTTCCTTGCGAAATGAAACAGCTCTTGTAGTTATGGATGATGTCTTGTCTTTAAAAGTTGTGGAACGTCTAAGAAGTCAAGGTCTAAATGTTCCAGAAGATGTGAGTTTAATTACTTACAACAACTCTATCTTTGGAGCAATGATTCATCCTTATTTAACAACTTTTGACATTCATATTGAGCAATTAGGGGCAAGTGCAATTAAGAAAATCTTGGACTTACGAGATAAGAAAGAAAATTTGCCAGAAAAATCAATTATCCCTTTTGAATTAATTATTAGAGAATCAACAAAAGCTAGAATTTAAGTTCTAGCTTTTTTAGTTTTGTTTAAGATAAGGTTAAGCCTAGTACAAGACAAAAATATGATAATAGTGTAAAATAATAGAAAGGGTTGGGCGCAGTTTTATTGACTTTCCAAGCAATTTAACTAAAAATAATTTATAAATTATGAGCCCTAAAAAATATGAAAAGGGATGGATTCAATGATTAAAATTTTATTAGTGGAGGATGATTTATCACTCTCAAAATCTGTTTACGATTTCTTAAAATCATTTGCGCAAGTCAAACAGGTTTATGATGGAGTTGAAGGACTCTATGAAGCAGAATTGGGAATTTATGATTTAATTTTGCTTGATTTAATGCTTCCAGAAAAGAATGGTTTTGAAGTCTTAAAGGAATTACGTGAGCAAAATGTAGATACACCAGTCTTAATCATGACTGCTAAGGAATCTTTGGATGATAAAATGCACGGATTCGACATTGGAGCAGATGATTATTTAACAAAACCTTTCTATTTAGATGAACTAAAAGCACGTATTCAAGCACTTTTGAAACGGACAGGTAAATTAGAAGATTCAAACGGTTTAACTTATGGAAATATTCGTTTGAATTTATCAAATAAATCAACTTTAGTTGATGATCAACCTGTTGATTTAATCGGAAAAGAATTTGATTTAGTCGTTTATTTAATGCAAAATCAAAATGTTATTTTGCCAAAAGAGCAAATTTTTGACCGGATTTGGGGCTATGACAGTGATACAACAGTAACTGTTGTTGAAGTTTATATGAGTAAAATTCGGAAAAAATTGAAAGATACAGAATTTGTCAATAATCTTTCAACCTTGCGAAATGTTGGCTATATCTTGAGATAAAATTTTACTGACAGCTTATTGTCTAGAGATGAAAGTCATCTATAAATTAACAAAAAGTTCTGTCAGTAAATCTATCTAGAAATGAGACCTCTTTGAAGAAAATAATTAAAAAAGTTAAATCTTCAGCTATTGTAAAAAATGATGGGAAAAATTTCCTTCATTTTTTTCTAGCTTTTACAGTCATTTTTGTTGCTTTAGCCGTGATTATTATTCAAGTCATGCAATTAGGAATGTATCGAGCGACTGACCAAAATTTACACAATTTGGCTCAAAACCGAGTCTTTTTGATAGAAGCAGCGAATAATCAATTAGGAATGAATAATTCGCAAGATAGTGGCTATTACGGTCCCAATAATAGTGTAATTTTTTATGATTCAGAGGGTAAAAGTTTCATACCTTCAGCGGGTTCAAATGCAAATATAAGTACAAACTTTGGCATGAGCCTTCTGCAAAAAACAATGAAATTTAACGAAAATCAAATTAACACTATTCAAACTGTTTCTGTAAAAAATCCTTATGGAGATAATTGGCACTATCGTTATCTGACAACATCACAATTTATTATTACAAATACTGATGGAACAGTAACTCCGGTTTATGCACAAATTTTTTCAAATGTTGACCAAATTCAAGATGCCATGAGCCGAGCCATGTGGGTCATTGTGACAACAATGATTACTTTCTGGCTTCTGTCAGTAATTATTAGTCTATATCTTGCAAACTGGACATTAAAACCAATTTTGGCCGCTTATGAAAAACAAAAAGAATTTGTTGAAAATGCTTCACATGAATTGAGAACACCTCTGGCAATCTTGCAAAATCGTCTAGAATTACTTTTCCAAAAGCCAACAGCAACAATTATTGATGAATCAGAAAATATTTCTGAAAGTTTATCAGAAGTTCGTAATATGCGTTTATTAACAAGTAACTTACTGAACTTAGCTCGTCGAGATTCTGGAATCAGAATTGAGCCAGAGGCGACTACGGCAACTTATTTTGAGAATATTTTTAATAGCTATGAAATGCTTGCTGAAAACGCAGGTAAAAAGTTTTCAGGCCATTTGAAATTAGATGGAACGATTAATTTGGACCAAGCCCTGATCAAACAATTGCTAACCATATTATTTGATAATGCTCTTAAATACACGGGTGATGAGGGTGAAATCTCTGTAGATGTTCAAAAAAATGGGGGATTCTTAGTTTTTGCTGTCGCCGATAATGGTGAAGGAATTTCTGATGAAGATAAGAAAAAAATCTTTGACCGCTTTTTCCGAGTAGATAAAGCAAGAACGCGTCAAAAAGGTGGCTTAGGTTTGGGTCTTTCTCTGGCCAAACAAATTGTTGAAGCTTACAATGGGAAGATTACAGTTGAAGATAATAAACCTAAAGGTACAAAATTCATTGTTAGAATTCGTGTGGATAGCACAATTTCAAATCCTGCAAAAATTTTCCAAAAGTTGTAAAATATGATAGGAAAAAATTACTGACAAATTATGATAAGATAATAGTAACATTCAAATTATGACAATTTTGTCAGTCGATTTACTAGTTTTTAAAGACAATTTCTGTTAGTAAATAACTAAGTAAATCTAAAAAGGAGAAAATCAGAGATGTCAGTGTTAGAAAAAATAGACAGCCCAGCGGATTTAAAAAAAGTATCAAATCAAGAACTAGAAGAATTAGCTTCAGAAATTAGAACAGCAGTTCTTCATAAAGTATCAAACATCGGTGGACACGTTGGCCCAAACTTGGGTGTGACTGAATTAACAATTGCCCTTCATAAAGTTTTCAATTCACCAATTGATAAGTTTATTTGGGATGTTTCTCACCAAACTTATCCACATAAAATTTTAACTGGACGTAAAAATGGATTTACTGATGGACATTTCCATGACATCACACCTTACACCAGTCAAAGAGAATCAGAACACGACTTTTTCACAGTTGGCCATACCTCGACTTCAATTGCTAATGCCTTAGGTTATGCCAAAGCGCGTGATTTGACAAATGACAAAGGCAACATTGTTGCGGTCATTGGTGACGGTTCACTTTCTGGGGGACTTGCTATGGAAGCCCTCAATAATGCCGGAGATTTCAAAGGAAACCTCATTATTTTAGTTAATGATAATCAAATGTCAATTGCTGAAAATCATGGAGGACTTTACCGTAACCTTGCCGAACTTCGGGCGACAAATGGTCAAGCCGAAAATAACTTCTTTAAAACTTTTGGTTTAGATTATAAATATCTTGAAAATGGAAATGATATTGAATCTTTAATTCACCTATTTGAAGAAGTAAAAGATATCGACCATCCAATTGTCCTTCATATTCATACTGAAAAAGGACGTGGTTATCAACCAGCTCTTGAAAATAAAGAAGCTTTTCACTGGCACATGCCTTTCGATTTAGAAACTGGTCAATCAAAAGTGATTGATTCTGGTAAATCTTATAGTTCAGTTATGTTGGATTACATGGATAAAAAGGTTTCAGAAGGCCTTCCTCTTGTTGCCATCAATGCAGCAATTCCAGGAATCTTTGGACTGAAACAATTTGCAGCTAAATATCCTAACCGTTATATTGATGCAGGAATTGCTGAGCAATTTACCATTACTTTTGGTGGTGCAATGGCTGCGGCTGGTGCTCGTCCAATTATTTTCCACAATTCTACTTTTGTTCAACGTGCTTATGATCAATTTTGGCATGACTTAGCAATTAATGAAGAACCAGCAATTGTTATTGTTAAAGGTGGAGTTATTTCAGGTTCAGATGAAACACACCAAGGCTCATCAGCCATGACTTGGATTTCAAACATTCCAAATATCAAATATCTTGCTCCAACTTCTGAAGAAGAATTTATTTCAATTCTTGATTGGGCACTTGAGCAACATGAAGAACCAGTTGTGATTCAAATGCCAGAACACGGCTTAGAATCACGTCCGACTGTTCTCACAGATTATTCAACCCCTTCATATCAAATGACAAAATCAGGCGAAAAAGTTGCCCTCTTGGCACTTGGTGGTCTTTATTCACATGGTGAAAAAGTAGCTAAAGTTTTGGCTGAAAATGGAATTAATGCAACCCTAATAAATCCACTTTTCATCAACGATTTGGACCAAGCTTTCCTTGAAAACTTAGTTGAAAATCATCAAGTTATTGCGACGATCGAAGATGGAATTCTTGACGGAGGATTTGGTCAAAAAGTTGCTTCCTTCCTTGGTAAGTATGATGTTAAAGTTTTGAACTTTGGTGCGAAACGTGAATTTAATGATTCTGTTCCAGTGACAGAACTTTATAATCGTTATCATTTGACACCAGAACTTATGGTTGCTGATATTCTTAGTCTTTTGAAATAAAAATTTACTGACAGATGTTCCAAAATATTTCTGTCAGTAAAAATAAAGAACTGGTAATGTCTGTCAGTAAAACTAGCAAGAATGATGATAAGTTCTTACTTAATAAAGTGAAATAGATGAAAAAAGTATTAGTAAAAGCAGTACATGGCTACCAACGCTGGATTTCTCCAGCCTTGCCACCAGCCTGTCGCTATTATCCTACCTGCTCCAATTACATGGTTCAGGCCATTGAAAAACATGGACCAGCCAAAGGTTTGGCAATGGGAACAGCACGTATTTTACGTTGTCACCCATTTTGCCAGCCAGGATATGATTTAGTTCCAGACCATTTTAGTTTGCGAAGAAATTGGGCAGAACCAGAAAAAGAAGAAGACTCAAATTAATTTGAGTCTTTTCTATTTATAAAATTATAGAAAACGCTTCAAAAAATAGATGAAATCGCTATCAAATGTCATAAAAAAATGTTAAAATGAAAAAAAGAATAAAAAAGGAGTGTCATCTATTATGCCATTTAGTAAAGATTTTCTCTGGGGCGGAGCAACTGCAGCTAATCAATGTGAAGGCGGCTATAATCAGGGAGGACGTGGACTTGCCAATGTCGACCTTGTTCCACACGGAAAAGATCGTTTTCCAATTATTACAGGGGAAATGAAGCACCTTGAATTCGATGAAGACCATTTTTATCCAGCAAAAGAAGCGATTGATATGTATCATCATTGGAAAGAAGACCTCGCACTTTTTGCTGAAATGGGATTTAAAACCTATCGAATGTCTATTGCTTGGACAAGAATTTTTCCAAAAGGCGACGAACAAGAGCCAAATGAAGAAGGCTTGCAATTTTATGAAGATATTTTTAGAGAATGCAAGCGTTTAAGAATTGAACCCTTAGTAACCATCACTCACTTTGATTGTCCTGTCCACCTAATTAAAGAATATGGTGGCTGGCGTAATCGAAAAATGGTTGGTTTCTATGAAAATTTAGCCAGAGCAATTTTTACTCGTTATAAAGGATTAGTTCGCTATTGGTTGACATTTAATGAAATTAATATGCTCCTCCATGCTCCATTTATGGGAGCAGGACTTGTTTTTGAAGAAGGAGAAAATAAAGAACAAGCCAGATACTTAGCCGCTCATCATGAACTATTAGCATCGGCTTTAGCAACAAAAATTGGACATGAAGTTGACCCAGAAAATAAGATAGGCTGCATGTTAGCTGCTGGAGATTACTATCCATTTGATTGTAATCCAGAAAATGTTTTTGAAGCTCAAAAACAAAATCATGATAATCTCTTTTTCATTGATGTTCAATCTCGTGGAAAATATCCAAACTACCTTTTAAAGAGATTAGAGCGTGAAGAAATTACACTTCCGATTGAAAAAGGCGACTTAGAAATCCTTGCTGAAAACACAGTTGACTTTATTTCATTTAGTTACTATGCAAGTCGAGTCGCTAAAGTCAAGGATGAGGATGCAGATAAATCAGCTGGAAATATCTTTGAATCTGTAAAAAATCCTTATTTAGAGGCCAGTGAATGGGGTTGGCAAATTGACCCACTTGGTTTAAGAATCACAATGAATTCTATTTATGACCGCTATCAAAAACCATTATTTATTGTAGAAAATGGTTTAGGAGCAGTAGATAAACCTGATGAAAATGGATTTGTAGCTGATGATTATCGAATTGATTACATGGCTGCACACATCAAAGAAATGAAGAAAGCAGTTGAACTTGATGGCGTTGAACTATTAGGTTATACTTCTTGGGGATGTATTGACTTAGTATCAGCAGGAACGGGTGAGATGAGCAAACGTTATGGATTCATCTATGTCGACCGAGACGATTCTGGTAAAGGAAGTTTGAAACGGACGCCTAAGAAATCATTTAACTGGTACAAGAAAGTTATTGCAAGCAACGGTGAAGATTTAACAAATGAATAATTAAAAAGGGGGGCTTTCCTCCTTTTTTTATCAAACAAAACATTTCTTTGATTTAAGATTTTTATCTAGCAAGAAAAATTTACAATAGTTAAGCAAGTGTCCATTAAAAGGAAGCAGTGCTAGAACTTTTTTATGAAATATGATAAAATCGTGTATTGCGTAATTTTTAAATCCGCAGTCATGAAGTATGAAAAAGCCTCGATGATATTTAAGAAATTTAAAAAGTTACAAGTGAGATAAGAATGATGAGGATAAGAAGTGAAAAGTATTAAAAATACATGGAAGTTGTTTGCCCTAGACTGGAAGCGAATATTTAAAAATCCCGTGGCGACTTTTTTAATTGTCGCCCTAATGATAATTCCCTCTTTATATGCTTGGTTTAATATTAAAGCCCTGTGGGACCCCTATGCCAATACTTCGCAACTGCCAATTGCGGTCTATAGTGCAGATAAATCGGCAAGTTTTCAAGATAAAACCATCAATATTGGTGATGAAGTACTGAAAAATTTAAAGAAAAATCACCAATTAGGCTGGAAATTTGTTGATTCCAAAGCAGATTTAGATAAAGGTGTGAAATCTGGAAAATACTATGCTGGAATCTATTTACCAAAGGATTTTTCAAAAGACCTCTTAAGTTTCACCACGGGTGATATTAAAAAACCACAAATTGTTTATTCAATTAACGAAAAAATCAATGCCATCGCTCCCAAAATAACATCAAAAGGAGCCTCTTCTCTACAATCGCAAATTTCTGAAGAGTTTATCAAAACGGCAAGTAGTACCCTTTTAAAAACCTTCAATACAATTGGTTACGATATTGATAAAAACATGGTAAGTATTCAGAAGGTTAAATCAGCGATTTTATCAACTAATGATAATTTAGGAACCATTGATAAATACACTCAACAAGTTGTTGATCTTCATGGAAAAATGCCAGAAATTAAAGAAAAACTGGCAAAAGCTAATGAATTTATCACTTATTTACCAGAAGTAGATGCTTTAGGTCAAAAGGTCATTAAATTAAATGATAAAATGCCAGAAATTGATAAAAGTTTTTCACTCGTTTTGACCCTTCAAGAGAAAATACCTGAGATTCAAAATGCTGGAAAACAAATCTCGATGATTGATGATGACTTTGCGTCAGTAGAAAGTACCATGACTCAAGGTATTCAAGAAGCCAAACAAGGTTTACAAATTATCAATCAAGTCCAAAAATCAATGCCAGACATTAAAAAATTGGGACAAGATGCTGATAGTTTGGGGACTATAACCTTGGATGCGGTGAAAAAAATGCAGAGTGCATTGCCTAGCATTACAAATAGCGTTCAAATAACACTTCAATCAATTCAAGAGTTCTCAAAAAATACTTCATCCGTTATTTCTGTTATTGATCAAGCGATTGCCGATAATCAATTAACTGATGATGAAAAGGAACAAATAAATAGCTTAATTACCAATTTTACTAATAACATTGCTAAACAAAGAGAAGCCATTCAAAATATTGTTGAATATATGAAGCAGGTGCAAGAAAGCAATGGAAATCACGATTTAGATTCTACTATTGAGCAATTAACTAATCTAGATTCGCTCTTGTCAGAACTTAGTACCAGAATGAGTCACCTAAATGACTTAGTGCAAGAGGGTGATGTATCTAAAATTCGAGCTTATCTATCACAAATCAATGATGTAGTAAATAATATTTCTGATTTAATTAATAAAATTGATGTCAGTGAGATTAGTAGTACAATTAATAAAGCTCTAACAACATTGATTAATACCATAACAGACGCTAAAGGTTTATTAAATCAAGCTCAACAAATCGACTTTGATGCCTTACTAAATTCAACAAGTCAAACAGTTTCTAATGCTATTACCATTTTAGAAAAATATCAAGGCGAAATGCCAGCCATTAAACAAGAAATTCATGATGCGAATGTAATGTTAAATGGCAATATGACAACGATTGTTAATGCAATTAATGAAGGAGCTAATCTCTATAAAAATGAGTTTCCTACTCTTAAAACTAAGTTAGGGACTGCTTCTGATTTCTTTAAAAATGATTATGCTGGTGTTCGTAAGGATTTGACAGATACCTTAACAATGGCAAATGAGAAAATGCCTGATGTTGAGTCTGCTTTGAATCAAGCCAACGATTTAATTCAAAATGATTGGCCTGAAATCAAATCAGGAATTCAAAAAGCAGCCACAGCTATTCAAAAAGGTGAAAAAGAAGTTGACTTAGGTGAAATCGTCAAACTCCTAAAATTAGATGCGACCAAAGAAAGTGACTTCCTGACACAACCGGTTGAAGTCCAAGAAAATCAAATCTATCCGATTGCCAATAATGGTTCAGCAAGTACACCTTTCTATACTGCGCTTTGTCTGTGGGTCGGTGCAGTCTTACTTTCAAGTTTGGCAACAACGGAGGTTCACTTATCAGATAAAGATAAAAAACGTTATTCTAAACGTGAACAATTCTTTGCTCGAATGGGAAGTTTCGTAGCCATTGGACTTGCTCAAGCCTTGATTGTAACGCTTGGAAATTATTTTGGTTTAGGAGTAGATGTAAGAGATCCATTCTACAGTGTTCTCTTTGCCTTACTAATATCCATAGCCTTTATGATAATGGTTTATGTTCTGGTCGCCCTGTTTGGCAATGTAGGTAAAGGAATAGCGATTATCATCCTGGTTCTTTCCATTTCTGGTGGTGGTGGGAACTATCCAATCCAAGTTTCTGGAAAATTCTTCCAAGCCATTAATCCTTATTTACCATTTACTCATGCTGTCAACCTTTTACGAGAATAAGCGGGAGGAATTTACTGGCCAAATGCTTGGTTTGCGATAATCATTCTTGTAGCAGTATCAATAGTATTTGTTGCAATAGGTGCCTTCCTCTTCCCACACTTTGAAGATAAAACGAAGAAAATTTCCGAAATCGGAAGCAAGAGTCATTTCTTCCATTAATGTTAAGAAAACTACTGACAGACTGGTCAGTAGTTTTTCTATTATTTATAATCATAATGAGCAAATAGTAAGGGAGAACTTGTGCTATAATATGTCTATGACAAAAGTAAACGAAGAACGTGTACAAGAAATTTTTAATAGTATTTCATCAGATTATGATAAAATGAACGCCATTATCAGTTTTAAACAACATGATTTATGGCGTGCTAAAACAATGAAAAGGATGGGAGATTTAACTGGTCTGTCTATTCTTGATTTGTGTTGTGGAACTGGAGACTGGACTTTTGATTTATCTGAAAGTGTCGGCCCTTCTGGTAAAGTAATTGGTCTTGATTTTTCAGAAAATATGCTCGAAATTGCTAAGGCTAAACTTAAAGAAGAAGCGAAGAAAAACATTGAATTTCTCCAAGGAAATGCAATGGCTTTACCTTTTGAAAATGAAAGTTTTGATGTAGTTACGATTGGTTATGGTCTAAGAAACACACCTGACTATCTTACTGTATTAAAAGAAATTTTTCGTGTGTTAAAACCAGGGGGCAGAGTAGTTTGTATCGAAACTTCACACCCCACATTACCAATTTATAAACAAGCTTTTGAACTTTATTTTAAAAATGTCATGCCCTTTTTTGGTAAAGTTTTTGCCAAATCTTTAAAAGAATATCAATGGCTTCAAAAATCAGCAGAAGATTTTCCAGATGCCAAGACGCTTGAAGAACTTTTTAGAAAAGCTGGCTTTGTTGCCGTAGACTATCAAAAACATGGCGGTGGAGCAATCGCAAGTCATTTTGCCACTAAATCCAAAAAACCTAAATCAAATATTCGTATTGGTAAAAAGTAGTCGGTCAATAAAAAATAAAAATTTCGAGGGAAAAATATGCCTTATAAACGTTATGGGGAAATTTTTAAAAAACTACGAGAACAAAAGAATTTTTCGCTTTCTCATTTTTCAGAAATAGGTATTTCAAAAGCGAGTTTATCAAGATTTGAATTAGGTCAAACCATGATAAGCTTTGAACGCTTGGATAGTGCGCTGCAAGAGATGAATGTGACTTTAGCTGAGTATGAACATTTTATCAATAATTTTTCAATGGATTATAAAGAAGAATTTTTAGAAGATATAATTCTTGCGGATATTGCAGATGACGTCGATAAACTTCATAGTCTCTATTTAGAAGCTATGGAATATGATTCAAAAATGCTAGCTTATTGTGCTAAAAGTCGGTATGAAACACTGACACAAATGGAAGCTGACGATGTGGTTGAATATCTCTATGACGTTGGAGAATGGGGCTATTTTGAACTTTCAATTTTTTATCTGACTTTGGATAGTTTCAGTGAACGAGAAATTATGTATTTGATGAAAGAACTATGGGGGAAGAGTAAACACTTATATGGTGTTTTTAAATATCGCAGAAGAGTTCTTCAATCTTCGTATCGAGCGGTCGTTTTGCTTTCCTCAAAAGGAGCTCGTGACTCAGCTAGAAGTATCTTGCAAAAAAGTTACCCTAAAGATTATTTCTACGACCTCTATGTTGAAAATCTAAGAAATCTGGCACATGGTTTTTATAGCTATTGTTTCAAAGACAAGATAAGCGGTGAAAAGCAAATCAAAAATGCCATTGAAATTTTTGGGCAAGTTGGATATGAAGATTTAGCAGATTATTATCAAAAACGATATCAAAAGCTTTTAGGAAAATTATTAACATAAAAAAGTCTCCAGATTACTTCGTTGCATTTTTGCAATGATTTAAAAAGGAGACTTTTTTTCTGCTAGAATAAAATTAAAGATAAAAGAAAGCGCGCTTGATTATCAAGAAAAAATAAAAAAGGAGGAAATATGTTAAAAAAAGAAAGAGAAATGAGAGAGAAAATTTTGAATCGAATTGAGAAATTGCTACAGGCAGGTTCAAAATTAAACGAAGCAGAAAAGAAAATACTGATGGACTATTATGAACAGATTGAAAAATCTAAAAATATGGAATTTGAACTCGTTCATCTTAGAAATGCCTTGCTTCCTTTGGTGATTTCTTCTCAACATTCTTTAAATGTCTTAAAATTTTACAAGGAACTTCGTTCAGAGCGAAAGGTGACTTGGGGCGAGGGAAGTTCTTTACTGACTGGGATAGCTCAATTTCCAGAAAAAAATGAAAGGAAACACTTATGAAAACAAAACAAATTTATGTAAGTCTTATGACTTCAGCAATCTTGCTATCAGCAGTTACTCCAATAATAGTTAATGCTGATGTCATTAGTTCTAACGGGACAACAGAGCAAGTTTCTAATAGACAAGCTTCAAACACTGATGTACAAGGACAATTTGAACCCTATGTTTCTGTTGAGGATAACCAGTATGTTTTAAATATTCCGGAAAATATTCAGGTTAGCCAAACTGAGATTGAACAAGTAAAACAACAAATTAATGCTGTAAATCAGCAAGTTGAAACGAATAAATTAATTATAAATCCTATCACTAAATAAATTGTGAATCGTGCCTCTACCCTGAAATCATCGGGATACACCTATGGGAATTTTTGGTGGGGAACTTGCTACTACTTCAGAAGTAATGCAGCAGTTTATCAAATGGACCATGATTTAGATAATTGGGCTATCGGTTCAGGTCTTGTTGGTATATTTGCCCCACCAATTGCTGCTCTGGGTGGTGCTTATTATTTGAAGGTTAAAAGTGATTTAGATTATATGAATAGTATCCACCAAAAGGATTATCTTAATATGGAGGTAAACTGGGTGGGAGTCTATTCAATTTATGTTCCGTAAGGAGGTAGAGTGATGTTTTTAGTTTTATGGCTGGCGATTATCGTCATCTCATTTCTTTTACAAATCTATGTTTGGCCACGAATTCCAAAATCAATTTTTAAGTATAGAGGTTTAGTCTTATCTATTTCTCTCATTATTCTTATTTTTGTTGTAAGAATACCACTAGAAAATACTGCATTGACACTTCCATTTTATTTGATGATGTTTTTCGGGCTCTTTCTTTTTTGGAAAGATAGAAAACTTTAAGTAAATCTGTAGTTAAAAAATTAAAGGTACTCGATTGAGTGCCTTTTTGAGTAAATTTATACAGGTGATGTGTATATTATTAAAAGTACAAAACATAAGGAATCTATTTTATGGTATAATAATCTTGCTTAAAAATTTATTAAAATAAGCGTTAGTAGGGAAGTAGTAATGAAATTAAAAGATATAGAGAAATCAACAAATAAAAATCTTTATCTGCTTTTTCTAAGTGTACTCGTGGGCTTGACTGCGGGTTTTTTGGCCAGTCTTTATCGGTTGGCACTGGAAAAAGCTGAAACTTGGGGCTTGAGTATTTATCGCTTTGTTAGCTCACACATTATTTTTATTCCCCTCCTTATTTTGGGTTTGGCTTTCTTAGCCTTTGTGGTTACTTTCTTTATGAAGAAATATCCGATGAGTTCAGGTTCTGGGATACCACAAGTTAAAGGGCAATTACAGGGTTATTTTAAAAATAATTGGTTCACGACTGCTTTTGCTAAATTTATCGCTGGGACTTTAGCAATGTTTGCAGGTCTATCACTGGGGCGTGAGGGTCCCTCAGTTCAACTTGGGGCTTCAATGGGTCAGATGGTTTCTAGCCGGTTGGCTGAAACTGAACGTCATAAAAGAATTCTAATTGCTTCTGGAGCATCTGCTGGTTTATCTGCTGCTTTCAATGCACCTTTGTCAGGTGTCATGTTTACTTTGGAAGAAGTATTTAAATACTTTTCTCCATTGATTTTATTAACTTGTATGACCTCAGCAATGGTTGCTGATATGGTTGCACGAATAATGTTTGGGAGTGGTCCAGTTTTTCATTTCCAAATTGTTGGTTCAATTGAACTCTCAAATTATTGGCTACTTATTATTTTAGGAATTATTTTAGGACTTTTCGGTGCTTTTTATAACTGGACACTCCTCACAAGTCAAAATTTGATGAAGAAAATAAAGAGTCCATTTCTTCGTGTTTTACTTACTTTTTTAGTGGTTGGGGCAACTGGTTTATTGTTTCCTAATATAATTGGGAGTGGCCATCGTTTAATGGATTCCTTTAGTTTAGAAATGGGATTAGCCTTTCTATGTTTGATTCTCATTGGGAAATATCTGATTTCAATGGTATCTTATTCTTCGGGTGTGCCAGGAGGAATTTTCTTTCCCCTGTTAGTTTTGGGTGCTAGTCTTGGAGCTGTTTTTGCGACAATTGTTATTTCACTTTTTCATCTTCCAAGCCATTTATTTGCCAATCTAGTAATTTTAGCGATGGCTGGGACTTTTACAGCAATTGTTCGAGCACCGATGACTGGAATCCTTCTTTTGGTGGAAATGACTGGTTCATTTGACCATTTACTTCCTCTGGCTCTTGTCTCTTTAATTGCTTATGTCGTTGCTGATTTATTACAATCTGAGCCAATTTATGATTCCTTATTAGACAACATGTTGAAAGAAAAAGAAATTGATGTTGATGATTCGGATAAGCAGATGATGTTTGAAACAATTGTTCAATTTGATTCAGTTGCGGATCGTAAGAAGTTGTCAGAGATACATTTACCAGAAGGATGTTTGCTGGTTTCGGTTCATCGTTCAGGTAAGGATATCATTCCACACGGGAATACTGAATTACAAGCAGGAGATTATTTGACCTTTTTGATTAGACGAGAAGATGAAGTGATTGCTAGAGAACAACTTCGTCAGGTTTTAAATGAAAAATAAAAAAGTGATATTCTATCACTTTTTTTATTTGCTTAAATATTGCCAAAGGATTGATAAAAACAGACTCACAGCATAAGCGCTGTTAAATAGAACCATATTTCTCAGTGAATAAACAAAGCTGCGAGGACTTGGAACTTGACTAGCATGAGATTTTAGATTCTTTCTGATAATTGGAAAAGTGAGTAAACTAAGTAAAGTTGGCCATTCAAATATTCTAAAGATAAATCCAATAATAATAGCTAAATAGGAAGAATACATCAAAAGTTGAAAAAGTTTGATTCCGTTTGGACGACCGATATAATAAACTAATGTGTAACGATGATTTTTTATATCGCTATCTAAATCACGTAAATTATTGGCCAGCATGATGTTTGCAATGGTAAAAATGAGTGGTAAACTTGCAATTATCATGGCGATGGCTGCAAAAATACTACCAGTAAAGCTAAAAGAGTCGTTTGTGAAATCAAGATTTAGGTTAAAAATAGGTGATTGAGCGCTGTTGATTAAGATGATCATTGCAAAAATTCCAAAGCCCATTGTCCCACCAGAAAAAATTTCTCCTAAAGGCATACGTGAAAGTGGAATAGGACCGTAAGTATAGAAAACGCCAATAAAGAAGACGATTCCACCAAGAATAAAGAAAAGCCAGCCAACAAAATAAGCGAGGAGAAATCCTAAAAAAAGGCTCAAAATAAGCATAAACAAGATAATAGAAGCTACCAATCGGGTGGAAAGATTGGCTTGACCAATGATATTTTCTTGCTTTTTATAATCTTCATCTTTGGCTTTTTTGAAATCTTGATAATTGTTAATAGCAGTTACGGTCATATCAAAAAGGAGCATTGCTATTAAAAATAAGAGAGATAGGCCAATATTTATCATTTTAAAATAGCTTAAACTAAAAAGTAAACCAATAATGTAAGGGAAAATACTGGCGATTTTAGTTTTTATTTCGACGAGTTCTAAAAAATTTTTGAGGGACATAATTACTCCTGAAAATATAATTTGAATAAAAACAGCCGTTATTTTACGGCTTTTACTTATTTATTTTTTGAGAAAATAATTCTCTATTTTTTAATCATATTAAAAAAGTTTAAGTAAAAACGTTAACAAATGTTACTCATTTTACTGAAGTGCTTTCATTTCTATTGTAATTATAACTGATTATAGGTTAAGAATCAACATAGACTTGAAGATTATATTTAGTAATCTTTGTTAAGATAAATATAAAATATACTAATTTTAATTGATTTGGGAACGGTTTAAGCTTCCAATAGTTCGTACTAAAGATACTACAATATGAGAATAAGATTTGAAGGAAAAGGCTTTATAATCACTTTTGTGAGGGATTCTTAGCATTTATTTTAAGGTTCGGTTAAGCAATGGGTAATATAATCATTTCTCATGAGTGGTGGAGAAAATTTACTACTGATGTTAAATTGTTTTTTAACTCACAATAAGTTGTGAGAAATGAATTTTTAAACGTCCATAGCGTGCAATGACGTTAAACTGCTTACGGTAATCCTACACAAGCGTTCGGACTTTATGATGTGTATGGGAAGTAACCATGTTAATAGAAGATAGACTGGATTCAGTTTGAATCCTATGGAATGTTCTTAGTGGCGAAATCGAAAGGTCTAAATGAAATTAAGTAAAGTTGCTATTTCAACGGGATTAGTTGCATCATTCATGTTTATTGGGGGCGGAATCGCTCATGCGGATACACCTAAATCAACTCATGAAGTTGCTATAGAAGTAATTAACGGAAACTACGGAAATGGAGATACTCGTGTCACTAACCTTCAAAGTAAAGGTTTTGATGTGAAAGCAATCCAAACAGAAGTTAATAACATTCTTACAGGAACAACAACTCAAGTTTCTGCAACAACTAAAACTGCTGAAGAACAACCTACTAAAGTTACATCAGTTGCACCAACTCAAGCAACACAAAGTGTTTCTGGTGGGCTTAATATGAGCCAAACTTCTGGACAAGTTGACATCCAAGCTCTTGCTAATTATATGGCATCGAATACAGCTAATGCAGCGGGCTATTCTGCTAGCGAATGGGCTTATATCATTACTCACGAATCAAATGGTGGGATTGATAGTGTGAATTCAAGTTCAGGTGCTTATGGTGCTTTCCAATTGCTAGGTCATGGCGAATATGCTGGAATGACTTTGGCAGAACAAATTGCGATGGCAAGTAAACTTCCTGCTGGTAGCTGGGTTGTTTATAACTAAGCATTGATTAAAACTCGTCTTAAAATCTTTGATAAATAAATCAAACTTAGTGGCTCATAGCAATCAACTCTCAAGTTCGTTTGGGATTGATTGAGTATAAAAAAGAACACCGAATTCGGTGTTCTTTTTTATTAGATGGCCCCTGCCAGAATCGAACTGGCAATCACTGCTTAGGAGGCAGTAGTTATATCCAATTTAACTAAGAGACCAGAGATAAATTACTGACAGGCTTACAAAATATTTCTGTCAGCAACTTTTAATGAGCTTTATTTATTGTCAGCATCAAAAACAATGCCAGCACTTTGACGCATTTGGTATGAAGTTTCTGAAACTTCTTGGGCAAATTGATGTAGGTCATAACTTGCAGCAAAATCATTATTTTCTAAGATTTGGGCAAAGTCAACAGCTTCATCATAAAGAGAGTGTTTTGGAGCTTCAATGTCGATTATAGTTTCTGAACCATCCATAGCAATGAATTTGGCAGAAGTAATCGCATTAACACCATCCAAAATTAAAGTTCCATCAGTAGTATAGATTTCACTAGGAAGATATGAATTCACATTTCCTGCGCATTTAATCGAAACTTTGTAATCTTGATAGTCAAGAATTCCAACACCAGCTAAATCAACGCCTGACGGAAGTAAAACTGCATCATAAGTTGCTTTTTGTGGTTTGCCAAACCAAAAGATTGCAGCATACAAAAGATATACACCAAGATCGGCTAAAAGTCCACCAGAGAATTTTGCATTAAATTTATTAGGGATTTCACCGTTTAAAAGAGCAGGCATTTTTGATGAATATTTTGAATAAGTAAAGTCTGCCCCTTTGACTGTTTTGTCAGCAAGAAAGTCTTTAATAATTGAAAATGAATGTTCATGAATATTTCTGGCTGCTTCAAAGAAGAAGACCTCATTTTCTTTAGCAAGCTTAATAATTTCTGTCAGTTCTTTAGGATTTGAAAAGGCAGGTTTTTCAACAATGACATTATGTCCTGCTAAAATTGCGGCTTTAGCTTGCTCAAAGTGGAGGGCATTTGGACTGGCAATATAGATAATATCAAGTGAAGCTTTAAAAAAATCGTCAAGATTATCGAATTTTTGGATGTCTTTAAAATCGGCAGAAAACTGATCAGCAGATTTGAGCCGACGGGAATAGACTGCAGAAAACTGAAATTTTTCAGTCATATGGGCAGCATCAATAAATGAGCGAGCAATCCAGCTCGTACCAATTACTCCAAGTTTTAGCATCAAATTCTCCTTTATAGGTGGACAGAATCATTCGTTAGAAGATTCTAAAATTCTATTAAAAGCTTGTTCTATTATATCAAATTTTTTCTTAAAGGTCATTGCTCTACTATTGAATTTTCAGTAAATAAATTATAAAAATAAGAATTCCAAAGATTCCATGTCACTTATTAAGAGCTTTTGTCAGTAAAATTAAGAGTTTTTGATGTGAACGCTTAAAAAGTAAAAAAATTGTCAGTTGATGACAAAAAGCTCAAAAATTGTGGTAGAATATATAGAAGAAAATTTGGAGAATTAATTTTGAAGAAAACGTTGATTATTGGTGTCACTGGTGGGTCAGCAAGTGGAAAGACAAGTGTTTCACATGCTATTTTAGAAACTTTTTCAAATGAACGAATTGCAATGATTGAACATGATAGTTACTATAAAGATCAATCGCATTTGACTTTTGAAGAACGGACAAAAACGAACTACGACCATCCATTAGCCTTTGATACAGATTATTTAATTGCTCAATTAAAAGAGCTTCAATATGGACGAGCGGTTGATATTCCGATTTATGATTATGCAAAACATACGCGTTCACAAGAAACTTACCGTCAAGAACCTGTTGATGTTTTAATCGTTGAGGGAATTTTGGTTTTAGAAGATGAACGTTTGCGTGATTTAATGGATATCAAAATATTTGTTGATACAGATGACGATGTGCGGATTATCCGTCGAATTCGCAGAGATATTGAAGAAAGAGGAAGAACTCTTGATTCAGTAATTACACAGTATTTAGATGCTGTTAAGCCAATGTATCATCAATTTATTGAACCCACAAAGAGATATGCAGATGTGATTATTCCTGAAGGGGTATCAAATACTGTTGGGGTTGATATTATTACGACGAAAATCGCTAGCATTTTAAACGACTAAAAAAAGCTGTCTATGACAGTTTTTTTGTTTTTGGATAGTGAATCTCGTGAAAAATTGGAAAAATAAAAAGGCTAATTGTCCTTAAATAGCAATAATGGTAATGCTTACTTTTTTTGTGAAAGTATGATATACTTAATTCGTAACAATTGCAGAAAGGAAATCCGCAACTTAAAGCGGTGGGTTATGAGAAATTTGTAACCAAGGGATTTTGTCAAAATGGAACTTTTTGAATCACTGAAACAAAAAATTAGTGGAAAAGGCTTAAAAATTGTCTTTCCTGAAGGAACTGATGCACGTATTTTAGGTGCTGCAAATCGTCTTAACGCTGATGGACTAATTACACCTGTCTTTATTGGGAATGTAAAAGAAGTCACTGAAACATTGATTTCACGTGGAATTAATCCTGAAGGCTTTGAGATTTATGACCCAGAAAATTGTGGACGTTTTGAAACGATGACGGAAACTTTTGTGGAACGTCGTAAAGGTAAAGTTACAGAAGAACAAGCAAAAGAGCTCTTGAAAGACCCAAATTATTTTGGAACGATGCTTGTTTATATGAAAATTGCTGACGGAATGGTTTCTGGCGCAATTCATTCAACTGCTGATACTGTTCGTCCGGCCCTTCAAATCATTAAAACGAAACCAGGAGTAAAATCTGTTTCTGGTGCTTTTATTATGGTTCGTGGTCGTGATGACAATGAAAAATATATTTTTGGTGACTGTGCGATTAACATCAAACCAGATGCACCAACTCTTGCCGATATTGCTGTAGCTTCAGCCGAAACAGCAGCACTCTTTGATATTGACCCCAAAGTTGCCATGCTTTCATTCTCAACTAAAGGTTCTGGAAAATCAGAAGATGTTGATAATGTAGTAGAAGCGACAAAACTTGTTAAAGAAGATTACCCTGAAATTGAAATTGATGGTGAACTTCAATTTGACGCTGCTTTTGTTCCAGCGGTGGCTCGTCAAAAAGCACCAGATTCAACTGTTGCTGGTCGTGCCAATGTCTTTATCTTCCCTGATATTCAATCAGGAAATATTGGATATAAAATTGCTCAACGATTGGGTAATTTTGAAGCGATTGGGCCAATTTTGCAAGGTTTGAACGCACCTGTTTCTGACCTTTCTCGTGGAAGTAACGAAGAAGATGTCTATAAACTTGCAATTATCACAGCTGCCCAAGCTTTAAAATAAATAATGATATTCTGTCAGTAAATTTGTAAATGAATAATTACTGACAAGTCTGTCATTAATCCGCCATTTGAGGCGGATTTTTTTGTTGGTCTAAAAATGTTATAATTAAAGAATCAAAAAGGAAATGAGAAAAAATGAGAAAATCAAAAATTTTTGCTCTAGTAGGGTCGATTATTTTTTCAATTTTGGCACTTGTTGGGCTAATTAGTTTTTGGGCCATTATTTATATGCCAGAGAATTCAGAAATTATGACAGAACTTCAAGATTCAGGATTTGATAAGCAATTATTATCTACCGCAGCAATGATTGCAGCTCTGATTTTAATCGCTTTACTAGCTTTAAATTGGGTGGCTTTTGCAAGATTGACAAAAGAAAAAGGTTGGGGAATTTATTTCTTAGTTGTTGGTATCTTTTATTGTGTAGCCTCTGTTTTTAACGGTGTTGGCTTAATTTTGACCTTACCAGTTGCCCTCTGTTTCATTCTTGCTTATGTCTATCGAAGACGAGAAGTCCTTGAAAATAAATAAAAAAAATACTGACAGACTTTCTGTCAGTAATTTTTTATTAGACTTTACATGATGCCCCAATGATTAAAAGCATTGATGATTCCGTGGTTAGTATTTTCTGTAGAAATAAAATCGGCTAACTCTTTTAATTCAGGAACAGCATTTCCCATTGCCGTTCTGTGGTCAGCTGCTTTGAATAAATCTAAGTCATTGCGACCATCACCAAAGGCAAAAGTTTGACCAGTGAAATTTAGCACCTCTTTGACATGATTAATTCCTGTCCCTTTGTTAGTTGTGCTGTTTGTAACATCAATCGAACTTGGAGAGTTCATGAAAAAGTTAAGTTCAGGAACGCGTTCTTTATAATAATCAACTTGACTGAGTTGATTGGTCAAAACCAAAAGCATATTGACTTCCTGAGAGAGGTAACGTCTAGCATCTGCCTGTGGCATTGGCATATGAGTGTAAGCATAAGCGGTTTTAGCTAAGTCAGTTAGTTCACTCACCCAATAACCTTGACTGTCATAAAAAGAAAGAGCTTCTGAGTGAGGACTTGCTGCCTCAAGTAATTTTTCAACACTACTTGTCGGAATTTCTTCTTTATATATTGTTTCACCATCTAAAACAATATACTGTCCGTTCATGGCAACCGCTCCACTAATCCCAGTTAAACTCATGATTTCATCAAGTTCAAAATGTCCACGGCCAGTAGCAATGAAAGGTAAAACACCATTTTCGCGAATCCGATGAATTCCTTCAATAACTTCTTGGTCAAGTTTACTTTGACTGTTAAGCAACGTTCCGTCTAAATCGAAGAAGGCTAAAGCCTTATAATCATTGATATTTTCCATAATTTTATTGTATCAAATTTATGATATAATTGTAAGTGGAATTATCCATTCTTTTATAAAGAATTTAAATGACTGACAGAACTGTCAGTTTGTGTTAACTATAAAAATAAATAAATATAATTAATATTATTTTACTGACAAACCTGTCAATATTATTAAAAATGAGTGAAAGTAAAAAAATGCCTGCAAAGAAAAAAACAACCAGAAGAAATACTAAAAAAGAACAACAGAAAAAGGCCGCAACACGCAAAATGATTGCTTTTTTTGTTGGGCTTCTTTTAATCTTATTTGCGCTTGCTCGCCTAGGAATTGTCGGAGTCTTACTTTATAACATTGTCCGCTTGTTTGTTGGTTCTCTTGCGATTGTTTTTCTTCTCTTGCTTGCTGGACTAATGATTATTTCCGTCTTTCGTAAGCAAGTTTTAAAAGAAAATAAAAGAATTACTCCAGCCATTATTTTAACTTTTATCGGCCTAATGTTTGTCTTTCAAATTCGACTTCATCAAGGATTTAATGAAACTTTTCATCTTATCTGGTCTGATTTAATGGCTGGCCGTGTCATTCATTTTGTCGGCTCAGGTGTTATTGGAGCATTAATCACCGAGCCTGCTAAAGCCTTGTTTTCAGTCATTGGTGTCTATATTATTGCTGCAGTACTTTGGTTAGTTGCTATTTATCTTATGATTCCAGGACTTTTCCCTAAAATGCGTGAAGATTTACATCAACGTTTAGCGAAATGGAAAGAAAAGCATGCCGAAAAAGCAGAAGCTAAAAAAGCAGCGAAAGCACTTGCTGAGCTAGAAAAAAAACAAGCTGTAGCAGAAAGAGAAGAGCTTCCAGAGGCAGCAGAAAATTCATTATTTACCTCAGCACCTACTGAAATTCCAATTAATATACCAGAAGCGCCTTTTGAAGAAAATGAAACTGAAACTGAAAGTCCAGTTTTAGCAGAAGTTCCTCTTGATGATGAACCTGTCAATTTTTCAAATACTAATAACTATAACGGTAACTATAAATTACCAACCATTGATTTACTGGCAGAAGTTCCTGTCAAAAATCAATCAGGCGAACGTGAGAATGTTCGTAAAAATATTGGTATTTTAGAAGAAACTTTCAAATCTTTTGGGATTGGTGCCAATGTTGAATCGGCAGTCGTTGGTCCATCAATTACAAAATATGAAATCAAATTAGCGACTGGAACAAAAGTTTCACGCGTTGTTAATTTATCAGATGATTTAGCATTAGCCTTAGCTGCTAAAGATATCCGAATTGAAGCACCAATTCCTGGGAAATCTTTAGTCGGCGTCGAAATTCCTAATGCCGAAGTTGCAATGGTTGGTTTCCGCGAAATGTGGGAGGCTGGCAAAACTAATCCAAGCAAATTGTTAGAAATTCCTCTTGGTAAATCATTAGATGGTGGAATTCGCACATTTGATTTAACAAGAATGCCTCACTTATTGGTTGCAGGTTCAACTGGTTCAGGTAAATCAGTGGCGGTAAATGGTATTATTACTTCAATTTTGATGAAAGCTTTGCCTAGTCAAGTGAAGTTTCTGATGGTTGACCCTAAAATGGTCGAACTTTCTGTTTACAATGATATTCCTCATCTATTGATTCCAGTCGTAACAAATCCACGTAAAGCTTCACGTGCCCTTCAAAAAGTTGTTGACCAAATGGAAGAACGCTATGAACTCTTTAGTCGTTATGGCGTCCGTAACATTGCTGGCTATAATGAAAAAGTACAAAGATATAATGCAGAATCAGATGAAAAAATGCTTGAACTTCCTCTGATTGTAGTCATTGTTGATGAATTAGCCGATTTAATGATGGTTGCCAGTAAAGAAGTGGAAGATGCAATTATTCGTTTGGGACAAAAAGCTCGAGCAGCAGGGATTCATATGATTCTTGCGACACAACGTCCATCTGTTGATGTCATTTCTGGACTAATTAAAGCAAATGTTCCTTCAAGAATTGCCTTTGCTGTTTCATCTGGAACAGATTCACGAACAATTTTAGATACTAATGGGGCTGAAAAATTACTAGGTCGTGGGGATATGCTCTTTAAACCTATTGATGAAAATCATCCGATTCGTTTGCAAGGGGCTTTCTTATCTGACGATGATGTCGAATCTGTTGTGACCTTTATTAAAGACCAATCAGAAGCTCAATATGACGAAAGCTTTGACCCTGGTGAGGTAGATGAGAGTCAAGTTGGTACGGGCGCTTCAAATACAGGATCTGGTGACCCCTTATTTGAAGAAGCACGAAATATGGTTATTATGGCTCAAAAAGCTTCAACGGCTCAATTGCAACGGGCTTTAAAAGTTGGATTCAATCGCGCCTCTGACTTGATGAATGAGTTGGAAGCGCAGGGAATTGTTGGTCCTGCTAAAGGAACGACTCCTCGTAAAGTCCTTGTTAGTCCAGATGGAGAATTTATTGGAGGAGTAGAAGAGTGAGTGAAGAACTATATTATCGTCACTATTTTCTACAAATCTATGAAATCTTACGAGAAGATGAACAAAATAAAAAACTTTCAATCAAGGAAAAAAATGTTTTAGCTGATGCTTTGGTTTTAAATGAACGCAAAGAACCAGTTTTACAAATATTAGGCCAGCTTTATATGCGCTTAGAATTTTGGAATCGGCCTGCTGATGATGAGATTTTAAAAGGCGGCATGAAAGCCCCAGTCAGAACACTTTATGAAGAATTAAAGGCAGATAAAAATATCACTTCTTCACAAAAATTTATTCCAGGAGTTGAAGCGTATCGACCGATTACATGGAATGATGCTTTGTATGGAAATAAAATGACGGAAGATGATGGCTTTATCGGTGGGGGCTATGTCACTTTTGACTCTAATGAAAAATATAAATCAATGGAAGAGAGAATAGCCGTACCTGATAATGAAATTGTTAGAAATGCAAAATCAAGTTTTGCTAAACTCTTTCAAGTTGGTTGTTTAGGTTTTGCTCTGCTCATCCTGCTCCTTGTTCTCTTGGGGTTTGCTTTAAAAATGGTAACGAGGTAGTTAAAAATGACAGTATTTGATGAATTTAATGAAATCAAAAGAAAAGGACTCCCTCAAATTTTAGTAATTTTTGGTGAGTCAAGGGAACTAGTTGGAGAATTGAAAAATCAACTCTTAACAGAGGTTAATTTCGAGCCAACGGATTTGAGTCAGGCTTATTATGACTTAACTCCTAGTAATAGCGATTTAGCCCTTGAAGATTTGGAATCTCTCCCTTTTTTCTCAGATTCTCGGTTGGTAATCCTGGAAAACTTGGTTAATTTAACAACGGCTAAAAAAAGTGTTTTAGATGAAAAACAGTTGAAGCGCTTTGAAAATTTTTTAGATGATCCGCCGGAAACTACGCAACTTGTTTTAATCCTTTATGGAAAATTGGACAGTCGTCTTAAAGTTGTTAAAAAATTAAAAGCTAAAGCAGCTTTGCTTGAAGCACAAGAATTAAAGAGTCAAGAATTAATTCAATATTTTAGTCGAATAAGCCCTTTACCAAAGGCAGTTTTGAGTTTAATTGCCGCTAAATCAAATGATAATTTTTCAGTAATGAAGCAAAATATTGACCTCGTTCAAACTTATGCACTAGGGCGAGAAGTGACACTTGATGATGTGGAAAAAGTCGTCCCAAAATCGCTACAAGATAATATTTTTGCCTTAACTGATTTAATTTTTAAAGGAAAAATTGATGAGGCGCGTGATTTAGTACATGATTTGACCTTGCAAGGGGAAGATTTAATTAAAATATTAGCTATTTTGACAAATTCTTATCGTTTGTATTTACAAGTCAAACTTTTCCAAGCCAAGGGTTGGCAAGAAAATCAACAAGTTGCCTTTTTAAAAATGCACCCTTATCCTGTAAAATTGGCCAATCAATTGGTTAGAAAATTAAACGTTAAATCCTTAAAAAATGGACTTTCTGATTTAATTAAACTTGATTTTGATATAAAAACAAGTGCAGCTGATAAATCCTATCTTTTTGATATCACTTTAATCAGGTTGACCTTGAAAAAAAAATGAAAATCTGTTATCATAAATAATGGACATTTTATAATGATGATGATGAAGAGGTAAAAATGCCGACATTTAAATTTACGCCTAAAGATATCTATGAAGCAGACTTCTCTACAAAGATGCGTGGTTACGATAAAGAAGAAGTCGATGAACTCCTTGATGACGTTATTGCTGATTATGAAACTTATCAGACTGAAAACTTGCGTCTTCAAGAGGAAAATGAGTTTTTGAAGAAAAAGATTGCTGAATTAGAAATGCAAGTTTCTAAACCAAATCAAGCAAATCTTGATGATACACAACGCTTTGACCCTAACCAAATTCTTCAAGCACGTTCAAGTAAACCAAAAGTGGAAATGCGTAATCCAAGTAATTTTGATTTACTCAAACGAATTAATCGTTTAGAACAAGCTGTATTTGGACCTAACGGCATTGCTAGTGAAAACAACTAAGAAAATATAAAATTGAAATGTTTTATGTTCTGCATTAGGTTTAGCAATGAACCTTTTTGCAAACTTCACAAGATGTGAAGGCAAAGATTTTGGTAAATGAACTTTATTGTTCTGCTTAATTTTTGATAGAAACAGTTTTCGGATAATCGCGCGATTTTTTTGTAAATCGTGAGGAAAGTCCATGCTCGCGCGTTGCTGAGATGCACGCAGTGATTGTGCTAGGTCAAACAATAAACCTAGGTAGGAGCGTCATGCCTAACGGCTGGCCAAAACGCTAAGTCTTTTGATATGCGTGAGTAGCCTGTAAAAGTGCCATAGAGACGAGTCTTAGAGGAAACTCTAAGAATGGAACGTGGTAAACCCCTCAAGCGAGCAACCCAAACTTATGGTCGGGGCACTTGACTAGCCAAAATGAAGGCGTGGTCGAGGCTGAAATTAAGAATTTTGGCAGACAGATGATTATCGAAGGGGAGATTCACGAATGTGAATTGAACTGGAACAAAACATGGCTTATAGAAAACTGTATGACACAGGCTGGGGCTTTTAGCCTCGGCTTTTTTTGATAAATAGTGTTTAATTGAAATAGATAGAATTATCTCTGTTCATTTTATGCAGAGAATGGAAAGTTAAAAAATGCAAAAGAAATTCAAGTTATTAGCAACTTCTTCAAGTGGTTTAGAGAGTTTAGTTGCTCGCGAACTTCGTAATCTGGAAATTGAAAATGTTTCGATTGACGACCGTTCACGTGTCTTCTTTGAGGGAAATTTGGCAACAATTGCTAAGGCGAATCTTTGGTTAAGAACGGCTGACCGTGTAAAAATTGTAGTTGGGGAATTTAAAGCTAGAACATTTGATGAATTGTTTGAAAATGTTTATGCGCTTCCCTGGGCAGAGCTCATTCCTTTTGGAAGCCAATTTCCTGTCAGCAAAGCTAAAGCGGTGAAATCAACTTTACATAATGAGCCGTCAATTCAAAGTATCACTAAAAAAGCGATTGTCAAAAAATTACAGACGACATATCATCGTCCTGAAGGTGTTCCAATTCCTGAAAATGGAGCTAAATTTTCAATTGAGATTGCTTTACATAAAGATATGGCAACTGTATTGATTGATACGACTGGCGATTCTTTATTTAAACGAGGCTATCGTTCAGAAAAAGGAGAAGCTCCTTTGAAAGAAAATATGGCAGCTTCGATTATTTTATTAACCAATTGGTTAGCAAATCCTCGTCGTGCTTTTGTTGATCCTACTTGTGGTTCTGGAACATTTACAATTGAAGCAGCAATGCTGGCTTTAAATATGGCACCAGGAATGAATCGTCCATTTGCTTTTACTGCATGGCCTTGGTTTGATGAAGAAATTTTGAAACAAGAAAAAGCTTTGGCCAAAAAACAAATTCGTACAGATTTAGAATTGGATATTCAAGGTTTTGACATTGATGGAAAAATGATTGAAATTGCAAAACATAATGCACTTGCGGCAGGCCTTTCAGATGTGATAAAATATAAGCAAATGCGACTTCAAGATTTTAGAACTGATAAGCTTGACGGTGTCTTAGTTTCTAACCCGCCTTATGGGGTGCGTTTGGAAGATGAAGAAGCTGTTGCAGCTCTTTATGGTGAAATGGGTAAAACTTTTGCGCCACTAGAAACTTGGAGTAAATACATTTTGACGAGTGATGTCGCTTTTGAAAAGCATTATGGGGCAAAAGCAACTAAAAAACGCAAACTATATAACGGAACACTTAGAACAGATTTGTATATGTATTTCGGAAAACGTATGAAATAAATTTTACTGACAGAACAAAAAGCTATTACTAAAACAAAAAAATTTTAGTGATGACGGCTGTCAGTAAAAATTCAGACGAGTTTGAGCAACTCTCGTTGTCTGATTCACCATTTTATTGGAATTGTGGGAATCTTATTCGGAGGAAAAATGTCAAACAAAAATAAAAAAAATAGAAACAAAAACAAAAATAATAACAATAATAAACCAAAAAATGAGCAACAAATTGGTGAAAAAACTTTGAAACTTCAAGATTTACAAGATTTTACCGTAGGGCAAATTGTTGCAGAATCAAAACGTGTTGATAAAGAAAATGAAGAAAATGAGTCTGTTTTAGATAAATATATTCGTCAGCACCGTGGAGAAATTGAAGAAGCTAAAAGTAAAAATTTGGACGAATTCATTCAGGCAGAACGTACAAATATAGAAGTTCCGGTTGAAGAAGATAAAGAAGCTAAGTCAGAAAAACTTCAAGAAGTTTCCAAAGAGGAAATCGACGAGAATGATGAATTAGCAGCTTCAAAAATTGAAACTGAAAAAGTTACTGACAGTTCTGATTCTGATTTGTCAGCAGAAAATAAAGACTTAGAAGTTGCTGACAAGGAAAGCGAAGAAACTAAAAAATCAAAAAATGATTTAGTTTTAGATCCAGTTGTGATGGTCGACGCTCCTGTCAGTACTTTGCCAGAGCAAAAAGAAGCTCCGCAAGTTGAAGAAGTCAAGAAAACTGAACCAACTGACGAAGAAGAAGCCGAAAGTCCACAAGATGAGAAGGTAGTTGCTGCACCAGTTATGATGTCAGCAAACGAAGTTCCAATGGACGAGCCAAGTGAACCAGAAATTTCTGAAACTGACACTAAAACTGATTCAATAATTGACGAAAAATCAGAAGTTGAACCAAAAGTAACAGAAGAACCAGCAGAAGAAATTAAATCTGATTCAAAAGAAGATTCTACTGAAAATAATCAAGCCCTTGAATCGGGAGCTGAGGAAAAAGTGACAGATTCACCAAAAGAGACAAAAAGTGATATTCCTGATAAAGTTATTACTGCTGAATCAGTTTCACCTCACTTACTAGCTGAAACAACATCCTTTAAAGCAGATAAAGTAGAAGAAAATGCGGCAAAAATTACTGACGAAAAGTCAAAAAATCGTAAAAAACCAATCATTATTGGTCTATGTGCAATTGTTTTAATTGCAGCTGGAGCGATTGGATTTGCCCAATATAATAGTCATCAAAAAGGGAAAACGGTTCAAACTTCTCAAAGCAGTCAGAGTGATTTAGATAAATATCAGAAACAATACGATGCTTTTTTCACTGACAAATCACATACTATTTTGAGAAATAGTCAATTTAGCAAGTTATCAGCTCTTGAAACTTTAGTTGATGCTCACAAAAATTCCATGGCATGGTCAAATGCAGTTTCTGATACAGAAAGCCTAAAAGACCAAATTAATGCGATTAAGAAAGTGAATGCTCTCTTTACTAGCGCAGCAATTACTGACGGAAAACTTGATTCATCAGCTAAAATAGTGGCAAATGTAAAAGTTCCAGAAACTCCTAAAACAACCAATGAAACCCTGAATAAATTACTGACACAAGCCATTGATTTAGCTAAGAGCCAAGTTGCTAAGGAAAGTTCAGCTAAAGCGTCTGCAAGTGCAGCAGAAGCGAAAGCGAATCAAGGAGCTACTAGCCAAAGTTCTACATCAAGTACAGCTAGTCAAAGCAATTCTACGACGACTCCTTCGTCAGCAGCTTCAGCAGGTTCAAGTACAAATGCCAGCACAAGTAGTAATGCTAATGGTTTGAGTAGCAACGGAGTTAATTTAGAAGTATCAGCAGCACGTGTCCAACCTCAAGCTGGAGTCAACACGAATGATCCTGCTTTCACATGGGGAGCTGGAATTAAAGAAATGGTTCTGAATAAAGCCCGTGAACGCGGCTATATTACAGGAGATAATTATATTTTAGTTCCAACAGCGATTCATACAACCAATGGTTCCCAAGGTTTCCCAGCCGGAATTGTTAGTGGTTATTACAATCTTTATGCACCAGATGGTCGGTATTTAGTATCAATCAATGCTAAAACAGGTTTCTTTGTTGGTAATGGTTCTGGTCATGCTGATAACTTAGATTATGACGCATAGAAAATAAAAAATAATCATCATTTTGATGATTATTTTTTTTACTGACAGAAACCTACTGACAGAAACCTACTGACAGAAACCTACTGACAGAAACCTACTGACAGAAACCTACTGACAGAAACTTACTGACAAAAAATTCACTGACAAAAATTTACTGACAAAAATTTACTGACAAAAATTTACTGACAAAAATTTACTGACAAAAATTTACTGACAAAAAAACTTTCGCCAAAATCAGCGAAAGTTTTTTACTTTTATCAATTATTCGATTAGAAAATTAATAAGTCATGGTCAGTATGAGTGAAGCTTTCACAACCATTTTCTGTTACGTAAAGACAGTCTTCAATACGCACACCTACTTTACCAGGAATATAAATTCCAGGTTCGTTAGAGAAGCACATTCCTTCTTGAATTACGAGGTCGTTACCGGCAACAATAGATGGATACTCGTGAACGTCCATTCCAATACCATGTCCAAGGCGGTGATTGAAATATTCACCATATCCTGCTTTAGTAATTAAATCACGAGCAACAGCATCAACTTCATGTGCAGTAACACCAGGTTTAATGAAGTCCATAGCAGCTTGTTGAGCTTCCTTAACGATTTTATGTATCTCAGCATCAAAGTCATTAGGTTGACCAATAGCGATTGTACGTGTCGCATCAGAAGCATATCCGCCACTCATCACACCCAAGTCAAAGAGCAAAAGTTTATTTTCTTGAATTTCAACATTTTCAGGTGCACCATGTGGATTAGCAGCGCGAGCTCCTGATAAAACAAGCGTGTCAAATGACATCTGTGGAACACCCATACGTTTCATTTCGTATTCAATTTTTGCAACGATATCAGATTCAGTCACACCATTACGTTCAGCAGCAGTGGCAAAACCAATTTCAAAACACTTGTCAGCAAAATCACCAGCAACTTTCATTTTTTCAATTTCATCTGCTGACTTAATCAAACGCATCCGTTCAATCAAAGGAGTCAAATTTACAAAATTAATATCACCAAATTGTGCTTTCAACCCTTCAGTTTTAGCTAAAGGAATATCTGAAAATTCAACAGCAATTGATTTAACATCTGATTTTACATGATTTTTAACAACTTCCCAAGGGTTTTGAGAATCTTCATATCCGAAAATATCCAGACCACTTGTGTGTTCTTTAGCTTTTTCCACTTCCAAAGCAGGAGTAAATAACATCGGAGTTGAATCTCTAAAAATCATCAGCCCAGCAATTCGTTCATGGGGATCAATTGCTAGCCCTGTTAGATAATTTAGAGTTGTCGGATTAGTGATGAAAGTCATATCGACTTCCTTGTCATTCAGAAAAGCTGAAATACGTTCAATTTTGCTCAAAATGGTTCCTCCAATATTTATGAAAATGAGTTTCTTAAATTCTCATGAAAATAAAAAACACTATATCCCCTATTCTACGCTATTTTTATTAAAAAATCACGTAAAAAAACATAGCTGAAGGTTGAAAAGGTTTACAGTTAATGATATAATTTGTAAATGAAAATGGTTTTCATAAATACTATGAATAAAAAGAAAAGAAAGAGGATAGCCAATTATGGTAGAATCAACAACAACAATTTATGATGTGGCACGTGTCGCCGGAGTGTCAATGGCAACCGTTAGTCGTGTTGTAAATGGAAATGCAAATGTAAAGGAAAAGACGCGCCAGAAGGTCTTAGAAGCTATTGCTGAGCTTGACTATCGTCCTAATGCAGTTGCGCGCGGACTCGCAAGTAAACGTACAACAACAGTTGGTGTTATCTTGCCAACCATCACTTCAACTTACTTCGCAGCGATTACTCGCGGGGTTGATGATATCGCTTCCATGTATAAATACAACATGATTTTAGCTAATAGTGATAATGATGTTGAAAAAGAAGAAAAAGTTTTAGAAACTTTCTTATCAAAACAAGTTGACGGAATCGTCTATATGGGTTCATCTTTAGATGAAAAAATTAGAACTTCCCTCAAAAATTCAAGAACACCTGTCGTTTTAGTTGGAACAATCGATGGAGATAAAGAAATTCCATCTGTTAATATTGATTACCATTTGGCTGCTTATCAATCAACTAAAAAATTGATTGATAGTGGAAATAAAAAAATCGCTTATATCATGGGTTCATTGAAAGACGTTGAAAATACAGAACGTATGGTTGGTTATCAAGAAGCTTTGCTTGAAGCAAATATTGAATTTGATGAAAACCTCGTTTTTGAAGGTAATTATAGCTATGAACAAGGAAAAGCACTTGCTGAACGTTTACTTGAGCGAGGAGCAACTTCTGCAGTAGTATCACATGATACAGTAGCCGTTGGACTCTTGTCTGCAATGATGGATAAAGGAGTGAAAGTTCCTGAAGATTTCGAAATTATCTCAGGTGCAAATTCACCAATTACTCAATATACATATCCAACTTTAACTTCTGTTAACCAACCCCTTTACGATTTGGGAGCAGTAGCAATGCGTCTTTTGACAAAATTAATGCTTAAAGAAGATGTTGAACAAAATCAATTAGTTTTGGATCATGAAATCTTTTCTCGTCGTTCTACCAAATAAAAAATCAAGCCCTTTTGAGGGCTTTTTTTATTTAAAGTAAAAAGTATTTGACATTTGAGAGAAAAGTCGCAATAATAGAGAGATGATAAAAAGAATTTATTCAATAGATTAAATGAATAAATTGTTAAGGAGTTTGATATGCAAGAATTAGATTTAATTATTGTTGGAGCAGGTCCTGTTGGTCTATATGCGGCTTTTTACGCAGGAATGCGCGGTTTATCAGTTGCAATAATTGAATCAGCGCAAGTTCCAGGTGGTCAACCCCAAAATCTTTACCCTGAAAAATTAATCTACGATATTGCTGGCCTACCAGCAGTGACAGGGGCAGATTTGACAAAAAATCTTTTAGAACAACTAGCACAAATCTCTCATCGATTATTTCTTGGGGAGAGCGTTCAAAAAATTGAAAAAGAAGAGGGGATTTTTTCTGTAACTACTGATAAATCAACCAGAAGAGCCAAAGGCGTTTTGTTGACGACTGGTGCCGGCCTTTTGAAACCTCGAAAGTTAGGAATTGATAACGAAGAAACTTTAGCCAATGAAGGAAAAATATCTTACTTTATCACTTCTCTAAAAGAGTTTGAGGGAAAAAATGTTGCGGTTTTTGGTGGAGGAGATTCGGCTTTAGATTGGTCATTAATGCTTGAAAAAGTAGCTAAAAATGTTCATTTGGTTCATAGAAGAACTGCTTTTCGTGGTCATGAAATTACAGTTGACCGAGTGATGAATTCTAATATTCAAGTTCATACGCCTTATACTTTTTCAAATTTGATTGAAAATGAATTAGAATTAAAAAAAATAAAATCAGAAGAAAGCTTGAACTTTTCGATTGATAAAATTTTGGTTAATTATGGTTTTTTAACAAATCAAGTGACTTTAGCTGAAAACTTAGAAGTCAGTCGTAATGGTCGCGTTAAGGCCGATTCAATGATGCAATCCAATATTGAGGGACTTTATGTCGCAGGAGACGCAAGTGATTATCCGGGAAAAATGCCCTTGATGTCCGTTGGTTTTGGTGAAGCAGTCCATGCGATTAATGCCATGACGAAAAAACTTGAATTTGACCACCCACTTAGAGGGGGACATTCTTCATCCATTTTTTAAAATAAAAAGCGTATTCTAAATAGGGGTACGTTTTTTTTATGAAATACGGTATAATAGAGAAAGAAAAATGACTTGAACTTAGCTTCATTAATAAAAATGAGCCAAGTTTTATGAGTGCTTTGTTTAAAAAGCAAAATAAAAGTAAATTGGGAATGTTTGATGATATTAAATTTGATTATTTTAGTAGCCTTGGTTTGGGCTTTCATGGTTGGTTACTCACGAGGCTTGATTTTACAAGTCATCTACAGTTTTGGTACGATTATTGCGGCCTTCATTGCAGCCAGTAATTATAAAGAGTTAGCACAAAAATTGAGTATTTGGGTTCCTTTTTCAAATGCCACAGAAAACTCACATCTCTTACTTTTTAGTGATAAGCTTCTTTTTCAACTCGATGATGCTTTTTATGCGAGCATTTCGTTTTTAGCAATTTTTATTGTCGTTTATGCTATTATCCGTCTTATCGGTTTATTTTTACATTTTGCACTTAGTCCTCTGGGAAGAAATGGAAAAATCATTGCTGGAATTTTAGGATTTGCGGCGACTTATTTTGGTTTACAAATGGTCTTGATGGTCTTGAGTTTGGTTCCTATTGCAGCGGTTCAAAGTCAACTTGATGCTAGTTTTCTAGCTCGTTTTATGGTTTTACATACACCGATTTCATCAGGAATCTTGCAAAACCTTTTTATTGAAAATATTGTCCACATTAATCCTCTAGGATAGTGCTAGGGGAGAAATCTACAGATACAACTTGAAATTTAAATAGAATGAATAAAAAAATTCTCCAAATATTGGAATATGATAAAGTCAAAGAACAGTTCATGAATGCTTTGACGACAGCGCAGGGTCAACAAGAATTAAAAGATTTAAAACCTTTGACAGATAAGGAAAAAATTCAGCTCCTTTTTGATGAAGTTGCTGATTTTCGCTTATTGACCCAAGAAAATGGCCTATTAAATTTAGGAAAAACAAATGATTTAACAGAAATACTCAGACGTCTAGAGCTTGAAGCCAGTCTTTCAGGCAAGGAATTCGTTGAAATAAAAAAAGTGATTCAATTAGGGATTAATATTCAACGCTTTTTTGATGAAGCTGAAAATGTTGAAACACCTTCACTAGCTATTACTTTGGAAAAATTGGTTGATTTATCAGCATTAGTCAAAAAATTAGAAATTTTTGATAATGCGGGAAGTCTTTATGATAATGCCAGTCTCGAATTGATGCATATCCGTGCTTCAATCAAGAGTCATCAATCAGAAATTCGGAAAATCATGCAGGAAATGCTGACCAAAAATCTCTCATCTTTGAGTGAAAATGTCATCACTATCCGAAATGACCGACAAGTGCTTCCTGTAAAAGCAGAAAACAAAAATAAAATTGATGGTGTAGTTCATGATATGTCTGCTTCAGGTCAAACGCTTTATATTGAACCAAATGCGGTTGTTTCATTAAATAATAAACTTAATCAAAAGAGAATTGAAGAACGCCAAGAAATCACAAGAATTTATCGTGAGATTGCTAGTCAATTAAAACCTTATAGCTTTGATATAAGACAAAATGCTTGGCTGATTGGTCATATTGATTTTGTTCGTGCCAAGTATCTTTATTTAGCAGCGAATAAAGCGACACTTCCAGAATTAACAACCGATAAAGATATTACCCTTTTTGCAGCTCGCCATCCTTTGATTGAAGCAAAAATAGTTGTGGCAAATGATATTAAATTTGATGCAGGGCTCAATACGATTGTTATTACCGGTCCAAATACGGGTGGGAAGACCATTACTTTGAAAACAGTTGGTTTGTTGACAATATTGGCTCAATCAGGTCTGCCAATTTTAGCCGCTGATGGCAGTCGAATTCATCTTTTTGATGATATTTTTGCCGATATCGGTGATGAGCAATCCATTGAGCAAAGTTTATCAACTTTCTCAAGTCATATGACTAATATTGTTCATATTTTAGCTCAAGCAGATGAAAATAGTTTGGTCTTGTTTGATGAACTTGGGGCAGGAACTGATCCAAAAGAAGGAGCGGCTCTTGCTATTGCCATACTGGAAAATTTACGTGAACGAAATGTGAAAACCATGGCAAGTACTCATTATCCTGAGTTAAAAGCTTATGGGGTCGAAACGCAACGAGTAATCAATGCAAGTATGGAATTTAACATTGATAAAATGCAACCCACTTATCATTTGCAACTGGGAGTGCCTGGGCGTTCAAATGCCCTGGAAATTTCGAGAAGATTAGGTTTGCCAGAAACTATTATTTCAGTAGCCAGTCAACAAATTTCTGACAGTGAGCATGATGTCAATCAGATGATTGAAAAGTTGGAAGAAAAAACACGTGAAGTGATTGAAAGTTCAAGAAATATTAAAAAAATTGAACGAGAAAATCAAAGTTTACATAAAGATTTGACGAAAGTCTATAATCAAATTAATCGTGAGCGCGAGTTTGAATTAGAAAAAGCACAAAAAGAAGCTCAAGAAGTAGTTAAAAAAGCGAGTCTTGAAGCGCAAGAAATTTTGAAGAATCTCAATGATAAAGCAGCGTTGAAACCACATGAAATTATTGCTGCTAGAAAAGAACTTGAAGGTTTGGCTCCAACCATTGATTTTTCTAAAAATAAGGTTTTGAAAAAAGCGAAAGCACAAAGAGGACTTAAGCAAGGGGCTGAAGTTAATGTCACTTCTTATGGTCAGCGTGGTAAATTGATTCGTTTAGAAAAAGATGGACGTTGGACGGTTCAAATGGGTTCAATCACGACTCGTTTAAATGAAGATGAATTTGAAGTGATTGAAAGTCCAGAACAAATTCAAGCCAAAACTAAAAATGTCAGCAAGAAGGTGACTTCTAAAGTCAAAGCTCAACTTGATTTACGCGGGATGCGTTATGAAGAAGCAGAACTGGAATTGGATAATTATATTGACCAAGCTCTACTTGCAAATTTGATTCAAATTACGATTGTTCATGGGATTGGAACGGGTGTTATTCGAGAAATGGTACAGAAAAAACTTCAAAAACACCGTCATATTAAATCTTATGAATATGCACCAATTAATGCTGGTGGCTCTGGAGCAACGATTGCTATTTTGAAGTAAAATAATAAATTTCTCAAAATCTATTTTCTTGAAATTTTAAGTGAATTACACTAGAATAGTCTTACTGAAGAAAATTATTTCAATGAAGGAGATAAAATGGAATATAATATTACTGATGCAACGTTTGATGAAGAAACAAAAGAAGGGCTTGTTTTAATTGACTTTTGGGCAACTTGGTGTGGTCCATGTCGCATGCAAGCGCCAATTTTGGAACAACTTTCAGAAGAACTTGACGAATCAGAACTTAAGATTTGCAAAATGGATGTTGATGAAAACCCAGCAACAGCCCAAGGATTTGGCATTATGTCTATCCCAACATTGATGTTCAAAAAAGATGGTGAAGAAGTAAAACGCATTGTTGGTGTTCAAACAAAAGCACAACTTAAAGCCGTTATTGCTGAATTATCATAATAAAAATTACTGACAGAACTTTTTTCTTCTTGAAATAAAGTCTGTCAGTATTTTTTTATATTCAATTCTAGTGAAAAGTTCTGTCAGTAAAAGAGAGTGAAAGCATGGCACATACTGACAAGTCTGTCATTAAAATGAGCGTGACAAAAGGCTTTTAAAATGATATGATTGAAAAAGAAAAATTTCAAAGAAAATAGGGATTTGGAAGGTCAAAAAGACTTTTCAAATTTTGAGGAGTTTAATATGTCAAAGAAAAAAGATACTGAACTTGAAATTATTGATACAGCTGACGGAGCTGTCATTAAAAGTGGAAAAAAAACAATCGCCGAAATTAAAGAAAAATCAGGAAATTTTGTCATTGTTTTTTCAGGTAAAGAAATTGCTACAGTGACTTCTTTTGAAGCAGCTCTTGAGGAAGCAATTATGGCTTATAATCTTTCGATTTAAAGATTTATTTGTGATTGATTTGAAATTTCTAAGTTATAACTTGAAATTAATAAGATAATTTGTTAAAATATTTCTTGTCGTCATAAAGCGATCTTGGGGTATAGCCAAGCGGTAAGGCAAGGGACTTTGACTCCCTCATGCGTTGGTTCGAATCCAGCTACCCCAGTAAAAAAACGTAAAAGGAAACGCTGTTTCCTTTTTTCTTTTTGCGAAAATATGCTAGAATAGGGGAAAGCATTTATGAAAATGTAAGGAGAAGTTTATGAGAAAAACAAAAATTGTTGTTCCAATCATGCTGACAGAGTTAGCAGAGCTTGAGAAAGTTTCTGTCAGTGATTATCGAACAGCAGATATTGTTGAATGGCGTGCCGATTTTTTGTCAGCAGATGAAATTTTAGAGATGGCTCCTAAATTCTTTGAAAAATTTAAAGAAAGTAAGATTTTATTTACTTTAAGAACAGTCAGAGAAGGCGGAAATATTCAAGTTTCTGAAAAAAAATATTTACAGATTTTAAAAGAAATTTTGACTTACAATCCCGCATATATCGATGTCGAATTCTTTACGCATGGCCCTTCATTTGCCGCTTTGAAAGATTTTCGGGATAAAATGGTGCTTTCTTATCATAATTTTGATGAAGTTCCGTCCGATTTGACCAATCGGTTGATTAAAATGCACGAAGAAGGAACTGCCTTTGTTAAAGTTGCTGTGATGCCAGAACGTGAATGTGATGTTCTTGATTTATTACAAATCACTCGTGATATGACTTTAGAATACGGTGATCATTTTATCAGCATGGCAATGGGTGACTTAGGACGACTTTCAAGAATTTCTGGCTATTTGACTGGCTCTTGCTGGACTTTTGCAAGTTTAGAAAATTCTAGTGCGCCTGGGCAAATTTCTCTCAAAGAAACAGAGTATATTTTGGATATCTTAGAAAAATAGAGAATGATATAATCAGAGATATTGTTCGGTTATGACAGATAATTTTTTTACTTTTATTAGGACAAGTAGAATGGACCAAAAGCTTTATAAGTGAAAATGTTATAATAGATAATGAAAAAGGACGCTTTGTTCATTAGAAATTAAAAATAGGATTAATTTACTGACAGCTATTCTGTCAGTAAAAAAGGAGAAAAAAGTGGTTATTAGCCGTTATTCACGTCCAGAAATGGCAGAGATTTGGTCAGAAGAAAACAAGTATAAAGCATGGCTTGAAGTCGAAATTCTTGCAGATGAAGCATGGGCAGAGCTTGGGGAAATCCCAGCAGCAGATGTGAAAAAAATTCGCGAAAATGCAACTTTTAATGTTGAACGTATTCTTGAAATTGAAAAAGAAACACGTCATGATGTGGTAGCTTTCACACGTTCTGTCAGTGAATCATTGGGTGAAGAACGCAAATGGGTTCATTATGGTCTGACATCAACAGATGTCGTTGATACAGCTTATGGTTATCTTTATAAACAAGCTAATGATATTTTGCGCAATGATCTAAAAAACTTTGCAGAAATTGTTAAAAATAAAGCTTTAGAGCATAAATACACAGTAATGATGGGTCGAACTCACGGCGTTCACGCTGAACCAACAACTTTCGGCTTGAAATTAGCCACTTGGTACAGCGAAATGAAACGAAATATTGAACGTTTTGAACATGCTGCGAAAGCTGTTGAAGCTGGGAAAATTTCTGGTGCTGTTGGAACTTTTGCTAATATTCCTCCATTTGTAGAAGCCTATGTTTGTGAAAAATTAGGGACTCGTCCGCAAGAGATTTCAACACAAGTCTTACCACGTGATTTACATGCAGAATACTTCCAAACGTTGGCGCTCATTGCGACATCAATTGAACGCATGGCCACAGAAATCCGTGGATTACAAAAATCTGAACAACGTGAAGTTGAAGAATTCTTTGCTAAAGGTCAAAAAGGCTCGTCAGCAATGCCACACAAACGTAACCCAATTGGTTCTGAAAATATGACAGGTTTAGCCCGCGTCATTCGTGGACATGCAATTACGGCTCTTGAAGATGTTAGTCTTTGGCATGAACGTGACATTTCACACAGTTCTGCTGAACGTATCATTGCACCTGATACAACAGAATTATTGGATTATATGTTGAATCGTTTTGGGAATATCGTTAAAAATTTGACTGTTTTCCCAAAAAATATGAAACGAAATATGGATGCGACTTTTGGCTTGATTTACAGCCAACATGTCATGTTAATGTTGATTGAAAAGGGAATGACGCGTGAAGCAGCTTACGATTTAGTTCAGCCTTTGACTGCAAAATCTTGGGATGAACAAGTGATGTTTAGACCATTGCTTGAAGAAAATGAACAAATTCGTCAGTATTTGAATGATGAAGATATTGATAAAGCTTTTGATTACAATTATCATTTAACAAGAGTCGATGAAATTTTTGACCGTGTCTTTGATTAATAAGAAAGCCTACTAAAAAGTAGGTTTTTTTGTTATTAAAACGAAATATAAAAAGGATTGACAAATTTAATGAAAACGGATACACTTATAAAAGTAAATATGAGAACGTTCCCACATGTGAAAGGAGGAAGTGATGACAACAATCAAGCAAGTTGCGCTTGAATCAGGAGTTTCAAAGTCCACTGTTTCTCGTTTTATTGCTCAGAATGGCTATGTAAGTGATGAAGCCAGAGAAAAAATTGAACGAGCAATAAAAAAACTAAATTTCAGACCCAATCTTTCTGCCCAATCTTTAAAAACTAAAAAGAACCAGCTTGTTGGACTATTATTGCCAGATATTTCCAATCCTTTTTTCCCAATGCTAGCCAAAGGAGCAGAGGAATTTTTAAAAGAAAAAGGTTATCGTGTGATGCTCGGAAATATTGGTGAAAAGAATCAATCTGAGCAAGATTATTTGAAAGTTTTGATTCAAAGTAATGCTGCTGGCATCATTTCAACCCATGATTTTAAAGAAGACTTTCCTGATTTGGATATTCCAACTGTAATCGTGGACCGAGTAGGCCATAAAAGTAACTATGGTGTTTTTTCGGACAATGAGTCAGGTGGACGATTAGCAGCAAAAGTGATTGTAACAGCAGGAGCAAAAAAAGTCGCTGTAGTCAGCGGTCCTTTGAATGCCACAAATATCAATAATCGTTTTAAAGCAAGTATTGCTTATTTAAAAGAAAAACAAGTTGATTTTAAAGCTTTTTACAGTCAAAGTTATGATTTTGAAGAAATTCAGAAAGAGGCGAGAGAAGTGCTTGCCAATGAAGAAAACTTTGATAGTATCATTGCACCATCGGATATTCATGCCATGGCTTATATCCACGAAATTCATCGTTTAAATAAGAAAATTCCTGAGGATATTCAAATCATTGGTTATGACGATATTCAAATGAGCCAATTCATTTATCCAGCACTCTCAACCATTCATCAATCTGCTTATCAGATGGGGCTTGAAGCTGCTCAACTTATTTATAAAATCGCGACTGACCAAGTAATTGAGAAGTCTAAAATTGAACTCCCTGTTCATTATGTAGCGCGTGAAACAATTCGACAAAAGAGAAAAGAATGAGGAAAAATTAATGACAAAAGTAAGTGTTATAGGAAGTATTTCAATGGATTTAGTCACAAGGACTAACCGAGTGCCGAATGCTGGAGAAACAGTATTTGGTGAAGATTTCGCTATGGTTCCCGGTGGAAAAGGAGCGAACCAAGCCGTTGCTTTTGCTAGACTTTCTCCTAATGAAGTAAGTATGATTGGAGCAGTAGGCAAGGATGCTTTTGGTGAGAGTATTTTGCAAAACTTCAAAGAAAATGCAGTTCTTTTTGAAAATGTGGGAACGGTACCACAAACAACAGGGATTGCTCAAATTACTCTCTATGATGACGATAATCGTATTATTATTATTCCAGGTGCTAATAATGAAGTTCTACCAAGTTATCTAGCAGACCTTTGGGAGAAAATTAAAGAAAGCCACCTTGTTATTCTACAAAATGAAATTCCACATGAAACAAATCTAGCGATTGCTAAATTCTGTAAAGAAAATGCGATAAAAGTTCTTTATAATCCAGCTCCAGCAAGAAAAACAGATTTGGAAATGATTGATTTTGTTGATTATATCACACCGAATGAACACGAATGTAAGGAACTTTTTCCAAATTTAGCACTTGAAGAAATTCTCAAAAAATATTCAAATCGTCTGATTGTCACCTTAGGAAGTGAAGGAGTCATTTTCCACGATGGAGAGACTCTTCAAAAAATTCCTGCCATAAAAGCTAAGGTTGTAGATACAACTGGTGCAGGAGATACATTCAACGGAGCCTTTGCCTTTGGTTTGACTGAGAACTTATCAATTAGTGATTCTATCAGATTAGCTGTCGTTGCTTCTCATTTATCTATTCAAAAATTTGGCGCACAAGGCGGGATGCCAAAGCTATCAGAGGTTAAAGCAAAATTAAAAGAACTTGAAATTAATCTCTACTAAAAAAGAAAGAGAGTTAAATTTATGAAAAAAGAAGGAATACTTAATAGTGAATTAGCAAAAATTGCTGACGATTTGGGCCATACTGACCAAGTTTGTATTGGAGATTTAGGCTTACCAGTACCATCAGGTGTCAAAAAAATTGATTTAGCCCTGACAAGAGGAAAACCCAGTTTTCAAGAAGTGCTGGACATCTATTTGGAAAATATTTTAGTTGAAAAAGTCTATCTTGCTGAGGAAATAAAAGAAAATAATCCTGAACAGTTAGCGATTTTACTGACAAAATTATCAGCAGATGTTGAAATAGTTTTTGTCAGTCATGAAACCTTAAAATTAATGAATCATGAGGTCAAAGCAGTGGTGAGAACAGGAGAAAATACGCCTTATTCAAATATTATTTTACAATCAGGTGTCGCTTTGTGAAAAAGGAGGAGGTCAATTTTGAAAATAGAAATGAAGAACATTTCTAAATCATTTGGAACGAATAAAGTTATTGAAGCAATTGATTTAACGATTAATTCAGGAGAAGTTCATGCCTTAATGGGAGAAAATGGGGCTGGAAAATCTACTTTGATGAATATTCTAACTGGTCTATTTCCAGCTTCTGGTGGGGAAATTGAGATTGACAGTGAAAAGAAAATTTTTAAAAATCCTCAGGAAGCAGAAGGATTTGGAATTAGTTTTATTCATCAGGAAATGAATACTTGGCCTGATTTAACAGTCTTAGAGAATCTTTTTTTAGGACGAGAGATAAAAAATAAATTTGGTATTTTAGATACGAAGGCCATGCGAAAAAAAGCAAATTTTGCTTTTGAACAGCTGGGAGTAAAAATTGATTTAGACAAAGAAATTGGTAATTTATCAGTTGGTCAGCAACAAATGGTTGAAATAGCTAAAAGTTTTTTGTCTGATTTAAAAATTTTGATTATGGATGAACCAACAGCAGCATTGACCGAAAGAGAAACAGAAAGATTGTTTTCAGTTATTGCTGGTCTAAAAAATCAAGGGGTTGGAATTATTTATATTTCTCATCGAATGGAAGAAATTTTTAAAATCACAGATTGTGTAACTGTCATGCGTGATGGCCTAGTCATTGATACACAAAAGACGAAAGAAACCAACGTTGATGAATTAGTTAGAAAAATGGTTGGTCGGCCAATTACAGATTACTATCCCCAAAAAAATGCTGAAATTCGAGAAATTGTATTTGAAGCCGACCATTTATCGGCAGAATCTTTTAAAGACATTTCATTTTCAGTTCGTTCAGGTGAAATTCTCGGATTTGCAGGACTCATGGGAGCTGGTAGAACTGAGGTCATGCGAGCAATTTTTGGAATTGATAAGCTAAAATCAGGTACGATAAAAATTAATGGAAAGAGTCTAACTATCAATAACCCGGCACAAGCAATCAAAGAAGGAATTGGCTTTTTAACAGAAGACCGAAAAGATGAAGGACTTGTTCTTGATTTCTCAATAAAAGATAATATTACTCTTCCGAGTACAAAGGATTTTATTCATCATGGCCTCTTTGACGATAAAACAGCAACAACTTTTGTTAAGCAACTCTCTGAGCGTCTTAATGTTAAAGCGACAGATGAAGAACAAATAGTTGGTTCTCTATCTGGAGGAAATCAACAAAAAGTTGTCCTTGCCAAATGGATTGGCATTGCGCCAAAAGTTTTAATCTTAGATGAACCAACACGAGGAGTCGACGTGGGAGCCAAGCGTGAAATTTATCAATTAATGAATGAACTTGCTGAACGTGGTGTTCCAATTATTATGATTTCAAGTGATTTACCCGAAATTCTTGGTGTTGCAGACCGAATTGCAGTGATGCATGAAGGAGAAATAGCAGGAATTTTAGCCAAAAATGAAGCAACACAAGAAAATGTGATGCAGCTCGCAACAGGAGGACAATAAGTGTGAAAGCTCTATCTCAAAAATTCAGTTCTTTAACGACAATGATTGCTCTGATTGTTTTGATGATTATCATTACGTGTATCAATCCCAACTTTATGACGGCAAACAATTTGCTAAATTTACTCTTACAAGTCACGGCTAATGGATTTATTGCTTTTGGGATGACCTTCGTAATTCTAACTTCAGGAATTGACCTGTCAGTTGGCGCAATTTTAGCCCTTTCAAGTGCAGTGTCCGCAGGTTTTATAGCCCAAGGAATGCCTTTACCGCTAGCAGTAGTCTGTGCGTTAATCATTGGTGCTTTTCTTGGAGCGATCAATGGTGCACTTATTGCCTATGGGAAATTGGCCCCTTTCATTGTAACTTTAGCTACTCAAATGGTTTACCGCGGAGCAACCCTTGTTTTTACTGATGGTAATCCAATTACTAAACACATGGATGGCTATTTCTTAGCCTATATTGGACAAGGTTATTTACTGGGTATTCCTTTCCCTGTTATTTTAATGATTCTTGTTTTCATTGTTTTATGGATTTTGCTTCATAAAACAGCCTTTGGTAAATCAGTTTATGCTTTGGGTGGTAATGAAAAAGCTGCTTATATTTCAGGAATTAAACTAAATAAAGTAAAAATTGCCATTTACACTTTATCTGGAGCAATGTCCGCAATTTCTGGTTTAATCATCAGTTCTCGTTTGTCATCAGCAACGCCACAAGCAGGTTCTGGATACGAAATGTATGCAATCGCTGCCGTTGTCCTTGGGGGAACCTCTCTAATGGGAGGAAAAGGGCGTATGTTTGGAACAATGATTGGGGTATTAATCATTGGTGTTCTAAATAATGGCTTAAATATAATTGGTGTGTCAGCCTTTTGGCAACAAGTCATCCAAGGATTAGTTATTCTCGTTGCAGTTCTTATCGATGTCATTCGTAGCAAACGGAAATAGGAGAGTTGAACATGAAATTAGTAAAAAAATTAACTTTTGCTTTTGTAGCTACTTTAGCAGTCTCAACTTTGACCGCATGTAGTCTTTATACCGGCATTCCAGGCCGTGATGGAAAAGAAAAAGTAGAAGAGGTAACGCATAAGAAACCAAATGAATTAAATATTGGTGTTTCTATTTCGACAACAAACAATCCTTATTTTGTTTCAATGAACAATGCGATTAAATCAATGGCCAAAGAAAAAAATACAAAATTAACGGTTTCTGATGCCCAAAATGATTCTGCAACACAATTAAATAATGTTCAAAATTTCATCAGCCAAAATGTGGATGCGATTTTAATTAATCCTGTAGATTCTGATGCCATTGTTCCAGCCATTAAAGCAGCCAATAATGCCCATATCCCAGTGATTGCAATGGATAGAGGATCAAATGGTGGAACAGTTTTAACAACCGTTGCCTCTGATAATGTGGCCGCTGGAAAAATGGCAGCTCAAGCCGTTGAAAAATTGGTTGGTAAAAACGTAAAAGTTCTGGAACTTTCTGGAACACCAGGAGCTTCGGCAACAATAGACCGTGGTAAAGGATTTAATAGTGAAGCTAAGACCTTAGGATTAAATATATTATCCAGTCAATCAGCTAATTTTGACAGAACAACTGGTTTAAATACGACTCAAAATATGCTCCAATCTCATAAAGACGTCCAAGCAATCTTTGCGCAAAATGATGAAATGGCACTGGGAGCAGCTAAAGCTGTGCAAGCCACTGGACAAAAAATAGCTATTTTTGGAATTGATGGTGAGTCTGAAACACATGATGCCATAAAAGCAGGGACAATGACCGCAACGATTGCTCAACAACCGGCTAAAATTGGTGAAATGGCTTTGCAAGCTACCTATGATTATTATCAAGGTAAAAAAATTGCACATATGATAAATTCGCCAATCTATCTTGTGGATAAAGATAATGTTGACCAACATCAATGGTAGTATAAAAATATAAATTCTGTCGCTAGGGTAGTTTGATATAGATTATCATAGAGTAGCTTTTGTTATTAAAAGTTATCAAAAGCTAGGTAAATAAAGGGTTTTATAGATTGTTTTATTTTATAAAGTTATCAAAGTTTGCTAAATATTATCAAATTTCTGCCCCTTTTTTTGCCCCTTTTTTAAAAATAGACCTCTAATTTAAGAGGTCTATTTCATTTAGTTTTTCTATTATATTTTTGCTCATTTCTTCAGTTACATGAGAATATATAGAAAGAGTTGTTTGAGGGTTATTATGACCCACTCTTTCCATGATGGACTTCAAAGGTATTCCAAGCTCAGTTAATAAAGCAATATGAGTATGCCTGAAAATATGTGTACTTAAATTTTTAGATGAATTTATTTTTTTTAGTCTGCTATTCACAACAGAAATGTTATATGGTTTATTGTTTTTATAAATAAATATATAATTATCTTTGCTTATTTTATCCTTTGGATATTTTAAAGGATATTCATCAATTATTTGAAGACATCTTTTGGGTAGCGTGATTTTTCTATCTGAATAAATATTTTTAGTTGTTGTTTTAGAGTTAGAAACACTATCCCATGTACCATTTATATGTAAAACATTATTTTCAATATTCTTGTTTTGAATTGCTACACATTCTCCAAATCTTAGACCTGTAAGTGACATAAATTCAATTAACAATGCGGTTGATTTATCTATTACTGCCATATCTTTTATGACTTGTTTTAATTCGCTACGCTCAAGATATTTTTCTTTTTTCTTTTCTCTTTGTTCTAATGTCAAAACTTTCTTTTTGATTTTAACATTAGGAATAGGATTAACTGACAGGTATTCTTTTGATATAGCGTAGTCTAAAACCATATTAAAAGATGCCTTAAGTGTCTTAATATAAGAATAAGAATAATTTTCCTTATAATATAGTTTTTCCAATATCTCTAAAATAAAAACAGAGTTAACATCTGATAATAAAGTATCTTCACTAACTAAACTTCTAATTTTTTTCTTTGCAGTATCTCTTAATGAGGCTGTTTTAGCTTTTACGGTTTCTTCATAAATCGAAAAATATTCGTCTTGGACTTCCCAGAAAGTGATAGAAGCTATTTTATTTTGCTCATCTTCAATTTTTTGTTTTTCTTTTTCAAGCTTTGCATCTATTTTATTATACAATAGCCTAGAAGCTTCATTTTGCGCCCTAGAGCTATTCTTATCTAGTGTTACTGATACTTTCCTTGTCTTACCTTTAGTATCTGTATAGCGCTCACAATACTTATATTTACCATTAGGTAAATCTTCTACCCACATTTGCTTTTTATACCTCATTTCTGATAGAATGGTATAGTAAAAAAGCTTATTGAAGCCTTTATACTACTTTATAGTTTAAATCCACCCTCGTCCGACCAAAGATAGGGTGGATTTTTTAGTTTATTCTAATCCTGATTGGTATTTATGTGACAAGAGCCAGCTACCATCTGCCTGTTTAACAAAAGTTAATGAAATTGATTTATACTTTGAAGCCCCCATATTATTCCAAGATACATCTTTGACGGTATAATCTCCACTAGATGATTCATTTGAATCTGATGGAGTGCCAAATTTTGCTTCAAGTCCATCATAGTTTGTCCCGCCAGCTCCAGTCATAGTATCACCAACCACTAGTGCATCGTAGTCAGTTTTGGCCCATTTAAAGTTCTCATCAGCTTTCTTTTGCGAACTTGAAATATCGCTATTAACTTTCTTACCAACACTATCTATAGCATTCGAATACATAGATTGAGTAGCTAAGACAATAATAAAAGCTAAAACTGATATAGCAAAAGAAACAATACTCAAAGTTTTTTTGTTTTTTCTATTCATGATAATTGCAATTAATCCAAGAATAGCAGAAACGACTGCTAACACCGCTGCAAAATTATTTACAATAGGTACCCAAGATAGAATTAACGCAAGTATCCCAATTATTAAAGCTATAATAGCTAAAACTTTTGATTCTTTTTTCTTTTCCATAAATATTAAATCTCCTAACCTAGCTTTTAACGAGGTTCAAGATATTGCTCGTAGTTTTTAAGTAGTTCCCAATAGTTGTTGGAATTCTTTTTTTGCCATTTCGTAGAAATTATGACTTAAATGATATCGATCTAAAAATTCGTAAATGCTAACAGTCTCAATCACATCAAAATAACTTATGTAATCTATAATATACTCATGCATTTCTTGTTTGTTAATGCTAACTTTTATTTCATCTTCAAATATTTCAGTGATAGCTTCATGCATCTCTAAATATTCATTTTTGATGATTGACTCAGCTAATTCAAAAGGTGCATCTGTTGTATTCACAAACACATTGAAATATTCATAGCTTCCCCCATTGGCTTCAAATATTTCCCATAGGAGAAGAATAGCTTCATGATTTGCTCTCACTTCTTGAGGGTTAATTGCATCAAAGTACTTTCCACGATGATTATCTTTATTAATAATATGAATCAGTTCATGAGCAATTTCAAAAGGGTTTACTTCAACAGAGCTGTAAATCATTATTTTATTATCTGTATTAACGATTGCAGGTATAGGGAACGTTTCATCAGATATTACAGAAAACCCAAATTTTTCAACTTCTTTAAGGAGATATTCTAAAAGCTCCTGTCTGCCCATAGAAACCTCCTTATTTGTCTTCCAAACGTTTGCCTAGTAACTGTTTCATAGCTTCCTTAACTTCATCAGTTAATGGCTTACCATCAAAAGATACCCATTTGTCCCAATCAACTTTACTATCATCTACTAAATCTGCAAGGTCAATACCTTGCTTTTGTTGTTCACTTTTAATAGACACAATTTTTGCCTGTTCTTTTTTCTGTTCTTCTAATTGAGTAGAAGCAGCCTCAAGCACAGCTTGTTGACGTGGTTCTTCAAGTTTTTTCATAACTGAAACAGTTTCTTCTATAGTTTCAGAATCATTTGCTGATTCCCGAGTTTCAATCATTGGAACATCATAACCCATTAACCAAGGCTCACTAACTCCCAAAGTTTGAGATAATAATATCAATTTTTGTTGATCGGGATTAGATTTTCCGTTTATATAATTAGATAAATGAGTTTTTGACATTTTTATACCCAATTTATCTTGAAAAGGTTTTGATTTTTCAAGTATATCAACTTGTCTTAAGCCTCGATCGCTCATTATTTTCTTTAGTCTTATTTGAGAGTTTTCTTTTTTCATGAACTTATTATAAAACATTTATAAAAAAAGTTCAAATTTTTTATACTTTTTCCTTGACAATTATTTTCCAAATGATATAATGAAATCATAAAGTTCAAACTATTTGGACTTTCTACCAAACAAGCAAACAAACAAAACAGTTGCGAAGCTTCTGTGAATGTAGTTACACGTTGTATTCAATTCAGCGTAAGTAGCAAGTTTGGCAAATAAAAACCCCCAGAGGGGCAGGGTTATTTTTCTTTAAATATTTCTTGGATCATACCCATGATAAGAAAAGTCGCTATGGAAAAAATCGGATTAGTTGGTTCAATTAGAGCTACTAAGCTTGATAATGCTGAAGATAAACCAAAATTTGATAACACTCTATCAAAAGAATAGGAGACCATATGATTAAGAGATTCTTTGTAAAGTTTACAGGCGATAACAAAATCAAAAAAAGCATATTGCAACGCCTGTATTTGTTGGGTTGCAATGTTTATATCTACTTTGCGTTCGGTATCACTTGGGAGGTTTTTTTCCTCTACCTTTTGATCGGAACTTATGAACTGTTTTTCAATATCGATCATTTCTAATAGGTACTTATTTAATAATTCTTTGATATTATTTTTATCTATTTCATTAAAAATTTTATTAGGAATTCCATAAGCAGCGGCGTGTTGCTTCATAGCTTTCTTTGTTAGTTCACCTAACATTTCTTTATTATAAAAGCGAGACATTCTCTCGAAATATCCAACATAGTTTCTTTGAACGGTCAAAAATAAGTTTTGATTATAGTCCGTGAGAGGATGTTCTCTGAAGGCTTTTACGATTAATTCTTGATTCTTATTTGAGAAGTTCATCTCACTCATTGTCTCGTAAGTTCTCATTACATTGCTCTGAAACTCTTTATAATGTTTCAAAAAATCGTCGTTTAAAGGCGACGTTAAATAATCTTTGTTCATAAAATCTCCAGTGTATTTTTATTTTGAACAAAACCACCAGCCGCGGTATCTCATTCAATATAATTATATCACGGAGTTATGATATCGCTCACAATGAGCAGGGAAGACTGGCGAACAGGTTCGATTCCTGACTTTCCCTTACTGCGTATGCAGAAATTTTATTTAAAAGAAAGGATGTATCATGACTATTGATTATTCTAAATTGAAAGGTCGCATTAAAGAAAAGTATGGTAGTCAGCAAGATTTTGCAAAGGCTATCGGTTTATCAGAAAAAATCATTTCTGATAAGCTCAATAATAAATCATACTGGAAGCAATCAGATATCGATGCCGCTACAGAACTTCTTGGTATTAAAAAAGAAGACATTGGTATTTATTTTTTTAATAAAAAAGTCCAAAATATTTGAACTTAAATAAAAAGAAAGGATTCTAAAATGAACAAATTGATTAAAATTTTGTCAAATGAAAATGACGAACAAGAAGCAACAGTTAAATCTTCACTTATCGAAGCAAATGAATTAATTAAAGCAGTATTCTCGGATTATGGAATTCAAAATAAAGATGGAGAGCAAATCACTCGAAAAGAATTTGCTGATCTAGTTGGTCAAAAGATTTGGTTAGCATCTGATATTTTAGGAATTGAATTAGATTAGGAGAAAACAATGAATCAATTAATTACAATCACACAAAATGAAAACAATGACCAAGTAGTAAGCGGTCGTGAATTACATGAATTTTTAGGAGTAAAAACACCATACACACAATGGTTTAAAGATATGTGCAAGTATGGATTCATTGAAAACATTGACTTTGTATTGGTTTCAGAAAAAAGTGAAACCAATAATCCTAGAAATCCATTTACAACTATTATTAATCACGCACTAAAACTTGATATGGCAAAAGAAATTTCAATGATTCAACGTAATGAAAAAGGAAAACAAGCTCGTCAATATTTTATTGAAGTTGAAAAAGAACTCAAACAACAGCTTTTACCGCAAACTCCTGAACAACAAATTGCATTACTCGCTCAAGGTAACGTGAACTTGAATAAAAAAGTTGAGCAAATCGAAAATTCAGTTCTTGATTTGACTGACCGATTCGGACTTCCATCAAATAAAGCTAAAGTTTTGCAGAAGAAAGTAGCAAGCAAAGTTTATATGTTTACTGGTGGTAAATATTCAAATGCTCATAAGAAATTAGGAGCTAAGGTATTTAGAGAATTTTATAAAGATTTGAACAATCGCTTCGATGTTGTGAAATATAGCGATATTCCGCTAAGTCGTTATGATGAAGCAACAGAATATCTTGATATGTGGCAACCATCGTTCAATACAACACTTGAAATTCGTGGATTGAACTCACAAACCAGCTTTGACTTTGAAGCTTAGAAAGGAGTTCAGATGGAATATAAAGATGATGATTACTTGACTACTCAGCAAGTAGCGGAAAAGTTTTCCATCCATGACCAAACTGTTTATCGACGTAGAAAAGCAATGGAGTTATTTCCACAATTCAAGTCTGGTATTTTCATGAATGGGCGTAGATTTCGATACAAAGAAATTAGAGACTTTATGCAGTTCGTAAATACTCCTGAGTATAAGCAAGAACTTAAAAAGCGTCAATCAGTTATCAAATAAGAAGAGGCACTCATGACCTACACATACATAGTCAACCCAGAAACGGGGGAAATCCTGTTTGATCTGGTACACGACTTAATCACACAAAACATCCGAGCAATCAAGCTCATTGCAAAGAAATTAAATGCGGTGCTCCGATAGAAAGGCAGAAAATGCACTATATACCTAAATATTCAAGAGAGAGACAAAATAAAAGACAGTCACAAAAATTTGTAACTGTCCTTGATAAAGATAAATTAGCTAAAATTTTGGATGAAAATAAACTCATTGTCACTAATTTGCGAGTAGATACTTTAAAAAAAGTAAAGCTAGATGAATTCAAAGAGAAAGGAAAATAAAATGAAAAACACAATTTTAACATCAAGAGAAGCAGATGCTGCGCTTCAAACTGCTCTAATCGATGGTGCAAAGTGGATTATCACACGAACAACTGATACAGTGCTTTATCAAGGTAAAACAATGAACTTTACACCACTTAGAAGCGGTGGAGTGTTGCTGGAGGTTTACTGATGGATAAGACAGAAAAAGCCCTCGCAGGCAAATGGAGGTTCTAATGGAACAAGTAAAAACAATTAATCATCTTGGACAAGTAGTTTATCAAGAGTCAGTCGAATTTTATAAAGAAAAACTCTCAGTTTACTCAAAAGATTTTCTTCAAAATTCGCTTATCCCTCAGCTTTATGAATGGTCAAATGCTTATAAAGCAGCGGTTGAGCTGACAAAATAAAAAAGCCCGCACTGGCATGCGGACTAAGACGTGGTGTGTCTACAAAATTTTATACCTAGATTATATCACGTTTCAACAAAAATAAGAAATGGAGAATTCAAATGGACTTACAACTTATACCAGTAGATGGAGATGGGCAAAGGGTTGACTTGAATCCATCAGCTATAAAAGATATGGATAATGCCACACTTACAGGGTTCTTAGCTCAAGGTAAAATTATAGTTGATCTTTACAAAAAAGCTGAGACAGAAGCTAAAAAGCGTCTTGATGAAGGACAACAATTTAAACGGTTGAGTTATGGCAAAGCAGCACAACAAAAGGTTTTAACCATGACTAATAAACAGAAATATGACTTAGTTAAGGCTCATGGTTGGGATTGTGTAGAGCCAATTACTTTAACTAAACTCAAGAGCAAGTTTGGAGATGGAATCGAACAAGAGCTTGAGCAGTCCATTGTTTATAGAGATAAGAAGCCACCTCTTAAATGGGATGTGTGAGGTAAATTATGGCAGATAAAGAGAAGTCAGTTTTTGAACTGTTAAATTCAATAGATGTCAGTGACAAAGTCGAAAAAAAGAAATCTGGTAAAAATGAGCTAAGTTATCTTAGCTGGACTTGGGCCTGGTCTGAATTTAAAAAGAAATTTCCAAAAGCGACTTATGAAATTAAGAAGTTTGTTTCAAAAGATGGAAATGAGCTTCCATATATGTATGATAGCACAACTGGTTTTATGGTTTTTACATCAGTAACCGTTGAAGATGTTACTCATGAAATGTGGCTCCCTGTCATGGATGGAGCAAACAAAGCCATGAAAGATAAGCCTTATAAATATATGACTAAATATAATGGTGAAAAATCAGTTGAACAAGCTTCAATGTTTGATGTAAATAAAACAATCATGCGTTGTTTGGTAAAAAATATAGCAATGTTTGGATTGGGACTATATATCTATGCTGGAGAAGATTTACCAGAAGAACCACCACAACCTCAATTAAGCGATGCTGATTTAATTGAGAAATATTTAAAACAACATCCAGAAAATAAACCTAATGTAGATGAATTTTTGAAAACAAAGTCGGAACACGAAGTTGCTGAAATGATGAAAGCATATATAGATTGGAGTAAATAATGATTAATAATGTTGTATTAGTAGGTCGCTTAACTCGTGACCCTGAACTTAGATATACACCACAGAACCAAGCAGTGGCTACATTTGGGTTAGCTGTCAATCGTCAGTTTAAAAACTCAAACGGAGAGCGAGAAGCTGACTTCATTAATTGTGTTATTTGGCGTCAACAAGCAGAAAATTTAGCAAATTTTGCTAAAAAAGGGGCTTTGATTGGAATAACTGGACGGATTCAAACACGAAACTATGAGAATCAACAAGGGCAAAAGGTTTATGTGACTGAAGTTGTTGCAGATACTTTCCAAATGCTAGAAAGCAATAAAACACAAGGTCAGCAAGCAAGTAAACCGCAAGCTCAAAATAAAAAACCACTAGCGCCAGACCCTTTTAAAGCTCCTGCTGCTGATCCATTTGCTGGCGGTACTGAAATTTCAGACGAAGACCTACCATTTTAACTAAGTTAGTGCTGGAGGGTGGCGGAACGAGCCGTAAAGTCAATGAGTATTTAGTGTTTACACATAACCACTCATCGCCAGCTTTTAATTTGAATAATAAAACTTGAAATAAATATCGAAGAAAGGAGTATAAGGATTGGCAAGACCAAAAAAACAAACAGTTGATTATTTTCCTCATTATGTGAATAGTGGGAAAACGCTATTCATCTTAGAAAAAAGATACGAAAACAATGGATATGCATTTTGGTTTAAGGTTTTAGAACTACTTGGTTCAACAAATGGACACATTATTGATAGTAGAAACCCTGACGAGTGGGAGTTTCTACTAGCAAAAACCCTTGTAAGCGATAGTTTAGCGCGAGAAATGTTAGATTTATTGGCTAAATTAAACGCTATTGACTTAGAGTTATGGAATGTTGGCATAATTTGGGGCACTAATTTTGTAGAAAATGTAGCTGATGTTTATAAAAATAGGAAAGTCGGAATGCCTAAAAAACCTGATGTAAATAGTTTCTACGAGCAAAAACCCGAACCATCTGAGTTTTCTACCCAGCCTACTAACATTAACTCACAAAGTAAAGCAAAGGAAAGTAAAGTAAACCAAAGTAAAGTAAACCAAAGTAAAGTAAAAGAAAGTAAAACAAATAACCAAGAAATCTTTTCTCGCTTTTTCGAACTCTTTTCAAACTTTAATAAAAAAAACATTTCCAAAAGAGCAATGGCTTTACAAGTTTTTCTTGACTTACCCCAATTCCAAAAAGATTGCATTGTAAAAGGAGCTGAGAATTACATTCAAGATTATATAAATAATCATTCGGATGATCCTGATGGTAACTATAGTGTTAATCCGTATGAGTTTTTAGATAATGTAATGTTTATGAATTACCAAGAAGAAGTGAAAGCAGATACTGGATATGATGAGGATTTGGGATTCTAGGAGGAATATATGCAGTCAATGGCAGATGGAATCCGAGAGTTCCATAAAAAGAGAGAAGTTAAAACAGGTCTATTTTGTGAAAGACATCAAGAAACTGAGCTTGTTAGATATAAACATCCAGTAAGTATAGATTATGATCCGTTGATTCATGGCGAGTTAGTTGATGGTTTGCAGGTAACCTCAATGAGTTATTGTACAGAATGTGCTAAAGAGGGAATATACCAACATCACCAACAATCAAGTGCTGAAATAAAAGCAAATGAAGATTTCTTGAATAAAAGTAAATATGGAAAATATAGCTTGCTTAAAACACAAAGCCTTGTGGGCAAGAAATCGCTCTGGTTTGCACGTTTCAATACTTTTAAGGTAAATGGATTAGAAGAGCAAAATGTGTTGAATCAAGCCCAAAGAATAGCCAGAGAGTACACTCAAGGGCAAAGATTTAACACTGTGTTTGTTGGCGGAGCTGGTAGAGGTAAATCTCACTTAGCAATGGCCATCTTGCAAGAAGTTAACGAAAATCTCAAAGATGATAAATTTTCAACATTGTTTATCAATATTAGTGAATTAATTCGAGAAATTAAAAATAGTTGGAATTACGCTGATACCAAGGCAGAAGAAGAGCGACTGACAACATTAATGCGAACAGTTGATTTGCTTGTTATTGATGATTTAGGAACTGAAAGTACATTTTCTAAGGATAATAGCTGGGTACAAGGTGTTATTTACAATATTTACAACGCAAGAGAAGGTAATACGATTATCACATCAAATCTTACTGGTAAAGAAATGCGTTCGTCTTATGACGATAAAATAGTTTCTCGAATCATGGAAGGCTCCAAAAATAGTGTTGTTAAATTTGAGGGAATTGCTGACAAGAGGAAAAGTAAATGAAAACAATAATCATTGAGCAGTGGGAAAACGAACACTACCCACTTGGAAGAATTAAAAAGCAGAAGTTGGCAGAGAAAACTGAACATGAGATTATTTTTATCCTTAATCGCATGGCTCAGATGCCTGCAATTGCTAGATTTGGAGAAGTAAGTGAAGTTTGAATTTGAATTGGATAAAATGCCAACTACTCAGCAACAAAAAGGCATTAAAAAAGTGAACGGGAAACTTCAATTCTATGACCGTCGAGGGACAAATAACTACAGCCTTAAAGCTCAACTCATGAAACATAAGCCGAAAGAGTGCTTCGAAAAAAATATTCCTTTGAAGCTATCTGTCACTTTCTTCTACGCTATTAAGCAGAAGAAACGCTGGTGGCAATGGAAAACAAGCAGACCTGACTTAGATAATCTTATGAAGAATTTGCAAGATTATATGACTAAGTTGCGTTATTACAGTGACGACAGCCAGATTGTATGGCTTGAGGCTAAAAAGGTTAATGACGAGAAAAACAGAATTGAAATTGAAATTACAGAGGTGTAAGAATGACAGCATTCAGAATCATACCAACTGTTAAATTATTTAACTTAGCTAAGAAAGCAAGATATGACGGTTATGGAAGTAATTCGGTTTTTATCACAGTTCGGACTAAAGGAAGCCATGAACTGGTTGAAATTTATCGAGATATTAAATCTGTTTTCAACAACGGAAAAGATATGACTTGGAATCAACTGTTTAATTTTATGGATAAGCAACTGACAGAATCATTAGTTGTATTTGAATAGCTTTAATTCATGAAATTTACGGTTACATTGAGCGTTTAAACCATTTCATGGATGATTTATCACGAACAATCTAAAAGCGCTTAAAAGCTAAAATATGAGGTGTTAATATGACAACGCAAAAAGAAAAGAATGTTTTGGAATTTAAAAGACGGAGATTTATTATACACAAAGAAAGTTGCTCAAGAGTACGCAAAAGAGTGTGTTAGAGAAGCGATAATCTTAAATAGCGGTGGTGCTGTATCTGACGACATGATTAAAAGAGTTATTGATTCAGTATTTACGGAGGACACGAAAAATGATTAAAAAAATAAATGTAACATGCGAAAAATGCAAAGAGAGTTTCATATTTACATCTGAAAGTTCAGTCGTTGATAAGGTTTTAGATGAAGGGCATTATATTTGCTTCACTTGTGAAGATGAAAAAAATGAGGACACGAAAAATGATTAAGTTTGAAGAAGAAGCGATTAAAGAAGCTAAAAAAAGTAAATTTATAATGAACTCTTATGATGGAGAATTTACTGCTTCTGATATTGGGTTAAATATAAAGTTAGGGAGAGTCGCTTTCAACTTTCCGTGGTTAGAATTTGCTAAAAACTGGCACTCAGACGAAGAGTTTCAGGAGTTATTGGATAAATATAGTAATCTCAATGATAACTATGAAAAAGAAGTAATCAGAAGTTCTAAAATAGAATCGCAAATCATTGGTTTAAAATCCCAACTCCAACAGCAAGCCCTGCCAGTCGTGCCTGAGTGTGTGGCGGAATTATTTAATGAATATCGTTTTGAAAATATTCAAAGACTTTTTGAATTTGGTATTGATGATATTAAGTCAAGTAAAACGATTAAAGCTCTTATGTGGCGAAATGAACATCCAGATACTTTCTCACTAGCATTCATCACTGGTAAATACGAAGTCGAAAAACCGCAGCTGTTCAGATTGAAATTAAAGAATGCAACAATTAGTAATTACTATTTATGGCTAAATCAGGCTACTGGTAAAGTTTTCGTTGACAAAAAGTTCCTTGATTGGACTAACCATGACAATGTAAAAAATATATTTACAGAACAAGAAATTCCTAAAATTTCAGACGGTGCTTTTGTAAATAACGAAGCTTTTGAGCTTGTGCCTGTGGAGGACGGAGAATGACAAGGAAATTTAAAAAACTAGACGAAAATGCGACTATTCCAGAACGAGCGACAGAACACAGTGCAGGTTATGACATTTCAGCAAGCGAAACAGTTACGATTCAACCTGATGAAATTAAATTGGTAAGCACTGGGCTAGCTGTTCAACTTGGACATGACGAAGTACTGAAATTATATGACCGCTCAAGCAATCCAGTTAAGCGTGGCATTGCATTGATTAATTCAGTAGGAATTATCGATTCAGATTATTATCCTAATGAATTCAAAGGCTTGTTTATGAACATCTCAAAAGAGCCTGTAACCATTTCTAAAGGTCAACGAATTATGCAAGGTGTATTTGTAAAATATCTTACAACAGACGATGACAACGCAAAAGGAGAGCGCACAGGTGGATTTGGTAGCACTGGGGAGGTGTGAAAAAATGATGAAGCAAACAACATGTTATAGCTGTGATAAACCAATCGAGCCTGAATGGCTTCCAGAAGGAGAATTTATTGTATGTGATGAATGTTCTTCCGCCACTGACAAACTTTCGGTTGAAAAACTAGAGCCAATCGGATATTACAACGAAGTGCATGGATTCTTACATGATGAGTTTGATAAAGATTGTTATTGCCAGGGCGGTTGTTCTATGGAAGCAGTTTATACGGAAAGTTAAGTTAAAAAATTAACTGGCGAAAATAAGGTTGAAAAACTCCAAGAACAGCTTAACACTGGGAAAAAGGCACTGACAGAAATAGCTGAGTTTGATTGCTCAGATGATTGTTATTTTACAGCACGAGATGCACTCGCAGCGATTGGAAATGAAGGGAGCGGCGATGGACAATAAAAGAATTTCTGAAATCGTTGACGAAGAAATGATAAAGCAAGATGCAAACAGATATCGTGATATGAGGAAAATTCTCACGATTCCTCAAAGCATTGCGGATGAGTTTGACCAAATTTACGAAGACACGGAAGAATATCAAACAAACGTAGCACAGATGTTTAGCTCAATGCAGCCTTACTTTGTCTTAGAAAGTTATCCAGAAATATTGCATTGGTTAGAGGATGATGTTAAAAATACAAACGTGGTACTCGCCTACCTCGCAGGCAAAGCCCTCGGAGTTGATTTAGTGAAAGTGGTGGAGGGATGAATAAAGAAAATCTTAATAAAATCAATGCTATCAGTTCAGAGATAGCAAAAATTGACCGATTTATTGAAAGTTACTGTCGTGCACCAAGAACGATTGGCTTAAACATTTATAAACAAGATAAGTTTTTAGGTATGGAACTAAAACCTTATGGCTTTTTAGGAAATATAGAGTTTGCTATACCAAGTAAACTCAACCGTAAGTTGATTGATTTGATAGTAGAACATCGAGAAAGTTTAGTTGCTGAACAAGAAAAATTGTGGGGGCAAGAATGACCGACAAACTAATATCGCTGGTCAATGACTGGTGGGGAGGGATTGAATGAAAATATCACCGGGTATAAAACGTAGGATGACCGCTGAAATCACAAATGATGCTAGAGGTTATGAACATATTTTACCAGTTACAATTTCAGCAATAAAAAGAAACATAGATGAAGATGTGGTAATTGAAGATGTCTATGTTTGCTTGAAAAATAATAGAAATGAAACTCTTAGTTATGAATATAAGAAAGGCGAGGGGATTTGAATGATAAAAAGCGGAAAACAAATGATTGAAGAATTTGATAATAAAACAGAAAATGAGAAATTGGTTGAATGTCAGGCTTTAAACAGCTTTGTCACATTTAACGGAATTTCTAAAGATTATCTTATTCATGTATTTAAATGGTTATATAGCGAGACAGTTGATGAGGTAGTCGAATGAAACTAATGTGTAAGCTGTTCGGGCATAAGTGGTCGGAATGGAGAATTTATTTATTTGGCACTCATGAAGAACGCTCTTGTCGTCGTTGCTACATCAGAGATAAACGAATTCCACGCTCAGACCTTGACGAGTCAGAGAACGTGTTCCCTGAAAAATGGCTTGATAAACACATGGATTGAACACAAAAAAACTCCTGCTAGACAACAAATAGCAAGAGTTAAGTATGAACTGGCCGAGTTCTAATTTAATGTAAAATAAATCCAAAATCTAGATTAATTTGACCAAGATTATTATAGCACTATTAACATTATTTTGTCGTTAACAAATGGCAACAAAAAAGTCTCGGTTGGCCAGTCGAGACATGGATAGTTATTTTAAATTCGCTAGTTATATTTTATCCAATTTTATTATAACACTATTATAAAACAACTATTGTTAACAAAAGATAATATAAAAGCCCGAACTGACCAGGTTCGAGCGAAATTGTGAATTCTAACATTTATATTTTTTTGGTCCACTCTAGTATAGCACTAATCAAATTAAAAAGCCCAAGCTGACCAAGCTTGAGCGAATGTTGTAAAAATTATTAGTTACTATTGAATGGTCACATTCATTATACCACTGATTAATTGATAACTATAAAATTTGATTTATTAAAAAATCTTTAACTATAACAAAAAAAGCCCGAACTGACCAGGCTCGAGTTATATGTTCTAGGTTTAAATTTTATTCTTAAAATTTAGGTCTACTACATTATACCATAATAAAAATAAGTTATAACAAAAAAGCTCGAGTTGACCAAGCTCGAGCGAAATACTGAACAATGTTGCGAAGTTAATTTTTGGTCTTAAATATTATAGCACACAGAACAATAATTTATACCAAAATAAAAAAGCCCGAACTGACCAGGCTCGAGTGCAAGAGTTAGTAAACAACTTAGTTCTATTATTATTATAATATTTTTGGTCAGTTATATTATATCACATATACTGAGCTAGGAACTCGCTAAACTCAACTGGAGGAGAAAATGGATATAGTCTGTAATTTCATTAAAAAAGCTGGTAAAGCTTTTGATAGAACTATTTATAAAACAATTATCCGTGGATTTACTTATTTCTACGAAAAAACAAAATACTATGTACTCTTATTCGGAATATCATGTTTGATTATAGGATTGATATTAAAATTTATAGGTATTACATGAAAATGAAAAAAGCCCACGGCAATGGGCTTCGGCAACTGAATTTCTAACTTAATTATACCACAAAAGGAGAATTTGATGAATGGCAGATAAGTTAGATAGAATTATTGGAGATTACGTGAATGGCAGACTTGAAGCCAGAATAAAATCAATTGAAAGCAGATATCTTTATAAGCAAAAAGTAGATAATTTAGGCATTCGTACAGCTTATTCTGGTGGTTCGGAACAATTGAGTCATGTAATAAATCAAGAAAAGCTTGAGAGTGATGAAGAATACCTTAAACTCAAGGAACAACTAGAGATATTAGACTTCTGGTTTAAGCCTTTGATACCTGATGAAAAAAGAGTTATTGAGCTAAAATATAGTGGGTATGCTGGCTTGTATTGGTACCAAGTAATGCAATATTTAGATATCGAAGGAATTAAAGATATTGGATTGAAAAAAGCTAAGACGATATTCTACAAATTTAGAAATGATATTTACCGACAAATGCAGCATTGTTTTTAGGGCATATTTTTGGACAAAAATTGGCACGAAATTGCCTAAAAACGAAACCTCAACCGTTGTTTTTGCTGATATACTTGTATTATGAAGTAAAAGGCAAAAGCAAAAAACAACAACTAATTCGGTTTGGATATACTTCATAACGTTGCTGGACGATAAAACCAGCGTAGCAAGTGACTGGCAGATATTAGGCATAATATCTTTGCGAGGTTCGACTCCTCGTCTTGCTATATCCAACATTGTTTGGGGCTGATAATACTAGTACAGTTTCCGAATAATATTAATAAGTCAGTGCGGTTGGAGCTGACAGCAAGGAATAGAAACGACTTCGCTATTAGAAGTTATAGAGTTCGCGGCTCTATCTTGCTATTATATTTTATTACAGGTTGTCCACTGGGCAGCCTTTTATTGTTGGATTCACGAATAAGATAGGAGGGAGGTATGAAACTTACTGAAAAGCAGAAGAAGTTTGCAGATTATTACATAGAGTTAGGAAATGCAACGCAAGCAGCCATTAAAGCAGGTTATAGCAAGAAAACAGCTAATAGAATTGGCCCTGAAAACTTGTCAAAACTTGTAATTAAAAAATACATTGATGAAAGAATGGAACAGATCGCTTCTGAGCGTATTATGAGCGCACAGGAGATACTTGAAAGACTTAGCCTTATAGCTAATGCAAAAATAAAAGAAACGGTTGTAGTAGCCAATGCAGAGGGATATTCGGAAGTTGAGAAGCCTCCTGATTTCAAAACGCAGATACAAGCAATGAAGGAACTTCTTAAACGTTATCCTGGTAATGATAAATTACTTGAACAAACTCTTCGCAAACTTACTGCAGAAGCTGATATTGCTGAATTCAAAGCTGCAATGATACAATCTGCAACTGATAAATCAACTGAAGAAAAATTGGATGAATTGCTTGGTAAAATTAGTGAGGTTATAGATGATAAGTGATATTTATAGCAAAAAACAAATCGATGTTTTAAAGCAAACAGTAAATAAAGATTGGTTCATTGCTTTACTTCATGGTGCTAAGCGTTCAGGTAAAACAAAGATGAATAATGATTTATTCTTGTTTGAATTAAGACGTGTTCGTAAAATAGCCGATGAAGAGGGTGTGAAGGAACCTATGTATATATTGGCTGGTGTTTCATCAAATACAATAAACAAGAACATCCTACAAGAGCTTTATAATATGTACAATATAGAACCTAAGTTTGATAAGCACAATAACTTTAAATTATTTGGTGTGAAAGTAGTTCAAGCATACACTGGGAATATCGGTGGAGTTGGTGCTATCCGTGGTATGACTGCTTATGGAGCATATGTTAATGAAGCTTCACTTGCTAAACAAGAAGTATTTGCTGAAATTGTTTCTCGTTGTTCAGGTAATGGTGCAAGAATTCTAGCGGATACTAACCCTGATAATCCTGAGCATTGGTTAAAGAAAGAATATATAGATAAGCCTAACGAAAATGTTAAGGCTTTTCATTTTGAATTAGATGATAATACTTTCTTATCTGAGAGGTACCGTGAAAACATTAAAGCAGCAACTCCAAGCGGTATGTTTTATGACCGTGATATAAAAGGACTTTGGGTATCTGCTGATGGTGTGGTTTATCAAGACTTTGATAGCAACAAACATTATATACAATCCAAAGACTTGCCTAAACTATCAACATTCTATTGCGGTGTTGACTGGGGTTATGAACACTGGGGATCTATTGTTGTTATAGGAGAAACAGATGATGGAACAGCTTATTTAATTGAGGAGCACGCAAAACAACATGAAGAAATTGACTATTGGGTAGATATAGCTAAAGGTATTCAAGAACGTTATGGTTCAAGAGTTCCCTTCTATTGTGATTCTGCTCGTCCTGAGCATGTTGATAGGTTTAAACGAGAACACATTGAAGCGTTTAATGGAGACAAAGCACGTTTAACTGGTGTTGAAGCGGTTGCTCGTAGGTTTAAGAAAGATAAGTTATTTATTTGTAGAGATAAAGTCGAGAAATTCCCTAATGAGATCTATCAATATGTTTGGGATGAAAAAAAGGGAGAACCAATAAAACTTTTTGATGATGTACTTGACTCTTTGCGATATGCAATTTATACCAATGAGGTAAGAAATGGCAAGACCGCTGAAATTGTGAGCAAAGTACAATTTGGTCTTTACTAAAGGAGGAACATGGCAATTAAAATAAATAGAGAGATGGCAGGGAATTTAAATAGTCCTACTCCAGAACTGCTAAATTATTGCATCTCTCAACATTTAAGTACTATAGGGAGATTAGACAAACTATCTGATTATTACGATGGCAAGCAAGACATTTTAAAACGAACAAAAGATAATGCTGCAACACCTAATAATAAAGTTGTTGTTAATCATGCAAAGTATGTCACTGATATGAATGTTGGTTTCATGGTAGGAAATCCAGTAGCTTATACAAGCAGTGATGATATTCAATCTATTCTTGATGCTTATACAAAAGTTGATATTGTTTCTCATGATACTGAACTTGAAAAAGATTTGTCAGTATTTGGGATAGGTTATGAATTGATTTATATGAATCAGGAACCTCAAACTGGGAAAGTATTTGCTGACATTAAATGTATTGATCCACGAGGAATTTTCCTTGTTACGGATGATACGATTGACACCAATCCTTTATTTGCTGTACATTATCAACCAGTATATAACCTTCAAGGAGCTGTTGATTATTATCTTGTTAAGTACTATAACGACAATAGAGTATTGACGTATAGAGCGGCTTCTATTGGTTTCGGAGATTATCAATTAATTAAAGCACTACCACATTATTTTAAGGCGGTACCTGTTATTGAATACCGTAACAACGAAGAACGTCAAGGAGATTTTGAGCAAGCAATTAGCTTAATTGATGCTTATAACTTGCTTCAGTCTGACAGATTGAACGATAAAGAAGCCTTTGTTGATGCAATTCTTTTTATCCGTGGGTTTACCTTACAGGATGGAGATGGTGCTAGGTTAGCAAAAGAAAAGATGATGCAGACATCATTTAAACCTGGTGAAGTAGATGCTAGTTATCTTACTAAACAAATGGATGAAAGTTCGGTAGCTGTGTTACGGGATGCAATACTTGAAGATATTCATAAAGTGACTTATGTGCCCAATATGAATGATAAAAACTTCTCAGGAAATGTTTCAGGCGAAGCAATGAAATACAAACTCTTTGGCTTACTACAACTTATGTCAGTGAAGTCAAGATACATGATAAAAGGACTTAGACAACGTTTGATTCTCTTTGCCAATTATTTAGAGATTGGCAATAACAATGTTGATATTGAAGGTATTAAGATTAAACTCAAACCTAATTTGCCAATCAATACAACTGACATTGTTAATCAAATCGTTCAGGCACACCAAGCAGGAATTCTACCTCTTAAAGTCTTGCTTTCATGGCTTCCAGATATTGATAATGTCGATGAAGTTCTTGAACAGTTACAAGAGGAAAAAGAGGATGCTATCGAAATGAATCAGAAAGTTATGGGAATTCAGTCAGAAGATAGCCACTCTAATCTCGATGATCCACCAGATGATAATGAGGAAGGCAGCAAAGATGGAAATAATAAACAGAAAGATGAAGGTAAATAAAATGGAATTTGAATTTAGTGACAAAACTATTGAAATGCTTGGTAAAATGAGTGCAGCTTTGGCTGGACAAATTCAAAAAGACTATAAGCTTGATGAATTAAAAGACCTTGAAATGAAAGAGGCATTCGAAGACCTGGCAAAAATGTATAAATATCTTTATTATGGGCTGATTACACAAGGGTTTGACAAAACAGATGCTATGCAAGCAGCTACTCGAATGCTTGGTATTAGTAATAAATGATTACAGTAAAGTTCAAAAAGAAAAACAACCAAATTTATTGGTATCAAGTGACTGGTCATGCAGGCTTTGCAAATATTGGAAATGATATTGTATGTGCTGGGGTTTCTGCCTTATATATCACAGTTACTAATGCATTGTTATCCTTTGGTAAGACTTTTGAGCGTGATGAAGGATATTTTATACTTGATCCAACAGATAAAGAACTGGCAAGCCTTAAGATACTTTATGATGGAATAGTTTCAATAGCTGAGCAATACCCTGAGCATGTAATAGTAGAGGAGTAAAAAGAATGTCTGACTACTGGCAAAAAAGAGCGATTAAAGCCGAAAAGAAAGTAAATGACGGTGCTAAACAGCTTGAGGAAGTCGTAGCACAGGCATACAAACAAGCTCAATCATATTTAACAAAACAGATTGCTAAATTATTTAGTCGAACTAAGCAGCAAACGGAACTGACAGATGATGAAGCCAAAAGAATGCTTAATGAAACTGTTCCTGTTTCTGAATTAGTTGAGCTTAGAAGATTAGCTAAAGATATCAGCAATCCTGACTTGCAAAGAGAAGCTAAAAAGCGGCTCACAGGACTGGCACTTAAATCAAGAATTACTCGTGCAGAAGATTTAAAAGCAAAGTCTTATCTAGTAACAAAACAAATTGCAGATGTTCAGCTTGATAAGCAGACATCTTTTTATATTGATACGATAGATGAAGCTTACAAAGAAACTACTGCTGAAACGATTATTCGTAAAGCTCAAGCAAATGCTAAGAATGGTATTGTTAAAGAAGTCTGGAATAAAAAAGACTATAAGTTTAAAGAGTTATCCGCCAAATCTGTGGAAAATATACTTGACAGTCACTGGTTAGGAAGTAACTACTCTAAAAGATTATGGGGAGATACAGAAGCTTTAGCTAAACGGTTAGAGCAGCTATTCACGGTTGAAGCTTTAACTGGAATGAGTGAATTTCAGATGTCAAAGGCAATTGCTAGTGAATTTGACCGCTCAATTAACGTTTCTAGGCGTTTGATTCGTACCGAAGCGAATTATATGGCGAATCAAGCAAAACTCAAATCGTGGCAAAATAATGGCGTTGAAAAGTATCAAATCATTGCAATCTTAGATTTGAGAACATCACAAATTTGTCGTCATAAAGACCACAAAGTCTTTCTAATATCTGAAGCAGTTGTAAATGGTGTAGAAGGGACATATCCACCTTTTCACCCGTGGTGTCGCTCAGTTGCTTCGATGTATTCAGAGCGACTAAATAACATAGTACGCAAAGCACTTGACCCTATCACTGGTAAAACATTTGATATTAAAGGAAGTACAACTTACAACGAATGGATGGATAAATTAAAATCAATGCATCCAGATGTTGATTTTAAAAGTAGCAAATGAGGTGATCTAATATCTCGCAGTTATGCGTGAAATAACAACTACTTAAATACACAAAGCGTTTGTCACTGACAGGCGCTTTTCTTATGTCCAAGCGTGATGACATTAAAAGCTTCGGAAGTGCAAGCATTGAACCACTTTAAAAGCAATTGGAAAGGATTAATAACATGAAAATCGCAACATTATGCGGAAACAGTTTACTCAAACTCAACTTACAACAATTTGCTGAAGGTCAAGAAGGCGATGAGGGTGGAGCAGGAACTGGCCAAGAAACTCCTCCTGAATTCAATGCTGATAATCTGACCGATGAACAAGTTGCAGCAATCAAAGAAAAGTTTGGTCTTAAAGATAATACTGAGGTTGACTCTATTGTTAACGCTCGTCATTCTCGTTGGCAAGAAAAACTTGAAGAAGAAAAAAATGAAGCTGCTCGCCTTGCCAAACTTTCGGAAGAAGAACGCCAACAAGCGCTGATTCAAAAAGAAAAAGATGACTTTGAAAAAGAAAAAGCCGTCTTTCGTCAAGAACAGTTGCTTGCAGAAAAAGGCAAACAACTTCAAGAAATCGGTATTCCAAGTGCTTTCGCTGCTCGTATTCAAGGAAATACTGCTGAGGAAGCTATTAAAGATGTCAAATCTTTCAAAGCTGAATGGGATAAAGCTTTAGAAGCAGCAGTTAATGAAAAACTCAAAGCTTCTGTAGATACTCCGCTTGGAAGTGATGGAAAAGGCATCTCGAACAATCCTTTTGCAAAAGAGACTTTCAACTTAACCGAGCAAGGCCGACTTTTCCTAGAAGAACCAGAAAAAGCTAAGACTTTACAAGCTTTAGCAAACAAAAAATAGAAATAGAGGAATAAAAATGGAACACAAACTCATTAAATTTGATTTGCAAAAATTTGCAGATAAAACAAAAATTGCAGATGTTATCGTACCTGAAGTATTTAATAAATATGTTATTGAACGCACTGCTGAGCTTTCTGCTTTATATCAATCAGGAATTGTAGTAAAAGATCCTGAACTCGATGCACTTGCAACCTCTGGTGGTCGATTAATTAATATGCCATTTTGGCAAGACTTGTCTGGTGATGATGAAGTACTTTCTGATACTGACTCACTTTCAACTGACAAAATCACATCCAGCAAAGACGTTGCTGCCCTCTTGATGCGTGGTAAAGCATGGAAATCAAATGACTTAGCTAAAGCATTGTCCGGTGATGACCCAATGCGTGCTATTGGTGATTTGGTCGCTGCTTACTGGGCTCGCCGTCAACAAGTTACTTTGTTATCAATTCTTAAAGGTATTTATGCAGCCGCAGGAACTAAAATGTCAGGCAATGCTCTTGATATCTCAACTTTAACTGGTAATGCAGCAGCATTTACTGGTGAAACTTTCCTTGATGCTTCATACAAATTGGGCGATGCAGAAGAAAAACTTACTGCAATTGGGGTACATTCTCAAGTGTATGCCAACTTGCGTAAACAAAACTTGATTGAATTTTCTTTGGATTCAGAGAACAAACCAATCCCTACATACATGGGTAAACGTGTCATTGTTGATGATGGTATGCCAGTAGATGGAGATGTTTTCACTTCTTACATCTTTGGAGCTGGTGCAATTGGGCTTGGTAATGGAGCAGCTCCTGTGCCAACAGAAACTGACCGTGATTCATTGGCAGGAGATGATATTCTTATCAACCGTCAACACTTCTTGTTGCACCCTCGTGGCGTTAAATTCACTGACAAATCAGTTGCGGGTGATTCACCAACAAATGCTGAATTATCAACAGGGTCAAACTGGGAACGTGTTTATGAAAATAAAAATGTTCGTATCGTTCAATTTAAACATAAACTTTGGACACCTCAAACAGTTGTTCAAGGTGGAACTGGTGGAGAATAAGGAGTAATAATCTATGGATGAGAATAATGAACCAAAAACTAAAGCAATTGAACGTTTAAAAACTGATTTGGGCGTCGATGATGCTACTGGTTTAATTGAGGATGCGGTTATTCTCATCCTTGATTATACGAATCAGGATAAGATGTTAGATTCAATGTGGCTGTATGCTCGACAGTTAGCCACAATTAATTTTAATCGTGAAAGCACAGAAGGAGAGTCTAGTCGTTCAGAAGGTGGCGTTTCTCAATCCTTTATTGAAGATATTCCTTTAAATATCCAGCGTGGCTTGAATCGTTATCGACTCGGAAAGGTGGTTAGTTTTTATGCGCCTGATGAAACGTGACTTAATTACTGTCTATTTAAGACGAGCAACGATTACGCAGGACGAAGAATTCAATGATGTAATAGCATGGGAAAGTCCTGTTGCTCTTGAAATGAATGTTCAGTCCGTAAGTGGTGCTGTCAATGCCACAATTTACGGCTCAAAGCTTTCTAGCATGAAATCATGTAAGTATCAAGGTGATGAGCTAAAAGAAGGCAGAGATGAAAACAGTGGTATCTGCTTATATGTTGATAAGGACAGTGACCCTGATTATAAAATCAAGTCGATTCAACCTTATTCTACACACATCAATGTGATGTTAGAAAGGAACGATTAAATTGGGAGTTGAAATTAAAGGATTGGACAGGCTTAAAAGAAAAATTAATGCCATGCCTAAAATCTTAAATGACGCTGTGAATAATGCGACTTACGAAATCACTGAGTTGGTTCGCTCAGCTGCTGAGTTACGACTTTCTTCTAGTATGAAATTCAGCTCTGGAGAGCTAATTGGAAGCTTGAAGACAGAAGTAGTTGAAAATGCGGAAGGTAAAGTAGTTGGGCGTGTCTGGTCGGATAAAGCTCATGCCATTTATCGTGAGTTTGGTACAGGTCCTAAAGGTGAGGCTAGTGTTAAAGATTTACCTGAAGGAATTAATCCAGTTTATACGCAAACTCGATGGTTCATTCCAGCTGAAGAAGTTGGTATTGATTTGAATGAAATCTATGGAATGCCTAAGATTACCATTCAAGGCAAAGAATTCTACATCACAAGTGGTCAACCAGCAAGGCCTTTCTTATATCCATCATTGAAAGAAATACTTCCGCAAATGCCTGAGATATACAAAGAGCATGTCCAAAAGAAATTGAGGGAGCTTAAATAATGGAGAGAGTTGATATTAAAATTATTGCTGGCTCAGTTATGAGCGGTGTTTCAGAAATTAAAAAAATTGCAACGGACTATCCCTCAACTTGGAATACTTTTCCTACAGCTATCTACAGAACGGTTAACAACCCACATTTTGTAGATGGAAGTGGCGAGGAACTTCAAACAAAATGGTCAATCACAATTGAATTATATTCTAAAAGTAGCTTGACCACTATCGTTAATAATATCATTGAACAATTTGGTGATATTGGTTTTACAGGCACACAAAGAGATGCGAATACAGCAGATTTAAAGCGTGTCATTATTGAACTATCCGCAATCGTGGATAATAAAACAAAATACGTTTATTCGAAATAGGAGGAAATAAACATGGCAACATTTGCAGGTCTATTATCAAAAGGAGCTGTGCTTTCTTATAAAGATGGCTCGACAACAAAAACAATTGCAGCGGTAAAATCTATTCCAGCAATGGGCTCTGACCCAGAAAAAGTAGATGTTACCCACTTAGGTTCAGCTAAAAAAGCATATATTGCAGGGATTCAGGATTCAGATAATTTGGAATTCGCAATCATCTACCAAGGAGACAACTTCAAAGATGTCGATACATTGGTAAAAGCTGGTAAGTCAGTAGATTGGACAGTGACTTATCCTGATGGTATGAAAGTCGACTTTACAGGTCAACCATCCTATAAATTTGATGGTGTTGAAGTCAACCAAGCACTTGGATTTAACTTAGTAGTGGTTGTATCTAAAGGTCCAGACTTCACACCAGCTCCAGCTGGCAGTGGTCAATAATTTAGCAACTAAAGGTTAGTCAGAGCGGCTAGCCTTTTTATTTTTTATAAATATAGAAATCGGAGAAACAAAAATGACAAAAGGAAATATCGTAAAAATGCCTAACACAAAACAATTTGAATTTGGTGGATTGAATCTTCAACTGCGCTTAGACGGAAACTCAATTCTCTCAATTGAAAAACGCTTGGATGAATCAATTGTTGGTTTGTTCTTGAAAGGTCAGGGAGAAGCGAAAATCCCGGCGACAAATAAATTGTTAATTGTATTGCAAGGCGCTAATCAAACAAGCAATGTATCTGAAAGTGATATTGTTGCTGCTTTTGGGCGCTATGTTGACGAAGGACATTCAACTTTAGATTTATTTGCCGCAATCAATGAATTACTTGAAGAATCAGGTTTTTTCGGAAACAAGAAAACGGAGAAAGAGGCGACAAATGGGGTATCTCTGGACAGCGAACCAGTAGAGGAAGACAGCATTCTGTAAAAACTTATAACAATTTATCTAACATGCTTGAGGATTTATACCCTCAGGCAGTTGAAGCTGGTATTTCTTCTACTGATTTTTGGGCAATGACTTTTGATGAAATCATGGTCCAAGTAGAAGCAAATAAAAAAAGGCATGAGAACGAACTAAAAGAGAAAGCAATGTTTGATTATTCTCAACAAAGGCTTGCTATCTATGCTTTTAATGATCCAAAGAATTTTCCTAAATATGAAGATACCTACCCTTTCTTGAATCAACTCAAGGAAGAAGTAGTGCAAGCTGTATCTGAGGAAGAAGAAAAGAAAAAAGCGATGCTTACTGACCAAGAAATCATGCGACAAAATGCAATGTTAATTCAGGAAACTCGTAAAAGAAAAAGTCAAAAGAAAAATTAAAAAATATTGAATAGAAAAGGAGGTGAGAAATATGGAATTAGAAACCTTGGAAGTTTTATTAGACGTCAATACAGCAAGAGTTCAGGCATCTTTGGATAAAATAATGCCAAATATTGAATCTGCTATGTCAAAAATTCAAAATATCACAGGTAGGTCTATGAAAAAGACCGAAGATAATATGAATATTGATAAAGGTGCAACGCAATTCGGTAAACAGTTAGAAAAAATGAATCAGACTTTTGAAAAAATGATGGGCCATCTTGAAAGTTCTTCTAAGAAGTCATCAGAAAGTATTGGAGATAATTTATCTACTGGATTTAAGAAAGCACGTCCAAAAGTATCAAAAGAAATTGATGCCATGCTAAATGAAATTAATGCAAAAATGGGTCAAGCTAAAGCCGCTCAAGAAAAAGTGGCTTATCTTAAATCACAGCGTCAAAGTTCTTCAGCAAAAGGAGATGGCGGTCAAACGGTCAAATATGATGACCAGATTGCACGGGCTCAGGCATCAATGGTTAAGTACCAAGATCAAGCAAAAAGTCTTGCTAGATCAATGAAGACTGAGTTTGATGCAGTGCCTTCATCTTTAGAGCGAATTGCAAAAGTAATGGATGCCAATGAAGCTAAATACTACACAATGCGTGAAAGTGTTCGAGCTTTACAAAAGGAATATCAATATCAATTGAAACCAGTCGGAAGCTTTGACAAAGGATTTAAAAATGTTGATACTCCAGATTCATTGAAAACTGCTCAAAAAATGCAAGCACAGTCTGACAAAATGCAGAAGTTAGCAAGTAGTAACGATGTTCTTCAAAAAGAATATCAAAGAACAGAAGAGCGTGCAGAATCATTGAGAAAGGCAATAGGACGAATTAATTCAGTTCTTAGTCAATCGTCAATGGCAACTGGAACAGCTGCGGCTGGGGCTAGTATGACAGGCTCAGGATTGAAACAATCTGAACGTGCTGTTTCTAAATATGGCGGAGTGTTCAACCGCATGTCAAACTCCATTTCTCACGGTGCTGGAGGAATTGGAAATGGATTGAAAAATTCATTTGGGATATTAGATAAATTTGGAAATCTCTTTTCAAGAAATTCAAATAAAGTAACACAAGGCACTCGTAGTATGTCTATGGGTAACAATGCATTTCTTCAGTCTATGAAATATTTGTTGCCTTCATTAATTGTTTATCAATTAATTGGGAAAGCTATTTCTGGACTTGCAAAAGGATTTGTTGCTGCACTTAGCACAAATGAGCAGTTTTCAAATTCACTAAACCAAATTAAAGTGAATTTAATGACCGCATTCTATCCAATTTATACAGCCATCTTACCTGCAATTAACGCTATGATGAGCGCTATTGCTACGTTAACAGGACAGCTTGCAGCCTTCATTTCACAGTTGTTTGGTACAACTTATCAAGCTTCTAAAAAAGGAGCTGAGGGGCTGTATAATAACGTTCAAGCAATGAATGATACTGGTTCATCAGCGACTAAAGCACAGAAAAAAGTTGATAAGCTTCAACGCTCACTTATGGGCTTTGATGAGATTAATCGTATTGGTTTGCAAGACAAAACTGATGATGACACTGACAAAAATAAAGATACAAAAGCGCCAGGTATTGATTTTGGGGCTGCGACTGGTAGTTATTCAACTCCTAAATGGATGAAGGATATGCAAACCTTGCTTAAAGATTTCTTCAAACCTTTCCAAGATGCATGGAAAAACCAAGGTCAAAAGGTTATTGATGCGTGGAAATATGCACTTGGAGAAGTTATCGGTTTAGCAAGTGCTATCGGAAAATCCTTTATGGAAGTCTGGACAAATGGCACTGGTCAAAAATTCATTGAAAATCTATTAATTTTACTTGCGGATGTGCTTAACATCATTGGTGATATAGCTAAAGCGTTTAAAGATGCATGGAACGAAGATGGTAGAGGAACTGCCTTAATCCAATCGCTATTTGATGGGCTGAATAGAATACTAGAACTACTTCATTCAATCGCTAAATCATTTAGAGAAGCATGGAATGATGGAACTGGTAAAGAAATAGCAGCAAACCTCCTTGAGATTTTTACCAATATTTTCAAAACGATAGGTAATCTCGCAGAACAGTTTAAAAAGGCTTGGGAACAAGGCGGAACTGGTAAGAAAATATTTTCTGATATCTTAAAAATTGTTAATGGATTACTTGGTCATCTTAATAATATGACTAAAGCTACAGCCGATTGGGCTAAGAAATTAGACTTTTCTCCACTTCTTAAGGGTATAGAGAAGCTATTAAAGAACTTAAAACCCCTCACTGATAATATCGGTGCTGGTTTAGAGTGGTTATACAAGAATGTTTTGTTACCACTTGCTAAATTTACAATAGAAGATGTGCTTCCTGTATTTCTTGAGGCTTTAGCTGGTGCCTTAAAAGTTATTAATGGTGTAATTGAGGTTTTAAAACCTTTATTTATATGGTTTTGGGAAAAATTCTTGCAACCTCTTGGTAAATGGGTTGGTACACATATAGTTGATGGGTTGCAAAATATAGCCGACGTCCTAAATGGCTTAGGTGACTGGTTGGCCAAAAATAAAAACTTTTTACAATCCGCAATAAAAATGGGAACAGATCTCATTGATGGCTTACTCAAAGGTATTGGAGATAGTTTAAAAAACATCGGTGCATGGTTACAAGAAAATCTTGTAGATCCAATAGTAAATGGTGTTAAATCATTATTTGGAATTCATTCTCCTTCTACTGTATTTGCTGAAATAGGAAGTTTCTTAATTCAAGGTCTATTAAATGGGATATCAAGCCTTATTGGTGGCGTTTCAGATTTAATTGGTGTAATTTGGGGAGATATTAAAAAAACTATTTCTGATAAAACACAAGAGATACTGGACACTTCAAAAGCCATTTGGGGGAATATCAGTAATGCTATAGGTGGTGCGGTAGACGGTGCTAAGAAATGGGTTAGTGATAGATGGTCTGATATATCTAAGACAACATCAGATACTTGGGATAATGTTAAAAAATGGACATCTGATAAATGGAATGATGCCAAAAAATCCATAAGCGATACTGCTGATTCAATTGGTTCAAAAGTTTCTACAAAATGGTCTGAAGTTAAAAAAGGTACATCAGATGCTTGGGACAATGTGAAAAATTGGACTTCTTCAAAATGGAATGATACTAAAACAGCAGTACACAGCGTAGCGGATTCCATTGGTTCGAAAGTATCGAGTAAGTGGAATGAGATAAAGAGCGGAACCTCAACCGCTTGGGAAAATGTAAGAAGTTCTGTTTCAAACGCTGCCAACAATGCGAAAGATAACGCTTCAAACGCCTGGTCTAATATGAAAGATAGAATGGGCGGTTACGCAAACTCTATTAAATCTACTGCCAAAAGTGCGTTTGACAATGTTGCTTCGTGGGCTTCCGATATGGGAAGAAAGATTGGCTCAGGTCTTGAAAATGGAGTGAATGCAGTCAAAAGAGGTGCAGCCGCAATTGGTAATGGTATTGCTGGGGTCATTGGTGGTGCCGTTAATGGAGTTATTGACGGTATTAACTGGGTTCTTGGTAAAGTTGGTTCAGGTAATAGACTAGGTCACTGGAGTGTACCAAGATATGCTAACGGTACTGACGGTCACCCAGGAGGGCCAGCATTAGTAAATGATGGCTCAGGTAGCCAATGGCAAGAAATGTATCGAACACCTGATGGTCAAACTGGGCTATTCCCTAAAGTGAGAAACCTCATGGTTGATTTACCAAAAGGAACCCAAGTATTGAGTGGTGCTAAAACTGCAAAAGCAATGTCAGGAATGCCTGCTTATGCAAATGGTATCGGTAATTGGATGGGTGAGAAATGGAATCAAGCCAAAGAAATGGTTGGCGATATTTGGGACTATGCCACTCATCCAGAAAAGATTTTAAACATTGCAATAAGTAAGTTTACTAATCTTTCTCAAGCAGTTGAACCTGCGTTATCTATTGCGACTGGTGGGATATCTACTATAGCTAATGGAGCGATGGGAATGATTGAAAAGGCGTTCTCAGAAGGGTCAGAAAGCCCATCTGGTACTGGTGTTGAACGGTGGCGACCAGTTATTAAAAAAGCTCTGTCAATGAACGGTGTATCAACTTCTGAAAACTATGTCAATGCTTGGTTAAGACAAGTACAAAGCGAATCAGGAGGTAATGAGAAAGCTGTCCAAGGTGGATATACTGATATTAATACAATTACTGGTGACTTGGCCAAAGGATTGTTACAAACCATCTCGGCCACATTCAATGCAAATAAATTCCCAGGGCATGGAAATATCTTTAACGGATATGATAATGCACTTGCTGCAATTCATTATGCAATGGGGCGTTATGGTGACCCTGGTATGCTTCAAGTGATTGGGCATGGACACGGTTATGCAAAAGGTACGCCATATGTTCCTGAAGATCAGTTAGCAATGATTCATGAAGGAGAAATGGTTGTTCCTGCTAAATATAATCCATATAATTCTATCAGCGATTTCAAATCATTTGAAACTTTGCAGTTGCCTGAAATGTTCACGGACAAACCAACTGATTATAGTAATTCTGGAAACCTTGGAGGAGGACAAGATGTTTCAAGCTATGGCTTGGCAAACATGAATGGTTCATTAACAAGTGCCATCATGTTGCTTGTTCAATCTTTAGGCGCACAAACTAGCCAAACTTCAAATGGAGATATTGTGATAAATATCGGAGGCAGAGAGTTTGGCCGGATTGCAGTTTCAGAAATCAACAAATACCATCAACAGCTTGGGTACAGTGAGCTTAACATTTAGAAGGAGGAATTATGTCTGCCGAACTACAATTTAATGGAGTGACGGTAAAAACTCCTAAAGAATTCAGCGTCAGTATTTCAACAATTGATGCTGACTCCTCAGGGAGAAATGCAAATGGAGAAATGGTAAGAGATGTCATTGCTCAAAAAACTAAATTAAACATCAAATGGGGCCCGTTAAGCGACTCGGAAGTATCTGATATTTTACAAAGAATTAATCAACCATTTTTTGTAGTAATCTATCCAGACCCACAAATTGGAAGACAAAGAAGTAAAACTTTTTATGCTGGGGATTCTACAATGCCTTCTTACTCATGGAACGATAAGTTTAAAGCGATGAAGTGGGAAAACTTATCTGTGAATCTGATAGAAAAATAGGAGGATAAGAAATGCTTACTGTCTCAGATGATTTTAACACTGCTATGAAAGCAGAGAATCGAAGATTTGAGACTCGAATAAAAGTTGGTGATAAAATTTTTACAAAAAATGATATCAATAGTTGGGTATACAGTGGCGGCTCTATTTCTGGTGAAACATTTCAAATAGGTTCAACATTTTCAAATTCTATAAAAATAGAATTTTGTTCAATAATTGAAAATATTAAAGAGCTGGCAGAAGTAACTGTAGAAGTCGGAATAGCAACTTATGATGCAGATTATCATTATGATAATATCCCTCCTGAAAAAGTGGGAAGCGCAAGAGTGGGCTATGCTAAATTGATTCATTATAAACCAACGTTTTATGAGTATGTCTCAATTGGAACTTTTTATGTCACTAAGTGTGATCCAGATAGAAATGAAAACAAAACGACACTTGAAGCAAGTGATCGTTTTGTTTTTTTAGAAAATGAGTATGTTTCTGAACTGACCTACCCTGCTTCTATTCGAGATATAGCTTTAGAGATTGCTAACAAAAGCGGTTCTGTCATTAATGAAACCAACTTTTCAATGATTAGCACCCAAAAAATAAGAAAACCTGAGGGTTATACTTTTAGACAAGCAATAGGTTTAATCGCTCAGTTTGAAGCAGGTTATGCAAGGTTTAGCCGGACAAATCAATTGGAAATCATGCAATTGATCGACCCTAAGTTTGCAGTTTCACCAGCAGAATATTTTCAAAAGGGGCTAACAAAAAATGAATTAATGTACAAAATTGGTGGGATATCTTGTACAGTACCTGTTCAAAGCGAAAGTGGAAATGAACAAGTTACATATTTATCGGGTAGTAATACTGGTCCACAAATTGTTTTAGAAAATAAAGTGATGACTCAAAGTTTACTTGATGATATTTATCAAAAAGTAAAAAACATCAACTTTTATCCTTTTACTTTAAATTGGAGGGGGAATCCAGCACTAGAAACAGGCGATTGGTTAACACTCACTGATAGAGATGGCACACCATTTAAAACTCCCAATTTAAGTTACACCTTAACTTTTAAAGGAGGATTGACAGCAACTAGTTCAGCTAATACTAACTCTTCAGCTCAAACAGTCTCAGCTTATTCCCCACCGCTTAATCAAATTATCAAAGATATTAATTCTCGTGTTGATGCAGCTGGTAAAAATTCAGTTTATGACGGAACAGAAGAACCTCCTTATCCCAAAGAAGGAGATATTTGGTTCAAAAAGAACGGTCCTGATGATGAAATATGGATTTATACAAAACTTGCGGACGGAACTTACGATTGGGTAATGACTACTTCTACAAGATTATCTGATGAAATTCAAGAAAAAATCGACAATTCTGTTCCTTCTGATGAGATTGTAAAAACAATCAATTTATCACAAGAAATGGATGGTAAAGAGTGGTTAAAAATTACGGGTGCAAAAATTTGGTTAACTGATAAAACTCGAATAGATGATGCCATCATTAAAGATGCAATGATTGGTAATTTGAGCGCTTCAAAACTAAATGCTGGAACAATTAACGCTTCGTTAATTAACATCATTAATTTGAACGCTTCGAATATATCGTCAGGAACTTTGACCGCTGTTGATATAGAAGGGGTAAAAATCAAGGGTTCTAAAATCACTTCTGCGGGAGATGATTTTTCTATGCTTCAGGATAATGGAGCAATTACTTGGATAAGAAATAGCGATGGCAAAGAAATTTTTAAATTTTATACCACGTTAATTAATTTGCAAGAAGGAAATGTTCGACTTGATGTTTCTGATTCTGGTTCTTTATCCATTTATAGTCAGAAAACGGATAAAGATTTCTTACATTTTTCAGCCGTTGGGAATACTATGTCATGTTCTGCAGATTTAGATCGCTTGCAAATAACAGGGGATAATAATTCGCTTTCATATACTCCAACAAACTTTGAATATCAATCTAGTGGTGACAATCGTCCTAATTTGAGAGTGGGAGTGACTGGCTTTAAAATAGGAAGTAATGCAACTTACCTATCAGGAGATAACAATGGAGCAATAACTGCTGTAGCAAGTGCTTTGAACATTTTAAGTAATGTTAAAATTAGCCAATTCACTAATATTGGTGGAAATCTTAGTGTTAACGGTAGTCTAAGTGTAATTGGTTCTAAAAATGCTGCTCACGTCACAAGAGATGGGCTTAGATTAACTCCAGCCTATGAAACGGCTGAGTCATACTTAGGTGATATTGGAACGGCAGAAACAGGTGAAGATTGCACAGTTATTGTTCCTATTGAAGAACATTTTTCTGATGTTATTAATACAGAATTCGAATATCAAGTGTTTTTACAAAGCTATAGTGACGGTTTTGTTTATATTACATCCAGAGATAAAACGAGTTTCACAGTGCAATCATCTGTCCCTAATCTTCCTTTTACATGGGAAATTAAGGGTAAAAGGAGAGGATATGAAAATGACCGCTTGACTTTGACTGATATGAAGTTTGAAGAAATAAAAGAAATTGAAGAACAAAACTTTAAAGAGGAGGAAGCATGAATAAAGAAATTGATGCAGAAAAATTGATTAACAAACTACTATCTAAAATTACTCAACTAGAGTTTGATAACGCTAAATTATCAGTATTAGTTGAAACTTACGAGCAAGAAAATTCTAAGGAGGTTGGCCAATAATGAGTTATGAAAAGCAAACTTGGAATAAGTATGATGAGCTAAAAACTGAAGAAGAGAATATCAAAAATGGTGCGGTTGTTACTGACAATCGTATGAACCATATGGAATCTGGTATTGGCGACAACGATAATAACCTTGCTTCACATCTTGCGAATACAAATAATCCTCACAAAGTAACAGCTGTTCAAATTGGACTGGATAAGGTCATTAATGTGAAACAAGCTTCGAAAGTAGAGTTTGACTCACATACAAGTGATATATCTAACCCGCATAAAGTAACCGCAGCACAAGTTGGCCTTGATAAAGTTGATAATATTCAACAAGCGGCAAAGACTGATTTTGTTTCTCATGTCAACAATAAATCTAATCCTCATTCAGTGACGGCGAGCCAAGTTGGAGCTTATTCGAAATCAGAAGCAGATGCAAAGTTTGCGACTGGACAATCACTGACAGATTTATCAAATAAAGTTATCGCAAACAAAGGTGACCTAGCAAGTGGAACCGATTTAAACAAAGTAACAGCCACAGGATATTACCGGATAGGTGGGCTTATTGGTGGAACGGATATTCTAAATTTGCCATCTGAGCTTAGTGGTATTAGATTTTATGCGTTTTTAACAGTCATAGGTGCACTTCAAGAATTAACAGTTTACGCTCCAAGAAAAAATACCACTTGGACATATAGTCGCTCTCTTTCGGGAGATCCAGCAGCATGGAGCGTTTGGTCTAAAACTGTAATGGCTGATGATTCTGGGAAAGTGACTGTAACAAGAATTGAAACAACCTCTGATGTTAGAACTTGGACGCCTATTACACTTAGTAATGTTTCAAGTGCTGTTTTGATGTATCAAATCATCAATGGTGTTATTCACTTAAATGGTCAAGGAAATTGGGGGAGCTTCACTGCAAATCAATCAAAAACTGTCGCTACGCTTCCCGCTGAATTACGCCCTACACGTACAGTTAATAAAGTGATTACTACTCAAAATACAAACAATAACGATAAGCCTATGGAAATTCAATTTCAAGAAGGTGGAAATGTTAACATTTGGTCTATGCCAGCATCAACTAGTGGACGTTATGGCGGTTTTGAAGAAAGTTACCCATTGGGATAGAAAGTAAAAAGAAAGAAGGAGTAATGGAGGAAAAAGCATGGCTAGAAGTTCTTGACTAACCTAACTTATAAATAATAAATAAAATAACAGACCTATCAATCGATAGGTTTTTAATATGGAAGGAAAATATAAATTGGAGTATCAATTATTGGGAGTTTCAGGACTAATCTTAATCATTTTAGGATTAACATGGTTAAAAGATGGGGAGAAAATGGACCCACCTTTGAGAAAAAGAATCATCATCGATTTAACAACAATCGCTTTATTTTGGATTGTCTTTGAGTTTTGGCACTTCTCAAGTTCAAGAGCTTATGAAAATGAAGTAAATTGGATTATCAATGGTTCGCTTGCTTTCTTTGGAGCACGAATGATTCAATTGATTTGCCAAGTAAATCCAATGTTTCAAGAGTTGGTAAATTATTTGAAATCTAAGAACGGCAAAACAGATGTTATTGAAAATGAAAATACAGAGGAAAACAAATGAAAAAGTTGATTAAAAAAGCTGCCATTGGAATGGTAGCTTTCTTTGTTGTTGCAGCAAGTGGACCAGTATTTGCGGCAGTTGGAGACCAAGGGGTGGACTGGTCCAAATATAACGGAGACTATGGTAATTTTGGCTATGATCATGATAAGTTCGCTTTTAGTCAAGTTGGTGGAACTTATGGCGGTTTATTCGTTGACCAAGCCACTTATCCAACACAAGTTGCCTCTGCCATTGCTCAAGGTAAACGAGCGCATACTTATATTTGGTATCAAGTCGGAGGTTCGCAAGAAGTAGCAAAAGCAGCACTTGACCGCTACTTGCCAAAAATCCAAACGCCTAAAAATTCTATTGTTGCTTTAGACTATGAAAGTGGAGCAAGTGGAGATAAACAAGCGAATACTGATGCGATTCTTTACGGAATGCGTCGAGTAAAAGCAGCTGGATATACTCCAATGTATTATTCTTACAAGCCTTACACTTTGGCCAATGTCAATTATAAGCAAATCATCAAAGAATTCCCTAACTCACTATGGATTGCAGCTTATCCAAGCTATGAAGTGACTCCAGTTCCTAACTATAGCTTTTTCCCAAGTATGGACGGAATTTCGGTATTCCAATTCACCTCAACTTATGTTACTGGTGGACTTGATGGAAATGTTGATTTAACTGGAATCACTGACAAAGGTTATGAGAACGGAAACGCAACTAAACCTGATACTGACACACCAGCCACTGATGATGGTAAAGATGCTAACGAAGTGACACCAAGTGAAATCCAAGAGGGAATGGCTGTCACAATCAAGTTTAGTGCCACAAATTACTCAACAGGACAAGCAATCCCTAAATGGGTTAAGGAAAATTCCTATAAAGTCCTTCAAAAATCTGGCAATAAAGTCTTGCTTGATAACATCATGAGCTGGGTTGCAGCAAGTGATGTTCAAGCGCTAGACACAGGCGGAAGTAATTCAACTGGGGATACTCAAACTCACATTGTTCAGTCCGGAGATACTTTAAGTGCAATTGCTTCAAAGTGGGGTACAAACTGGCAAGAATTGGCTCGTCAGAACAGTTTATCTAATCCGAACATGATTTACACCGGTCAGGTTATCCGTTTCACAGGCGGTCAATCTGGGACTAAATCACGAACTTACACCGTACGCTCAGGCGATAATCTTTCATCAATTGCCAGTCGTTTAGGAACAACAGTTCAAAGTCTAGTTTCAATGAACGGTATTTCAAATCCTAATTTGATTTATGCTGGTCAAACCCTAAATTATTAACAATTAACCCTGACTTCGGTCAGGGCTTTTTTTGTTATGGTAAATCATAAATTAAGGTATAATATATTAAGAAAATTTAGTAAGGGAATATATTATGAGAAAAATTTACTTTCTTTGTACTGGGAACTCTTGCCGCTCACAAATTGCGGAAGGATATGGACATAAATTATTAAAAGATTGGGAAGTGAAATCTGCAGGTATAGAAACTCATGGATTAAATCCAAGAGCTGTACAAGTTATGGCAGAAGAAGATATTGATATTTCTCAACAGAAATCTGAACTTATTGATATAGATTACTTTAATAGTTGTGATTTAATTATTACTCTATGTGGAGATGCATTAGATAAATGCCCAATGATTCCTAAAGGAGTAAACCACGAACATTGGGATTTACAAGATCCAGCTCGAGCAAAAGGAACAAATGAAGAAATTTTAGAAGAGTTTAGAAAAACTAGAGATTTAATAAAAGAGCGAGTTGAAAAATTAACAAAAGTGTAAAATTAAACCCCGCTTCGGCGGGTGTTTTTTGTTACATATATATTAAAAAAACTATAATTTAAAAGTCTACCACAATTCTTATAAAAATTATGATAGAATAGTTAAGTTTGTCAGTTAATTATTTGACATTTCACTTACTTTCAAGTAAAGTGTAAGTGTACATGAAGTAGAACACTTCCGATGTTAACTTTAATAATAAAGGAGAATATTGTGGCGAAAATAATCTCATTCTTCAATCATAAAGGTGGAGTAGGAAAAACAACTCTGGCTTATAACGTTGCTTGGAGCCTAGCGGAAAAAGGGAAAAAAGTCTTGATGCTCGACGGAGACGCTCAAGCAAATTTAACAGAAATAGCAGTTGATAATGAATTTTTGGATGATTATAACCAAATGAATTTATTTGCTAATTATGATTCAGAATTTTTTTTAAAAAATAACGTATATGAGTATTTTGTTCAATATATCGAACCAACATTTGGACAAGAAATAAGAGAAATAGAACTTTTTCAAAAGAGTGATAATCTTAAATTATTAGCAGGGTCTTTGCGTTTTGCAGAATTGGAAGAGAGCGTAGGTTTATCGATGGCAGGGATTAGTGCCCTTTCTCATATTCCCACCTCAGTTTACCAAGCGCTCCAAAAACTTGGAGAGGGTCAAGATTATATTATTGTGGATCTTTCTCCAGCTTTGTCAGCTGTTAACCAACTTTTTGTAATGCTGTCGGATTATTTTATTGTACCTGTAAATCCTAGTATTTTTAGCAGACAAGCTTTAAGAAACTTGAATCAAATTTTTAGAGGCTGGAATAGGAATGTATCTGATTTTGAAATATTTGCAAGAAAGACTAAACAACTCCCTAAAATGTTAGGAATTGTTTGTCAGAACTATCGTCCTTTTTCTAGAAAGAATGAACAGAATACAAAGTCTGCGAAGAGATTTGAGCAAATTCTTGATGAACTTAATGACTTTACAATTGAGTTGGCCGATGATCTTAACGGGTTTGGTATGGCAGTGACACCAAAGGAATTTAAAGAAATTTTTGAGAAAAGAGATCCGTATCGGATTGCCAATATCCCTGACTACAATCAACTTGCGATGGTTTCTGAAAAAGAACAATTACCTGTTCAAGCCATAACAAGCACTATTCTTACAGAACATGGTTTGAATACTGATTACTATAGAGATAAAGTATCTGGATTCAAAGAGGAATGTGACAATATAGTCGGTGGTTTATTGAATTTAGTGGATAAATAGCCTCTCGCCCTCCAGGGCGTTTTTCTTTTGCAAAAAAAATCCTACTAGCAGCGGACTAGTAGGATGATTTTAATAATGAAGGAGGTGGGAATTGAACCCACTAAATAAAAATATTCTCCCAACCATTTCGGGTTTCCTTCTTAATTGATAGTTTAAGAATACCAATAAAAGATAGCGTTGTCAAAAGAAATGCTCTAAGCGTTATTGGCATATTTTTCTTTTGTTTGATTTAAGAATGAAGTACTATAATATAACTATTCCAAATATAAAATTTTCATAAATTCATTCCTAAGCGTCCCTCTCCTAACTGGGGCGCTTTTTTCTTGACAAAAAATAATGATAGCGCTATAATAAATCATCCTGATATTTTATTTCCTTGAGCTTTCTTCATCCATGAGAAGCTCGTTATAAAATTTTTCTTAAATGCCTCCTCCCCTTATGAGGCATTTTTTGATATAAAAAAGCACTAGCATTAAGCCAGTGCCGGAACGTGATTAGAGCAAGGTATGAATAATATAGTATAAAACTAGATTAACTTGCACTAACTGTTATAATATTATCAATTTTATGAACAATTGTCAATAATAATATGTTATAATTTAGGCGGGATGATTGTGGGATTTCATCCTATTTCTAGAGTTAAGCTGCTCTTCGGAGTGGCTTTTTTATTTTGCTATTGTTTTTAAATTTTAAAGTGTTATGATTAGCGTAGGAGCTTAGTAGACTCCTTACTATATATCAGAGCTGCCCTCTTGCGTTTGGGGCGGCCTTTTCTTTGCTATTGTAATTAAAAAATAATGTGTTATACTTGCCATGGGGTTCGTTGGCCCTTAGGTGTAGTCGCCCTTGTCATATTGGGCGGCTTTTTAAATATGTTTGACTTTACTTAAGTATAGTGCTACACTTGCGCTAGGGAGTCAGTCACTCCCAGCTTATTTCAGTCACCCTCCCACATTTGGGGTGACTTTTTATTTACTATTGTAATAACTGATCAAAGTGATATACTTAACGTAAGGTTGGTACTTCGAAAGCACCGCCTGTCATCTTTAGCCGCTCAATTGTGAGTGGCTTTTTATTTTTCAATTAGTAGTTAGTTTGACTTTAACTAACCTTAGTGTTATACTTGCTGGACGGAAAGATTAGTTGCTTTCCTTACAGTTCATAAAAACCATATCATCAAGATATGGTTTTTATTAATAAATAGGCAGTTTGACATTGAGTATAATTAGTGTTACTATGAGAAAGTAGATTTTGTCATGAGTAAAATGTTTTATAGATTCACTTTTCGCAAAATGAGATTTACAATTTTGTCGAAAGGAAATAAATATTATGGCAAATGGAACAGTAAAATGGTTTAACGCAGATAAAGGATTTGGCTTTATCACTTCAGAAGAAGGCAAAGATTTGTTCGCTCACTTCTCAGCAATCCAATCTGATGGATTCAAATCACTTGATGAAGGTCAAAAAGTTGAATTTGATGTTGAAGAAGGTCAACGTGGTCTTCAAGCAGTCAATATCACAAAAGCATAATTATATTTGAAAATCGTGCATAAACTGGAGCAGTAGCTTCAGTTTTTTTAATACGATGTTGTAATTCTAGGATAGTATGTTATACTTAGCCAGCAAGAGAAAACACACACTTCCCTTTGCGTAAATTAGGGCCACTCTTTTATAGAGTGGTTTTTAATTAAGGTAGTATGTTATAATGAAAGTCTTGAACATAGGCGGCAGTAATGCTGCCTAACGGTTCTTTAGCTTAGTTGGTTAAAGTCCCCCGCTCATAACGGGGTTAGCGCTGGTTCGAGTCCAGCAAGAACCATAATGCCCCTTTATAGCCCCTTTCGATAAAACAACTTATTGAAATGTTGATTTTAAAGTATTTTTCTCTGTCGCTAGGACAGAGTTTTTTTATTTTTAAAAATAAAGATGAATAATGAATAAAAATATAAATTTGTCCAAGTGACATTTTTAAACTTCGCAAAAAGTAAAATTTATAATATAATAGATAGCTGGGGCTCTTTTAGGTTTGTAAAATTAAAAAGAGTTTATCCTCTAAAAAAAGGAGAAAAAATGGGAGAAAATACTGTTCCTCAAAAATCTAGTGATAATGCGGGTTCAATAGTGGCTTTAATGGTGGCCCTATTGGTAGCAATCTTTGCTTTTCAGCTCAATGCTTCAATGCTCTCGCCTGCTTTGGTTACCATGCAGACCCAATTACACACGACAGCTTCGTCTATAGCACTAACACAAACCATCTTTTTTACAGCTGCGGCCTTATTTGCTCTATTTTTGCCTCGTTTGGCGGATTTGATTGGACGAAAAAAAGTTCTAATTGGAATGCTTACTTTGACAATGATTGGTTGTCTTATCTCAGGATTTGCTACAAATGTAGGGATTTTGATGATTGGTCGTATTTTACAAGGTGCTGCTGGCCCTGTGGTTCCGCTTTGTTTAATTATTCTGCATGTGAAAGTGCGTGATGAGAAGAGATATGCAAAATTAATGGCCATACTCACTTCAATCAATGGTGGAATTGCTGGGGTTGATGCATTAGCAGGTGGTTGGCTAGTAAGTCATGGTGGATTTCGTTCTGTATTTTTTGTTATGGGAATTACTGCGGCACTTGCTATTCTTTTAGTAAGTTTTGGAACGCAAGAGTCAACTGCAAAAGATACACCAAAAATGGATTGGAGCGGAGTCATTCTTTTAGTAGTGGCAATGGGTGCGCTCTTGAGCGCGGTGAATGCCTTGCAAGGAAGTTTTGGAAATCTTGGACTTCCTAATTGGCTTTTAGCTTCACTCTTGGCTCTTTTAGGTTTGATTTGTTTTGTTGGATTTTGGCAAGTTGAAAAACGAGTGAATCATCCAATGGTTCCTATTCATTATTTGAAACAAAGAAGAACTTGGGGGTTATTAATTACAACTCTCCTAACGATGACTGGTGTCTTTGCAATTATGAATGGTATTATTCCAGCTTTGGGTCAAGATGGTAAGTTTGGTTTGGGACTTGGGGCAGATATGGTTTCTCTTGTTACCCTTACTCCTTATGCGCTTGCTGGCTTATTCTTTGGACCTGTTTCAGGATTCTTGGCTGCTCGCTTTGGCTTTACAAAAGTCCTTCGGGTTGGACTTTTAACGACGATTATCGGTATTGGTTTGGCCGTTGTTGGAGTGCTACAACCTTCAATCCGGCTTTTATTGTTGGTATCTACCTTCATTGGGATTACCTATGCTGGAATAACAAATATTATGTTAAATGGTCTGGGAATCGTGCTTTCACCAGAGGATAATCCAGGTTATCTTCCGGGCTTAAATGCAGGAATGTTTAATTTAGGAGCTGGTATCAGTTTCATTATCTTGTACGCAGTGCCAACGCTTTTACATACCAGTGTTGGTGGAAGTAGTTCTGGTTATATTTCTGGAATTGTCACAGGATTGATTCTTGTTATTATTGCTTTCTTTACTTCATTTTTAATTCCAGATTCTAAAAATGTAAAATAAATGAGTTACTTATAAAAAACTCTGTCGGAATTCCGGCAGAGTTTTTTATTCGGGTAAATTATCAAAGTATTCAGGAAAAGCTTGTAACACTGCCATTTCTTCGTCAAACATCAAGTGCAAATGTTTGGCAGCTGCTGTGACAGCTTGTTCTCCATCATGATTCTCAACAGCGCAAAGTATTTCCTTATGTTGCTCAATCAAGGTATTCCATGGTAAATCAGAAATCGCAAGACGTAACCAACGGAAACGATTGAACTGAATATTAATGGTTTGAAGCCAGTCCCAGACTTGGGCATGATTAGTCATTAAATAAAAAGTTTTATGAAATTCTTCATCGGCATTAAAAAAATTGTGATATTCTGCTTTAGCAGCATATTGTTCTTGAAGTTCAATTGCATCACGCGCTTGGTTGAGTAAAAGATTATTATTCTCTAAAGCCGCGGCTTCGGAAACAATTTTGGCTTCTAAATTTTCTCGAATGAATCGAGCATTGATGGCAGCATCTAAATCAATTTTTGTGACGAAGGTTCCTGATTGAGGGATGCTGTAAATGAGTCCATCACGACGTAAACGAAGAAGTGCCTCTCTGACAGGAGTTCGGCCTAATTGCAAATCAATTTCGATATTTTTTTGTGAAATTTTTTGACCAGGACGATATTCATTCCTGAGAATTTTGCCTGTAATTTGTTTATAGGCCTGATTCTGTAGATTAAAATTCAATTCATTCATTCTGTAATTATAGAGCAGAGGGGCGGTAAAGTCAAATAATAAAGGTATTCTTTTAAAATAATGTCTTTTTTTTAATATATTCTTGACAACGGTTTCTCAAAAGTGATATACTAGTTTTCGTAGAAGAAAAACTGATATATCACTTTTCGAGATTTAAAGGAGAAATCATGGTGAAATTGCTTGATGATTATTTGATAAAAGCTGAGGAATTTAAAAAAGCGAAAATTAAAATTCCTAACTTTAATCAAGACAAAGTTATAGAGTCAACAGCTGATAATCCAGTCTGGGTCCACTTTGGTGGAGGAAATCTTTTTAGATGTTTCCATGCGGGTGTCGCCCAAGACTTACTCAATCAAGGAGAACTCAACTCAGGTCTTATTGTGGCCGAAACTTATGATGATGAGGTAATTGATAAAAGCTATCGGGCATATAATAATCGTTTTCTGTCAGTGACAATGAAATCAGATGGAACTTTTGACAAAGAATTGATTGCGAGTGTTGCTGAAAGTTTTTATTTTAATGCAGAAAATACCGAGGGTTGGGCTCATTTAACAAAAGTCTTTGAAAATCCGTCTTTGCAATTGACAACTTTTTCGATTACAGAAAAAGGTTATTCACTACGGGATTCAAAAGATCAATTGACGCCTTTGGCACTTGAAGATATGCAAGGAAGAAGCAAGCCCAAAACCAATATGGGAGCCGTTACTTATCTCCTTTATGCAAGATTTAAAGCTGGTAAATTTCCGATTGCCATGGTGAGCACAGATAATTTTTCAGAAAATGGTTTGAAATTGCAAGAAGCGATTTTGACCATTGCTAAAGCTTGGGTGGAAAATGAAATCGTAGAACAAGATTTTTATGATTACCTTATCAATCCTAAAAAAGTCAGTTTTCCCTGGTCAATGATTGACCGAATTACACCCAATCCGTCTGAAAAAGTTGCAAAATTACTGACAGCTGATGATTTTGAGGATACAGAAATTTTACATAGTCAAAAACATACAAATATTGCTCCTTTTGGTAATACGGAAGAAGTTCATTATTTAGTGATTGAAGATACTTTTCCAAATGGCAGGCCGGCATTAGAAAAAGCTGGAGTTATCTTGACTGATCGTGAAACAGTCAATGATGCTGATCAGATGAAAGTTACCGCTTGTTTGAACCCCTTGCATACCGCTTTAGCTATTTTTGGAAGTTTATTAGATTATCATTCAATTTGGGAAGAAGTTGCCAATCCAGATTTGTTAGCACTTGTTAAGAATTTGGGGTATGGCGAGGCTTTGCCTGTGGTTAAGAATCCGAAAATTATCAATCCAAAAGATTTTATTGACCAGTTATTGACTAAACGTTTACCAAATAAAAATATTCCAGATACACCACAGAGAATTGCGGCAGATACGTCACAAAAAATTCCTGTTCGCTATGGCGTAACAATTGGACACTATATTGCCAATCCAAGATTTTCTGTTAAAGAATTGGAATTTATTCCATTAGTCATTGCTGCTTGGTGCCGTTATTTAATCGGAATTAATGATGAGTTAGAAAGTTTTTCTCCAAGTCCTGACCCTCTTCTTGAAGAGTTGCAAGCTTTTGTTGCCGAGGTAAAATTAGATGGTAGTCAGCAAGAAATTCATGAAATTCTAAAACCTATCTTATCTAATCACCAAATTTTTCCAAATGAGATGTACCAAACAGGGCTAGCTCAAAAGATTGAAAATTACTTTGAGCAAATGCTTCAAGGCAAAGGAGCAGTGCTTAAGACACTGCAAATCGTCCTAAAAGAACACGGAAAAAAATACTGACAGACTACTTATTTAGAACTGTCAGTAAAAAATATCTGAAAATTTACTGACAGAATGTTTAATTTTGAGCTGTCAGTAAAAATACTGCTATCAGTTTTCCATTTCTGCCAAATTGTGAAAAGAAAAAACTGACCAACTTTTTAATCAAGCTTTAAATAAAGTTTTGGCAGATTTGCAAAATCAAAATTACGAAATCATTGACGTACAACTTTCAGCTGGTCTTACCGCTTAGTGGGAAGCTATAGCACGTTATTTGGTTTTATATAAATAAGATAAAGGAATAAAAAAATGGAAATGACAATGCGTTGGTTTGGTTCAAATGCAGATAAGATAAAACTTTCTGAAATTGCCCAAGTTCCAGGTGTTAAAGGAGTAGTTGGAATGATTATGGACATTCCAGCAGGAGAAATTTGGCCAAAGGAGAGAATCAAAGCACTTAAAGAAGAAATTGAAGCCGCAGGTTTAAGTTTAAAAGTAATTGAATCTGTCAATATTCATGATGATATCAAAATTGGTTTGCCAACTCGTGATAAATATATTGAGAATTATAAAGAAACGATTCGAAATCTTGCTGAGTTTGGGATTGAAGTGATTTGCTATAATTTTATGCCTGTATTTGACTGGTTGAAATCAGATTTGGATTATCATTTATCTGATAATTCACAAACTATGGCTTTTATTGCTGGGGATATTCCAGCAAACCCTCAGGAGATAATTGACCGCGTTCAAGCAGCGGATGGTGGCTTTTCACTCCCGGGTTGGGAACCTGAAAGATTATCAGAAGTCAGAGGACTCTTTGAGGCATACAAAAATGTCGATGAGCATAAATTGCGTGAAAATTTTGCTTATTTTCTAAAAGCAATCATTCCTACATGTGAAGAAGTTGGGATTAAAATGGCTGTTCACCCTGATGACCCTCCTTATCCGATGTTTGGGCTTCCTCGGGTGGTGAAAAATCGGGAAGATTTAGATTGGATATGTAATGTTGTAGATAGTCCGTCAAACGCGATTACGCTTTGTACGGGGTCGATTGCTGAAGATCCAGCTAATAATGTCTATGAAATTATGGCTGAATTTGTCAAAAGAGACCGAATTCCTTTTGCACATGTGCGGAATATTAAATTTTTGCCAAGTGGTGAAAAAGATTTTTATGAAGCTCCTCATATGTCGGAGTATGGTTCGCTTGATATATATAAAATAATGAAAGCCATGTATGATAATGGTTTTGATGGCTATATTCGTCCAGACCATGGTCGAATGATTTGGGGAGAAACAGGACGCCCAGGCTACGGTTTATATGACCGAGCACTTGGAGCAAGTTATCTTAATGGGCTTTGGGAGGCGCTTGAGAAAACGAATCAGTAAATAAAAATGATATGAAGAAATCTATTTTAAAGAACTTTTTGTGAAAAAAATGTGCGGAGAATACTCTCCGCTAAAATTAAAACGTTGGAGTAAGCGTTTCACAAAGTTCACAAATTAACAAAGTTTATGGAAAAATTTGTCAATTTTCACTGACAAAAATATAAAAATAGGAGAATCTGTTTAAAATGGCAGAAAAACAAAAAACTTCATGGGTTTATACCCCAAAAGCAATCAATACAAGGCGTGGTCTTCTTTACGGTTTGACTGATTTAATGGGCGGAGGCTGGAATAACATTGTTTCAGGAGTTATCTTTGTCTTTGTTCTTTCACAAGGAATTAGTCCTCTTTTTACAGGAGCAGTTTTGGGAATTGGTCGGATTATTGATGCCATCTGGTCCCTCTTTTTTGGGGCAATTACTGACCGTTTTTATCGAACAAGATTAGGACGAAAATATGGCCGACGTCATTTCTTTATTGCACTTGGCGGAATATTATTTGCGATTTTATTTCCAATGTTTTGGATTTCAACTAGCAGTTGGCAATATTATCTTTGGGTTTATGTTGCTATTGAGGTAGCGATTTCCATGATTTTAATTCCTTGGGAAACCTTGCCTACGGAAATGACGCCTGATTATAAAAAACGAACCACTCTTTCAGGGAGTCGAATGTTTATTTCAGCAACTGGAACGGCTATTGTCTTCTTTACCTTAGCTGTACTTAAGTCATTTAATAATCCTAATGCTTATCTTTATACGGGAATTACTTGGACAGTCATTTTTGTCATTGCCATTTTCACTTCATGGCGAGCAAGCTGGGAACGCCCTTTAACTCCAGAATTTCTAGCAGAATTAGATGCTCAACCACGACTTGGATTTAGTGGATTTATGAAAAAAACAGTGACAGATTACTTTGGCACTTTCAAAAATAAATCATTCAGAAAACATTTATTGGTTTATCTCCTCTCATTTACAGGAAAAGATTTCTATTCTACACTGCTCCCAACTTTTATCGTGATTGGATTGTCTGGAACATCTGCCAATGCTCCGTGGGTTCTCCAAGCACTCTCAGCATTTGGTATTCTATCGACTATTGCCGCAGTAAAATTAATGGTCACTCGTGGTCCGAAATATTTATTTACTTTGAGTTATTTGGCGATTATTGTGGCCATGTTAGGTTATTTTGTTATCTATTTGACAGGGATTAATAATCCAATGTGGATGCTTGTGATTGTTTCCATTATTTATCAACTTGGACGAGGAATTTTAGAATTTACTCCTTGGAATGTTTTCCCTTTTATACCCGATGTTGACCGAATTTTTACACATGGTGATAAAGCGGGCGTATATGCTTCTGTCATGACTTTCTTTCGTAAATCAACAGGGGCACTTGCAACATATATTGCTGGTTGGGCTCTTGAAGAAATTGGATTTAATTCCACAACAATGACGACTCATGCAAATACACCATTAGGTATTCAGCACGGAATTATGTTGATTTTCATCTTTGTTCCAATTGGCTTGTTAGCAGCCGCATTAATTGCAGCTCGCACCTTTAAACTTAATCGAGCCAATCATGATATTTTAAAAGCAGAATTGCAACGTCTTGAAGAAGGAGGCTCAAAAGCTGATGTAACTCTTGAAACACGTCAGGTCGTTGAATTACTGACAGGTCACTCTTATGAAAAATGTTGGCCTGACCAAGCAGACATTTAATGACAAAAGCTTAAAAGTTTAGTGACAGGCGCTGTCAGTAAATTTATCGGAGAAAAACGATGGAAAATCAATTGTTAACACTAAAAAATAATGAGCTTACTGTTCAAATTAATCCAAAAGGGGCTGAATTAACTCATGTAATTGAGAATAAAAATAAATTTGATTTTATTTGGAATGGCTCTGAGTGGCCAAAACATGCCCCAATTTTATTTCCGGCTATTGGACGTTCAACTGATGATGAATATTTGCTGAACCAGAAGATTTATCCGATGCAACAACATGGTTTTGCTTCAGATTATTTCTTTGAAATTATTGACCAGAAAGAAGACCAGATAAGTTTGTCGTTAAAAGATAACGAGGAAACTTATCAATCCTACCCTTTTCAATTTGAATTAAAAGTCACTTATCAACTGGTCAGTAAAAAATTGAAGATTCAATTTGAAATAAAAAATCTGTCAGTAAAAAAATTGACTTTTGCCTTAGGATTTCATCCAGCTTTTAACCTGTCAGCAAATTTTGAAGATTACCAGATTTCCTTTGAAACTAAAGATAGGACTTTAAAACAATTTGAAATTGTCAAAAATCCATTTCCTTATCGTTCGGGAAAAATCATAGAAATTAATAAAGCTGTCAGTAATTTTCCACTTGAAAGAGAATTCTTTGAAAAAGGGCTCGTCATTTTTGACAATAAAATCGAGGAAGTGAAACTTTTTTCACAAGAGACTGATTATCAAATGACCATGAAAATGACGGATTTTCCTTATCTTTGCTTGTGGACAAAAGAAGACGAAAATCTTTCTTACCTCTGTATTGAACCCTTTCAAGGACTGCCTGATATTCTCAATCAAAAACAAGAACTCTTGCAAAAAGAAGGAAATATCAGCTTAAAATCAAATGAATCAAAAACTTATGAAGTTGAATTAACTTTTAATAGTAATAAAGGAGAATCATGAAATTTTTATCAGAAGATTTTTTACTAACGAATGAAAGTGCCAAGATGCTCTTTCACAAACATGCAGAAAAAATGCCAATTATTGATTATCATTGCCATCTTGAACCCGCAGAAATTTATGAAAATAAAAAATATGAAAATTTAACACAAATTTGGCTAGGTGGGGATCATTATAAATGGCGTTTGCTCCGTGCGAACGGCATTCCTGAAAAATTGATTACTGGAGATGGAGAGGATTATGAAAAGTTTTTAGCATTTGCTAAAACACTCGAAAAATCATTTGGTAATCCAATTTATGAATGGACTCATCTGGAATTAAAACGATTTTTCCATATTGATAAGTTGATTTCAAGCGAGACAGCCAAAGAAATTTGGGATGAAGCGAACCAAATGCTTGCCACAGATGATTTCAGACCACGCGCATTGATTAAAAATTCACAGGTAAAAGTTGTTTGTACAACAGATGACCCTATTTCAACGCTTTCTTATCATGAATTATTAGCCAAAGAGGAAAAAGATTTCAAAGTTTTGCCAGCTTTAAGACCAGACCATTTAATTTCGATTACTGACGGACATTTTGCAGACTATTTGACAGAGCTGTCAGCAGTTTCTGGAATTGAAATAAAAGGTTTTAAGACGATGATTAAGGCACTTGAACAAAGATTTGAATTTTTCACAAGCCTTGGTGGACGTTTGTCTGACCACTCCTTATCTACCTATACTTTTGCAGAAACTAAAAACGTGGATTTAGATTCTATCCTTCAGAAAGCCAAAGAGAATCAAACTTTAACAGACCTAGAATACAATCAATACATTACGGCATTAATCCTTGAAATTATGAAATTAAATAAAAAATTTGAATGGACAATGCAACTCCATGTTAACGTCAACCGTTCTATCAATGGCCCAGCCTTAAGTAAAATTGGTGAAAATACTGGATTTGATAGTATGGGTACTCAAGCTAATATTTCTGAGGAATTAACCAAACTCTTTAGCAAAGCAGCAGAACTTGAAACCATACCAAAAACCATTCTCTACTCCCTTAATCAAAATGATTGGCTTGAATTAGCCACAATGATTGGCTGTTTTCAAGGTGAAGGAGTGCAACAATTACAACTTGGAGCTGGTTGGTGGTTCAATGACACCAAAAAAGGAATGGAAAACCAATTAGAGATTTTTGCTTCACAAAGTTTATTGTCCAATTTTGTAGGAATGTTGACAGATTCACGGAGCTTTTTAAGTTATCCACGTCATGAATATTTCCGTCGCGTCCTCTGTAATTTTGTTGGACAGTTGATTGAAAATGGTAGAATCCCTGATAATGAAGCACTTGTTGGAAAAATGATTGAAGATATTAGTTATAATAATGTGCATGATTATTTTGGATTTTTCAAAGATGAGGACTCTAAGCAATGACTGAATTTATAACTCTTGGCGAACCTTTAGTCGTTCTTGCCTCAGAAAATCAAGATATAAGTTTAGATGCAGCTGAGCATTTCAGCAAATATTTAGCTGGTGCGGAGCTAAATGTTGCGATTGGTTTGAGTCGTCTAGGACATAAAGGAATTTATATTTCTAAAGTCGGAGAGGATTCATTTGGGAATTTTATTATTGAGTCAGTCAAAAAAGCGGAGATTGAAACGACCTATCTCACCAAAGATAAAAACTATTCAACAGGCTTTTATTTAAAACAAAAAGTAAGTGAGGGCGACCCAAAAGTTGATTATTATCGCAAAAATTCTGCAGCGGCCAATTTATCCATTGCTGAACTAAAAGCTCTAGATTTATCAGGGATAAAAATTGCGCATCTCTCAGGAATTTTTCCAGCCCTTTCAGAAACTAGTTTAAAAACATTTCAAGGGTTCAATCAAAAATTAAATGAAGCAGATATTTTAACCATTTTCGATCCAAATTTACGACCTGTACTTTGGGATAATCAAGAAAAAATGATAAGAATAATCAATGATTTAGCAAAGCAAAGTCAAATCATTCTGCCAGGAATAAATGAAGGTGAAATCTTGACCGGTTCATTTGAACCAGAAAAAATCGCTGATTTTTACCTTGAGCAGAGCACTCTCACAAAGATTGTAGTTGTCAAATTAGGCGCTGATGGTGCTTTTGTAAAATTAAAAAATGGTGAACAATATTTTATTTCTGGATTTAAAGTAGCAAAAGTTGTTGATACGGTTGGAGCAGGAGACGGATTCGCCGTTGGTCTTGAGTCTGCCTTACTTGAAGGAAAAACCTTAAAAGAAGCCGTCAAGCGCGCCTGTGCCGTTGGAGCATTAGCAGTTCAAAGCTCAGGAGATAGTGAAGGTTATCCCACAAAAGAAGAACTAAAAGCATTTTACAAGGAGATGTAGTCATGCAAAGAGCAGAATTATTAAATAAAGTGATTCAATCAGGAGTCGTCTCGGTCGTCCGAGCTGAGAGTGGCGAAAAAGCATTAAAAATCGTAGAAGCTGTCGTCTCAGGAGGAATCACTTCTATCGAATTGACCTATTCAGTCCCGCGAGCTAACGAAGTTATTTCTGATTTGGTAGCCAAGTATCTAGGAACAGATGTAGTGATCGGAGCAGGGACAGTTTTAGATCCGACCTCTGCTCGTTTGGCCATTGTTGCAGGGGCTCAATTTATTGTCAGTCCAAGTTTTAACAAAGAAGTCGCAAAGATATGTAATCTTTATCAGATTCCCTATGTTCCGGGAATTTTAACTCCACTCGAAGCTCAAAAAGCTTTAGAGTATGGGTCAGAGTTAATCAAACTTTTCCCAGGTGATATTACAGGTCCCAAAATGATAAAAGACTTAAAAGGTCCATTTCCTTATATTAATATCCTTCCATCGGGAGGAGTAAATGTTGATAATGTTGCTGAATGGTTTGCAGCAGGAGCAGTAGCTGTAAGTGCTGGAGGTGGGGTTACAGCTCCAGCAGCCAACAACAATTATAGTGGGGTTACTGAAAATGCCAAGAAATTTATGGCAGCATTTAAGGCAGCTAAGAAATAAAAATTAGCTATTAATTTTCCCTTTTGAATAATAAAAAACTTCATTTTTTGGAGTTTTTTTATTTTCTAAAGTTCAGTCCAATTATTTTATTTAGTAAAAGTAATTTGGACTGTAAGCGCTATATTTTGGTAAAATAATTGAGTTATAATAAAAAATACAAGGGAGCGTTTTTATGATTAATTATGATTTAGACATTCTCTTTTTTTCAAAACATAAATTATGGAAATTAGAGCGAATATTGGAGGTCACTAATCTAGATAAAGAAAAATTTTATCGAATATTGGAGGAATTTAATCAAAAATTAGAAAATCAAGGTTTAAAAAAATTAGATTATAAAAATGAATGCTTAGCAATTTTTGATAAAATAGAAAATTTTGAAGAAACTCGTTATTCTATCAATCAAAAGACATTTATTTTATCAGAAGTTGAAAGACGTTCCCTTATATATCTACTTATTTTTACAAATGAATCTTCCCTCTCAATAGCTCTTTTTCAAAAATATCTTCAAGTAAGTAAAAATACGGTTTTAAGTGATTTAAAAAAACTTAGAGAGGAGCTTATGCGCAAAAATATTCAGATTGAATATTCAAGAAAAAAAGGATTTTACCTTAATTTTGAGGAGAAAATTTTACAGGAGAAGGCTTGGTATTATTTGCAAAATTTATCTGAGGACGCAGGATTTTATACCTTATCAAAAGTTTTAAATGATAAGGATCCATTAACTATTTTTAAGAATAATCAGCTATTGAAAAAGATAATGCAAGAACTACAGATTGAGATTGTTTATAGTCGATATCTTTCGACATTACTGTTTGCAAGTCTGCTCAAGTGTAGAGGTTTTGAAAAGGGGAGTGAAAATATTAATGAGCTACTCAAATCATTAATTATTGGGATGTCGGATGGAAAAAATACAATTGAGCAAGACAATGGTTTATACCGAATGGCCTTTAACATTATGGAAAATGTTATGAAATTAGCAGCAATTGAATTCGATGATTTCACAAAGACCTTTATGGCACTATTAGCTCACCTAACTCCTGCATACTATCGATTAAAAAATCATTTTGAATTAAAAAATGTCCTGCTTGAACGGATAAAAAAAGAGTACCACTCCTTGTTTTTACTGATGGATAACGTCCTTCAACCATTAAAAGAAGAGGTCGGTGAAATTTCAGAATCTGAGAAAGCTTATTTTGTCATTTTATTTGGTGGAGAGATTTATAAAAATAAGTACTCAGGTAAATCATTAAAAGCAATTGTACTCTGTGTAAATGGAATCAGTTCGAGTTTAATTATGCAAAAAAGACTAGAGAGTTTATTCCCGACAATGGAATTTATTCTGAGTGCTCGAGTCTCTCATTTCGAAAAATTACCTATAAATTCATATGATATTATTTTTTCAACGGTTCCTGTAAAGTCAGACAAAAAAGTTTATCTTATGTCAGCTTTTCCAGAGCAGCGTGAAGAAAATAAGCTCTATAATCAAGTTTTACAAGATTTTCAGCTCCCAGGTTTTATAAAACCATCTGCTCAAACTATTTTAGATTCAATAGAACCGTACATTATTATAAAAAAACCAGCAAGTAAACTGGATTTAATAAAAATTATTGAAAAAAAATTAAATCGTACTAGAAAAGAAGGGAAACTATCAGGAGTTATGCTAACAGATTTACTTACAAAAGAAAAAATAAATTTTACCAATAGAGAATTGACCTGGCAAGAAGCAATTGAATTAGCTGCACAGCCCCTTCTTGATAAACATGAAATTGAAGAGCGTTATATCAAAGCTATTATTGATAAAGTAGAAGCTTTCGGCCCTTATATTGACTTAGGATTGGGAATTGCACTTCCTCATGCTCGTCCAGAGGAAGGGGTCAAAAAATTAGGAATGTCATTTTTAAGATGTGAACATCCAGTAAAGTTAATGAACGATGATAAGCATGAAATTAAACTTTTTATTGTTTTAGCAGCTATTGATAATGAGACCCATCTTAGAGATTTATCAACACTTACTAAGATATTATCAAATAAAGAACGCTTGGGTCAGTTACTTGCAGCAACAAATGCAACAGAAGTTGAACAAATACTTTTAGAAGAAGAAGGAGAAAAATAATATGAAATTTGCATGTGTATGTCAATCTGGGTTAGGAACGAGTTTTATGGTTCAAATGAACATTCAGTCATTATTAGAAGAATCAGGAGTAAATATTGATTATTTCGAATTGGAGCATATGGATGTTGGGTCAGCAACACCAGATGCAGCGGATTATTTTTTTGTTGAGGCAACATTAGTATCTGCTCTTCCTAATATTCCAACAGAAAAAATTATGCCACTTCAGTCAATTATTGATAAAGAAGTTGCGCGTGAAGCACTTTATAAAGTGCTTGATGAAAATAACATAAGTCATCAATAAGAAAAAATAAATCGAATCTATAAAGTACAAAATTTTTCTAGACTAGAGGAGAAAAATAAAATGAATGGTATTTTAAACTTTATTGTATCAGTCGCAACTACTCCAGCGCTTTTAGTTGGATTAATTGCAATGTTGGGATTGATTTTGCAGAAAAAAACAGCAAGTACAGTTATCCAAGGTTCAATTAAAACATTTGCAGGTTTTTTGGTTTTGACTGGGGGTGCGGGGATATTAGTTACCTCATTGAATCCCTTTGCAACGATGTTTCAACATGTCTTTAATGCTAAGGGAGTTGTACCATCCAATGAAGCGGTGGTTGCTTTAGCATTAGTGAAGTATGGAACACCCGCAGCCTTAATTATGATTGTGGGATTTATTGTCAATGTGATACTTGCACGTTTTACAAGATTTAAATATATTTTCTTGACTGGGCAAGCAATGCTCTATGTATCAACAATGTCAGCTGTTGTACTTATTTCTGCTGGACTAGGAAATGGTTGGTTGACAATCTTGTTAGGAGGAATATTTGAAGGAACATTGCTGACAATCACACCCGCTCTAACTCAACGCTATATGCGGAAGATCACTAGTAATGATGAAGTTGCAATGGGCCATACTGGCAATATGGGCTATGCTCTATCCGGTTGGCTTGGAGAAAAATTTGGAAATAAGGATCCAGAAAAATCAACTGAAAAATTAAATATCCCTAAAAACCTTGGGTTTTTGAGAGATTCTACTGTTTCTATTTCTCTAGTAATGATGGTTGTCTATGTTATTTTAGCTTTAATTGCAGGTCCTCATTTTGTTGAAAGTCCAGCTTTATCTGCTGGAACTAATTATATTGTCTATGCGGTCATTCAAGCAGGGACTTTTGCAGCAGGATTTGTGGTTGTTCTTCAAGGCGTTCGTATGATTTTGTCAGAAATTATTCCAGCATTTCAAGGGATTGCTAAAAAGCTTGTTCCTAACTCAAAACCAGCATTAGATGTTCCAATAGTATTTCCTTATGCGTCCAATGCTGTTTTAATTGGATTTTTTGTCTCATTTATTGTTGGAGTTATTTCTATGCTAATAATGCTTGGCTTAGGAACAACTGTGATTATTCCTGGTGTTGTTGGTATCTTCTTTTGTGGAGGAGCAGCAGGAGTTTATGGCAATGCTTTTGGAGGTTTGCGTGGGGCGATTATCGGCTCAACAGCGAATGGATTACTGTTAGCTTGGGGTCCACTTTTAATTCTGCCTGCCTTAGGTTCGTTTGGAGCGAATTCTGCATCGACCTTTGCAGATTCAGATTATATTGTTTCAGGAGGATTGCTTGGGGTAATTGGCAAAGCTGGATCAATAGCATTAATTTCCTTTATAATAATTTTTCTCTTAATTGTATTAATGACGAGTTTGATTTCGAATAGAAGAGATAAAATTAATTCAAAAAGCAAAGAATTATAATTGAAAAAATAATTTTTTTGAAGATTTATAAAAACAGGTCAACCGCAACCTTTCCTACCAAAATTAAAAAGATTTTCATATAAAAACATAAAAAAAGAAAAAAATTTTAATTTCAGAGAATGAAAACCGTTTCTAACTTGTGTTATAATGTGAGTATAAATAAAAAATATGGAGAAATCTTATGTTTGATACTACTGATCAATTGGCTGTAAATACGATTCGTACTCTATCATTAGATGCGATTCAAAAAGCAAATTCAGGACATCCTGGACTTCCAATGGGCTCTGCACCAATGGCTTATGTACTTTGGAGCAAATTTCTTAATGTGAACCCTAAGACAAGTCGTAAATGGTCAAATCGTGACCGTTTTGTCTTGTCTGCTGGTCATGGTTCTGCAATGTTATATAGTTTATTACATTTGGCAGGTTATAATGTAACGACTGATGATTTAAAAGGTTTCCGTCAATGGCAATCAAAAACACCGGGACATCCAGAAGTTAATCATACAGATGGTGTTGAAGCAACAACAGGTCCTTTAGGACAAGGAATTGCCAATGCTGTCGGTATGGCAATGGCTGAAGCACATTTAGCTGCGCAATACAATAAACCTGGTTTTGATATTGTTGACCATTACACTTACGCCTTAAATGGTGATGGTGATTTGATGGAAGGTGTTTCACAAGAAGCAGCTTCACTTGCAGGTAAATTGAAACTTGGTAAATTGATTCTTTTCTATGATTCAAATAATATTTCTCTAGATGGTGACTTATCTATGTCATTTATTGATGATATTCAAAAACGTTTTGAATCATATGGCTGGCAACATTTATTGGTAAAAGATGGAAATGATTTAGAAGAAATTGCAGCAGCTGTTGAAGTGGCTAAAGCTGAAAAATCTAAACCAACAATTATTGAAGTTAAAACAGTCATTGGTTTTGGTGCCGAAAAACAAGGAACTTCAGCAGTTCACGGAGCTCCTCTTGGAGCTGAAGGTGTTGCATTTGCCAAGAAAGCATATGGTTGGGATTACCCTGAATTTACAGTTCCTGAAGAAGTTTCAAAACGCTTTTTAGAAACGACAGTTGCGCGTGGTGAAGCAATGGAGCAAGTATGGCGCAATACTTTTGATGATTATTCTGAAAAATACCCTGAGCTTGCTGAGCAATACGCAAAAGCTTTTGAAAATGAAACGCCAGAGCTTACTTTGACCAAGCATGAAATGGAAACAAGCAAGGCCAGCCGTGTAACTTCACAAGAATCTATCCAAGAATTATCAGCTCAAATGCCAAATCTTTGGGGCGGGTCTGCTGACCTTTCGGCTTCAAATAATACAATGGTTAAAGTTGAAGAAGACTTCATGCCAGATAACTATGCTGGACGTAATATTTGGTTTGGTGTACGTGAATTTGCGATGGGAGCCATTATGAATGGGATTGCTTTGCATGGTGGAACTCGTGTCTATGGTGGAACATTCTTCGTCTTCTCAAACTACATGCTTCCTTCTGTTCGGATGGCTGCTCTACAAAGCTTGCCAGTCACTTATGTTTGGACACATGATTCCATTGCTGTTGGGGAAGATGGTCCAACTCACGAACCTGTTGAACAATTAGCTTCTGTTCGCTCAATTCCTAATTTGGATGTAATTCGTCCAGCTGATGGAAATGAAGTAGTGGCTGCATGGCGTCGTGCTGCATCAAGTAAAAGCCGCCCAACCGCACTTATTTTGACTCGTCAAAATCTTCCAGTTTTACCTGATACTTATGAATTGGCTGAAGAAGGTCTGAATCGTGGGGCCTATATTCTTTCAAAAGAAGAAGGAAAACTTGAAGGAATCATCATTGCGACTGGTTCAGAAGTAGCATTAGCTCTTGAAGCTAAGAAGACTTTGGGTTCTGGCATTCGTGTCGTTTCAATGCCTTCAATGAATATTTTTGACGAACAAGAAGCAGCTTATCGCGAAGAAATTTTACCAAAAGCTGTAAGACGTCGTTTAGCGATTGAAGCTGGTACAAGTTACGGATGGGGTAAATATGTTGGACTTGATGGTGCAACAGTTACAGTAGATACTTGGGGCGCTTCGGCACCAGCAAATATCGTTCTTCCGGCTTACGGATTTACTGCTGAAAATGTAGTTAAAGCATACAAAGAGCTTGACTAATATTGAAAAAGGAGTTCTGATTTTTTGTCAGAGCTCTTTTGATTACAAACAAGTCTGTCAGTAAATTTTAATTAAAAAATAGAAAGGAAATAAGATGGGAATTTTACTTGCAATTATTGTGGGAGTAGCTTCAATTTTGAACTTAATGTATGGACAAAATCAGCCAATCCAATATTTACTGACAGTTCTGTCAGTAATATCTTTAATCATTTATCGTGGGAAAAGAACTAAAAGGGTTCATTATAATGGATATGGTCAGAATTATTTTACGATAGGATTTACTATTTGTATCCTTAGTTTTGTGGGAACGGTAGGAATTTTGATTGGCTTCTTGTTTCATTTAGCATAATATGTTAAAATTTAAGTATGCGATGAGTCGAATAATTCTACTTTGTAGAATTTCGAAGCTAAGGAATACTGGGAAATTGGGTTTTCCGCGCAGGAAGCGTGAGTATTTGTCAAATTGTGTGAACCTTTTTGACACACTTTTAGTGCCTTTAAAAGCCCTCGAAAGAGGGCTTTTTTTACGTAACGATTAAAATAATTAATAAAAAAATCTTGTTATAATCAGATGAATACAATGCTGAAAAAACTTCAAAACAATCTATTATAGGAGTTAATCATATTTTCAATGTTATTATTAGCAAGAGTTAAGAAAAATATGATAAAATTGAAGTGTCAACATCTTTATATATTTTTTAAAATAGAAAGGAAATTATCATGGATGTTTCATGGATGACAAAATATATTGCTGAGGGATTGGGAACTATGCTTCTCGTCTTGCTTGGTAATGGTACAATTGCTGGGGTAACCCTCAAAGGCTCTAAAAATGAGGGCATGGGTGGTCTTGCAATTGCATGGGGATACGGAATTGCGATTTTAGTTCCTGTACTTGCTTTTGCAAATGTTTCAGGTGCACATATTAACCCAGCAATTACAATTGGACTCGCTTCAGCTGGTTATTTCCCTTGGGCACATGTTGCACAATATATTTTGGCACAACTTATTGGTGCAATTATTGGTCAATTACTTGTTGTAGCGATTTATAAAGAATACTTCGCTAAAACTAATGATGGAGCAATTTCTTTAGGCGCTTTTTCAACAACTAACGCTTTGGATAATGGTTCAAATCGTGGAAAAGCAATTTTCAACGGATTTATCAATGAAGTAATCGGAATGTTTGTATTTGTTTTCGGAATTCTCAGTTTTACAACGAACTTCTTTGGTGCAGAATCAATCAAATGGATGACAAGTTACGCTCAACAACAAGGAGCTGATGTTACAGCGAATGCAACAGTAAGCCAAATTTGGGCTTCTGTTTCAGGCGCTTCATCATCTAAAATGATTGGTGCGCTTGCTATTGGTTTGATGTTTGTTGGTTTGGTTACAGCATTTGGTGGACCAACTGGTGCAGCATTGAATCCAGCACGTGACCTTGGTCCTCGTATCGTTTATAGCTTCTTGCCACAATCAGTTGTTGGTGAAAATAAAGACGCTAAATGGTGGTACGCTTGGGTTCCAGTTGTTGCCACAATCGTTGGTGCAGTAATTGCAGCTACAGTCTTTAAACTTATGTTTAAATAAAAACAAAAATTTCTGTCGAAAGGCAGATTTTTTCTTGCCCTTAGAACTTAAAAGCGCTATAATAATTATAATTTACTGAAAAGGACAGACAATTATGACACAATATAATATCGCCGTCGTTGGTGTTACTGGTGCCGTGGGTACACGTATGCTTGAACAATTAGAAGAATCTACACTTCCTATAGAAACCGTACGTGCGCTTGCAAGTAAACGTTCGGCAGGAAAAATTGTTGAATTTAAGGGGCAAGAGCTTGTTGTAGAAGAATTGACTGAGGATAGTTTTGAAGGTATTGATATTGCTCTTTTTTCAGCCGGGGGCTCAGTATCAGAAAAATATGCCCCTTATGCTGTAAAAGCTGGAGCTGTTGTCGTGGATAACACCTCATTTTTCCGTCAAAACCCTAATGTCCCCTTGGTTGTTCCAGAAGTTAATGCACATGCTTTGGAAAAACACAATGGAATAATTGCCTGTCCTAATTGCTCAACGATTCAAATGATGGTTGCTTTAGAGCCGATTCGTCAAGCTTATGGGCTTGAGCGAGTAATTGTCAGCACTTATCAAGCGGTCTCTGGTGCGGGTCAATCAGCAATTAATGAAACAAATCGTGAACTCCAAGAAGCACTTGATGGAAAAGCACTGACAGAATTGTCAGCAGAAATTTTACCGTCTGCTGGAGATAAAAAACATTATCCAATTGCTTACAATGCGCTTGCACAAATTGATGTATTTACTGACAACGATTATACTTATGAAGAAATGAAAATGACAAATGAAACCAAGAAAATCATGGAAGATGATTCAATTGCGGTTTCGGCAACTTGTGTCAGAATTCCAGTTCTTTACGGTCATTCTGAGTCAGTTTATGTTGAAACGAAAAAAGTAGCAGATATTGCTGAGGTTAAACGTTTGATTTCTGAATTCCCAGGAGCTGTTTTAGAAGATGATGTTGCTCATCAAATTTATCCACAAGCCATTAATTCAGTTGGTCGTCGTGAAACTTTTGTGGGTCGTATTCGCCGTGATTTGGATGCAGCAAATGGGATTCATCTTTGGGTAGTTTCTGACAATTTACTCAAAGGAGCAGCTTGGAATTCTGTTCAAATTGCTGAAACGCTACATGAGCGTGGCTTAGTTAGACCAACTCATGAGTTAAAATTTGAACTGAAATAATGTCTGTTAAATGAGTTATATCAGTAAAATTCGTGAAAAAATTGGCCATGAGCTTTTGATTTATCTGGGAGCAGGCGTTATTGTCTATTCTGATGAAAAAATCCTCTTACAAAAATGTAAAGATAACGGAACTTGGGCTTTACATGCGGGTGGCATAGAAGTTGGTGAAGAACTTGAGGAAACTGCTCGCCGAGAATTATTTGAAGAAACGGGACTAAAAGCAGGTAAACTTGAGCTTTTAGGAATTTATTCAGGACAAGACCGTTTTATAACTTATCCCAATATGGACCAAGTTTATATGCCAGGCCTTTATTATATTTGTCGAGATTTCACAGGGAGTTTAAGACCACAAATGAGTGAAGTTGAAGAGCTGAAATGGTTTAAATTTAAAGAAATTCCAAAAAATATTCATGAGCCAAATCGCCGTGTTATCGAAGATTTCATCCAATTAATTGCGAAAGAATAATAAACTAGACTGTATAAAAATAAAATTTTTGACCTCGTTTACTAAAGTATGCTATAATAGGTCAAACAAAATTAGAGGTTGCGAAGACGAAGAAGTTAGTGGAGCGGTGAACGCACTGAAGCTGATGGCGGCGTTCTTTGCCGAAAGAAAAATTGTCACAAAATTTTTCTTGGGCTGTGTGGTTAAATCCTACAGACTGTCTTTCTGTCAGTACTGACAGAAAGGGGAGCTAATCAAAATCATTTTTGACGAACTTTTGAGAACCTCTTTTGCATAAAAAGAGGTTCTTTTTGACCTCTTGACAAGAGCTTGTCAGTAAGCTCACACATAAGGAGAAATTATGTCAGCAAAAGAAACAATTGAAAAATTACAAAATGCACGTATCATCACGGCCCTAGTGACCCCTTTTAAAGAAAATGGCCAAATTAATTTTGGAGCATTTCCTAAGCTCATTGAGGATTTACTTGCTAATCATACGGAAGGCCTTATCTTAGCTGGAACAACGGCTGAATCGCCTACTCTTACTCATGATGAAGAATTGGCAATTTTTGCTGCGGTTAATAAAATAGTGGATGGCCGTATTCCATTGATTGCAGGTGTTGGGACTAATGACACACGTGATTCGGTTGAATTTGTCAAAGAAGTTGCTGAACTTGGTTACATCGATGCGGGACTTGCAGTGACTCCTTATTACAACAAACCTTCTCAAGAAGGAATTTATCAACATTTTAAAGCCATTGCTACTGCGAGTGATTTGCCAATTATTTTGTATAATATTCCAGGAAGGGTGGTCACTGAAATTCAGGTAGAGACCATCTTACGATTAGCAGAACTGGAAAATGTAATTGCCATCAAAGAATGTACAAATACTGATAATCTGGCTTATCTCATTGAAAAGCTACCCAAAGACTTTTTAGTTTATACTGGAGAAGATGGGCTAGCTTTTCACACTAAAGCTTTGGGAGGTCAGGGTGTAATCTCGGTTGCCAGTCATATCCTAGGTCAAGAATTTTTTGAAATGTTTGCAGAAATAGACCAGGGCTCTATTCAAAAAGCAGCGGCTATCCAAAGAAAAATATTACCCAAAATAAATGCACTTTTTAGTGTCACAAGTCCGGCTCCAATCAAAACGGTTTTGAATGCAAAAGGATATGAAGTTGGTGGCTTACGTTTACCACTTGTAGCTTGTACTACTGAGGAAAGTAAAATAATTCTTGAAAAAATTGGAAATTAAAAAATACCCTTTTAGGGTATTTTTCTTTATAAAAGTAGGTCAATATTCAATTGATTTAATCTTATCATTCGATTCCAAAAGACTCATTAACGAAGCGACTTCATAAGCTTTTGGTAAGTTCAAATATAGCTCTGTTTTTAAAGAATTATTTGATTTTTTTTCAACTTTTATACTAAGAATTTTGACATCTTCCTCTTTCAGCTGTTGTTGCAACAGTTGAAGCCCTTCAAAATCTTCTAATTGAAGAATAAGATGATCGCTCGTCGCTGATTTTATCCATCGATAATTTTGGTGTAAAATAATTTGAAAAAGTAAAATAAGTAAAGTAGCTACAATACCTATAAAATATAATCCAGAACCGATAGCCATCCCAATACCAGAAGTTGCCCAAATTCCAGCCGCAGTAGTCAATCCATTAACGGATTGATTGTGAACAAAAATCATTCCAGCTCCTAAAAAGCCAATACCACTTACAATTTGAGCCGCAATTCTGGAAGGATCAAGATTGACTCCATGAGTACTGATGATGTCCATAAAACCATATTTTGAGACAATAATCATTAAAGCAGCACTCAACGCAACAATTAAATGAGTACGTGTGCCAGCATTTTTGGAACGGCTATTTCTTTCATAACCAATGGCATATCCACATACCCCAGCTAATATTAATCGAATTAACCAATCAAGTTGTGTTAAGAAAGTAATCTGCATAAAATTTCCTCCTTGTCATTTAAAACTTACCTTCCATTATATCGCTATTTTGATGAGAAAAAAAGTAAGACCCATAAAAAATGAAACTGACTTGCTTTTTTACTTGCTTTGGGTTAAACTTATATTAGTGTATTCTCGGTAGAGATTGGAATGCCAATCTCTTTTATTTTAATTCTAAGTAGAATTATCTTTTCAATATCGCTTGTCCCACTCGACCGATTTCGAGAGTGAATATGGCAAGGAAATTGCTAAAAACAGGACTGTAAATTTACTGACAGAATTTGTCAATAACTTACAGATTCTTTTTATATCGAAAAAATTATAAATTACACTGACAAGAAAGGTTTTTATGTCTAATATTAAAATCACTCCATTAGGTGGTGTGCGTGAATTTGGTAAGAACATGTATTTAGTTGAGGTTGAAGAGCAAATTTTTGTGCTTGATGCAGGACTTAAATATGCTGAAATGGATCAACTTGGTGTTGACTTTGTTATTCCTGATATTACATATCTTTTAGAAAATGCGGATCGTGTCGCAGGAATTTTCTTGACTCACGGACATGCTGATTCAATTGGGGCTTTGCCTTATATCGTTTCTGAATTAAAAGTTCCTGTTTTTGGTTCAGAATTAACAATCGAACTTGCAAAAATTAATGTCAAAAATTATGCTGACAGTCGCAAATTCAACGATTTTCATGTTGTAACTGAAGATACAGAAATTGATTTTGGTAAAGCCGTCATTTCATTCTTCTCAACAACACATACAATTCCAGAAAGCTTAGGAATTGTGATTTCTACAAATGACGGAAACATTGTTTATACAGGTGATTTCCGTTTTGATCCAGCTGTTGCAAAAGGCTATCGTACCAATATGCGCCGATTGGCTGAAATTGGGAATAGTGGAGTCCTTGCTTTACTTTCGTCATCACCAAACGCTTTGTCAACAATGCAATCTGCTAGCGAGCATGAAATTTATGAAAAAATTTATGACTATATTGATGACAATGAAGGGCGGGTCATTATTGCTTGTAATGCAGGTAATTTAGGTCGTATTCAACAAACGATTGATGCTGCCATTAAACTTGGTCGTCGTGTTGCTTTTACAGGCGAAGATATGGACCAAATCATCGAAACAGCAACTCGTCTTAACAAATTACAAATTGTTGATAAAAAATCAATTATTAAACCAGCAGAAATTAAAAAATATGCTGACAATGAGTTAGTTATTTTAGAAACAGGACGAATGGGTGAACCACTTAAATCTCTTGGAGACATGGCTCATCGTCGTCATAAATACGTTAAAATTAAAGATGGAGATTTAGTACTTGCTGTTACAAGTCCATCTGTCTCTTATGAAACAACAATTGCTCGTATTGAAAATGAAATCTATAAAGCTGGCGGAGTCATGAAAATGTTGGCTTCAGATTTGAAAATATCTGGTCACGCGAATGCTCGTGATTTGCAATTCTTACTTGATATCTTCCGTCCAAAAAATTTGATTCCAATCCAAGGGGAGTATCGTGAACTTAGTGCCCATGCTGATTTAGCAATGGAAATGGACATTTTACCAGAACATATCTTTATCGCTAAACGTGGTGAAACAGTCAGTTTGGAAAATGGAGACATGATCCCATCTGGTGTTATTCAAGCTGAAAATGTTATGATTGACGGTTCAGGAGTTGGAGATATCGGTTCAGTTGTTTTACGTGACCGTAAAGTGTTATCAGAAGATGGTATTTTCATTGCCGTTATCACAATTTCTAAGACTGAACGTAAAATCGTCAGCAAATCTCGTGTTCACACTCGTGGTTTTGTTTATGTTAAAACTTCACGTGATTTGATGCGTGAAGCTGGTGAGTTGGTCAACGAAACTGTTGATAAATATCTTTCTGGAAAAGAATTTGATTGGGCAGAAATCAAGGGTTCTATCCGTGATGCTCTTGGAAAATTTTTATACGAGCAAACAAAGCGTAAACCAGTGATTCTTCCAGTAGTTATGGAAGCACGTCAACCTCAAGATTTAAATAAACGTTACACTAAAAAAAATCATAATAAAAAATAAAAGTTACAAAACCTCCATTTTTTCGTATAGAAAGTTAGGAGGTTTTTTATGTCTCAAAAATCAATAAAGAAAATAACGATGACTGTTGGAGTGGGATTACTGACAGCCACTCTTAATCCCACATTCTTGAATCATCAGTTGCTGACAGAATTGCCGGTGGAGGCCACGACAAGTAAAATTACTTATACTGATGAGCAAAAAATTACTTACAATCTTGATAAAGTTTCAATGACAGCTGAAGTTGCCTCCTATGCTGGCTTAGCGGGAGCTGATATTGTAATTCCGGATATCATTGTAAATGACGGTCAAACCTATGCAATAACATCAATTGGAACTTATGCATTTTCAAATAGTGGAATTCATTCGGTTATTATCGGAAATAATGTTGTAGATATTAATACGAGTGCCTTTCAAACAACAACAGCTTTTCCTGACTATTATAAGAAATCACTGACAGAAGTAGTTTTAGGAGCAAAAGTCCAAAATATAAAAACAGATGCTTTTGCTGGAAACGCCATAAGTAGTATAGAATTTCCAAATTCTGTCCTAAAGATTGCGACAAGAGCTTTTGCAAATAATAATTTAACAGAACTTTCATTGGGTCCAAATATCACAGAAATTATGGCCAAAGCCTTTCAAAGTAACCAAATCACTACAATAAAATTTGCTGATGAATCATTGACAATAGTAGATTCAGCAGCCTTTTCTGGGAGTCCCGTTCAAAGCTTGACTTTGGGAATTGGAGTGACTTTGGCTGATGACGTATTCAATAAAACGAGTCCTTTATTTGGTCAGTTATCAGATTTACCGACAGATGGAATTCGGACAATTTCTGTCAACTCTAGTGGTCTTTTGGATAAAAGTTGGATAAATTCTGACAGTTCACAGTCGGCTTCTGTGATTACTGAACATGCAGATACAGCCCCTGTCTCTTCTTCCAATTCAGTAGAGCAAGTTGATGTTGCCAATTCAGAATCAACACAAGAGGCAAATTCGGCTTCATTCTATCCAATATCTGAAGCGAGTAGTATTACAGATAATACTTTAAATTCAATCTCTTCTTTAGACAGTAGTATTTCTAGCTCACAAACAGAGAATAGTCAGTCAGGAGCTTCCAGTACAGCAGAAATCAGTTATGATTCAGAAAACCCAAATAGTTTGTCTTCTTCAAACCAAATCAATTCCAATTCCAATTCAAATAGTGAAAATGATTCAAACCAATCCTCATTATATTCAAGTATGTCCTCTAACGAAGAAAGTAAGCAATCTAATTCTTCCAATATCAACGAAACGAATAATAGTTCAGAAATAACCAATATTTTACCATCATCAAATCCGGCAGAAAGTAATTCAGTATCAGATCAAACAAGTTCTGAAGCTTCAACCAATTCAAATAGTAGTATCAGTTTATCCCCCTCAAACATGAGTTCGACTTCTGATTCAGAATCAGCAACTAATTCGTCAGATTTTTCTAATGTAGCAGAAGTGGCTAATAATTCCTTAGCTTCCATAAACAATAGTTCAAGTTCAGTTTTATCCAGTACAAGCACGGCTGATAATTTAGAAATCAATCAATCTGGTTCTGATAATCTTACAAAGGATAGCACGGAAATATCTACTTCAGAAGCCGTTTCGACTTCAAATCAAACAAGTTCTGAAGCTTCAAGCAATTCAAATAGTAGTATCAGTTTATCTCCCTCAAACATAAGTTCGACTTCTGTTTTGGAATCAACAACTAGTTCGCCAGATTTTTCTAATGTAGCAGAAGTAGCTAATAATTCCTTAGCTTCCATAAACAATAGTTCAAGTTCAGTTTTATCCAGTACAAGCACAGCTGATAATTTAGAAATCAATCAATCTAGTTCTGATAATCTTACAAAGGATAGCACGGAAATATCTACTTCAGGAGCCGTTTCGACGTCAAATCAAACAAGTTCTGAAGCTTCAAGAAATTCAATGAGCAGTATAAATTCACCATCATCAAGTATGAGTTTAACTTCCAACTCAGAATTAGCAACTAATCAGTCTAATTCTTGCGAAGCAACAGAAGTATATAATAATTCATCAACTCATTCTTCAGATCTTTTAAATAGTGGTTCAAATGATAGTTTAGATTCAGATTCAGATTCAGATTCAGATTCAGATTCTTCAAACCTTAGTAGTATCCCTAATTTGGAAACGAATCAAACTATTTCGTCCAGACCAAGTGAAGTAAATAATATATCAGAAAACCCTAAGAAAGTTTCTTCTTCAAATTCAGTTCAAGAAAACTCAACAGACCATGAGATGTCTACTAACCCAAAAAGTAGCATAAGTTCACCTGTCAGCACAACTTCTAGCTCACAACCAAAAGAGAGTCAGTCGAATCTACTTAATACAACAGTAGGAATCAACAATCCGATAACTTTTAATAATTCGTCATCAGAAAATTTTGCTGCCTCTAATCTAACTAGTTATTCAAATAATAACCCAGAATCATCAGAATCAAGATATTTAAATATATCTAATGAGGCACAAAGAAACAATCATTCAGAAATTTCTTATAGTTTGCCATCTTCAAATTTAAATGAAAACAACACGTCTTCTATACAATCACAGGTAATTTTAGAAAGCTCTAAAAGCTCAACAAATAAGAGAAGTTCATTATTATCAATTATAAATTCAACTTCTCACCCACAAAAAGAAGATCATCAGTCAAATTCTTCTGATGAAGTAAAATCAAATAATAATATAGAGTCAATTTTAGGTCAATTAAATTCCATAAGTAACAAAACTCATGTGAATTCTTTGACTAGCCAAAAACTATCAGTAAGTTACACCTTACCAAGCAAATCGAAAGTGATGAATGAAAAAAATAAAAATTCAAATATAATAAGCGAAGAAAAACTCATCAGAACTCCTCAAAAAAATGATGAAAGTCAAAATTTAGGACAAATAACTGCTCTTGACTTATCTTTTAACAAAGAAGTAGAGACTATGGAAGATTCTAAAACAGTTCCAGATAAAGTTCTAGATAATGAAAATGGTGATCGGAGTCAAAATAATAAAACGAGTACTATTGCTAAAGATAAAAATAAAGTTTTTTTCAAAAGGTCTGAATTTAATTCTAAAATACTTGATAGCGACAATAATATTTTAAAGAAAACTGTTCTTTTAAAAAAACATGGCTTTATAAGTGACAATTTTTTCATTGGACTAATAACAATTTTAGAAGCTTGTTTTATTTTCATATTTATATTATTTAAAAAGAAAAAAAGAGTGAAAAAAGATATCGACTAGAACTTTTGATGTATTCAATTTTAGCTAAAGAAATGTTATAATGAAGTAATTGTAAAAAATAGAATTGGATTATAAAATATGGCATTTGAAAACTTAACTGAACGCTTACAAAACGTTTTTAAAAATCTACGTGGAAAGAAAAAAATTACTGAGACAGACGTCACAGAAATTACAAAAGAAATCCGAGTTGCTCTCCTTGAAGCCGACGTTGCTCTCCCAGTTGTCAAGAAGTTTATTAAGGCAATCCGTGAACGAGCTGTCGGTGTTGAAGTATCAGAAGCATTAAACCCAGCTCAACAAGTAATTAAAATTGTTGATGAAGAATTAACAGCTATTTTGGGTGGTGGCGAAGCTGAATTACTTAAATCTCCTAAAATTCCAACAATTATCATGATGGTTGGGTTGCAAGGGGCAGGTAAAACAACTTTTGCTGGTAAACTTGCCAAAAAACTCAAAGAAGAGCAAAATGCTCGCCCTTTAATGATTGCAGCCGACGTTTATCGTCCAGCAGCGATTGACCAATTAAAAACCTTAGGTGAACAGCTTGAAATTCCTGTCTATGATGAAGGAACTGCTGAAAAACCAGTTAATATTGTTCGTAATGGTCTTTTAAAAGCTCAAGAAGAACGTAAAGACTATGTTTTGATTGATACTGCAGGTCGTCTTGAAATTGACGACACTTTAATGAACGAATTGCAAGAGATTAAAACACTTGCTGAACCAACTGAAATTTTGCTTGTTGTTGATGCAATGACTGGTCAAGTTGCAGCACAAGTTGCCAAGACTTTTGATGAAAAATTGGACATTACAGGTGTGATTATCACTAAACTTGATGGTGATACACGTGGTGGTGCGGCATTATCAATCCGTGAAATTACAGGAAAACCAATTAAATTTACAGGGACTGGTGAAAAATTAACAGACCTTGAAGTTTTCTATCCTGATCGAATGAGTTCACGAATTCTTGGAATGGGTGATATGCTCACCTTAATTGAGAAGGCTCAAGCAAATTATGACGAAGAACAATCAGCAAAACTCGCTGAAAAAATGGCTGAAAACCGTTTTGATTATGAGGACTTTGTTGAACAACTTGATCAAGTGACAAATATGGGACCAATGGAAGATATTATGAAAATGATTCCAGGAATGTCACAAATGCCTGGTTTAGATAAGGTTAAAGTTGATCCTAAGGATGTTGCCAGAAAACGAGCAATGGTCTTGTCAATGACACCGGCAGAACGTCATTTAGAGGCTGAACTGTCACCAGCCCGTCGTCGTCGGATTGCCGCAGGTTCTGGAAATTCATTTATTGAAGTAAATAAATTCATTAAGCAATTCAATCAGTCCAAAGAAATGATGCAAGGAATCATGAATGGTGATATGAATGCTATGATGCAAAAAATGATGGGTGGAGCCGGTGGACAAATGCCGAATATGCCTGCAGGTTCTGGAATGCCCGATATGTCATTGGGTGATTTACAAGGGATGATGGGCAATGGTTCAGCAAATGGGATGCCCGATATGAGTTCTATGTTTGGTGGTGGTTTAAAAGGTAAAGCAACTGAGTTTGCTATGAAACAAGCCATGAAACGTGCTCAAAAGAAAATGAAAAAAGGTAAGAAAAAACGCTAAATAAAAACAGGAGTTCTCCTGTTTTTTTATTTAACCGCTTTTTCTCTTTGAGTATATTCAGATTTAAGAATCCCCATAAAGTAGCTATCATGATATCTACCGCCAGCAAAGAATTGTTCCTTAATCGTTCCTTCAATTTTGAATCCTAATTTTTTATAGATATGAACAGCAGGAGCATTATCAATATCTACCCATAAATAAACTTTATGCATATTTAGAGTATTGAAAGCATAGTCAACACCTGTTTTTAACGCTTTTTGAGCGTAGCCTTTTCCAGAAAAACCTGAAATGATAATGATTTGAATTTCGCAGGTACGATGAATGTAATCAATAGACATAAGTTCCACAATTCCAATAAAAGTATCATTGGCTTCAATTACAAAGCGACGTTCAGTATTATCATGGATATGTTTATCATAAAGACTGGTTAACTCGTCTAGAGATTCATAAGGTTCTTCAAACCATAGCCGCATTGTTTCAGCCTTATTATTGATGATATGAATATTTTTTAAATCTGTTCGTTCCAATGCTCTGATTTTCATTGTTGGTTCATTTGTTAATGTAGTCATTATTCTACTCCTTGATGATATTTCTTTATAAAATAAAAAACCTTGTTATTCAATTATAACAAGACTTAAATTTTTAAGCGACTATTTGAAAATCCCAAAACCGCCGTCCCAAGAAATTTTTTCAGAAGCAGCTAAAGTAATTTGCAGAAAACCAATAGCTTCTAGTTCGCGAGCCCTTTTTAGTGAACCAGCGTCTAATAGACTCAAACCACTATTTTCAAGAGATTTAATAATGGTCTCTTTTGCTTCCTGACTATCACTAGCGAGTAAAACTGTTGTTTGATGTTCATTTGCCACTTTTTTGTTGCCAATGTATCGGAAAAAGTCGTATTAAAAGCCTTAACAATCATTGAATTTGGGAGTTGCTTAGCAATGAGAGCCGCAGCAGAAGTATCCGAAGGCACTAATAGACTATCAAATGTTGTGAAATCAACGGGATTTGTAATATCGATAATTACTTTTCCTTGTAAATCAGTCGAATATTCTTGGATGATTCCAGCAATTGCGACATAGGGAACAGCTAAAACAACAATTTCACCCAATTCTGTTTTAGCTGAGTTTGATAAGATATAGTTGACTTTATTACCAGATGAACTAAAATTATCACCGATTGCTTTTCCCATTTTTCCTTTACCAAAAATACTAATTGTTGCCATAGTCTTCCTCCTCTAAGATTGATGTTGTTATTAATTTGATTATATCATTGAAAAAATGAAATCTATAGCAATATACCTTGCAAAAATCAAGTGATTAATAAATTTTTATTGACAGTTAGTTAATATTTATGTGATAATGGTTAGATATAATCTTTTAGGGAGTGAGGGGAATATGAATTCGGAATTAACTTTTAAACAAGGCTTGAAAGATACAATGCCGACAGTTTTTGGATATATTGGGATAGGAATTGCGTTTGGGATGATAGGGCACAGCGAGGGGTTTAGCGTTTGGGTAATTTTATTACTCTCATTGATTGTTTACGCTGGTTCAGCACAATTTATCATGGTTAGTATGCTAGCAACTCATAGTCCTATTATGTCAATAGTATTAAGTGTATTTTTAGTTAATTCACGAATTATTTTAATGAGCATGACGACGGCTTCATATTTTAAAAATGAAAGTTTACTGAAAAATATTTTACTTGGGACATTATTGACCGATGAAAGTTTTGCTTTAGGAATGAATAAACAAAATTATACTGAGGGTAAACTGAATTTTTCTTGGTTTAATGCATCAAATTTACTAGCCTATTTAGTTTGGGCATTAGCCAGTGCTATTGGAGCTCTATTAGGGAATTTACTAGCAAATCCAGAAAAATTAGGTTTGGGATTCGCAGTTATCGCAATGTTTATTGGCTTACTTTATTTGCAACTTATTAGTGATAAAACTTTGGGTTTAATGCTACAGTTAGTCATGGTTGGAATTACCTTGGTTCTATTTTATTTTGGTTTGATATTTTTGCCAAGCAACTTGTTAGTTTTATTTGTTACTTTGATTGCTTGTGCTTTAGGTGTGGGGGTAAAACGTGTCTTCTTTTGAATTTATATCATTAACAATTATTGGATGCGCTATTGTAACTTGGATTTCAAGAGTTCTACCTTTTATTTTATTAAAAAAAATGAGTTTGCCTAAAATAGTTGTGGAATATTTAAGTTTTGTGCCGGTAGTTATTATGTCAGCCTTATGGATTTCAAATCTTTTTATTCAACATTTAGGTCATTTACCATCGGTTAACTGGAATAATTTACTTGCTTCAATTCCAACGGTTTTAGCAGCTATTTTGACAAAAAACTTATTAGTTATTGTGCTTGTGGGAGTATTTTCACTAGCCTTCATTCAAATTATTTTTTAATAATTCATGAGAATCTATAGTTTATAGATTTTTTTTTTATCTTTTAATGAGACTAATATTTTGTTAGAATAAGATAAGATGTCAAAGTTTTTTTACAAAATTTTGACATTTGAAAAGGAGATTAGAATGATTCAACTGGATATAAATGCTAAACTTTATGATTTAGCAACAGAACACCCTGAAATTATTGATTTAATGGATGGTTTGGGTTTTCATGAGATAAAAATGCCTGGAATGCTACAGACTGCTGGAAGGATGGCGACAATTCCAATGGGAGCAAAAATGAAACATATCGATTGGGATAAAATTGTTATTGCTTTTGCTGAGGCTGGTTTTGAGTTTTCAAAGTAGAAGGTGGAAGAATAATGACAAATATGAATAAATCGACTACAATTGAGCGCCAAAAAAGAATTGTTGAAATATTGACACTCTTACACGAAGGGGGGACGTTTGAGGACGCCAAAAAAATTTTTAATGAAGAATTTGATGGTGTAGATGTTTCGGAAATAACTGGTGCTGAAAAGGCATTGATCCAAGGGGGGCTCAATCCCTCTGAAATTCAAAAATTATGCAATGTTCATGCAGCTGTCTTTAAAGGGGCTATTACAGATATTCATAAATCATCTTTAGAAGAAAATACTCCAGGACATCCTATTCATACAATGAAACTTGAAAATCAAGTGATTACATCGCTACTAAATGATGAAATTCGGTGGGTTTTTTCAAAGATTGAAAAAGGAGATTGGTCTTATAAAGAACGTTTACTTGTAGCGGTTATTGATTTGTATAATATTGACAAACATTATGCTAGAAAAGAAACTTTAATTTTTTCTTTTATGGAAAAATATGGAATCACAGCGCCACCAAAAGTTATGTGGGGTGTAGATGATAGTGTTCGTGAGATGATTAAAGAAGTAATTGTTTATTTAAAAACAGATAAAACAGCTTTGAACCCATTACGTGAAATGCTAGAAAATTTACTGACGGAAATTGAAGAAATGATTTTTAAAGAAGAAGCAATTATGATTCCAATGTGCTTGGATGTCTTTTCTTTAAAAGATTGGGAACAAATAGAGGAGGATTCTAAAGAGATTGGCTATGCATTCATTGCGGAACCTTTAAAATGGAAAGCTTCTAAAGAGTCAATTGAAAAGGAAAAAGAGCATGAACCTCAAAGATTGGCGGCGATTGAATCTGCTAAAGCAATGACAGAGGCTATTGCTAAGGAATCTGGTTTAGAAGTAAGCAAACCTAAAAGAGTTAAGCGGCAATATGATTGGGAAAAAGTTACAAGTGAGGGAGTGGTTGTTTTGCCAACTGGCATGTTACACCTCAATGAGTTGACGGCTTTGTTTAATGTTTTACCGGTTGATCTAAGTTTTGTTGATAAAGAAGATATCGTTCGCTTTTTCTCGGGAGGAGAACGAATTTTTCCACGAGCTAAATCTGTAATTGGTCGACGTGTTATTGATTGCCACCCGCCAAAATCAATGGCGGTAGTAGAAAAAATCCTAGAAGATTTTAAATCTGGAACACGCGATCAAGCTGATTTTTGGATTGATTTACATCGTTTTAATAAGAAAATTTATATTCGATATTTTGCAATGCGTGATGAAGAAACAGGAGAATATCTGGGCTGTTTAGAAGTTTCGCAGGATATTACATCCATTCAAAATTTGGTGGGAGAGAAACGATTAGATGGTCATGAAAAAACAACTTCTGAATATGAAAATCAAGTGGCTAAATCAATAAAAAAGTCTACTGACGGAGCTGTCAGAGGGGAAATGCCTGATTTTGTTAAGAAGATGTTAGCTGAAAAAGAGACAAAAAATAGCTAGTGGGGTATGGAAAATAAAAAGTGCTCAAAAGCACTTTTTTTATAAAATTCTAGTTGTAGAATAAAATAATAAAAAGTAGAAATTTAATCATTTTACTCTCGTATTTGTTGAAATATCTTGCTATAATAAATGATTATGACAAGAAAAAATATTTTGAGTGTTAAACGAATTGTAGTTAAGATTGGAACGAGTTCGTTGATTTTGCCAAATGGAAAAATAAATTTATCAAATATAGACGAGTTGGCTTTTGTTTTATCTGATTTGAATAATAAAGGTTATGAAGTGATTTTGGTGACTTCTGGAGCGATTGGAGTTGGCTTGAATGTGCTTGGTATAGATAAACGTCCCAAAGGGATTGCTGACCAGCAGGCTTTGGCTTCAATCGGTCAGGTTGAATTGATGAGTCTTTATACGCAAATGTTTCGTCGTTATTCGCAAAAAGTTTCTCAGTTACTTTTGACACGTGATGTGACTGATTTTCCAACGAGTCGTGAGAATGCTGAAAATGCACTAAATGCGTTACTTGGGCTTGGGATTATTCCAATTATTAATGAAAATGATGCTATTGCGGTTGATGAAATGGATCATCAAACAAAATTTGGTGATAATGATAAATTGGGAGCGATTGTTTCTAAATTAGTGAATGCTGATTTATTGATTATGCTGTCAGATATCGATGGACTTTTTGATAAAAATCCAACGATTTATGATGATGCGAAAATTTTTAATGAAATTCATGAAATTACTGATGAATTACGTCAAATGGCTGGTGGTGCCGGTTCGCGTTTTGGAACTGGCGGGATGACTTCAAAATTGGCGGCTGCACAGATTTTATTTGAAAATGGTCAAGAAATGGTTCTGACCAATGGAGAACGGATTCGAGAGATTAAAGAAATTATCGAAGGACGTGAGATTGGGACTTATTTTCATCAAAAATCTTGAGGTTACCTCTAAAAACCTGCTTTTTCGTCCAACTTCACGAGTCGCTTGGCGTGCAACGCCAAGTAAATGAACAGCTCGTGGCGTTGCCATTTCGCGTTGCGACTTTAGAGTCGCTTACAGCGAATGGACATTCATGCGCAGCGAAGATGGACTTCAAAAGCAAAGCGGTTTTTGCGATGTGACTAGGCGCTTCAGCGCCATAGCGAGCATGGGACAGCCTAGCGAAGCTGAGATAGACACGCCCCAAAGAAAGAAGGATAAAACGATGATTGAAGAACTTGGATTAAAGGTTAAAAAGGCGAGCAAAGAAGTAGCAAAGCTATCAACTGCCGACAAAAATGTTTTTTTGCAAAATTTAGCTGACAGCCTTATCGAAAATACTGACAGAATTATTTCTGAGAATGAAAAAGATTTGGCTAACGCTCTGGAACATGGAATTTCTGAGATTATGGTTGACCGTTTGCGTCTAAATGCGCAAAGAATTTCTGATATGGCAACAGGGTTGAGACAAGTTGCAGAACTTCCTGACCCAATTGGGCAAGTATTGCAAGGTTTCACTAATCTTGATGGACTTAAGATTTTGCAAAAAAGAGTGCCACTTGGCACTGTTGGAATGATTTTTGAAAGTCGTCCAAATGTGACTATCGATGCTTTTTCTCTTTGTTTTAAAACAGGAAATTCTGTTTTGTTACGCGGTGGGTCTGACGCGATTTATTCTAATATGGTTTTAGTTGAAATTATTAAGGAAAATTTGCTGTCAGCAAAAATTACTGACGGAGCAGTTGAATTGTTATCTGACACAAGTCATGCTGAAGCAGAAAAAATGATGCAGGCAGATAAATTTTTAGATGTTTTGATTCCGCGAGGGTCAGCGCGATTGATTAACCGTGTCAAAGAAAAAGCAACGGTTCCTGTCATTGAAACTGGGGTGGGTAATTGTACAATTTTTGTTGATGAATCTGCTGATTTAGAAATGGCGACAAAAATTGTGATAAATGCCAAAACACAGCGTCCTAGTGTTTGCAATGCAGCAGAAAGTTTAGTGGTTCACGCAAAAATTGCTGACGAATTTTTACCAAAGTTGGAAAATGAAATCAATAAAGTTCATGAAATTGAATTTCGTGCTGACGAGCGTGCGCTGAAAGTTCTGTCAGCTGGAATTCCTGCAACTGACGATGATTTTGGGACAGAATTTTTAGATTATATTCTGTCAGTAAAAACGGTTGATAATTTGGATGAAGCAATTGAGCACATTAATACTTATTCAAGTCGTCATTCAGAAAGCATTGTCACTCATGATTATTTCAATGCGCAAAAATTTCAAGATGAAATTGATGCGGCAGCCGTTTATGTCAATGCGTCTACAAGATTTACTGACGGTTTTGTATTTGGCTTAGGTGCTGAAATTGGCATTTCAACTCAAAAACTTCATGCCAGAGGGCCAATGGGCTTAGAGGCTCTAACCTCAACAAAATATCTGATTGATGGCACAGGACAAATTCGTTAAAAATATTAAAAGACTCGGCTTTTTATAAGCCGAGTCTTTTAATTCATCAGTAATTTTATAAATTGACAAGTTCTGTCAGTAATTAAATTTCATATTGAACATGTTTTTTATGTTCGTCAGTAGTTTCATCAAGTTCAATGGCTGAGCGACAAACTTTCTCACTTTCTAAAAGCTTACGAACAGCGATTTTTGCATCTGAGAAATCTTGATTTTCGGGAATCACAATATGAATCATTGCTGCATTTTGCTCACCGTCAATTGACCAAATGATAAGTTGTGTGACAGCAAGTACTTCAGGAAGTTGTTCAAGGGCTCTTAGAAGATTTTTGTAATCAATATCTTCGGGGACTGATTCAAGAAGAATACGTAAAGTTCCCCAGAATTTTGGAATGGCTTTGGATAAGATGAACAAAGCAATTAGAATAGAAAGAAGTGGGTCGAGCCAGTACCATTTTACAAAATGAAGGACGATTGAAACAATGAGGACTCCCAGCCAACCTAAAACGTCTTCGAGCGCGTGAAGATTTAAAATACTTTCATTTCGTGAGGAACCACGAGCCAAAAGCCATGCACCAAAACCATTGGCGACAATTGCAAAAATAGCCAAACCAAGCATACCTGTTGCTTCTACAGGTTGAGGGTTGAAAAATCTAGGAACGGCTTCGAAAAGCACAATGAAACTCCCCGTAATTAAAATGACACTTGTGAGTGAGGCGCCAAGTAAACTAAAACGTTGATAACCAAAAGAGAAGTGTTTGTCTTCTTGTTTTTTAGAGAATTTTTGGAAAAACCAGGCTAAACCGATAGCAACGGCATCTCCTGTGTCATGGACGGCATCAGATAAAATAGCCGTAGAATTAAAGAGCACCCCAAAAATAAATTCTAAAATCGCAAAGAAGAGGTTTAAAGCAAAAACGATTGTGACGTTTTGTGAGACAAGTTTATCCAGATGATTATGGTCATGCTCGCTTTTTATTTGTTTATTTTTAAGGCTCATGATTTCCTCCCTCTTGTTCATCCAAATGTTCTGCAACATCTTTCAAAAGATGTAAAATATGGCGGTCATAGATACTGTAAGTGACCGTTTTTCCAATTTTTTCATTCGTTAAAATCCGTGCATTTTTTAAAAGTTTTAGTTGTTGACTGACAAGAGATTGAGAAAGTTGTGTTTTTTCAACAATCTCATTTACGGTTAGGTTATCAGTGGCTAGGCTGGAAATAATTTTTAAACGTCCGTCGTTAGAGAAAAGTTTAAAAAATTCAGCAATATCTTTCTCGTTAATCATATTATTATATTATAATTTTATAATATATTTGTCAAGCTTTCTTTAAATATTTTATTTTAAGTTATTTTTGTTATGATAAACTGAAAGGAGAAGTTTTGCAAGATTTTATCCAATATATTTATTCTGCTTTTGAAAGAATCGCAGACTTTAGTGACCAGCAAAAAATAATTTTATTAGGTTTGATTTGTGGGCTTTTAATAGCTATCTTTCTTTATCCCTTATTAAGAATTTTAGTGACGCTTTTACATGAATTTGGTCATGCTCTGGCGGCGAAAATTACTTTTGGTAAAGTTTATAGAATTCATCTTAATCATGATAGTTCCGGCCTCACCCAAACAAGTGGTGGTGGGAGAAGCTTCTTTGTTTTATTGATGGGCTATCCAATGCCTTTACTTTTTGGCTGTCTCTTTAGCTGGTTTTTGATTATCAATCATCCAGAATTCATTCTTATAAGTCTGTTGATAGTCAGCCTTTCTGTTCTAATCGTCGTTAAAAATTGGTATGGCTTTTTGATTTGTTTGCTAGGAATTTTAATTACAGGGGCTTTGCTTTATTTTGGTCAAATTCAGATTTTTAATTTTATGGGTGGAGCTTTAATTGGTTTTCTGACTTTAGGGGCATTTATTGACCTTAGAGTAATTTTTCATAAAAATGAAGAACTTTCTGATGCAGATTTACTCCATGAGAAATTTCAAATAATCCCTGCTTTTGTTTGGAAATTAATTTTTCTTTTAATGATGTCATCTTGTCTATTTTTGATTATAATCACTTTCAAGACTTTATTCTCTAAATAAAAAATAATTTTTGACAAGTGGCGAGAACTTTGCTATAATCTATCTAACCTTTAAGATTGTCCAGAGAGGCAGGCAAGGTCAGAAATTAATAATGTAATAATATGATGGATACTGTCCATTTTCTGATACCTACCTGCATTCTCTTTTGAGTGCAGGTTTTTTGTATGTTAATGGACAACTTAGAAATGGAAGCTAAATCGCTAAATGAAAGATTTGTTAGTTTACTGACCAATTGATCATCAAGAATGAAAGGAGCCACAATGGCTAGAAAAGAAATTATTGACGAAATCACAATGAAACGTGCAATTACACGTATCACTTACGAGATTATTGAACGTAATAAAGAGCTGGACAAATTGGTTTTGATTGGGATTAAAACACGTGGTGTTTATTTAGCAAAAAGAATCCAAGAACGTTTGCAACAATTAGAAGGTTTGGAAATTCCTTTTGGTGAGTTGGATACACGTCCATTCCGTGATGACAAACAAGCTCAAGAAGACACGACAGAAATTGACATCGATATTACAGGAAAAGATGTCATTCTTGTCGACGATGTGCTCTACACAGGTCGGACAATCCGTGCGGCAATTGATGGAATTGTAAAACTCGGTCGTCCAGCTCGTGTTCAATTGGCTGTATTAGTTGACCGTGGACATCGTGAATTGCCAATTCGTGCAGACTACGTTGGGAAAAATATTCCAACAGGTCGTGATGAAGAAATCATTGTTCAAATGTCTGAACACGATGGCAATGACAGTATTTTAATTAAACGTGAAGATTAAAAAATTTCTGTCAGTAATTTAAAGTAAAAAATATGCTGTCAGTTACTGACGAAAGAATTAACAAATATTCAACTTAGAGTTTTAGGAGAAAAAAGTGCACGATAATGATATTATCTTAAAAGTTGATGAGAAACCAGCTGCAAGTCAGTGGTTTGGTCTCTCATTTCAACATTTGTTTGCCATGTTTGGCTCAACGGTTTTGGTGCCAATTTTAGTTGGGATTAACCCAGCCATTGCCCTCTTGAGTTCTGGACTTGGTACACTTGCACACATGAGTGTTACAAAATTTAAAGTGCCAGCTTACATGGGTTCAAGCTTTGCCTATATTGGTGCGATGACTTTACTGATGAAAAATGGTGGAATGCCAGCCATTGCTCAAGGGGCAATGACCGGTGGATTGGTTTACCTGATTGTCGCTTTAATTGTAAAATTTGCAGGTAAAGGCTGGATTGACAAAGTTTTACCGCCAATCGTCGTTGGGCCAATCGTTATGGTCATTGGATTATCACTTGCTCCAACAGCAATTAATGATGCCATGTACACGGACGTTGCAAATTTAAAAGGATACAGTTTAGCTTATATCATTATTGCCCTCATCACTGTGTTATCTATTGTCATTTACAGTATCTATGGCAAAGGATTTCTGTCAGTTGTTCCAATTTTACTTGGAATCATCACAGGATATGTTGCAGCAATGATTATTGGTAAGATTACAGGGATGAACATTGTTTCATTCACTGGAATCTCACATGCTAAGTGGCTGACCATTCCACCAATGGAAATTCCATTTGCCAATTACAAGTGGGCCTTCTATCCGTCAGCAATTTTGACAATGGCACCGATTGCTTTTGTCACAATGACTGAGCATTTTGGCCACATTATGGTTTTGAATTCATTAACTAAAAAAGATTACTTTAAAGAACCAGGATTAGAAAAAACATTAACTGGTGATGGTCTAGCTCAAATCATCGCCGGATTTATTGGTGCACCGCCGGTGACCTCTTACGGTGAAAATATTGGAGTTATGGCAATTACAAAAATTCATTCGATTTATGTTATTGCTGGAGCTGCCGTTCTTGCTATCGTTGTCTCATTCATTGGGAAAATTACAGCGCTCTTGCAATCAATTCCAGCACCCGTCATCGGGGGAGCATCAATTGCCCTTTTTGGAGTAATTGCAGCTTCTGGTTTGAAAATTTTAGTTGAAAATAAAGTTAATTTTGATATCAAACGAAACTTACTAATCAGCTCAGTTGTTCTTGTTATCGGGATTGGTGGAATGATTATTAATATCACTCAAAATTTACAAATTTCATCAGTAGCCATTGCAACAATTCTCGGAATTGTTTTAAATCTTGTCTTGCCAAAAGATCCTAGCGAAATTTAAAAGCTCCAAAATTACTGACAGAATCGTCAGTAATTAAAAAAAGTGAACTTATAACTGATAGAAATCCTATCGAGATTTCCATCAGTAGATAAAAATTTTGTCAGTTTACTGACAAAACAATCAAATATATTGTCAATAAAACTGTTGTGACAGAGAGCACACAGTCAGGGTAAAGGAGACCTCATGTCAGTAAAAAATGGATTAGTTCAACTCGAAAACCTCACAAGTATGGAAAAATTGAGTGTTGATGAAGTCATGGGACTTATCAAAAGAGCCTCAGCTTTCAAAGCAGGAACAGCAGAATTTGATTTAGAAAAACAAACTTTTGCTTCAAATCTTTTCTTTGAAAATTCTACAAGAACGCACCATAGTTTCCATATTGCTGAGCGTAAATTAGGCTTAGATGTTCTTGAATTTGATGCGCAAGCAAGCTCAATTAGTAAAGGAGAAACTCTTTACGATACCGTCTTAACACTTGATGCACTTGGCGTTGATATCTGTGTTATACGTTCAGGAGTAGAACATTACTATGAAGAATTAGTGAATTCAGATAATATTCATTGTGCGATTGTTAACGGTGGAGATGGTTCAGGGCAACATCCAAGTCAATGTTTACTTGACTTGATGACCATTTATGAAGAATTTGGCAAATTTGAAGGTTTAAAAATCGCAATTTCCGGAGATTTAACCCATTCACGTGTCGCCAAATCTAATATGATGATGCTCCAAAAATTAGGAGCTAGACTTTACTTTACAGGCCCAGCAGCATGGTATAGTGAAGAATTTGATGATTACGGTCATTATGCCAACCTAGACCGAATTTTGCCAGAACTTGACGTTCATATGCTCTTACGCGTTCAACACGAACGTCATGATAGTGGCGAAAGCTTTTCTAAAGAAGGCTACCATAATCATTTTGGACTGACAGAAGAACGAGCAAAAATGTTGAAACCAACAGCTATTATCATGCACCCAGCTCCAGTCAATCGGGATGTTGAAATTGCTGACAGCCTTGTGGAAAACTCACAAAGTCGGATTGTTCAACAAATGAGCAATGGTGTTTATACTCGAATGGCAATTCTTGAAGCAATTCTTGCTGGAAAAAAAGCTAAATAATTCAAAGCGCTGACAACAAGAAAAAATAATTGCTAAAGCAAAATTCAAAGGAAATATTTATTATGAGCAAAAGACTTTTAATTTTAGAAGACGGAACCATTTTTGAGGGAGAATCTCTTGGTGCAAACTTGGATGTTACAGGTGAACTTGTCTTTAATACAGGAATGACAGGCTATCAAGAATCAATCACTGACCAATCATACAACGGACAAATTTTGACTTTCACTTATCCAATTGTTGGAAATTATGGCGTCAACCGAGATGATTATGAATCAATTCATCCAACCTGTAAAGCCGTAGTTGTTCATGAAGCAGCGCGCCGTCCTTCGAACTGGCGGATGCAAATGTCTTTTGATGAATTTTTAAAAGCAAAAAATATTCCTGGAATTACAGGTGTGGATACTCGAGCGATTACTAAAATTGTTCGAGAACACGGCACTATGAAGGCCTCACTTGTACAAGCAAGAGATGAAGTAGAGCATCAAATGAGCCAACTTCAAGCGACAGTATTACCAACAAATCAAGTTGAAACAAGTAGTACGACGACCGCTTATCCATCACCAAATACAGGTAGAAAAGTTGTCGTTGTTGACTTTGGTTTGAAACACAGTATCTTACGTGAACTTTCAAAACGGGAATGTAATCTCACCGTTGTCCCATACAACACCAGTGCTAAAGAAATTTTGGAAATGGAACCTGATGGTGTCATGTTGACTAATGGCCCTGGTGACCCAACAGATGTACCAGAAGCAATTGAAATGATTAAAGAAATTCAAGGTAAAATTCCAATTTTCGGTATTTGCTTAGGTCATCAATTATTTAGTCTTGCAAATGGAGCAAAAACATACAAAATGAAATTTGGACACCGTGGATTTAACCATGCCGTTCGTGAAATTGCAACAGGACGAATTGACTTCACCTCACAAAATCATGGATATGCCGTTTCATCAGAAAACTTACCTGAAGACCTAATGATTACCCATGTTGAAATCAATGACGACTCAGTTGAAGGAGTGCGTCACAAACACTTCCCAGCTTTTTCAGTCCAATTTCACCCAGACGCAGCTCCTGGACCTCACGATGCCAGCTATCTTTTTGATGATTTCATGGATCTCATGGATAACTTCCAAAAATAGGATATTGATATAAATGTCTTTGAGTGTGTGACAGTATATTGCTCGTTAGATAATAAAAAAACTCAGAACTACTGAGTTTTTTTATTATCTATTTTTGTATAAGATTGTTACTGCTGAGCTTATTATTATAATTCCGATTAGTACAAAACTAAGATCCGCTTTGCTATTAACACCAGTTTCTGGTAATGTTTTTATATTTCCTTCTTCTGAAGCTTTTGTAATCTTGTTATCCAAGACAATAGAATCTTTTGAAATATTTAATGTATTTTTATTTATAGAGGGAGCTGGTTCAGGATTTGGAGCTGGTTCAGGATTTGGAGCTGGTTCAGGATTTGGAGCTGGTTCAGGATTTGGAGTGGGTTCAGGATTTGGAATAGGTTCGGGATTTGGATTAGGTTCAGGGTCTGGATTAGGTTCAGGGTCTGGGGTAGGATCAGGGTCTGGATCGGGCCTAGGTGCCTCATTAATCTGAATCATATTTGTTATTGAATAGGGAGTTACATGCCGATCATTTTCAGGAAGTGCATCTGTAACGTTAAGTTGAAATGTCTGGCTTCCAGAACTAATATTAGAAGTATCTATCATAATATCAAAGGTACCCGTATGGGAATTATTATCAATAGTAATATTTGAAATAACTACATAGTCAAGGTTAGAGTTCACAATTATGTCTTGAGTTGTAAGGGAGTCACCACCATAATAACCGAAGGTAGCCCTCCCGGTGATAATGTCGCCTTGTGTTACTTCAACAATTCCAGAGTCAAGTCCCATATTGAAAAATTCAATCGTTGAAATACCATACCATTCTTGTTCGGCTTTTGCAGAAATATCCGATGATGGAGTATCAAGTTGGTCCGCCATTGAAGGTGAAGGTAAAGTAGTGAATAGTATACATGTTAAAAGAGTACATGTAGATAATGCAATAATTGATTTTTTCATTTTTAAAACTCCTGTAAGATATAAAATACATTTTAACACATTATTTCAATAATTAAAAAGACAATTTTACAAAATTGTCTATTATTTTACTAAAAATACTTTGAGGTTATTGAAAATATGGTCTTAAATTAGAGAAGTTCAGTTATAGGGAACTTGTCTTGTATTGGCTGTTAATGATTCTTATTTTCTCCGAAGCCGAAGACTCAAAAAAGTATAAGTTATTGATTATTTTTTATTATTCATTTAAGAAATAAGTTCTATAATAAATCTATTCCAAAAAATAAACTTTTTCATAAATACTCCTAAAGCGCCTACTAATCTAGGCGTTTTTTTATCCTCTCGCTTACAAGTTTTATTACTTCAGAAAGTGAATAAAATATTTTTAGAGGCATTATCAAGCATACAAAGTATTTTAGAAGTTGAGATTCAAAGTGATACTCAAAATATTAACAATAAAAAGGCATAGGGATAGGTTTTTTCTAAGTTAGTTTTTATCGAGAAGAAAATGTTCTTCACTTATTTACTGGTAAAATAATCAAATTTCCTCATGAATTTTTGTTTATAAACTTTAAATTTCAACCAATCTATTGATTACGCATTTCTATAATTATATGTAGCATGCACTTAGAAAAAGTTAATTCTTTTTGTAAGTTTAAAAAATACGCAATATGTTATAATCTAGAGATATGAAAATTAAAAAAATAGTATTTTCACTTATTATTCTTATAATATGTACTGTTATAGGAGTCTTTTACTATGCTTTTAAAGTTGAACCTTACCGTTTAGTAGTCAATGAGCATCAAGTGAATAATACAAATTCTAAAGAAAATTTGAAAATTGTTCAGTTATCCGATTTACATATTAAAAAGGATTTTAATGCTGATCGATTAGATAAAGTGATTCAAAAAACAAATGAACAAAATCCTGATTTTATTATTTTCTCGGGAGATTTATATGATAATTATTCGCAATACAATGAAAATGAAGCTGTTATTTCTAAGTTAAAAAGTCTGAAAGCAAAATATGGGAAAATTGCAATTTGGGGCAATCGAGATTATGGTGGGGGATCTGTCAGAGAATATGCAAATATTATGGCTGAATCTGATTTCTCTCTTTTAAGAAATGAAAATCAAGTTTTTACTTTGGATAATGGTAAGAAAATTTTATTCACAGGTTTGGATGAAGCTTTGTTAGGAAATCCGCAATTTCCCTCGCCAAATCAAATGGCTGAAACGAGTTATGATATATTATTGACTCATGAGCCAGATGAAGTTAGCCAATATCAAAATAAGGGTTATGAATTAATTCTTTCTGGTCATAGTCATGGCGGTCAAATAAACATCCCACTTATTCCTCAAATTCAAAAAAAAGCTACCGCATTGATGAGTCATGCGAATAACTATACTGGTGGACTTTATCAGTTAGGGGCAAATGAAAAACTTTATGTTAATACCGGAATAGGAACGACTCATTTATCAGCCAGATTTGGTGTAGCTCCTGAAATTGCCGTTTTAACTTTTTAGATATCTAGATTACTAAATGAAATCGCTTGACATTTTAGGTGACCTATTATAGAGTTTAAATAGAATACATTAGCTTAAATAGCATAAGGCTAGGCTAAAATGGAGGATTTGGATGCAAGGAAAAAAAGTTTTTTTGCTGCTTGGTATTATAACAGCAGTGGGTGCTTGGAATATCGCTAATGGAACTCAGGTGAAAGCAAGTTCGAAAAGCCCAGTTTATCGACTTTATAACCCTAATAGTGGGGAACATTTTTACACCACAAATTTTTATGAAGGAAATTCTCTTAAAAATGTGGGTTGGCGTGACGAGGGTATTGGTTGGCAAGCAGCAAATTCTGGTGAACCAGTTTATCGGCTTTATAATCCCAATGTTAAAGGTGGGGATCATTATTATACCTTGAGTAAATATGAAGCGCAAACTTTGGTCAATCTAGGTTGGCGCTGGGACAATAATGCAAATCCTGTCTTTTATTCAGCTGGAACAGTCAATCTTTATGTTTCTTATAATCCTAATGCTCAGTCAGGTGCACATAATTATACAACGAATGTATTTGAGCAGAATAGTTTATTATCTGTAGGTTGGAAATATGGAGCTATTGCTTGGAAAACAATGCCTTCTGACAGTTTGCCTGGAACTCCAGCGGGTTGGACGATTGATAGACCGATGAATATTGATAATTATTCAACCCAAACTTATGCTTATAAACAATGTACTTGGTGGGTCTATAATCGAGCGAAAGAGTTTGGGATTAACTATGGCCAATATATGGGGAATGGTAAGGATTGGCAAAATCAAGCAGGTTATCAAGTTACATCAACTCCTCAACTTCATAGTGCCGTAAGTTTTAAGGCAGGGCAAGACGGAGCTGATGCCACTTACGGTCATGTTGCCTTTGTAGAAAAAATTCGTTCTGATGGTTCAATATTAATTTCGCAATCAGGAACAGGTTATAGTACTTTATTTTCTTATCAAGTTTTAAGCAAAGATCAAGCTAGTCGCTTACGTTATGTAATTGGAAAATAGGTTTCTTTAAAAAATCAGCTAATCAAATTACTTGAGAGCATCCTTTTATCAAGGTATAATAGATACATCTTTATTTCAGATATTAATTGTTAATTCTAGAACTCATCGGTTGAACAATCGGAAATCAACAATTAATATCTGATTCAAATAGGGAAAAGAGAATTCTCCTTCGGGAGGATTTTTTAATAAAGAAATTTTTCTATTCTAAATATGAAAGGGGAGGATATGAGACTTTGGCATGAAGCTTTAATCAAAAAGCTTCCAAGACAGCAACTTTTGGGACAGCATCGTGAATGTTGTGCCCTTCGAGGAAAAGGCTGGGAGAAACCACATTCAACAGTAAATTATGTTTTTAATTATTCGCCCTATAAACTTTTTCAATATCATTTACAAGTCATGACTGAAATGAGAAAAAGAGGCTATCATCCGGATGAAAAATGGCTAAATCCTTTATATCGGGGACAAACTTCTAAAGTATATTTAGAACTAGAAGAAGTTATTCAAACCTTCCCGATCTATCCTGAACATAATAATGATTATCTTGAAGACTGTAAAGAAAATTTGAGAGAAAAGGGAATAATAATCTAGAAAATAAAAAGAGGATTTCCTTTGAAAAGGCTAAAATGATATGATAAAATCATGAGTATAAAATGAGAAAGAGAGTGACTCATGATTATCGATTTAGGAAATGTCTGGGATGCCCTGAGTGCGATTGGAACTATAGCTGTAGTTATTGTTTCGCTTTATTTGGCAAGAAGAGACTATCGAAAAAAATTAGAAGTTGACTACTGGATTTCTTATAAAATATTCTCCGGAGAAAAAATATCTTTGTGGTCTATTGATCTTGTAAATATTGGATCCGTTCCCGTAAAGATTTATGAAGTCGGTCTTTATCAAAAAAGTTGGTTAAGAAAAAGGCGGAAAAAAATAATATTTATGATGCCTAGAGATTTCGAGTACGAAAGTGCCAAACTACCAATTTTACTTAATCCGCAAGAAGATGCAACTTATTTCATAGCTAAAAATGAGTGGATAACTAAAATAAAAGAACTTGGAATTAATCAACGTAAGATTGGACTTTATGCTAGAGATACTACTGGAAAATATTATTATAGAAAATTTTTATTGAAGTAAATTTACTTTTTTTAAGAATTGAAAAGTTTGTAAAGTTTTTTTCTTGACAAAAGAAAATTTTAACTTGAAATTTATCTATAAATTTGATAGAATATTTAAGTATTCGTACAACTTTGGTCTGGCAAACAGTCCAAGGCAGAAAGGAAATTCTAACGATGAAACAAAATATCCATCCAAATTACCAACCAGTAGTCTTCATGGACACTACAACTGGTTTCAAATTTTTGACTGGTTCAACTAAAGGTTCTAAAGAAACTGTTGAATGGGAAGACGGAAACACTTATCCATTGATCCGTGTTGAAATCTCTTCAGATTCACATCCATTCTATACAGGTCGTCAAAAATTCCAAGCAGCGGACGGACGTATCGCTCGTTTCGAAAAGAAATACGGCAAACAATAATAGAAATGGTCATTCGACCATTTTTATTTTTACCTGTAAAAGTTGTCATTTGACAGCTTTTTATTATGAAAAAATATAGAAATAAGATAAAATAAAGAAAAATAATTAAATTGTGGGAGAATATTAAAAGATGAAATGGTCTTTAAATGAATTAACGAAAAAAAAGCAGATTAGTTTCAATGAAGAATTAAATCTACGTGATGAGTTGCTCAAACGTTCACAAGAAATTTTGGATTGTCAACCAATTGAGGTTAAAGGTGAAATTGCTTATGATGATGATTTATTCTATTTAGATTATCAAATTAAAACAGTATTGACATTACCTTCGTCAAGAAGTTTAAAACCAGTCGAGTATCCTATTGATCTTTTTGTCAATGAAATTTTTGCGACTGAAGAGAGTTTGAGAGGGAATCAAGAATTATTAGACAATGATTTGATTATTGTTTTGGATAAAGATTTAATCAGTTTAGATGAATCAATCACTGATAATCTTTTATTGGAAATTCCTTTGCAAATTTTTGCTGAAGATGAAGAGGCTGAAGAGTTGCCGGCTGGTAAATTCTGGTCTGTTTTGAGTGAAGAAGATTATGCCAAACAACAAGAAGAAAAATTGGAAGAAAAGAAATCTCCTTTTGATGGTTTAAATGGATTATTTGATTAGATAGCTCTCATTTTCAAAGGGTTTCAGCCTTAAAGCCTAAGAAAGCGAAAACAATTTAAAAAAAGCGTCAAATAGTTTGTACATAAATTAAATTTATCTTATAATAGTATTATAAGAAATCGAATTATACAGTTTTTTTAACAAAGGAGAATGATATGACTTCAAAGAAAATTTTGATTATTGAGGATGAAAAGAATTTAGCGCGATTCGTCTCATTAGAATTAGAACATGAAGGCTATGCGACTGAGATTAAAGATAATGGTCGTTCTGGTCTTGAAGAAGCAAGTTCAAAAGATTATGATTTAATCTTGCTTGATTTGATGCTTCCTGAACTTGACGGTTTTGAGGTAGCTCGTCGTTTACGAAAAGAAAAAGATACACCAATCATTATGATGACGGCACGTGATTCAACGATGGACCGTGTTGCTGGTCTTGATATTGGGGCTGATGATTATATCACTAAACCTTTTGCGATTGAGGAACTTTTGGCGCGTGTTCGTGCTTTCTTCCGTCGTGAAGAGCATGGTCATGCCGTTGAACGTGCTGAAAATACTTCTTTCCGTGATCTTGTGATTGACAAAACGAATCGCACCGTTCATCGTGGTAAAAAAGTAATTGATTTAACACGTCGTGAGTATGACCTCCTTTTGACATTGATGCAAAATGTTGGCGATGTTGTGACTCGTGAACATTTAGTTTCACAAGTTTGGGGATATGAAGAAGGAACAGAAACAAATGTTGTGGATGTTTATATTCGTTATCTTAGAAATAAAATTGATGTTGAAGGTCAAGATAGCTATATTCAAACTGTTCGTGGCTTAGGTTATGTAATGCGTGAACGCAAATAAAAAATAAGATGAAAAAATTATTTACTTTCAATAAGAAAAAAGAGACGGTAGAGGAAAGTTCGGCTAAGCGGTCTATCATGCTTAGGTGGGCTTTTGCTAACACCGTTTTTTGTTTTATTACTTTTACTTTGTTTGCTACTTTGACTTATCAATTGACAATCAGTTCTTTTATTAAAGAAGAACAACAATTATTAACTCGCTCTATGGATAGTGTTGAGGAAGTCTTAGAAAAAGCAGATGCTCCTTTGAATTCATCGAATTTGAACACATATATTGAAGCGACATCAAAGATTCAAAATGGTGAGTCTGAAGGAATGAGTTTGGGTAGTATCATTGGGACACGGAAAGCATTTTATATTTATGACTTAAATCATAAATTATTGTATTCAACGAATCGACATACTTTTGGTTTTCAGAATCAGGCTAATAATGAAATGAAAGAGATTCGGGGAGAAAATCCAGGTTATTTAGTTCAGAGAAAAATTATTTCTAAGTCAACAGGACAAGTTGTGGGATACTTACAGGCTTTTTATGATACGACGACTTATCATCGAATTTCTAATCTTCTTTTGATTGTCTTGTTAATTTTAGAAATTGTTGCCTTGATTGTCGCTCAGTTGATTGGTTATTTCATGGCTAATTACTTTATGAAACCATTGGAAAAACTTTATCAGGGCATGAAAGAAATGGCAAATGATCCAACAAATGATTTTGAACCGATTGAAATTCAAAGTGGAGATGAAATCGAAGAGTTGGCTCATGTTTACAATGATATGATGTTGAAGATGAAGGCATATCTTGAACAGCAAAATCGCTTTGTTTCTGATGTTTCTCATGAATTAAGAACACCTTTAGCTGTCTTGGATGGACATATTAACTTGTTGAATCGATGGGGGAAAAATGATCCAGAAGTATTAGATGAATCTTTGCAGGCAAGTTTAGATGAAGTTGATCGAATGAAGAAAATGCTTGAGGAGATGTTGGCTCTTGCTCGTCTTGAAAATGTTGACTTATCAAGTGAAGAACTGGATTGTGATGTTGGAAAAGTTTGTAATCGGGCCCTTAAGAATTTTCAGCTTTTGCATGATGATTTTGAAATAGTGCTTGATAACCGGCTTATTTATCCCACTCATGCGCGAATTTCAGAAAATCATTTTGAACAAGGTTTACGAATTCTGTTAGATAATGCTGCTAAATACTCTCCTGATGATCGTAAAGAAATCGTGATTACTGTTTCTGAGGATGAACAGTTTGTGATTACGAGTGTATCTGACAAAGGAATTGGAATTTCAGAAGAAGATATTAATCATCTTTTTGAGCGTTTCTTTAGAGCGGACAAGGCTCGCAATCGAGAAATTGGTGGAACTGGTTTAGGTTTATCAATTTTAGCTCGATTGGCAGAAAATTATCAAGGGGAAATTGAGGTAAATTCAGAACTGGGTCTTGGTTCAACTTTTACACTAAAATTCCCGAAAATAAAATAAAGAATAAGAGAATTGCTAAAGGGCAGTTCTTTTTTTGCGACTCATGTCATGTTTTATAACATCAAATATAAAAATAATTGACTTGTTTAGAAAGTTGTGTTATATTTTATTACATGATTAAATTGTCAGAAAATATTGATAAATATTCTGTTTTAATCTCGAACTTTTAAAGGAGAAATTTTATGGACACAGGCTCAATTGCATTTATTTTAATTTGTGCGGCATTGGTATTTTTGATGACGCCTGCATTAGCATTTTTTTATGGAGGACTTGGACGCCGAAAAAATGTGTTAAACACAATGATGATGTCTCTTGCACCAATGACTCTGGCTTCTATTTTATGGGTAATTATTGGCTTCTCATTTTCATTTTCAGGAAGCAATAGTTGGATTGGTGATTTCAACCATTTGTTTATGAATGGTGTGGATATGGCTAAAAATTCACTTTTCCCTGCTAATCATATTCCAGATGGACTTTTTTCTGGTTTTCAAATGATGTTCTCGATTATCACAGTAGCTCTAATTACGGGATCTGTTGTTGGAAGAATGAGATTTACACCAATTTTGATTTTTATGACTGCTTGGTTAATTTTAGTTTATTATCCTTTGGCTCATATGGTTTGGGGCGGTGGATTTTTGGCTCAAATTCATGCGATTGACTTTGCGGGTGGAGATGTTGTTCATATTTCAAGTGGGGTGACAGGACTTGTACTTGCGTTAGTACTTGGAAAACGTCGAGATTACGAACGTTTAGATTATCGTCCACATAATATTCCTTTTGTTGTTTTGGGCGCTGGTCTCCTATGGTTTGGTTGGTTCGGCTTTAATGCGGGGTCAGCGCTTGCTGCCAATGGTGTGGCAATTAACGCCTTTATGACGACCAATACAGCAGCTGCAGCAGCAATGTTTTCATGGATGATTGTTGAAAAAATATTGATTGGTAAACCTTCAATTGTTGGTGCTTGTTCTGGTGCGGTAGTTGGCTTGGTGGCCATCACTCCAGGAGCTGGTTTTGTTTCTTTATGGTCGTCATTGATTATTGGTCTTTTGGTTAGTCCTTTATCATACTTTATGATTTCTGTAGTTAAAAAGAAATTGGGATATGATGATGCTTTAGATGCTTTTGGTTGTCACGGTATTGGCGGGATGTTTGGCGGAATTATGACAGGAATTTTTGCAACGCCGGCTTTGGCACCAGAAAAAGGCTACGCTGGTTTAATCTATGGCTCTGGGAAATTGCTTTTGGCTAATGTATCTGCGGTTGTCTTCACAGTTATTTTCACTGCTCTTGTGAGTTGGATCATTATTAAAGTAATTGCCTTGTTTATGCCAATTCGTGTATCTGACCGTGCTGAAGCTATTGGACTTGACGACAGTGAGCACGAAGAAACTGCTTATCCAACCTTCTTAGGTTTGGATTCTTAAGTTTAATTTTACTGACAGATATTTCTTATATAAAATTGTGAGTTTGTCAGTAAAATCAATTTTGAATGATGTCTTTGAAGTATGCTGACAAGTCTGTCAGTAAAAATGTAAGATACAAAGAGAGAAAAAATATGAAAAAAATTGAAGCGATTATTCGGACAGATAAATTAGAAGATTTGAAAGCAGCCCTATCAGATAATGACTTGGTGCATGGGATGACAGTTTCTCAAGTTTTGGGTTATGGTGAACAAAAAGGATTTACAGAATATGTTCGTGGTCAACGAATTGAAACTACTTTACTTTCAAAGTTAAAGATAGAAATTGTATCAATCGATGAAAAAGTTGATGATATTGTTAATGTGATTATTAAAGCAGTTCAAACGGGCGAAGTGGGAGATGGTAAAATCTTCATTCAACCTGTTGAGCGTGTAATTCGAATTAGAACCTCAGAAGAAGATGCTCAAGCGCTCTAAGTATCACTGCTTATAACGCTTTGAAGCGTGAATGGGTGCTCTTGCTAGATACCTTATTACTCACTCATCGGAAAATTATTGTTTCCACTGAGTTCGGTCATAATACGGTAAGAATCAAGCAAAACAAATCGTTATTTTGTGTTACTTATTACGCTCTAAGTCTCATACTTTATAACAGGATAAAGTGTAGATGCTTGGAGACTATCTTTCCAGATTCACTACTGCTGACTCTCGGTGTAACAACTAGTATATTTCGTAAGTCAGCAAATCTAACAACGAATTTTCTAGGTTAGAAATGATTCTTCTTGCTGAGTTCTATCTTATTAAAAAGTAAGCTGACAAATAGGTCAGCTTTTTGTATTTTTTTGAAAAAATTACTGACAGACTTGTCAGTAAATAAGACTGTTGAAAAAAAGCCCGATTAGGGGTAAAATAGATTAGATAAAGTCGTCAGTGAAATATTTTACTGACAACTTAAAAAGGAATAGAAAATGAAAAAAATAACGAAATTTAAAGATCAAAAATTCTTAGTTCTTGGACTTGCCCGTTCTGGAATGGCTGCTGCCCTTGTGCTCAATGAGTTGGGTGCGATTGTTACGGTCAATGATGGCAAACCTTTTGAAGAAAATAAAGAAGCGCAATTACTTTTAGAAGAAGGAATTAAAGTCATCACAGGGAGTCATCCTATTGATTTATTGGATGAAGATTTTGCACTAATGGTTAAAAATCCAGGAATTCGTTATGATAACCCAATGGTTGAACGAGCTGAAGCATTGAATATTCCTGTAATTACTGAGGTTGAACTTGCTTATCTCATCAGTGAAGCTCCAATCATTGGAATTACCGGAACCAATGGGAAAACAACGACGACAACATTGATTGCTGATATTTTAAATGCCGATGGTCAGTCAGCAAAATTGTCAGGGAATATTGGTTTTCCAGCGTCAGAAGTAGCCGAAAAAGCGAGTGCTTCTGATACATTAGTGATGGAACTTTCAAGTTTTCAATTGATGGGCATTGATAGCTTCCGCCCTAAAATTGCCTTAATTACAAATTTATTTTCAGCTCATTTAGACTATCATGGTTCGCAAAAAGCCTATGAAGCTGCAAAATGGCGAATTCAAGAAAATATGACCTCAGATGATTTCTTGATTCTCAATTTTAATCAAGAAAAATGTCGTAATTTGGCTGACAAAACGAAAGCGACTGTTCTTGCTTTTTCAACAAAAGAAAAAGTTAATGGTGCTTATTCTAAAGATGGAAAAATTTATTTTAATGATGAATATATCATGGAAGTTTCTGAACTTTCACTTCCTGGTGAGCACAATCTAGAAAATGCTTTAGCAGCCATTGTAGCTTCAAAATTACAAGGGACAAAAAATGAAGCGATTGTAGAAGTACTGACAAGTTTTGCTGGCGTAAAACATCGTCTGCAATATCTTGGTGAAATTGATGGTCGTAAAGTCTATAACGACAGCAAGGCAACCAATATTTTGGCTACTCAAAAAGCACTTTCTGGTTTTGATAATAGTAAACTTTGGCTTTTAGCTGGCGGACTTGATCGTGGAAATGGTTTTGAAGAGTTAGAAAAAGACTTGCAAGATTTGAAAGGAATGGTTGTTTTTGGTCAAACAGCAAATAAATTACGTTTGACTGCAGAAAAATTGAATATTCCCGTTTTTGATAGCGAAAATGTTGCAAAAGCCCTCGAAGAAATTCTACCTCAAACGCAAGCAGGAGATACAATTTTACTTAGTCCAGCTTGTGCAAGTTGGGACCAATATAAAACTTTTGAAGAACGCGGTGATTTATTCATTCAAGCCTTTGAAAATTTGAAAAAATAAAAGTACTGACAACTATTGAATTAATTTATGTTAAAATTAATTTTACTGACAGAAAGAATAATTACGATTCATCTTGCTGACAGCTATCAGATTTAATTTGTACTTTATTTCTATCATTATTTTCTTGTTTATTAGAGAACAGGATTTAATGAAACTTGGGTACAAAAATATTTGTCAGAGAATCCCCAAACTATTGGAGAAAAACAAACATGCGAATTATCATTACAGGTGGCGGCACAGGCGGTCATATTTATCCAGCGCTAGCTTTCCTTAAGTATTTGGAAAAAGTAGAACCAGATACAGAAGTGCTTTATATTGGAACGAAAAAAGGCTTGGAGGCAAAAATTGTCCCTCAAGCAGGAATTAAATTAAAAACAGTTGATATTCAAGGATTACGTCGTTCACTTAGTCCGCAAAATTTAAAAACAGCTTATAAGTTTTTTAAATCTGTCTCAGATGCTAAAAAAATTATGAAAGAATTTAAACCGGATGTTGTTTTGGGAACTGGTGGATATGTGGCAGGGCCAGTTGTTTATGCTGCTGCGCAATTAAAAATTCCAACAATTATACATGAAGGAAATTCTTTCCCAGGAATAACTAATCGTTTTCTTGCTAAAAAAGTTGACCGAATTGCAGTAGGTTTTCACGCAGCAGAACAATATTTTCCAGCGAGCAAAACAACTTTTACTGGAAATCCAAGGGCACAAGAAGTTGCAGATGCAGCGGCTCAAGTAGAAAAATTTGAAGAGCCAACGGTTGTTATTTTCGGTGGCTCACGTGGCGCTTTAAAACTTAACAATGCTTTTATTGAAGCCCTTCCTGAATTAGCACAACGTTCATTTAAAACCGTTTATGCTTCAGGAGAGATTTATTATGATGATTACAAGGAAACTTTTAATCAATATAAAGAAAATTCTAATTTAGATATTCGTCCTTATATTAATAATATGACAGAACTTTTAGCAAAAAGTCAGCTCTTTTTAGGACGCTCTGGTTCAACAACTATTGCTGAAGTTACCGCTTTAGGCTTACCAGCCGTTTATGTCCCAAGTCCAAATGTGACAGCTGACCAACAGACTAAAAATGCTCAAGAATACGTTGACCAAGGTGCAGCTATTATCATCAAAGACGAAGACCTAACGGGTCAAACTTTGATTGAAGCTATTTCAAATATACTCGAAAATAATGAGAAGTATCAAGAAATGCAAGCAGCTAGTCTAAAAGCGGGCGTTCCAGATGCTAGCCAACGCCTTTACAATCTAGTGAAAGAAATTAGTAAATAAATGAGTGAAAAAGATAATAACTTAACCCCTTGGCAGCAAAAACATCTTGAATATCAGAAAAGAAAAGCAGAAGAAGCCAAAAAAGAAAAGAAAGCAAATCAACCTAAAAAGGTTCATTTTTCTTCACCTTTTCTTAAAAGTCTCCCAAAAACTGAAAAAAACTTTGATGACACTAGAGACGAAGCTGAGTCAGCTGAGTTGTTAGAAGAAGGCTTTGAGACTAATAACGAAGAAACTCAATCAAGCGAAGCTCCGATTGAAAATGAAAAAATTATTGCTCAGTTAGAACAACTTTCTCAAGAGAATGAATATGAGTGTGAAGAAGATCAAATCAAAAGACCTTCGAGATTTTCTTCTTTATTTAAAGGTTCAGCTCCACTTTTAAAGAAAATGTGGCCAGCCTTAGCAATTGTTGTTCTGGCATTCGTCGGCTCTCTTTATTTGATTTCACCTCTCAGCAAAATATCAACTTTTAGTGTTTTTGGAAATGCGAATGAAAGTAGCGAACAAGTTGCATTAGCTTCTGGAATTCAAACAAGTGATAGTATTTTTAATATCCTAAATAATAAGGAAAAAATTGAAGCGACAATCGAACAAAAATTCCCTAGAATTTCTGCCGTTACAATCAATTACCATTTTCCTAATCGCTTTGAGGCCATTGTAAAAGAACATACAAACAGTGTCTATGTCAAACGTAATGATCAAACTTACCTTGTCTTAAATAACGGTTACGTGATTACAACACCAGTTGATGCAACTAAGCTTGAGAAATTGCCAGTTTTACAAAATTTTAATGACGAAGAAGTTAAAACTTTTGTAAATGCTTATGAAACGCTTAAACCAGCAATAAAATCACTGATGACTAATGTTACTAAAACTCCTACAGATGCGACGAAAGATTTCATTGCCATTGATATGAGTGACGGAAATCAGGTTCGAGTTTCATTGAGTCAATTAGCTGACCGCCTGCCATATTATCCAAGTGTTGCTAAACAAGTTCAAGCACCACAAGTTGTAGATATGGAAGCTGGTATTTATACGAAGCCAAAAGCTGCTTATGATGCTTATCTTTCACAATTATCTACCTCAAAATCAGCATCTATTTCTGCTCAAAATGCGAAAAAGACTGATGCAAGTAGTGAAAATACTGCTCAAAGCACAACAACAAGTTCAAATTAAAAATAAAAAAAGTGATAATTTAGGATTGTCACTTTTTTAGCACAGGGCAAGCTATAAAAAAAGCTGATAAAATGATATAATAGATAGCACGCATTTTTGTGGAAAAATAATAAATAAACTATATAAAGAAAATTTAGAGGAGAAACTGTATGTCTTTATTTTTAGATACAGCACGAATTGAAGTAAAAGCTGGTAAAGGTGGCGATGGTGCAGTTGCTTTTCGCCGTGAAAAATATGTTCCAGATGGTGGTCCTGCCGGTGGTGACGGGGGAAAAGGCGGTTCTGTAATCTTTAAAGTTGATGAAGGAATGTCAACTTTGATGGATTTCCGTTATAACCGTATTTTCCGTGGTAAACCAGGTGAAAAAGGGATGAACAAAGGAATGCACGGTCGTGGAGCCGAAGATTTGATTGTTCATGTTCCTCAAGGAACGACTGTTAAAGATAACGAAACTGGTGATGTTTTAGTTGACTTAATCGAAAAAGACCAAGAATTTGCGGTTGCTAAAGGCGGTCGCGGCGGTCGTGGAAATATTCGCTTTGCCACACCACGTAACCCAGCACCTGAGGTAGCAGAAAATGGAGAACCAGGAGAAGATAAAATTCTACTTTTGGAACTTCGTGTTTTAGCAGATGTTGGTTTAGTTGGTTTTCCATCTGTTGGTAAATCAACATTATTGTCAGTTGTTTCAAATGCGCGTCCTAAAATTGGCGCTTACCATTTCACAACAATCACTCCTAATATCGGAATGGTTCAAGTTGGTTATGGAGATAGTTTTGTTATGGCAGATATGCCAGGATTGATTGAAGGAGCGCACTCTGGTGCAGGACTGGGAATTCAATTCTTGCGTCATATTGAACGTACACGTGTCCTTCTTCATGTTCTCGATATGTCAGAACTTGAAGGACGAGATCCATACGAAGATTACAAAACAATCAATGATGAATTAGAATCTTACAATTTACGTTTGATGGAACGTCCACAAATTATTGTTGCCAACAAAATGGATATGCCAGAAGCTGCCGAACGTTTAGCTGAATTTAAAGAAAAATTAGCTGCTGATTTAGGTCCTGATAAAGAAATGCCTGAAATTTTTGAAGTTTCTGGCCTGACTAAAACAGGACTTCAAGGTTTGCTTGCACGCACAAGTGAATTACTTGCACAAACACCAGAATTCTTACTTTATGATGAAGATGAATTAGCGGATGAAACAGCTTATTACGGCTTTGAAGAAGAAGAAAAACCATTTAAAGTTTCTCGTGATGATGATGGTGGATGGCGCTTATCTGGTGATAAGATTGAAAGACTCTTTATCATGACTAATTTTGATCATGATGAATCAGTTATGAAATTTGCTCGCCAAATGCGCGCGATGGGTGTTGACGAAACACTTCGTTCAATGGGAGCCAAGGATGGCGATTACGTTAGAATTCAAAAATTTGAATTTGAATTTGTAGATTAAAAATTTCAATATTTTCGGAGATTAAAAATGGGATTTAAAATTATTGGTGACCGTGACAAAGACGGAAATTTTATTGCCTCAGCCGATTATTGGACCGATGAACGGATTGATGACTTGTTAAAGAAATACAATCCTCATGGTAAATTGACTTTATCAAAGGCCAATCAAAATAAAAACGATGAAAAAAAGACTGATTAATTCAGTCTTTTTTTTACTGACAGAACAAATATTTTCACTGACAGCTAGAATAGTGATTTTTGTCAGTAATTTTAGGTCCAATTATTTCTTGAAAAATAACTTTATTGACCGTTTTGGATTGGTCTGCAACTTTATAAAGTGCATTACGTTGAAGGGTTTGAACTTGAAAAGTGGGAGTGATATTCAAAGATTTATTCAGATTATCAGTAATAATTTGATTGGGGTTGAAAGAAATATCATCGGGAATCAAAGAAAGAATTGCCGATTTTTCATAATAGCGTTCAGAAATGTTTTGATTTGCAACATGAAAACTTAAAGCTTTAGGGACTTTGGGGGTTTCAATAGGAAAACCAGCAATGACAGCATTAAAAGAAATATGTTGACCAAAATTAACTTGCTTACTTTTATATTTTTCAAGTTCAGCCCTAAGCAAAAGTTCAGCTTCCTCAAAATTTAAATTAGGTTGATAATAAAATTTCTTGCGAATATTATTGGTAATCAATTCAAATCCGGTAATTCCAACAACGAACCCATTTGGATTACTTTCAAATTTTTTAAAATGACTTTGGGTAAGAACTTTGTTGGTTGTAATTTGTCCATCTGAAATAATACTGATGAAATCAGGCAACATAACAATATTTATAAAACTCATGGTATAAAATCCTTAAAAATTTCTGTCAGTAAAGTATCTAGTAAATTTTATTGACAGAAGAAGTGGTTGATTTTCAAATGTTTCTTATCATTGTATCACTTTTGGGAAATTTTATACTATTTTTTTCATATTAAAAAACAATTTATGAAGTAATAAATTGTTTTTTTTAGTAAATATAAAGTTTCATTAGAAAAATAGCAAGAAAAAACTTTCTATTAGCGGTGTTCTTTCCGAAAAACTTCAATTTTTCGTAAAGAACACTAGTTAACTTATCAAATTTTCACTCTAGAATTACTTTGTAACTAAAAAAATTAGATACATACAATTATATTATATAATAATTAATTATTTTGTACAAGATTAACTACACGATTATTAAAAAATATATCTGTAAAATTACACATTACTCAATTACCTAAACAAATCAAGACCTAAAATTGAGCAAAAACATTGCAATACAATGAAAAAAATTTCCGAAAAATTGAAGTTTTTCTGGAAATTACATTAGAATTTATAGAGAAAGAGAGGTCTTTTATTGATTACAAAGATAAAAATTTGTAAATGTAAAGATTAAGAAAGGAAAGAATATTGAAAAAATTAGTATTAATTATTTTATTGCTATTCTCATCGTCAAATTTATTGACGACCATGGGTTCAGCAGATACAACAAGTTATGGTACAAAAGGTCAAGTTGGATTTACGGGAAATTGGGTAGGACCAGAATCGAGTTCAAGTAGTAAAGAAAATCCTAAAAAAGACCTACCGATTACTCAGACCATACTCCCAAAAACAGGAGATATGGAATTCTCATCAATGGTAACTAGTTATGTTGGCTTATTAATTTTGGCAAGCATAATAGTTTATAAAAAAGAAAGAGGGAGGTTAACTTTATAGAAAATAAATAATAGTCGATTACTGCACCTTTTTTAAGGATAAAACAAATGGAGAAACTTAATGGATAAACTAATTTTAAAATCAACAACACTTCTTGCCGGCATATTGATTTCTGCCCCTATGATAATCACAACCGCTAGTGCGGCGACTACAGGTGGGGATTACACTTCAAGTGCAAATTTGACTTTACAAGCAGGAACTGGTCCAGTCGACCCTCTTGATCCAACAGACCCAACTAATCCTGTAACACCAGTAGACCCAGGTACTCCAGGTGCTTCTGGAAATCTTACTGTCGATTATGGTTCAACCCTTTACTTCGGAACCCAATCAATTTCCACTCAATCTAAAACTTATTATGCACATCCTGATATGGTAAAAGATCAATCTAACGCTGTAAAAGTAGTGCCTAACTATGCTCAAGTAACAGACCAATCAGGTGAGCTATCAGGTTGGACATTAAGTTTAACACAAGCTTCAGATCTTCATATGACTACTGGAACATCAACAGATCCTGGATATGCACTTAGTGGTGCACAAATTAGCTTTACCGGAGGCACTCTCCTTGGAGGAAATGGTATTACCGCTGGGAAGCCAAGTGATGTTGTTGCTTCAGGAACGCTCACACCAGGAGTAGCAACAAAACTAGTTTCAGCTGCAAAAAATGAAGGAGCAGGAACTTGGTTATATAATTTTGGTGATGTAGATGCCTATGATGCAAGTTCAGTTGATACAGCCAATACCACAGATCATACTAAAGTGGCGACAAAATCAGCAATTAGTTTGGCTGTTCCTGCAGGTTTGATTGAGAAAGCGGCACCATATACTACAGATTTGTATTGGAGCTTGCAAGCCGTTCCAGGAAATGATTGGGATGGAAATACATCTGCGGTTACACCAGCACCATAAGTCTGATTTTGATAAAAGGAGAGAATAAATGAATAAAATTTTATTAAAATCAACGGTACTACTAACTGCTGCATTAATCGTGGGACCAATAATTGCCAGTGAAGCTGATGCCGCAAGCACCGGTGGAGATTATACATCAAATGGTTATGTTAACTTTGCTGAAGGGGACAATACTGGAATTAACCCCGTTGATCCTTTAGACCCCTCTGTCCCTGTAGGACCAACAAATCCTGATGGTACCGACCCAACACCCGGAACAGGAGGAGCACTTTCAATCGATTTTGCTTCAAGTCTAAGTTTTGGAACACAAAAAATTTCTTCAAAGGATGCCACATACTTTGCTCATGCACAGTGGATTAGCAAAGATAAAGATGGAAGTGCAGTTGATATGACACGTCCTAATTATGTTCAAGTTACTGATACACGCGGAACCTGGGATGGATGGACCTTGACTGTTGCAGAATCCGATCAATTTCAAAATACTTCAGGAGAAAAGCTAACCGGAGCAGAACTATCTTTTAGTAAAGGTTATACCGATGGAACCACTGCTGCAAAACCCGGTTATATCAATAACACTAATTTTGTTGTTAGTACAGCTGCTAGCAAAATTTTAGGAGCAGGTCCAAATCAAGGGATGGGAACTTGGGTATATGGTCTAGGAGCTAATGCAGATTACCAAGAAAATGGTGGAGCGCATCTGGGTAATGAAGCAGTTTCTACAGCATCACCAATCAGTCTTAAAGTTATTGCTGGTACAAATAAAGCGACGTCATATACGACACAATTAATTTGGTCCTTAACGAATACCCCGGGAAATTAAATGTTTATAATTTCTAAACTATGAAAAGGAGGGTACTGTGAAAAAAATAAGATGGTTAAGTATACCTCTCATCTTAATGACATTAGGATTGGAATTTCGAGTTAATGCAGCAGAAGTCCAAAGCTATAATTCGCAAGGAATAGTTGGTTTTGGTCCAGGTAGCGGAGTTCAACCCCCTGTTAATCCTAACAAACCTGATCCAACTTTACCTGTATTTCCACAAAATCCAGATGGTTCAAAGCCTAATCCAGGGGGAAATGGCTCACTGACAATTGATTTTGCTTCAAGTTTTGACTTTGGGAATCATAAAATTTCTAATAGAGATCAAACATATTTAGCTAAAGCCCAAAAGTATTTTGATTCTGAAGTTTTAACACCAAATTATGTTCAAGTAACCGATCGTCGAGGAACATTTGCCGGTTGGAACTTAAAAGTAGTCGAAAAAACACAATTTACTCAAATTGACTCAGGCCCTCAGAAGTACAAAGTACTTAAAGGAGCAACGATTAATTTAAAAAGTTCAGAAACAGCTTCTTTTACTAATGAAAAATCTCCCAAAACACAAACAATTTCGGGACTTATTCCCGGTGTTGAAACTCAAGTAGCTCTTGCCTCAACTGGCGAAGGAGCTGGAACTTGGGTAATTCGCTGGGGAAACGATTCAATGGTCACTGAAGATTGCTTAACAACAGCAGTTTCATTATTTGTTCCTGGAGATACCCCCAAGGATGCGACTGCTTACACTACAACTTTAAATTGGATATTGTCTGATTTACCGACAAACGTGCCAAATTAATTTGTAACACACATTATTATAGAAAAGAGGACATTATATGTCTAAATCAGTAACAAAATATCTCTCTCTAGCAACTTTAGGGATATTAGCAACATCAGTAACTCCACAACTTGCCAGTGCAGCTACAACACAATCATATGGCACGCAAGGAGAGGTGACTTTTACCGCCGGAACAGATACCACAGGTCCAGTTGACCCGCAAGACCCAACTGTTCCAGTAAAACCAACGGAACCAGATGGCGTTAATCCAGTAGGACCGACAATGCCTGATAGTGGTTTAACTATCGTCTATGCCTCAAGTTTTGATTTTGGAAGTCATCCTGTAAGCAATAAAGCAGAAGTCTACAATGCTGCTGCACAAAAATTAGATGATAATACGACACGTACCAACTATGTTCAAGTTGCAGATAATCGTGGGACTTTCTCAGGTTGGAATTTAAAAGTTCAAATGACGGACTTCACAACAGCTGATAGTAATTTAGTAGCGAATGGTCATGGTACATTAACAGGAGCAACAGTGACTTTAGGTGATGCTGAGATTCAAGGAGCTGGTACAGCAAACCCAGCAGATATTTCTTCAGCTACTACAGTTTTGACACCTGGAGTACAATCGGCAACAATATTGGGAGCAACGGCTGGTCACGGCTCTGGTAATAGTTTACTTGACTTTGGGGGGAAAGATGGAGCTACAAAAGACACAGCCATCAAACTTTCTGTTCCAGCAGGTGTGGCAGGTGCAGCCAAGTATACAGCAGATTTAACCTGGACACTTGACGATACACCATCTAATTAATATTTTTAGTGGTGAGAAACAAGCAAGGGAGATTTCATGCAAAGAAAATATAAATTTAAACTTGTGACTTTTATAATGTTGCTAGCGTTGGTTTCATCTATGAATTTGGGGGCAATTTTTCAAGGTATTAATAGTGAACCTATTACGGCAACATCTCTTGGGAAGGTGTTATCATCTCAAGAAGTAGGAGCGACAACGTCTAATACTAGTATGAATACCATGCTTAAAAGCGTTGTTCCCACTAGTAGTACTTTTAATGGCGTATCTTTAACTCAGCCTAGTCGCCCAGCTTTAAATATTATACTTCCCACAGAGGCAACCAATGGAACAAGTTTTGGTTATCAGCAAAGTATTTCGGGTTTGCCTAATGTAGCAGCAGGTCAGATTTCTGTTATTCAAGGCGGAAGTACAATCTATAATGTTTCTGGTGTATCGGATCCTAATGTTCAAGCTGCTTTAAGTTTTATTGCTTCGAACGCCTCAAATTCAAATGACTATGTCCTGTTTATTGGCGGTAATGTGACCTTGTCCAATTCTATGGCCAATACAGGCGCAGCAGGAACTTTTTCAGGCTTATCTGGAAAAGTTAAATCACTGACCATTGTTGCCAATACAACTGATAGTCTGACAAGTACACCTAATGTTGCAGCGACAGGAAGTTATACGATTACAACTCCAACAAATAACTATTTTGGTGCCCCAACGGTCTTTCGTAACATTACTGTTGCAGCAACTTATGACAATTTCTACGCTCAGGGTAATTCGATTGCATTTATGCCAGGATCGAACTTCACAGGATCTGGAATTTCAATTTATGGTGGAACAGCTGGAACGTCTAACGTTACAGGTGATACCAATATTTATGTTGCCTCAACTGGTACAGGAACGATGAGTTTTTATGGCGGAAATAATGCAGGCGGAAATATCTCAGGAAGTACCCATGTTTCCATCACAAATGCTTCTGGATTAGGAACGGTTACCGGAGGCAATGCATCTGGCGGTATAATCAATGGCAATACAAATGTATCTGTAACTGGTTTTACTGGTAATGTGGGAAATATTTACGGTGCAGGTGTTGGAACAAGTGCTAGCCCTGTCACTGTAAACGGCAATGTTTATAACAACTGGAATTCAAGCATTGCAGGTGCCTCTTATAATACACGTTATTATGGAGGTACAGCTAACGGTACAGTCAAGGGCACAATTTACAACACATTTAAAGGTCTTGGAAGCTGGAATGGTCAAGAAGGTTACGATGGCGGTAGCGATACAGGTATCGTAGGTCAATCAGGCAACAGTGGGGATGCAATCGTCAATAGTGTAGATACAAGCCAGTTTACAGGCACAGGTCAATACGATTTCGCAGGGGCTGGCGGAGCACAAAACAGAAATTCGGGCACGGTTTATGGTAATATTACCAGTTATGTTAAAACTGGTTTCACTAATGCACCGATTTCTAGTTTCTCTGGTGGATTTGGTCAGGCTTATTATGGCTATACTATCAGTGGAATGCAAAGTAATGCTACGAATGACGCTAATCCCTCATCAGGTGCGGCGATTGCAGCAAGTAATTCTACCATAAAGATTTACGGCAATATCTATTCTTGGGCACAAGGCGGAACATTCTCTACCGGAACCGGAAATAATTACATGCGCGGTGGCGGTTATGGTTATGTTCAAGGAAATAGTATTCTTGAAGTAGGAGATTCAAGCACCGCTCCTGGTGGTAATACAACAGGTGAAAATGGAGTGTCCGATGGCAGCCGCTCGTCTTCAAATCGTACAGGGGTTGGCGGTTCTGGTTTTGTAAATGTTGGCTACGGGACAGCCAATGGTAATACTATTGCGACAAGTAATTTAGCTTATAAGTCAATGACTTCTGGTTATCAGGCTATCAATGCTTCTGACATTGTTGGCGGTGGTGGTACTGAAGGAAGTGATAACTCTTACTGGCAAGTAGGAGATTCTACTACCATTCAAAATAATGATATCGCTCGATGGACTTACGGCGATTGTTTTGGCGGATATCATCAGGGAAATTCTTATAATTTCAACAATGGTGGTATTCAGGATACGCTTGAAGGTGCAGGCTATACCGGTACTCTTTATGGTAACTCTAATACTCAAATGAACAACGGTCAGGTTGACTGGTTTGAATCGGGTGGTTCCTGGAATAACCGAGTAATTCAAGGCAATATGACCAATGTCATTTATAATGGAGTTATCAACGCTATTGCTGGAGGAAATTACGGCTCAGGTGGTGGAAATGTTACTGGAGGGAATTCTGAAGTAGATGTATATGGTGGAGATTTTTCAGGAAATCCACGTACGGGAACCAAACAATTATGCGGTGGTAATTTCTATAATGCCAGCAACACTATTCGAGGAAATTCAACACTCAATCTTGATTTATCTGGTCATACAGGAAATACTTTTAAATTTCCAACAGGTAATACATATCTCTCAGGGGGAAATGGCTATGGCAATACATTAACCAAAGTAGGTTATGGATCAAGTAACGTGATTACCTTGAGTATCAAAACAGGCGATGCGACAGCCAATACATTGGCTTCTGCAATACTTTACGGCGATGGTCAATCTAACGGTAACAGCAACACTTATACTAATGTTGGAACGATTAATATTAATATCCAAAATATGAGTTCGACTACTCCAATGTCAGTAGGTTCAGTTTACGGTACAAATTATACTCAAGCGTTGCAATATAATACTAATATCAACATTTCAGATGGTGTCAATATTAAAGGAAGTGTCAATAGTGGTGGTACAAATGATAACTATCAAACATCAGTAACTACAGGAAAGGCATCAGTCGCTGCTGTTAATCTTGGGGATAATTCATCTCAGTTACCTATTAACATTTCTGGTACACTTGCTAACTTTACGAATGCAAAGATTTCTCCAAACGCTACAGTTAATGTCTCGGGTTCATTTTTAAACGGAAATGGCGCAACAGCGGTAAATCATGCAGCAAGTTACAATACAACTGGGAATTTGATACTAGGAACAAGTTCGACGCTTGCAATCACTTCTTCAAGTTCTCTCATTTCAATTGCAAAGATGACAGTCGGCAGCAATATTACACTCTCGACCCCATATGTTCAAACTTCTGGATTGATTAATCTTTCTGATTTGGATATGTCAACTAATAACGGGAGTTTATTTTGGTCGCCGATAGGAACTGCAACATCTCCAACTAATACTTTTGGCGGAGCTTATTGGGGAACACAAAGGGGATTCCCTGTGTTTACGTTTAATGGTGGAGATACTGCTACAAAATCTGGTGCAGTAAATATTAGTCCTAATAATTTTTCTGGTGTAGATTCAGCAAAAAATTATGCATTTTTAGGAGATTATACAATGTCTTCCCTCTCCACCCCAAGTAATCCAACTTGGATTGGTTATGTTGTTCCAGGGCAGGTACGTGTATATAATACAACTGGTGATGCAGATTCAGGAAATTGGCAACATCATTTAAAATCTAATGTTACAACAGGGAATCCCGTTGCTGGTCAAACGATGCAAGCATGGGCCTCGGTAGCATCTGATACTGATGCAAGTTCTATCAAAGTAATGTATGTGATGGGATATAGTGATAGCACAACAGCTCCCTTTAGCTTCACCGCTAAAGCACCATATTACATAAAATCTAGAACAGCCACGGCATTTGATGGAAAGGTTTTAAATAATTATCCATCAACTAATCCTAATTTTGATGTCAATGCTGGAACTACTGGTGCTACACGTAACTTTGGTACGAGAGACTATTTTGTAGGAAATCAACAAGATGGCACAAACGATCAAGCAATATATGGAAGTTATATTGTACAAAATGTGGCTACTGATAACACCACTAGTCTAAGTGCTGGAAACTATATCCTACCGAATAAAGTTTCTGCAATAAATGCATCATCATTGACTCAAGCACAACTCCAAAAAATTGTTGGTTTAAAAGGAGTGGGTGTAATGACAGATATTACGACGAGTGGTGATCCATTAAGTTCAATAAATAATGCAGGTAATACGATTCAAGATCCTACAACTAGTGATACTAATGTAAAAGATAAATCATATGCAGAAATACCTGTGAGCTGGACTTTGGGAAAAAGTTCTACTAATAGTAATATTGTTGTTGTACCACAGGCAGCAGTTATTTCATCAGATAGCCAGACAGCTCTTAATGTTTATGATGCAAGTATGACAAGTGATGATGCACACGATTTAAAAGATCAAAAAGATCTGGATGGTAATTGGACCTATGCTTTAGCTTTTAAAGCGGATGGAACGATAGAAGAACCAGTGATTAGCAGTCCGTCAAATTTGGTTACAACCTTGCAAACTATACAAGCCAATAATCCAATCATTGACGGAGATGGTAATATTCGTCCTGTTACTTATACTTATAATGGATTATCAAAAGATATTACACTTAATTTAACTTTTGGCTCTATAAGTCTTTCTACACCAAATTCTTACGACTTTGGTACATTAGACGTAAGTCCTAAACCATTAATTTCATGGGCCACAAGTCCTGCCAGTGATGTGGTTGTTACTGACACACGGACAGGTTCTGCCTTGAAGCCATGGTATGTGAGTGTCGCACAAACTCAAGATTTAAAAGGTTTGACAAATAATAATAATTTGGCTTCATATCTTTTCTTCAAAGATAGTACAGGAAGTAAAGTAATTACAAGTGATGCCTTACAGATTTATGCCAATACTTCACCAACTACTGGTACTTTTAAGTTAAATCAAAACTGGAATTCAACCTCTGGTGAAGGAATCCAATTGAATATTCCGGTTGATCATCAAGAGAAGGGAACCTATGAGGGACAATTAACTTGGTCTTTAAATAATGTACCTTCTAATTAGTTGCGTATAGCAATTTTATACAAAGTGGGATTAGTCCTACTTTGTATAACGGACTTATTTTAATTTTATTATAAGATTTTAATCAAAATACTACAGAGATGTAGTTCTAGAAAGAGAACATAATGAAAATTTATCAAAAAGTTTTACTGTTCATTGCCACTATCTTTACTTTAGGGACTGTCAGTAAAGAAGTTCATGCAAATGAATTTAATTTTTCTGTGAACCCGGTTCTTCCAGAAAACCAAATTGGCGAGAGCGGATACTTTAATTTACAAATGAGTCCAGGACAATCGCAAACTTTGACGATTACTCTAAAAAATACTACTGACAAAACAGTAGTGGTTGAAGAAGAAATAGCTAGTGCGACAACAAATATTAACGGTGTGGTTGAATACTCACCAAATAAAATTAAAGCAGATTCAACACTAAAGTATAATCTAGTAGACTATGCCTCAATTCCAAAAGAAGTATCACTACAACCAAACTCTTCACAGCAAGTAAAAGTGAGTGTTACTATGCCAAAGGAAAATTTTAATGGTGTAATTGCTGGTGGAATTACTTTTAAAGAGAAGGACTCAGAGAAAACAAATTCCAATTCTAAGGGATTAAGTATTCAAAATAAATATGCTTACGTTGTTGCTTTACTGATGCAACAAAATAAAAATACTGTTGCGCCTGACTTGAAATTAAATAGTGTAGAGCCTAGTCAGGTTAATTATAGAAATGTAATTAATGCCAATTTACAAAATCCAATGGCTGGATATCTAAATCAAATGTATGTTCAAGCAGAGGTCAAAGGTTTAAGTAATTCTAAATTATCTTATAAGGCAAACAAAGAGATGCTGCAAATGGCACCAAATAGTAATTTTGATTATCCTGTTTCTATTGGTGATGGAAATAAGCTTGAAGCGGGTAAGTATCGTCTATCGATGACAGTATATGGGCAAAAAAATAATGACGGAAAGTTCACTTATGTTGATTCAAAAGGAAAAGAACAAAAATTTGATTATCAATGGAAATTTACAAAAGACTTTACAATATTAGGTAAAACAGCAAGTAAATTAAATTCAAAAGATGTAACTGTTAAGAAGACTCCTTGGTATGAAAATTGGCTTATCTGGTTAGGTTTATTATTAATTCTTTTAGCTCTTTTCTTCTTGTTCTTTATTTTATGGAAGAGACGTAAAAAAGAAGAAGAGGAGCAAGATTTAGAAAAAGAAAAATTAAAAGCTCAACTTGAAGAAATGAGAGAGCAAATAAGTAAAGAAGATAATTCTGATGAGACAGACGTTTAGGTTCTACTTAGATTTTTGAATCATGATTTACATTTATTAAAGTTAAGTAAAAGTAAAACAAATTGCAGGAGGTTTTTTATGGCCGAGAATCAGCTATTCTACCCACGGTTAGAAGAATCAATAAGAATATCAAAAAAGTCTTTTAATCAAGTTGAAAGAGATCTAGGATATCCTAGAAATGCGCTTCATAATTATAAAAACGGTGTGGAACCTTCGGGAATTCGATTGATTGAATTGGCACATTATTTCGGAGTAACACCTGAGTATTTGCTAGGAATAAACAATGACCCAAAAAATAATGGAACTAGAATTATTTTTGAAAGTCTTAATGATTATCAAAAAAAAGATTTATGCATTATTTGTCAAGAATGGTTGTTGTCTTCAAAATAGAGTAAAGAGAGTATAAACTATAAATAAAAAAGCCTCATAAGGCTTTTTTATTTATAAAAATTAATTAGAATTTAATTATTTTTTGGGGCGAACGAACATTGCATCCCCAAAACTGAAGAAACGATATTTTTCATCAATCGCATGTTGGTAAGCGTCAAGAACAAAATCACGGCCAGCAAAAGCAGCGACTAACATGACCAAAGTTGATTTTGGTAAATGGAAATTGGTGTTAAAAGCATCAACAACTTTCCATTCATAGCCAGGTTTAATGAAAATGTCAGTCCAGCCAGAATCGGCTTGGATATCCCCATCAAATTTACTACCGATGGTTTCCAAAGTACGGATTGATGTTGTTCCAGAAGCAACAATTTTGTGTCCACTAGCCTTAACAGCTCTCAATTGAGCAGCCGCCTCTTCAGTTAGACGATAAAATTCGCTGTGCATTTGATGCTCATCAACATTATCCACACTGACAGGACGAAATGTTCCCAAACCAACATGAAGTGTTAATTCAACAATTTCGACTCCTTTGTCAGCAATTTTTTCTAACAATTCAGGTGTATAATGTAGGCCAGCAGTTGGAGCAGCAGCAGAACCATTCTCTTTTGCAAAAACTGTTTGATAACGTTCTTGATCTTCGAGTTGTTCGTGGATATAAGGAGGAAGTGGCATTTCGCCTAAGCTTTCCAAGATTTCAAGGAAAATTCCATTGTATTTGAATTCGACAATTCGTCCACCATGATCAAGAACTTCTACAACGACAGCTTTCAAACGACCATCACCAAAAACGACTTCCTCACCAACTTTCATTTTGCGAGCTGGTTTTGCCAATGTTTCCCAACGATTTTGCCCCATATCTTTAAGCAAGAGGAGTTCAATATGTCCACCTGTTTCAGCGCGTTCACCGTGGAGACGGGCTGGGAGTACTCTTGTGTTATTTAGGACAAGAGCATCGCCAGCTTCAAGTTCATCAATAATATTATAGAAATGTCTATCTTCAAGCTCTTCAGTTTTAGGATCAAGAATCAACAAACGTGATTCAGAACGTTTTTCCAAAGGCGTTTGGGCAATCAATTCTTCTGGCAAATCAAAATCAAAATCATTTATATTCATAAGTTGTTTTTTTATACTACTCAAATCGTATCAAATCTATTCATATCAATGTTTTTGCCATTGATATGTTTTTTATACTACTCTAATATTCTCTTATTTTCGTTGTGCTAGGGGAAACTCTGGGGAAGCTTTTTTTGGTTTACCTAAATAACAATCTTATCAAGTTTTTCAGCTGTTTCATCTTGTATTTTCTTAGAAACGTGACTATAAATCCTTAAAGTCGTACTTTCTTGAACATGCCCCACTCGTGCCATAGTTGCTTTTATAGGAACATTCAATTCTGCAAGAAGTGTAATATGAGCATGCCTTAACATATGATTATTAAATTTACGCTTGGGGTTTTCTCCCAATGCTTTAGTACAGACACTTTTTATAAAACTAAAACAACTTGCTTGCTGAAGAGGATTACCATTTCTATTAGTGAATACAAAATTAAAGTCAAGTTGATGATTTAAAAACCATTCGATTATTTCTATTGAACGAGGATTTAAGTGAATCTCACGTCTTGAACCTCTATTTTTAGGAGGATATAATGTTCTAGAACTATTAAGTGTAGCCTTAGTATCTATGACGTGCTTAATGCTTAACTTTTTATTATTAAGGTCAAGGTCAGTTACCTGTAAACCGCCGACTTCTTCAAGCCTCATTCCAGTTAAAAAAAGAAATTCCATAATTAAAGTATGCCGTATGTCACGTTTAGCGCTTTTGCAATAATTAAGGATTCTACGTAGCTCATCACGGCTTAATCCTTTATTTTCTTCAAATTCGATATCTATCAAGTTTTCTCTTGATTTAGGTAAGAGAATACTATTAATAGGATTTTCAGAGATATACTTCATTTTAGTTGCGAAATTAAACAAACTATATAACACAGCTTTTTTATGCTTTATAGTCTTCAGTTTCCAACTATTACTAAAAAGATAATCCTGTATATTAAGTTGATTAATATTTTTAATTTCCCACTCATTAAATTTAAGAGAAAAATCTTTAATTGCAGAAATGTAGCTTTTATAAGAAGTTGAAGAAATACTTTTTTTCATGGTTTGTAGCCACTTTTCTTTAACAACTGAAAAAGGTGTGAAATTGGTAATAAGATTATCTTTTTCCTTTTTCAATAGAATTTTTTCTTCCAGTAATTCTTTGGCTCGGGCTTTCATAACTTTAGTTTTAGAAGGTAGAGTAATTTGAACTTTTTGAGTTTTTCCTTTCTTGTCAACATATTTTTGAGTGTAACGGACTTGTCCGTTTTTTAATTGTTTTATATACATAGTATACCTCAGTTCTTTAAAAAAATTGAAGCATACAGCATGCTTCAATTATAACATTTTTAGAGAAGTTTAGATGATTTCGATTGTAAGAACGTTTCATAACCTGTTATAGAAATTAATACACGTTTGTAGGAAGGACGGAGTACAAAGGGTTTGAAATTTTTTGAACTTCTCATTTCAGCAATATCTTTATCTATTGTCTTAATAGGTACAGAAAATATTTTTGAAATTTCCTTTTTTGTACCATATTTGCATAAAGTATCATTCATTAAATTTTTCTTTCTGTTTTTTTGTTTGGAAATTGAATCGTTTTGAATCAAGATAAATTTTGAAAAAATAACTCTTATCAAAAACAAATTGTAAAAAGTGGGGGTAGTGTTCCGCAATTAAATCGGTAAAGTCCGCAAATTCTTGGACCTCTGAATCTCTCATGACTTGATAAAGTTGCCCCAGTAAATCAGGGCTATTCTCCGTAAGGAATTGTTCAAGGTTGAAGCCACAGCCACTTTCAATTTCATTGATATCGTATTTTATTTTATCAGGGTTTTCTGCATGTGTGAAATAATCAAACATGCCTTTGGGGGACATTACGACTTCCACGTGTGAAGGGGCATTTAATTTCTCTGAAACGAGGTCGGATACTTGTGTGTAGCTTTTGAGTGATTCAAAAAACAAAGCACCGTGTTTATGTGATTTTTTAAATTCGCCAGTTGTTGAATTGATATCTTTATCATGCCAAGGACTAAGTATAAAAGGAATGTGGAGATCTTCAAGCCTTTCCAGATAATCCTCAGGAGTGGATTCCTGATAAATTAAGAAAGCCCACTTGTTCGAACGTTTCTCTTTTTTCATAATTTTCTCATTTCTTGATTAATGATTATTGATCTATTGGGGGTCGTAGTAACCCCAATAGAATAACTTAGAAGTGGCGCTCTGTGGCTTTCACGTTGTGAGCCACAGCGCCACCCTATTATTTTCTTGTTCCGATAAGCCAAAGTCCGTTTTTATGGCGTTCAAACTCAGAGAAGAAATAAGCGGTGTTACGGGATGAAAGTTCTTCTTTAATTTGCCCTTCAACTGTTTTTAAAAGTTTTTGTCCTTGTTGAGTGTGAGGCACTTTAATTAAAACAGCGACTTGGTGTTGGGTAATATCAATCATTGATTTTCGCATAGATCGATTAAACTGAGCAGTAATAGGGTTTGGGCTGTGAGTGTTAGAGTTCATCTTGATTTTAGAGACCTCTTGTTGGTATAAGAAATGGCGTAATTGAAGGGTTTGGATGATCGATTTCATAAGGTTTATCGGGGCATCTTTAAGGATCCGTGAGAAGAGTTCACATAAGGTGAGACCAAGGAGTATTGTACCTAGTAGAAGGCTAAAATACTCTAATCCAAGGGATAGACTTGTTCCATCCGCTTCCTTTAAACTCTTGATGAACTGTCCAAGGATAAAACAGCACAAGGTAAGCCAAAAGAGGGGGAAACTGAGTGACAATCTTTTCATAAAGGATGTTTTTTTCATAAAATTCCTTTCTTGGTAGAGTAGGTGGGGCAGAGTAAGGGAAGGACTTGATAAGGATGTTCATTGTCAATCACTTGAATTAAGCCGGTTCCCACTCCAATTGGAATGACAATCCCTTCAGGATTAAGATCTGGAAAAAGGAACTGAACCGTTTTATGATTAATGTTACCAACCTGAATCAAGACACTGAGTTGTTCCCGAACCGACACAGGGATAGAATTATAATCAAAGCGTTGTGAAACAAGAAGAAGATGGACTTTCGTTGCTCTTCCCAATAAAGCGATTTGTGAAAGAAGGGAGAAAAAGGCTTCTTTAATGGCTTTGTTCGTTCCTTCTGAGAGTGCTAAAACTTCATCGATGACAAAAGTAAGATGAGTAAATGGGTGCTGAGGATTGTCATAAAGTAGGCGTTGCCGTTCAAGGATCAAGTTTAATCCCTGACTTAATGTCTCATTGATTTCAGATACAAAATCAGACTTTGAGCGGTTGGGGTTAGGATGGATGACAGGGACTTGATTTTCTCTTGCCCAACGTGAGGGAGTATCAAATTTAGGGTCAATGATGATGAGCTCGGAAATTGGTTTTAAAAGGCTCAGAAAGTAAGTCAAAGCATAAGATTTTCCTGAACCTGAATTTCCTGCGATGGCAATAGAGGTAACTTTTTCATAGTCTAAGACCAAATTTTCCATGAGGGGTAATCGTGTCCCTTTGTTGCGCTGGACAAAATCATCTAAATCCTTGATAATGAGCCGTTTTGAAATCCCTTTTTTCCATGGGAAAAAGAAGGCACGTTGGACATGAATGTCCTTAGTATCCAAGGGAATAAAGTAAGCAGAGTTTTGTTTTAAAAGCGTGTAGATAGGGTAGAGTGATGCATTGGCAATCAAAAAAATCTGTTGATAGAGTTCGCTATCTACGATATAGCCTGCTGGAAGACGAGGGATAAAGAGAAAGCCTTCATTCTCCACTTTGATATTAAAACTATTGGTGTAACTGGTTTCACCTTGGATCTGACTGGCAAGTGCCATGTTCAAACTCTGAGTAAGGTATGATTCCAGCGATTGCTTATCCATTATTTGACCTCTTTCACACTTAAAGCTTTAAAGTAGACGTTATAGCCGACCTCACAAGCTTGTAGCTCTTCAAAAGTAACCAATGCTAGGAAATCAGGAAGTTTCACATTTTTTTCAAACTTGACTTCAAAAGGAGGGAGTCCTGATTGAGCGAACCATGCCTTATAAGCCACCACTTCCTCTGTTCGGACTTTATCTATAAATTTGAATTGAGGGGTTAACTCTAGGCTTAGAGAATGAATGGATTTTGAAGCGTCCACAATTTGTGAAGCAAGGTTTGAAGTATAGCCGCTTTGGCGTTTAAGTGAGTTGGTTTTCATAATGAAATTTTTCCTTTCAGGTAAGAAGCAGAATATCGCATTATTCTACTTAGAGAATCATCTGAATCATGATTCAGATGGCAGGCAACCACCAAATTCTTTGCGATGAATTTGATAACTTTATTCTACGTTAGAAAGAAGGTAAAAATATCTATAGGATTGGACTTATTTTTTGAACTTTTGAACACCAAATTAATTACTAAAATTACACCTATAAAAAAAGAGCAAATTTGCTCTTTTTCATTTTTTCTTAAATAGCGAAATCACTAAGCTCCTTCCACACAATGAGATTAATAAAGTGATTTTGAATTCCGACTAAGTTATCAATCATTCCTTCAATATCCTCGTTAATTCTCTTTTGAAAGAGATGGGTGGCCTGGAGATTAACGGATAGAATTCCTGGTATTTTTTGTTCAGAGAAATTAAGGAAATGGCACTCGTTCATAAAAGGGGGGAGATCTAAGAGGTTATCAATAAAATCTTCAATCGTAATTTTTTGAATTCCTTTCCTAAAGGGAGTACTTAAATCTGTGATTCCCTCTATTCCCTCAAAAATATTTTCTTCTTCAATTTTTTTGAAATCTTTTTCATAAACAGGAGCTTTAATTTTAGAAAGGAAATCTACCCATTTGTCCGCAATATCTTTGACCTGTTTTTCTTGTTTTTCTTTATCCGCTATTGGCTCTGTCCGATAATGTTTTGTAGGTGGAAAATACACATCCAATGGAATATTTGTGAGATAAGATTCAGGAAGGTCTGAAACTAAAAACTCATCTATGAGTGCCTTGACCATATAGCCTATTTTAAAAATGCTATTTTTCTTTAACTTTTTAACACACTCAGGGATAATTAATTCTGAAAAATCATGATTAAGCCAGTCGTTGACCTTTTTATTAATTCGGTTATAGTAGAATTTATCGTCTTGTTCGTTAAACACTGAATATATGACTTTTTCGTTGAATGAAGCTAAAAATCTTTCTTTACACAGTTGCCATAGAATAGTGGACATTGTCAAAAAATCAATTGGATTCTCTTCTATCTGTGATTGAGGAGTTTCTTTTCTTAGGTCATACCACCTTCCAAAATCCGCAAAGGTATAGTAAAGGGTAAGGAGTGAATCTTTAACCTTTTGAGATGGAGTACTTTTAGGTGGCTTAATTCTTAATCGCTCTCTTAAGTCAGAAGGCATAAGAGAGGAAGAGAGTTCAGAAAAGAGAAAGGTCACTAGTTTTTCTAAGTCTATCCCTTCTCCAAAGATGAGGGATACTTTGGAGAGAGAAAAATAATTAGAATAGGTGTCCAAGAGTGTATCAGAAATGAAATTTCCACTCCGAGGAACCTCTCCTTTTTCAATTCTCAAAATTGCGGCTTTTTGTCCGTTAGCAATAAGATCAGGAGGAAGGTTAGAGTGTTCATTTTTTCTTAAATCCCTTAAGCGGGAAGCGATGGTATGAGTTAAATGTTTTTGTAAATCAATCATATGACCTCAATTCTATTTAGCTTGCACAACTAAATATCAGTTTTTCTGATATTATATAATAAAAAATAGAATATTTCAATGAAAAAATCAGAAAAACTAATAAAAGAGCAAAGGGATAACATTCAAAAGAGGAGATTTGTTGTAAATAGAACACAGAAAGAGAGGCATTAAAAAGTTTTTAAGAAACAATGTACTATATTCTTATAAAATGTCCACTTCAATGCTTTACTTTATTTAACAATAGCTATTTTTGATTATGATAAGTGATATTTTGATAATTATAGTCTATATTTTCTGGTTTTTTAACTTTATTCTAAGCCTTAATAAACGTTTGTAAAATTTAAGTAAACGCTGTATAATTATTGCGAAGTATCTTAAATAGTGGTCATAGTGTCATTTATAAACGCTTATAGGTTTAGAAAGAGTAGGAATATATAATGAAGAGTTATGAAGGTCAGGCAACAAGTGTTTTGCATACTAATGGATTTAATAAAATATATCCATCTGTATTAGGAGTTTTACGTTTTTCCAGAGAGCTTAATGTCATTAAATTAAAAAAAGCGATTGCCCGTCTAAGTGAAACTATTCCCCAAATATTTTGCCGTTATGAAATTAAAGATAATCGTTTCTATCCAGTGGTAACTGATATAAATGAAGTTTTTCATGAATTATCATTCGATGAGAATCCATATGATTTTTCTTTAGACTTTCAAGAAAAACCTCAACTTCAAGTTTTTTATCAACCTTATCAAAAAGGATATCAGCTTATTTTTATAGTAAGTCATATTTTTTCTGATGGAGCAGGTTTAAAACAAATTATGTCACACCTAGTAAATCTTTATAATGAACCTGAAATTGCTACTCAAATAAATCATCAAAATTTACGTTCCGTATTAGATAATCTACCTAATAAAACTTTTACCTTACCGTCTAAAGCTAATCATCCTGATGTAACTTTAGAATTGCCTTTTCCTGAAACAGATTTAGTAAAATATAGTGATGTCCATCAGGTTATATATCCCCAGGTTAAGTTCTTAAAAGTTCATGAAAAATCTAAAAAGATAGGTTTTACAATAAATGATATTTTGTTAACAGCATATATGAAGATGTTAGCCAAGTATAATCCCAAAGCTGAGAACATACCTCTTTCTTGCCCGATTGACACAAGACAGTTCTTACAAGAAAACGAAAAGCAGAAACTATACATTGGAAACTTTACCGCTCGTTATTCACCCAAACCGTCTGTTAAATTTGAAGAAAGTTTTATTACCTCTTGTCGGAAAGTAAATGAAGAAATGACAGAATTAAAAAAGCAGTATCAATTTTTAGAATCTACTCTTACATTAATTGATAATTATGAAAGTAAACCACTTGATGAATTAAGAAAAATTGCAGATGAAAACTATCATATAAAAGATATTTCCTATACAAATATGTCCTATTTCAAAAGTGAAAAATATACTTTTTTAGGAAATACACTAATTGATTGTTTTACGTCAGGTGCTTTCAGACAAGCTCCAATGTTTCAAATTTGTTTTTCAACATTTGAAGGTCGTTTAAATTTGGTAGCTAATGTAATTGGAGACCAAATCCAACATGAATTTGCAGTGAAATTTTTAAATGAAACTATTGACCAGTTAGACAATTTCTTGAAGAATGATTTATAAGATAATAAATATTTATTTTTTATTTATTTATTTGCAGTTTTATAAAAGTCAAATTGATACAGATTTTGGAAAATGTAAAAATATTAGAAAAAAGGGAAAAAATGAATTATATATTTAGTGGAAAACCTACGATCGAAGATCATCTCAAGATGGTACAGCGTTTGTCCAATAGAACGACCTTTTTGTTTTTAATCGGAGGTCTTATTATTGGAGAAGTAATTTTTACTTTTTTTAAATGGTCTGTATTACTATTAATAATCTTTGCTGTGTTTTATGTACTAATAGTAGTATTAAACTATTTTGTTTTTGTGCCTTATAGAATAAGAAAAAAATATAAAGAAAATAGTTCTATCAATCAAAAGCGTTGTTTTTCTTTTGGTGATGACATAGAAATTGAATTTCCTATATATAAAGTTGTTTACTATGACGACGCAGTTTACATTATTTCAGAAAATAATCAAGCAATGATAGTAAAAAGAGAATGGTTAGAATCTGGGAAATCATGGGAGGAGTTTATTCACTTTATAGATCATAAAGTGGTGCCAAAAATTACTCCGAAAATTTATAGAAGATAATTTAAAAAATATTTTTTTATTAATAGAATTTTATATTATAAAATTCTATTTTTGTTGATTTGGTGTATAATTACTGATATGAAGAAAAAAGTAACGATTAATGATATTGCTAGTATCTCGAAAGTTTCTAGAACAACAATTTCAAGATACCTCAATGGCAAATATGAAAACATGTCTGATAAAACTCGTCAACGTATCGAACAAGTAATTACAGAACTGGATTATCGTCCAAGTAGACAAGCTCGATTTTTAAAATCACAGAATTCCTCACTTATTGGTATTGCAGTTGGAGATATTTCAAATTTTTATACCTCATTGCTTATTAAAGGAATATTGAATCGTCTAAAAACAACTCAATATCATTCTTTGATTATGGATTCTGATTTAAGTCGAAGTCTAGAGAAGAAAAATATCGCAAAATTGATTGATGAACAAGTAGACGGCATGATTATCCAACCAATTGGTGCAACATCTGAAGAATATAAGCAAATTAAGGAGGCTTTTCCAGTCGTTCAAATTGACCGATTTGTTGAACCACTTATTTGGCCAGCTGTAGCTTCTGATAATTTTGAGAAGTCAAAAGAACTTACAGAGTTAATAATTGAAAAAGGATATCAGAGAATTATCGTTGTTTCACCACCAGTAATTCATTCGACACCACGTATTGCAAGGTATGAAGGATTAATTGAAGCTATAACAAATACTGATGTAGAAATCAAAGAAATTATTGCTCCGGAAGCCAAAAATTTAGATGTTAATGATAATTATTGGGAAGCAATAACGGAAATGCTCAATGATGACATAAAAACAGCAATTTACACATTTAACGGACCACTTTTATATGGCTGTCTAAAATTTTTAAAGGAGAAGAAGCTACGAATCCCCCAAGATATAGGATTAGTAGGATATGATGACGAATCTTTTGGAGAAGTAATGGGACCTGGAATTACTGCAATTGAACAAAATTTGGTAGAAATTGGATTTCAAGCCATGGATAGGCTGTTAGAAGCCATCGAAAACAAAACTTCAAAACTAGAAATTACCACTATAGAATCAAAACTTATCAAAAGAAATTCTTTATAAGATAAAGGTCACTACAAATAGTGGCTTTTTTTGTACAAAAAAGCAAAAAGTGTCCAAAAAGTCCATGTGAAAAAAACTATTGCAAGAAAATGAAAACGGATACTTTGAACTTTCTGTTACTTTGATTGTGAAAATGTAAAAGATGTTTTACTAAATTTGTGCTTGAATGTCAAAAATAAAATGCTATACTTTAGTTAACCGATTACGGGAATCGGTTAACTAAAAGTAGTAAGAATCACATCTACAAATAGATAGCATAACCATCCTAAGAATAATAAATGTATAAACCTCAAAGAAAGTTCCATTTCGTTTTTATAAAATAACGAAATATTATTTGGAGCTAAAAATTTATGTGATGTCAGTCTCTTCGAGACTTGCAGATAATTTTTAATTATTAGGAGGTACTTATTAAATGAGTACAATCACCGTTCACCCTGTTGAATCAAAAAAATTAGCAGGAACTCCACAAAATGCTGCAGTAAATACTGGGAGTCATTTTGATAGCAGAATTCCAACACACCAGCAGCTCTTGTATGGTTTCGGAGATTTTGGTAATGGGTTTATGTTTGACCTTGGTCAGGCTTACTTGACCAAATTCTGGATTGATGTTGTTGGAATAGGTCCAAGTACTGTTGCTGCCATCTTCTCATTGACAAAGATTTGGGATGCCTTTATGGATCCAATTGCAGGGTCAATCATTGATGGACGTAAATCTGGACCACGTGGAAAGTTCCGTCCAGTGATGATGATTTCAGCAGTCTTACTCGGAATCATGACAGTGGTTACTTTCTATATGCCAAGTGGTTTAAATATGTCACAAAAAGTGATTTATGCATTTGCAGCTTATATGATTTGGGGACTTATTTATAGCTTTACTAATGCCCCATATGGTTCCCTTGCTTCGGTAATGTCACGTAACCCTCAAGATCGTAGCTTAATGGCAACTGCTCGTCAAGTTGGTTCTGTAGGCGCACAGTTTATATGTGGTGTAGCGTTTGTTCCGTTGATGCTTGTTATGAGTGGTGGGAAGGCTAATGATCATGGTTACTTGATTACTACCGCAATTTTTGCCGCTATTGGTGTTGCGATGTTTGCGATTTGTTACTTTGGTACAAAAGAAAATGTTACGGTTCATCGTGATCCAAATGCTAAAGTTCTTGATTTTAAGACTTATGCAAAGGTAGTATTCACAAACGGTCCTTTAGGAGCGATTGTATTAATGACTTTGTTTACCATTTCAGCAATGAATACAAACAACGCCATGATGATTTTCTATGCGCAATATAACTTGCATAATGTTGGTTTAACACCTATTCTTAATTTCTTCAATATGGGCTGTGCAATTATTGGTGTATTCATGATTCCTACTTTGGTTAAACATTTTGGTCAACGTAAAGTATTGGTAACAAGTTTCGCTATTGGTGTTTCTGCTAATTTGATCAACTTCTTACTTCCAGATAATGTCATTACTTTCACAATTTTTGTATCAATAGGTTATGCTGCTCTTGCAATTCCAAACGGTATCACATGGAATATGGTTTCAAATGCCATTGACTATGGGGAATGGAATACAGGAATGCGTCGGGAAGCAATTACCTATGCAGCATTTAACTTCTCACGTAAATTGGCTCAGTCTCTTGCAGCAATTATCTCAGCTGGTGTACTTGCCGCTACAGGATATGTCGCAGGACACGCCGATGCTTCTGCCCTTCAAGGTATTCGCTCAGTTATGACTTTATACCCCGCTGTTGCATTATTATGTGCCGGTTTAATCATTTTCTTCCTTTATCGTTTGACTGATGAACGTTTTAAAGAAGTGGCAATAGATCTTGATAATGGATGTTGGAAAAACGGTAAGATTGGTGAAACTAACGCACTCAAAAAATAATTAATTAGATTAGATTAGAAATAAACAATTTAAGGAGATATTAAAATGGAACTTTTAGCAGAGGATTTTCTCTTAGAAAACGAAATGGCGAAAACATTATTTCACAATTATGTTAAGGATATGCCGATCATCGATTTTCACTGTCATTTAAATCCTAATGAGATTTATGAAAATAAAAACTACGAAAATATCACAAAGATTTGGTTGAATGAAGGAACTTACGGGGATCATTACAAATGGCGTTTGATGCGTGCAAATGGTATCCCCGAAAAATTAATTACTGGCGATGGTGATGATTTCGATAAATTCATGGCTTGGGCTGAAACTATTGAAAAATCACTTGGCAATCCTCTTTATGAATGGACTCACCTTGAACTCCGTCGGTTCTTTCATATTAATGAAACTTTTAACAGTAAAACAGCACCTAAAATTTGGAAGAAAGCCAACGCTTTGTTGCAAACAGAGGATTTTAAACCACGCAATTTGATTAAAAATTCAAATGTTAAAGCAATTTGTACCACAGATGACCCAGCAGATGATTTACACTTACATAAATTAATTGCAAGAGATGAAGAAAAAGATGGCTTTAAAACATTGCCTGCTCTTCGCCCAGATAAATTGATTCATATTGAACTTCCAACTTATGCAGAATATATGACAAAACTAGGTAGTGCTGCAGGGGTTGAGATAAAAAACTTTGCGGATATTGAAAAGACAATGCACCAACGTTTTGAATTCTTTACTTTAATGGGTGGAGCTTTATCAGACCATTCATTAGAAACTTTCCATTTTGAAGAAGCAAGTCAAGCAGAAGTTGATATAATTATTTCGAAATCTTTGAATAATGAAGTATTAACTCAAAATGAAGTAAATCGTTATGTCACAGCTTTGCTTGTACTCTTGATGAAATTGAACAATGAATTCGACTGGACTATGCAATTTCATATTAATTCAACTCGCAATTTGAATAAACCAATGTTTGAAAAAATTGGTGCTGATACAGGTTATGACATGATTGGAACGCAACCTGATATTGTCGATAGCATACAAAAACTTTATACCAAAGCTTGTACAGAAGGGTTCATTCCTAAGACAATCTTTTATTCACTTAACCAAAATGACTGGTTACAACTTGCAACATTGATGCAAAGCTTCCAAGGTGGAACAGTCCAACGTTTGCAACTTGGTGCTGGTTGGTGGTTCAACGATACAGCTGAATACATGAATAAACAGTTGACTGTTTTTGCTCAACAAAGTCTATTACCAAATTTTGTAGGTATGCTGACCGACTCACGGAGCTTCCTTTCCTATCCGCGTCATGAATATTTTCGCCGCGTCCTTTGTAACTTCTTTGGACGCTTGGTAGAACAAGGTCGTGTACCAAATGATGAAGCTATTCTTGGTAAAGTTGTTCAAGATATTGCTTACAATAACGCACATGATTATTTTGGATTTTTTAAATAAAAAAAGTTTTGAGAATTAGACTAATTTACCCGAAAATCTTTTTTAAGGTTTTCGGGCTTAGTCAGTGTAAAAATAGTTTCTATTAGGAACTATTTGACTCAATAAATATAGAGAGTAGGTTTTGTATGAAAAACATAAAAGATTTAGAGATTAACAAAGAAAATTATCCTGTTAAAGTGATTCAATTTGGTGAAGGTAACTTTTTGAGAGCCTTTATTGAGTGGCAAATTCAACAAATGAATAATAAAGGGTTGTTTAAAGGTTCAGTTGCTGTTGTTCAACCTATTGAGCGTGGAATGATTGACTGTCTTGAGGAACAAAATAATAATTATACGGTTGTTCTTGAAGGGCTCTTAGAAGGTAAAAAAATTCAAAGTGATGAAATTATTAGCGTTATTGATTGTACAATCAATCCTTATAAGGATTTTGAAGATTATTTAAAACTGGCCGATATTGAAAGCGTAGAATTTATTTTCTCTAATACAACCGAAGCGGGTATTACTTATGATGCTAATGATAAACTGGAGGATAAGCCAGCAAAGACTTATCCTGCTAAATTGACCCAACTCCTTCATCGTCGTTTTAAAAATGGTATGTCTGGTTTTCAGATTATTCCTTGTGAATTGATTGAGCACAATGGTGTTAATTTGAAAAAAATTGTTTTGCAATATGCTCAACTTTGGAATTTGGGAGAAGAATTTGTTGCATGGATTAATGCTGAAAATAATTTCTATTCAACATTAGTTGATCGGATTGTTCCTGGTTTTCCTCATGATAATAAAGAAGAAGTTTTTGCAAGAATTGGCTATGAGGATAATATGTTGGTTAAGGCTGAAGCTTTTTTACTCTTTGTTATCGAGGGGAATAAGAAACTTGAGGAGTTACTACCTTTAAAAAAAGCGGGCTTGAATGTTATTGTAACTGATGATATGCAACCATACCGTGAACGTAAAGTGCGTTTGCTTAACGGACCACATACGACGATGACTCCTTTAGCTCTACTTGCTGGTGTTGATACAGTTGGTGATGTAATGAAAGATGATGATTTCTCACAATTCATCAATGATGAAATGTATGATGAAATTTCACCGATGATTGCTCTACCAAAAGATGAGTTAACAATGTATATTGAAGCAATCAAAGAACGTTTTAACAATCCTTTTGTCCGTCATGAATTGACTTCTATCGCTTTGAACAGCATATCTAAATGTGAATATCGTTTGTTACCAACGATTATTCAAAATATTGAACGAACTGGTAAAATTCCAAAGCGTATTACACTTGCTTTTGCAGCTTGGCTTTATATCTACGGACCTTACGGCCAAACCACAGTTGAACCTCAAGATACATCTGATGTGATGGCAACTCTTGAAGAAATGAAAAAATCAAATGATTATGTCACAGCTGTTTTGGGCTATGAAGCATTTTGGGGCATTGATTTGACTAAATATCCAGAACTTGTAGCACAAGTGAAGCAAAATATTGAAGATATCCAAAAAATTGGAACTCGTGCACTCGTTCAAAAAAATAATGAAAGTAAATAATTAATAATATGAAAGATCTAATCTATCTCAATCCTCTTGATAATGTAGCAGTGGCTTTGCGCGATATTAAAAAAGGCGAAGGAGTTACTGATGGAGCTGTCAGTACTTTAGCTGTAACTGACGTCCCTCGTGGGCACAAAATTGCTCTGCGTGATTTTAAAAAAAATGATGATGTCACAAAATATGGGGCTTCAATTGGTCATGTGACTGAAGAGGTTGTTAAAGGCACTTGGATTCATTCACATAATATGAAAACAAATCTTGAAGGTGAATTGAAATATAGTTATGAACCTGATTTTAAACCTGTTACTTACCCAAAAGTAGACCGAACATTTAAAGGGTACCGTCGTGCTGACGGTCGGGTTGGAGTGCGTAATGATTTGTATATCGTGCCAATGGTTGGTTGTGTCAATGGAATTGCCGAAATTGTGTTGGAACAATTTAAGGAAAAACATCGTGGTGAGAAATTGCCTTTTGATAACATCATTATCTTAAAACATGAGTATGGTTGTTCACAACTTGGTGATGATCATGAAAATACACGCCGTGTTTTAGCTGATGCTGTACATCACCCAAATGCTGGCGGAGTTTTAGTCTTTGGTTTAGGTTGTGAAAATAACACCATGGATGCTTTCAAGGTTTTGGTCGGGAAAGTTGATCACAGTCGTGTCAAATTCTTGGTGGCTCAACACGTCAAAAATGAGCAAAAATCAGCCAATGATTTACTTGAAGAAATTTTAGAAGTGGCCAAAGAAGATCATCGTGAAGAGATTCCTTTATCAGAATTGAAAATAGGTTTGAAATGTGGTGGTTCAGATGGATTTTCAGGAATTACGGCCAATCCTTTGATTGGAATGGCTTCGGATTATTTCATTTCACAAGGGGCAAGTTCAGTTTTAACAGAAGTTCCTGAAATGTTTGGAGCAGAAAATCGGTTGATGGCACGTGCTGAAGATGAAGCAGTATTTACAGATATTGTAAATCTGATTAATAACTTTAAGCGTTATTTCCAAAGTTATGGTCAGCCTGTTTTTGAAAATCCTTCACCAGGTAATAAAGAAGGTGGGATTACCACTCTGGAAGATAAATCTCTGGGTTGCACTCAAAAATCAGGAACAGCTAAAGTGGTTGACGTGTTGACTTATGCTCAACCGATTCGTAAAAAAGGACTGAACTTGTTGCAAGGGCCTGGTAATGACTTGGTTTCAACCACAAACATGGCGGCAGCTGGCGTCAACATGATTCTCTTTTCAACAGGACGTGGGACACCATTTGGAACTTTTGTGCCAACGCTTAAGATTGCAACAAATAATGAACTTGGCCAAAAGAAAGATCACTGGATTGATTTTAATGCAGGGCGTTTATTTAATGAAGATAAAGAAGTGGTTTTTGAAGATTTTATTGAAAAAATTATTGCCGTTGCAAGTGGTGAAGCAACACGTAATGAAGAAAATAAATTTCAAGAAATTGCGATCTTTAAAAATGGAGTTACTTTATAAATAATTTTTCAATGAGAAACTTAACTGCTGTGTTTCTTTATTAGAATTGTGAGGAAAGAAAATGTTAGATATAAAGAATCAAAATTTAACTGTTTCTATTGATTCTCATGGGGCAGAACTGACTCATGTAGTAAATAATAAAACAGGTCATGAATATATCTGGAATAATATGGCTTGGGCTAAGCATGCACCTATTTTATTCCCTGCGATTGGGCGTTCCACTGATGATGAGTATCTCATCAATCGTAAGAATTATTCAATGCAGCAACATGGTTTTGTATCAGATTATGATTTTGAAGTGATTTGTCATCGTGATACAGAATTGATTTTGAGTTTTAAAGGAAATGAGGAAACTTTAAAATCTTATCCTTTTGCTTTTGAATTGAAGGTAAGTTTTATATTGAATTTGAATCAGTTAATGGTGAACTTTGAAGTTCAAAATTTGTCTGATAATATTTTGTCGTATTCACTTGGTTTTCATCCTGCTTTTAATGTTGAAGGCGACTTTGAAGATTATTCTTTGTCAATTGAGCCTGAGTGTGAGCAATTGACAAAGTTTGAAATTGTGAAGAATCCATTTCCTTATCGTTCAGGACTTGTGAAAGACTTGCCTTTTGCTGGTTCAACTTTTGATTTGAATCATCATATCTTTGATGAGGGCTTGGTTATTTTGGCAGACAAAGTAGATGCTGTTAAATTACAAGGTCCGTCTTATGCAGTTGGCATGGATTTGAGTGATTTCTCTCATCTTTGCTTGTGGACCAAAGAAGATGAAGAACTGCCTTTTATTTGTTTGGAACCTTTCTTTGGTTTGCCGGACAAGATTGACGAAAAACAAGAATTAGCAAATAAAGAAGAAAATGACAGACTTGTAGTCGGTCAAGTCAAAAAATATCAATGCAAATTGACTTTTGAATAATTGAGAAGGATTAAAAAATGGCAGAATTTTTAACCATTGGAGAACCACTGGTGGTACTTGCTTCGCAAGATATGGAGTTGTCTTTAGATAAAGCAAGTCATTTTGAAAAATTTTTGGCTGGTGCAGAGCTGAATGTAGCTGTAGGGATTAGTCGTTTGGAACATGAAGCGGCCTATCTCTCAAAAGTTGGGGATGACCCATTTGGAGATTTTATCATTGAGACATCAGCTAAGTCTGGCATTGATGTGAATCATTTGAAGAAAGATTCCAAATATCTGACGGGTTTTTATTTGAAAGAGCTTGTGAGTGATGGAGATCCTGAAGTTGCATATTTTCGTAAAAATTCAGCAGCGGCAAATTTTGCAGTTCCTGAGCTTGAAGATGTGGATTTGGCTGGGGTAAAGTTAGCGCATTTGTCGGGTATTTTTCCTGCTTTATCAAGTACGAGTCTTGAAACTTTCAAAGTATTTAATGCTCAACTGAATGAGGCAAATATTTTGACGGTTTTTGACCCAAATTTGAGACCGGCTCTCTGGGAATCTCATGAACAAATGGTTGATGTAACAAATGAATTAGCTCGTGGGAGTCAAATTATTTTACCAGGAATTAATGAAGGCGAACTCTTAATGGGTTCACGAGAACCTGAAAAAATTGCTGATTTTTATCTAAAGCAAAGTGATTTGACCCATACGGTAGTTGTAAAGTTGGGAGCAGATGGCGCTTTTGTAAAAACTAAGAATGACAAAAGCTTTACCGTTTCTGGTTTTAAAGTAAAAAAAGTTGTAGATACGGTTGGTGCTGGCGATGGTTTCGCAGTCGGATTAGAATCGGCTTTACTTGAAGGATGGCCAATCGAAGATGCAGTGAGTCGAGCTTGTGCTGTTGGTGCTTTGGCTGTTCGGAGTCATGGAGATAGCGAGGGTTATCCTACAAAAGAGGAGCTAATTGAGTTTTTCAATACTGATGACCGTTTTGGTCATTGTTATTAAGAAGAAATGGGAAGTACATATAATGCAAAGAATGGATATTATTAATAAATTAGTAAATTCTGGAGTGATTTCTGTTGTGCGTGCAGATAGTCCAGAAAAAGCCTTGAAAATTGTAGAGGCAGTTGTAGCAGGAGGAATTAAGTCTATTGAATTAACTTATTCTGTACCTAAAGCTAACGATGTTATTGCAGACTTAGTGGCTCAATATGCTGGAACAGATGTGGTTGTAGGTGCAGGAACAGTGTTGGATCCTACCTCAGCTCGTTTGGCTATAGTTGCCGGTGCTCAATTTATTGTTAGCCCTAGTTTTGATAAAGAAGTGGCTAAGATATGTAATCTTTATCAAATTCCATATATTCCAGGTGTTTTGACACCACGTGAAGCTGGAGAGGCTTTACGTTATGGGTCTGAAATTATTAAATTATTTCCTGGAGACATAACAGGTGCAGCAATGATTAAAGACCTCAAGGGACCCTTCCCTTATATTAATGTGATGCCTTCTGGAGGCGTTGGAGCAAGTAATATTGAAGATTGGTTCAAAGCCGGAGCAGTTGCCGTTTCAGCAGGTGGGGGGGTAACCGGTCCAGCATCCAAAAACGATTACAATAGTGTGACAGAGAATGCTAAAAAATTTATGGATGCTTTTTATACAATTAAATTTAAAGAATAAAAAAGTTGTAAGTATAATTGAACTAATGACTATAATATAAATTTAAGAAAAATATTATATGAATAGGAATTCATTCCATTGAAAGATAAAAATAGAAACTTTTAGAAAGGTTAGGTGAACTATTTATTTTAGAGCCATTTACTGAAACAAGAAGTGAAAATTAAAATAAAAATCAATAAAAAACTTCTAGCTAGAACAGCTAAAAGTTTTTCTTTATTCACATATGTAGTTTATTTTCAAAAAAGGAAGTGTTTTAATTGATTAATAATTAGTGGTATTTAAATTTTGATAATTGTTATAAGTCGATATATTGACCTCTATTGAGGTGTAATGAAACCCTTACTCATAACAGCATGAAGAGTTGTGGAATGCATTATTTTTTTAATTCGATATATACTGTTAATAGTTTTGCGTGGTCTAAGTCAGGTAGTTGAAGCTCAGTTGTTGGATTCAAAGAGATTTTTTTCTCTTCTTTAAGGTTAACTAGTTCTGCTACTTTAATGTCTTTATTGAAGAACAATCTGATTTTATCGTTTTGTTTATATTTTCCGTTGTAGAATCGGATAATAAACCCAGGACGACTCTCTGCTTTTTTAACAATACTCAGTACCCCATTATCTTGAGCATTGAATAGTGAATATACTAAAGGTAAGGATTTTGAAGGGGAGGTTTGTGTAAATTTAAGACGAGTATTTAGGTATTCTGCCTCTTGGTATAAATTGATATCTTTCAAGTATTCATTTACTTTATGTGAAAGATGATAAGTGGAGAGATTGCCTTGATAATATATTGCTGAAAAATCAAAAGTCAATTCCTTATGTAATTGAGCATCAGGGGTAGAAATTACAGTTTCTCCAGAAGCGCGACCTGGACGATATAAGAGATCTTCTTTTCCCATAAATCCATAGCTCCTAAAGAGAGTTAATCTAATAGTATTATAACTTTCTCCAACGATTTCATATTCTCTAACCCCTCTAGGAATTAAAGCAACTCCTCTATCATCGTTCTCTAAGCTTACAAAACTTTGGCATGTTTCAATTGAGATAGGGACTTCATTCCAAGATTCGGGATTTGTTTTCCATAGTTTCAATTCCTTTTCGCGAATTACGGGTCGTTTAATGACACCAAATTGTTGATCTGCGAAAGAAAAATTTGAAGGTATTTTGGAATCAAACAGCACACACATTCTATGGCTATCTATATTTTGGTTGTTTACTGTGAACTTAAAGTCAATGAAAGGTGTATTTTTTTTAAGTGTTACTCTAAGTGTTACTGGCAGTGAAACACTAACTTTTCCTGCTTTTCTCTCCTCTAGATTTTTAGGAACTAAAAGTTTGTATTCTAGTTTAATCATACTCATAATTGAAGAAGTAGACACTTTTACTTTAGGAGTGAAATCAGAAGAACGGATGACTTGATCTTTTTTAGGTGGAGAGTAGTTAAAAGAATCCCCGTCCTCCCCATTCTCTTCAATAACTGCTTGATTTTTATATACGAAATTCGTTTTTTTATCTAGTATATCAATAGTATTAGAGTTATTTAGTTCTATTTTATAAAATTCATTTTCAATAAAAGAATCAGACGACTTAGTTAATTTTTTAAGAGAAGAAGCATGTAAATCAATGTGAAACTGTTGATATCCGAACGAAGGAACGTTTTCTAATTCACACGCAATATCTACTTTATATACTGTTTGTGGTTTGTAGTACTTTTTGGAAGGATCAAGGATATTTCCTTGACCTAGAATATAATGAGTTTGATCTTCGTATCTTAGGATTGTAAAATCGTAAGGTTTTCCTTCGGAATCTTTTATCGAAAAATCTAAACTTGGAACGTATAAACTAGTTTCAAAAATCCCCGATTTTGAGGAAGAAGTGGTATTAAAAGCAGTAATTGTGATGTCTTCTTGGTTGTCAATCCGAGTAGAAATTTCTCTTAATTTTAATTCTACTAAATTTTCTGCTAGGTCATTTGCTCTTTTATATCTAAAGTAAACATCTTCATTAGTTGTATCTGAAACGCATGAGCCGATTGAATCGTGTGCTGCATTTTCAAACATTAGTTTCCAAATTTCTTTAATTACTTCAGTCGGATATTCAAAACCTAAACTATAAGAAATTGACAAGATCGGCTCTAGTGTGTTGACTAGGTAACTTTGAATTTTAGTATTTAGTGCTTTTAAATCTGACCTAGATGAGAAGATAGATTTATGGATTCTCATTAATTTCCCATTGAGTAGTTCACCAGAAATTTGTTCCAATTCAGGATGGTGAGATTTAACACTATCTATGTAGTTTTGAAAGTTGGAAACTTCAAATTCCAAATCTTCATAATTATGGTTCATATGTGTTATGAGTTCTGGTAAGTTCTCACGTGGAGGGGCCTGGTCGAAACCATTTGGAAGTAGTACATTTTTTGTAGTGCTCCTAGACCATAATTTGTTGAAAGGTTCTTCAAGTAAAAAGTTAGATAGGTGTTTAGGGTCTTCTGGTATTTCTCCACCTATATAATATCCTGAAGGAATTTGATAAACGTTTACGCAACTCCCATCCTCACCTTTCCAAGTATATTCAGTATGTTTAACATCATCATCACTTACTCCTCGCCAGAAAAGTGTGTCTTCTATACCAAATTCTTTATATATTTGAGGCATTGCCGCCGATTGTCCAAATGAATCAGGAACATATCCGATATTCATGTATTTTCCGAATTTATCAGAGATTTCCATTCCGTACTGCATATTTCTGACTATGCTTTCTCCAGAAATCAACATCTGATCTGTTTGTGTATACCAAGGGCCAACAATTAATTTTCCATCTTTAACGAGTTTCCCGATTCTCTCTTTATCTTCAGGTTTCCAAGATAAGTAATCATCTAGCAAAGAGGCTTGTCCATCCAATACATAATAATTATAGCCGTTATTTTCTTCTAGAAGTGAGAGGACTTTTTGGAAATTATTCATTAAATATATTTTAGAACGACTAGTTGTAAAATACCATTCTCTATCCCAATGAGAATGAGGGACCACATGTACTTTCTTTTTCATCTTTTCTTCCTATCTTATATAACAATCGCTTATTATTAGTATGAATGAGCGATTAATTTATCATTGTTCAAAACTAATTTCAATATCATCAAGATTAATTTCACCTTTTGACGAAGTTTCAGTATCATTAAAATTCACAATTAATGGAGCAACAAATCCAATGAATGCAGCTCCTACAAACAACCCAATTAGGTATGCCCAACCATTTCCTACGGTAAAGAATCCATAAACCCCTCCGACAGGTGGCATTTTTGCATACATCCCTAACGCAATTCCTAGGCCGGAAGCAAGAGCTCCTCCAATCATGTTAATAGGCATAAGTTTCAATGGATTAACCATGGTAAATGGAATTGCACCTTCAGTAATACCGATAAAGCCCATAACATAGTTATTACGACTAGCGTCTAGAAGTTCATCACTCATTTTGTTCTTATGGAATAATGATGCTAAAGCGTAACCCATTGGAACGGCACAAATTGCGACATTTACAATAATAGCTGGGAGATAAATCCCTTCTGTTAACAGGACGTTTCCAGCCATCCAAGATGCTTTATTAATAGGCCCACCTAAATCGGAGCCAATCATAGCACCCATAATAACTGCAAGAAGGACTTTATTAACATCATTTTCGATCATACCTTTTATCCATGCCACAAGACTAGTGTTTACCCAGCTAAGAGGACCAGATAATATTACTCCCATAACAAGAGCAACAATAAGAGTAGCAAATAAAGGGAAGACTATTAGTGGTAAAACTCCAGTATATTTTTCTGGGACTTTAATATATTTTTTACATGCAACAACAACATAACCTGCTAAGAATCCGGCAATCATTGCTCCTAAAAAACCTGCATTTGTACTTGTTGCAACTGCCCCTCCGATTAATCCAGCACCGAGTGCAGCCTTATCTGAAATTGAGTAAGCGATAAATCCAGCTAACACAGTATTAATTAATCCTATACCAGTCCAACCTACTTGCTCAGTTAAATAAAGAAAATGCTCGATCCCAGTTTTGGTTGCATAAGGGTCCAAACTTGTAATCCCCATAGCTAAAGCAATCATTTTAGGTATAGCAATCACCAAAGAAGCACCAATAATCATTGGTAAAGCAAAACTAATTCCGGTCATTAAATGACCTTTCGCTGTATTTAAAAATTTTTTCATTTTATATTCCTTTATTATATATTTATACTTCCTTAACAGCTTGAATACATTTTTTTAAGACCGCTTCAGGCGCTTTAATACAAGTAGCAATGTTTACTCTTATTTGTTTCTTGTCATTAAAGCGTTCCTGATCTATAATTTTTTGATCAGTAGCTAACAAAACAAAATCAGCATTTTTAATCTCCAAAGGTAATAATTTATGAACTTGTCCTAAAGACCCTTGTTGCTCAATTCTTACTTCAATTCCTAATTTTTGTCCTGCTTTTTCTAGTGCTTTTGCGGCCATTGGTGTGTGTGCTAGCCCTGCAGGGCATGATGTTATTCCAACTATTTTCATATCAATTTTCTCCTTGCATTGCTTTAGAAATGGATTTTTCCAAATCATTTATATTTTTAGTATTTTTAATTAGCTCTGTAAATTCTTCTTCTAACAATAGAGTAGCAATATTACTAATCATTTTTAGATGCTCTGTTCCTTCATATTTCAAAGGCACAAGAAGGGCAAATACATTGGAAATTGGTTTGCCATCAAAAGTTTCCCATTGGATAGGTTGAGAGATCTTTAGAAAGATAACAGTGGGCTTTTTGATAAAATCAGCTTTCGCATGTGGGATAGCAAAGCTATCCTGGAGACCGGTTGAGACTTCTTTTTCTCTTTCTAATAAAGCGTCAACTAATTTCTGTTCATCGTCAATAATATTTTTTGACAAGGCATAAGAAGCAATGTATTTAAAAAGTGATAGTTTGCTATCTACGTTTACATCAAGTAAAATATTATTAGTTTCAAATTTCATATGTTTCTCCTTAATTTATTTGGATACAAATAATATATCACAATACGTAAGCGCTGTCACTAACATCTTTTTCCATATTAAAATGGAAAAATGAAGAAATTTTTATTTAAGACATTTCCGATTTTACTGGAAAAAAGTTAAAAAAAATAAATGATTTAATGTGTTAAAATATGGTCATACATAATTTAAATGGGAGGCATATGATGAAGCTCAGTTTTCAAAGATTAGACGATATTTTAAATTATTTGATTACTCAAAGTAGTCCAGTCACTCTTGATGCTTTGAGTAAATTGACGAAAGTCTCAGGCCGTACAGTGAGATCTGATATTAAATCTATTAATGAACTAATTTCAAAACAAGGAGCAGAAGTTTTTTTAATTAGAAAAAAAGGATATCTTTTGTCTTATCATAATAAAAAAATTTTTGAAGACTTTTGGAATAATAAAGATACAGGGACTTTTCTGTTTACAAGTTCTGAATCTCGGGTACAATACTTATTAAGGCTTTTTCTAACCTCTGACTCTTTTATTACACAAGATTTTCTCCTAAGTGTGCTATTTGTCAGCACAAATACTCTGTATAATGACTTTCGTACAATAAAACACTTACTAGCTGATTATCAACTCAGTATAGTTAATAAAAGTAACCTGGGGTATCGTTTAGAGGGGGAAGAGATAGACATTAGAATGGCAATTAATCAACTTATTTTTCAAGAAAATTTAACGGATTTTATAACTGCTTCAAATACCAGAGAGAAGGACTTGTGTTTGAATATTGATTTTCAGAAATTTTCATTATTTTTCGAAAAATATTTAAATAAGATCGTTCAAAAGGATTCGGATTATTTTCACAAAAATGCCTTTTCAGGTATTCTTTTAAGCTTTAGTAGAATTAAAGAAAAGAAAATAATTAATAACTTTGATTTGAATCCCAGTTTGAAGGAAAAAGTTAAAAAAGCGATTTTAGATTTCTTAAGAGCTTCGGAAGATGAGTTCAAAATAGTAATCCCAGAAGTTGAACGAAGATATATTATTTATCTTCTTACAGAAAATTTTCCAAATCTCCTCTTCGACAATAACAATAAAGAAAATATGCTTTTAGCAAAACAAATCGTCAATGATGTGACTTTTGATTTATTTCAATTAACTAAATCTAGATGGACTTTGGATGAAGGCTTAAAACTTAGTTTAATTGACCATTTCAATAGACTTTTAAATATACATCAAATAAAATCTACTCGTAATAACCCTATATTAGATGTAGTGAAGAATGATTTTCCTTATCCTTTTGAATTAGCAATTTCACAGGTACAAAAAATAGAAAAAAGATACGATATTTCCCTTACTGAGGATGAAGTTTCTTACATAGCATTGTATTTTGCCAGTGCAATTGAAAATAGTAATGATAATGTATTAACCATTGCTGTTGTTTGTGGCACTGGAAAAATATTAAGTTCAATTATTGAAGGTAGAATAAGAAAAAAATTTCCTTACACTTTTTCTGAAATAAAGAAGTTATCATATTTAGAATACGAAGAATTAGAAAATAAAAATAAATATCAAATTGTTGTCACTACAATCCAAAATAAAAACTTGGCTAAAAAAAATGTAATTTTTTTTGATAATTCCAATTTGGATAAATCATTTAAAAATATAGAAAAAAGAATAAAAGAAATAAATCTAATAACCATTTCAAATAGGCATTTTAATCCCTCACATTTTATGGTAATCGAGGAGAAGAAGTCTAAAGAAACTGTTTTGGAAGAAATTTCTAATATATTATATAAAGATAAAAGTGTTACCGTAGATTTTTTTAACGACCTGCTCGCTAGGGAAGAATTGTCCAGTACAGTCATTAATGATTCTATTGCCTTACCACATCCTCTAAATGATAGTGTTATTAAAAGTACAATATTTGTGGCAGTTGTTCCAAGAGGGCTTGAGTGGGATGAAAATACAAACGTAAAATTTATCTTTCTATTAGCAATTAAGAGCAATGAAGTTGAGGAGTTACAGAATGTTTATGATACCCTTTTAGACTTTATTTATTCTAATGATAAGCAAGAAAGTTTAATAAAAAATCCTAATTACAATAATTTATTAAATATTTTCACCTAAAATTAGTTAAATTATAAAAAGTCTGGGATGAAATTAAAATAGGCTATTCTTACCCATCGTTTGTTGAAAATATTTTAAGAAAAGAATAGGATTTCGATTGATAATGGAAGTTTGATCGTCCACTTAATAAACAAAAACTAAAAGTCATGATTACTATAGAAATCACGCCTTTTAGTTCTTTAGTAGCTGCGGTATTGTTGGTTTTAGCGCCTAAATATCGCCTGTTTTATTTTAAATAAAAAATTTTGTAATCTTGGTATGTCGGTAATATTGGGACAAAATAGTCTGGTAAGAGTATAAAAAAGAAGATCTCTAACGATCTTCCTTTTTATTTATTGTGGTTAAATAACAACTTCTAACAAAAGAGTTAGAAGTTGTTATTTGTTCACATATCGTATTTTCAAAAAAGAAAGTGAAAAAGGCAGTGTTTCAATTGGTTTATTAGGATTTATTATATATACTTCATATCAAGAAAAAAATATCATAAATAAAAATATATAGCAGATTTGCCATATATTATACTGTATGCTTTAGGAAAGGGAAACTTTGGGGAAGTCTCTCGATATTTGCAATCTTTGTTTCAGTTATAGTAAGAGTTGAGAGTAATAATATTAAAATCATTTATATTCATAAGTTGTTTTTATTTTACTCCATTCCGTAAAAGGATTCTAAAATACATTTATTTCAAATTAGTTTAGTTGATTTAAAGGTAATTTTTCTTTCAAATCACTAAATCAATTGGTTGATAAAAAAGCAATGCATATTGTTTTTTTATATCATTTTTTGGATAGACTAGCTTTAGGAAGAACGAGAATTATTGTATGGCAAAAACACCATTTTTGTAAGATTATTACTAAATAATATAAGAAGTTGCAGAAAAAGAAATTTTAATATTACAATGGTAAAATAAAAATTAAAAGGAATTTTATGAAAAAAAGGAAAAAAATTATTGCTTGGATTTTAGTAGTTTTATCCGTTGTTTTGGTCGGTGGCTATTTTGCAATAGGAAACTATTTTTATGACTTAGCTGTTAACGCGCATACCAATAAATCTTTTCTAACTGCCGGGAGCAAGCAGAAACCTCTTTCTAAAAAAGAAGAAAGAAAAAAGGAAAATAAAGCATTTTTAGCGGATATAAAATCCGACGCTTGGTATGTTACCTCCTCTGATAAGTTGAAGTTGAAACTCTATGCTGCGGATTATAAGCAACCGACTAAAACAAATAAATGGGCTATTGTTGTTCATGGGTATGGTGGACAATCGACCGATATGGCAAGTTGGACACGTCATTTTTACAATAAGAATTATAATGTTGTTACGCCAGATTTAAGAGGACATGGTAAAAGTCAGGGTGATTATATTGGTATGGGCTGGGATGACCGTAAAGATATGTTGCTTTGGATTACCAAAATTATTCAAAAAGATCCACAGGCAGAAATTGTCTTATTAGGCGTTTCTATGGGAGGAGCAACGGTGATGAACACTTCAGGCGAAAAGCTTCCCTCTAGTGTCAAAGCAATTGTGGAAGATTGTGGGTTCACATCAACAGGTGATGTTTTTGCCTATCAATTAAAACAATTATATGGATTACCAAAATTTCCAGTTCTTTATGCGGCAAATACCGTTGTTAAAATAAGAGCTGGCTATGATATCTTTAAATCTTCGACAATTAAACAAGTAGCCAAAAGCAAAATACCAATTTTGTTCATTCATGGTGATAAAGATACTTTTGTTCCATTTAAAATGTTAAATCCTCTCTATGATGCAGCAAAAGTTGATAAAGAAAAGCTGATTGTTCATGGAGCGGGTCATGGAGAATCAGAAAAAGTTAATCCAGACTTATATTGGAGCCACGTTTGGGATTTTGTTGGAAAATATATGTCTTAATTGATTACAAAAAAGTCCTTTTTTAAAAGGACTTTTTATTTTTGCTAATGTATTTTTTGAAGACAATTTTTAGTTGACATGGAGATAATTTATGATATAATGAAAGTGTAGAAAATTGATATATACCAATTTAGAAATGGAGCATATAAAATGAAAGTTATCGTAGTAAAAAATCAACTCGAAGGTGGAAAAATCGGACTTGACCTTCTTAAAGAAGCAATGGCCAATGGCGCTAAAACATTGGGACTTGCAACAGGCTCAACACCAGTAGAATTTTATAACCAAATTGTTAACTCAGACCTTGATTTTACAGACATGGTTTCAGTAAACTTGGATGAATATGTTGGACTTGACGGTTCAAATGATCAATCTTACCGCTATTTTATGACTAAACATTTGTTTGGAGAAAAACCATTTAAAGAAAACTTCTTACCAAATGGTAAAGCAGCTGATCTTGAAGCTGAAGCAAAACATTATGACCAAATTATTGAAGAAAATCCAATTGACTGGCAAATTCTTGGAATTGGTCAAAATGGACACATTGGTTTTAATGAACCAGGAACACCTGCTGAAATTACAACTCATGTTGTTGACCTTCAAGAAAGCACAATCAAAGCCAACGCACGTTTCTTTGAATCAGAAGCAGATGTACCACGTAAAGCAATTTCAATGGGACTTGCTTCAATTATGAAATCAAAAAATATTGTTTTGATGGCTTATGGTAAAGAAAAAGCTGAGGCAATCAAAGGAATGGTTGAAGGAGAAGTGACAACAGAGCTTCCAGCATCAATTCTTCAAAACCACGCTAATGTTACTGTTATCGCTGATGAAGCAGCTGTATCATTGTTGAGCAAATAAAATAAAAAAAGTCCTGACAGGACTTTTTATTTACTGACAGAAATTCTGTCAGTATTTTTTTATCTTTTTTTATACTTACGGTGATTATCAACAACTTCTGAAACGGAGTAATCTGTCTCATCATTGAAAGAAATATTATGATTCAAATCTAAATATTGATTGAACATGTTTTCGTATTCAGGAATTGATAGACGTGTTCTTGCATCCAACATTGAATGATGCTCGATTTTAAGTAAATGATTTTCATAACCTTCAACAAGTTCACCAGAGAAAAATTCAGCAACGGTACCAGAACCATAACTAAAAAGTCCAATACGCTGACCAGCACTCAATTTATCAGAGTTTTCCAAAAGTGAAATCAAACTCAAATAAAGAGAACCAGTATATAGATTACCCACACGACGATTATAAACGATACCACGTTCAAATTGTTCCATTAATTCTTCAGCATTGGCTGGCTTTTCTGATTCAAGCATTGGCAATAAAGCTTTTTTACCCATTTTAGTATAAGGGGTATGAAAGGCGATAGCTGCAAAGTCTTCAAACTTTAAATTTGTTCTATGGCTATACTCTTTCCAGATTTTAGCAAAAGCATCGATATATGTTTCGTTTGAAAACTTACCATCAACAGAAGGATAAGCCTGACCAAAAGGACGCCAGAAATCATAGATGTCTTGAGTTAAAGCAACGTTATCATTATTTAAGGCCAAAATTTTAGGATCGGCCGTAATAAGCATTGCAACACTTCCAGCGCCCTGAGTAGGTTCTCCACCAGTATTTAGCCCATATTTGGCAATATCAGAAGCAATAACTAAAACTTTAGTATCAGGATTCAAAAGAACATGATCGCGAGCAAGAGCAAGGCCAGCAGTAGTTGCATAACAAGCCTCTTTCATTTCAATGCTTCGAGCAAAAGGTTGAATACCAAGCAAATCGTGAACAACAACGGCTGAGGCCTTTGATTCATCAAGACTTGATTCAGTACCAACGATGACCATGTCAATGGCTTTTTTATCTTCCTCAGTCAAAATACTTGCTGCCGCGTTAGCAGCAAAAGTAATAATATCTTGAGTAGCAGGATTGACTGCCATTTCATCTTGACCAATACCAATTTGGAATTTTGCAGGGTCAACATTACGAGCATTTGCTAAATCCCTCATATCAACAAAAGTATTTGGGACAAAAAATCCAAGTTTATCTATACCGACTTTCATATTTTAAAAATTTCCTCACTTATTATTATAAAAGAAAGGAACTCCTTTCAATGTCTTTGGAATGCTTTAATTTTATCATAAAAATACGTTAAATTCTTTGCTAAGATATTTTCTTTCTATAAAATACACACATTTAATTTTTTGTTTAATTAATAAAAATTGGAATTAAGTAAATTGGTTTGCATTTTAAATGGTACAAAAAATACTTGAATAGAGTCATTGATTAGATATTGTTTATTAATTTAATGTAAAGAGACTTTGACAAAAGTAGTTTAAAATATGCTATAATGGCTTTCGGAGGTTCATTCGTGAAAGAAATTGTAATCATTGACGCCTTAAGAACACCAGTTGGAAGATACGACGGTGCTCTTGCTGAATATTCAGCAGCAGAACTTGGGACACATGTTGTTTCAAACTTATTGTCAAAACATGAAAATATAAAATCAGATGTTGAACAAGTTATTTTTGGGAATGTTCTTCAAGCTGGTAATGGTCAAAATATAGCACGTCAAATTGCGATTCATAGTGGTCTATCTAATACAGTGCCCGCTTCAACAATCAACGAAGTTTGTGGTTCAGGAATGAAAGCAGTGATTTTAGCTAAACAATTTTTACAGCTTGGTGAAGCAGAAGTTGTAATCGCTGGTGGGACAGAATCTATGTCTAATGCCCCAATTATAAAGAATCGAAAAACTCAAGAAGAAACATTAAGTATGTTAAATGATGGCTTAGTTGATGCCTTCTCAGGAATTTCTATGGGGATTATTGGTGAAACTATTGCTGAACAATTTGATATAAGTCGAGCAGACCAAGACGCTTTTGCGCAAAACTCTCAAGAAAAAGCGGTCGCTGCAAGTCAAGCCGGAATTTTTAAAGAAGAGATTGTTGCGATTGGAGAAGTCGGAGTCGACGAAGCACCACGTCCCTCTTCTAGTTTAGAAAAATTAGCCACTTTAAGGACAGCTTTCAAAGAAAATGGAACTGTGACAGCAGGTAATTCTTCTCCTGTTAATGATGGAGCTTCAGCTGTCATTCTTGCAACGAAAGACTATGCTGAAAAACATGGGATTTCGTACCTAGCAGAACTAGTTGATAGTACAGAAGTTGGAATTGACCCTGCTATTATGGGAGTTTCACCAATTGAAGCTATCAAAAAATTAATTAATCGTTCAGAGCTTGAACTTTCAGATATTGATCTGTTTGAAATTAATGAAGCATTTGCAGCATCAAGTCTTGCTGTCAATCGTGAACTTGGTTTAAATGAATCACAAGTTAACATTTATGGTGGTGCAATTGCATTAGGTCATGCTATCGGTTCAAGTGGTTCTAAAATTCTCACGACTTTGTCTTATGCCTTAAAACGTGAGCAAAAACGCTATGGAATTGCTAGTCTTTGTATCGGTGGAGGCCTAGGTTTGGCTGTTCTTTTAAAAAATCCTAACCTTTAAAAATTATTGTGGTTTAAACAAGTAATTTTTAAGAAATTAATGGAGGAATTGCCCAGCGTATCTGGGCATTTTTGGAAAATATGAGAAAAAAATTTTATCAAATGTCGCCCAAAGAGCGATTAGATTCATTGAATCTGTCAGAAGATACTCAGGAAGTTTTGAGTGAAATGGCTTTAGATACAAATATTTTAAACAATCTAATTGAAAATCAAATTTCCGAATTTGAATTGCCAATGGGACTTGCTCAAAATTTTGTCATTAATGGAAAAGAATACATCGTTCCGATGGTTACAGAAGAACCATCAGTTATAGCTGCTGCGAGTAATGGAGCAAAAATAGCGGAAAGTTTTACGGCTAAAATAGATGAACGGTTAATGCGTGGGCAAATTGTATTTTATGACGTAAAGAAACCAGAAGAAATTATTAAGAAAATATCTGAATGCAAAAATGAAATATTTGAACAAGCTAAGCTTTCGTATCCTTCAATTATTAAGCGTGGGGGTGGTTTGAGAGAAATTTCGAGCAGACTTTTTTCAAGTGAGAAATTTATTTCAGTTGATTTCAAAGTGAATGTCAAAGATGCAATGGGTGCCAATATTATTAATTCTATATTAGAAGGTGTAGCAGAACTTTTTCGTGGCTGGTTTTCTGAGGAAAAAATTCTGTTTAGCATCCTTTCAAACTATGCAACTGAATCTTTAGTAAAGGTGAGCTGTGAAATTCCAGTTGATGCTCTTTCAAAAAAATCAAATGGTTTAGAAATTGCTCAAAAAATTGCAGTTGCTTCACAATACTCAAAAATTGATCCTTACCGTGCTAGCACACACAATAAAGGGATTATGAATGGGATTAATGCTGTAATTCTTGCAACAGGAAATGATACGCGAGCTATTTCAGCAGCAATTCATGCTTATGCAGCAAAAGAAGGAACATATCAAGGTTTGGCTAAATGGGAAGTTCATGCCGAAAAGTTATTTGGAGAGTTAGAAATTCCTTTACCTGTGGCGACCGTTGGTGGTGGGGTGAAAGTCTTACCTAAAGCACAAGCGGCAATGGAAATTTTAGGAATCATAGATGCTAGAGAACTGGCCAAAGTTATCGCCGCAGTTGGTTTAGCACAAAATTTAGCAGCTTTGCGCGCACTTGTTTCAGAAGGAATTCAACAAGGACATATGAGCTTACAGGCTCGCTCTTTGGCATTATCCGTGGGTGCAAAAGCAGATGAGATAGCAGTCATAAGTCAGCAACTTCGGCAGGAAAAAGTGATGAATCAAGAAGTAGCTCGCCGTTTATTAAATAGTCTCAGAAACTAAAAAAGAACTGTCAAGATTTTTTCTTGACAGGCCGAAATTAGTCTGCTATAATATTAAATATAATAAAAATAGAAATAGGAAATATAAAATGTCTGTAAAAATTCGTTTGACTCGTATGGGTTCTAAGAAAAAACCTTTCTACCGTATCAATGTTGCTGATTCACGTGCTCCACGTGATGGTAAATTCATCGAAACAGTTGGGACTTATAACCCACTTGTAACTGAAGAACAAGTAACTCTTAAAGAAGAACGCGTATTGGAATGGTTGAGCAAAGGAGCACAACCTTCAGATACAGTTCGTAACCTTCTTTCAAAAGCTGGTGTTATGAAAAAATTCCACGAATCAAAACTTTCTAAATAATTTTTGAGATAAGCTGCTTTTTAGCAGCTTTTCGTGAATAAAGAAATCACATATATTGAACTTGAAGATTTTTCAAGTTAGAGTAGAGGTAAGAAATGCAAAAAGATGTGAAAGAATTAGTTCTAACAATTGTTAAACCATTGGTTACTCAACCAGATGAAGTCTCTTTGGAACTCATTGAGGGTGAGGAATTTATGGAATATCACCTTAAAGTTGCGGAGGGTGATATCGGTCGAATTATCGGACGTCAAGGTCGGATTATTCAAGCAATTCGCACAGTGGTTTACTTTGTTCCTGTAGAAGGAAAAAAAGTTCGACTTCTTGTTGATCAATAAGAATTAAAGGCTCACTTAGTGGGTCTTTTATTTTTGCTACTGATTCGGATTTTACTTATTTTAAAGTAAATTAAATATTAAAAGAGTTGGAAGAGTGAGGTTTTTTAGATTAGACGAATATTCCTAATAATAATCAAAGACTTCTTTAAGATTCACTTTAATTGTATGAAAAATTATGCTAGAATGAAAAATATTGATTAACAATTGTAGATACAATCGGTTATAAATATAAATAAACTGATTTTTTATATAGGTGGAATAATGGATAAAAAAAAAGGAATCTTATTAGTAGCTTTGGGAACTCCGCGCTCATGTGAAGCAGATGATGTGAGGGATTATTTAAAAGAATTTTTGGGTGACCCTCTTGTTATACAAAAACCAAGATGGCTTTGGTTGCCGATTTTAAATGGAATTATTTTAAAAGTTAGACCGCAAAAATCAGCAGAGATGTATAAAAAAATCTGGACAGATGAAGGTTCCCCTTTGATGATTTACACAGTAGCACAAGCAAAGCAACTACAGGATATGCGCGAAGATTTTGATGTTCGTTTTGCCATGACTTACGGAGAGCCACGCATTGATAAAGTAATCGCTGAGATGAAAGAATCTGGTGTTGAAGAAATTACTGTTCTTCCACTTTACCCTCAATATTCTTTAACAACAGTTGAACCTGTAATTCAACAAGTTAAAAAAATTGATGATAAGATAAAAGTAATTAGAGATTTCCACAAAGTAGAATCTTATAGCGATTTACTTGCAGAGTCTATTAGAGAAAAGTGGCAAGCAAATGACTATGATAAATTGGTCCTTAGCTATCATGGAATTCCCTTGTCCTACGTGACCAAGAAAAAAGATGCTTATGAAGAGCAATGTAAAGAAACAACACGTTTGGTAGTAAGTAAACTTGGTTTGAGGGAAGAAGAATACGAGCATACTTATCAATCAAAATTTGGTCCTGAAAAATGGTTAGAACCTGCGACTATTGATAGAGTTGCTGAACTTCCCAAAGAAAATGCTAAAAAAGTATTGATCTGTTCACCAGCATTCGTTGCAGATTGTTTAGAAACTTTATTTGAATTAGAAATTGAAAATAAAGAAGTATTTGTTGAAAATGGCGGAGAAACATTTGATTTTGTTCATCCTTTTAATGACTCTTTAGACTTTACTAGAGTATTAAGTGAAGTAGTTGACCAAAATAGACTCTGAGAAATAAAATCATTATTTTATTAGTTTTGGCCTTTAAATTTTATAACATTACTAAAGAGAAATAGGATTTGTTATAATGGTTCATAATATGCTAAAAATAGTAAGGAAATCCAATGAAAAAACAGTATGAAATTATTTCAATGAAAGACCATTACCGAATTCGCCTTGGAATTTTTGAGCCAGACCAAAAAGCAAAAGCGGTAGTACAATTAGTTCATGGATTTGGTGAATACACAGGTCATTATCTCTATTTAATTAATGAATTAGTCAATGCTGGTTTTGTTTGCCTAATGCACGATCAGAGAGGACATGGTGTTTTGGCAGCTGCTAATCCAAAACTTCAAGGACGAGCTAGAGCTTACGAGAGCCTAATTAGCGATGTCTTAGAAGTGAGGAAGATAATTGGTAAAAAGTATCCAAAACTACCGGTTTATCTGTTTGGACATAGTATGGGGGGAAATATTTCACTCAATGTTCTTCTAAGAAATATTGAAAATCAAAAACTTTACCAAAAAGCAGTAATTGAATCTCCTTGGCTGGCGCTGACAAACCCACCAGCCGTCCCGCTTCAAAAACTGGCAGGTTTTTTAGGAAAAATAAGTCCAAAAATTCGAGTTCGAACAGGCTTAAAAGTTGAAGCAATTTCTCACCGAAATGATTTAGTAGATTTAGTAACCAAAGATGGAATATATCACGAACTTCTTTCTTTGCGGCTCTTTTCACAGATTATGAAAGCGGGGCGTTTTGCACAAAGTCAGGCTGGAAATTTGAAAATACCAACTTTATTATTCTGTGGTGAATCAGATCAGATTTGCTCGCCCGTGGCCATTCGTTTATTTGCAAACAATGCTGGAAAAAACTTAGAATTAATAGAGATTGCAGATGGTTACCATGCTCTCCATTTAGATACAGAGGCAGAGAATTTTATTGAAAGAACTAAAGATTTTTTTCTAAAAGAAAATTTTTAATTAGTATCAAAGTAAATATAAAAAAAAAGAGTCATTCAATTTGAATGGCTCTTTTTTCAATAAAATCAGAAAATAATTTTATTTTGTTTTCGATATTCTCCAGGAGTCATTCCAACTTGTGTTTTAAAAAGTTTAAAAAAATAGGTCTTGTCTGAATATCCAATTTTTCCGAGAATTTCCTGGATAGATAAATTAGTTTGAGTAAGATAATTTTTAGCGTGCTTAATTCGATAAGTGGTAAGCCAAGTGGAATAGCTTAAACCAGTTTGATGCTTGATAAGTGAAGAAAGATAATTGGGATGAAAATAAAATTTGGTAGATAATTCCTCTAAACTTGCTGTACGAATATTATTTTCAATGTAGGAAAGAATTTCTTTTATAAGCACACTAGAGGAAATATTGGAATCTTTAAGGATTAAATACTCTTCAGAGTGATGACTTAATTCAACAATCAATAAAATAAAGGCAGCTTTTGTAACTTTATTATTAAAGTAACACATTTTTACAACTTGTTTTAAAAGGAGTAAGGCGTAAAAGTGTGTATCCTCAAGGATTGTGAATTGATAGATACAGAAGTGACTTAATTGCTCACTATCTTTTTCAATACTTTCAACAAAGAAGCGATAAAGCATCGGTTCTTCAATGATTTGGCTGAGGAGAGAATCATCAAAATATTCGGGTTTAAAATAAAAACCAATGATGACTGTCTCATCTGATAACTCTTGATAATCAATTTTTGTCCATTTATTAGCCAGAATAAGACTTCCTTCTTGATAAATTGATTTCTTGTTATCTAGGTAAAGTGATATTTTACCTGACAGAACATAAATAATTCTAATGTAAGGAGCAGAATAGGTTAATAAACCTGAAGTATTTTGACAAACTAAAGCTGCAATTTCCCGATTTGGATTATTCGCAAATTCTTCTAGTTCTTCAATCATTCCTGATTCACTTTTTATATAGCAATCAAGTGTCTTTAAAAAGTCCCAAAAATGGGTAAATTGTTCTCTAGATACTTTATACATTTTTTTCCAATCTTAAAATAACCTACTAAGAAAAGTATATCTGACATATTTAATTTTTGCAAGCGATTCATTATAATTATGAGTGCAGATGAAAATATTGTGAAAAAATGAGCAATATTAATTTAGTATTTGGAGGAACTATATGACAGATGCACTTAAGAAAAATGTACCTAAAGTAACAACTATTGCTGTTGCTGCGGTTATTGCTAACATTATTTGGGGGACCCCTTTTAAACTTATCAAAGTGATGAATAATGAGATGAAAATTTCTCCGGAAATTTTTGGTAATCATTATCTGGGGCAGGTTTTGGCGACAATAAGTCTTCGTTTCTTTATTGCTGGGATCATGACATTGATTTTTGCAAAATTTATCAAACAAAACATATTCAATATTAAAAAGAGACAATGGAGAGAAGTCATTATTATGGGACTTCTATCTACTACAGCAGCTTATTTCTTTTTTAACATTGCAAATGTCAATATTACTTCGACAATAAATTCAACAATTTTAGCTCAATCCACCATATTTTTTGCAGCAATTTTAGCTCATTTTGCCTATAAAAATGATAAATTAACTCCGATTAAGGTGATTGGATTGGTTGTTGGTTTCATGGGGTTAATTATTTCTCAGTTAACTGGTGGGGTACGTTTGAGTGATATGTTTTCATTTTCACTTACAGGAGAGGGCTTTATGTTGATATATGGTTTACTAGCAGCTTTGGCTACAATGCTAGCTAAAAGAATCGGTTCAACTTTAAATTCTTTTGTAATGACTGGTTGGAACTTAATCATTGGTTCGTTAGGCTTATATATAATTGGTTTTGTTATGGGTGGTCGTTTATCTGCAATAAATTGGACTGTAACTGGTGGAGCTTTATTGATAATTTTAGCTGCGGCATCAGCAATTCCATTTAGCTTATGGTATTGGGCTGCTCAATACGGCAATTTAGGGGAGATTACTGTTTATAAATTTATTATGCCAATTTCTGGTAGTATTTTGGCGGTCCTTTTAGGAGAAAGTGTTACCGTTTCCTTAATGGTAGGATTAGCCTTAGTATGCTTATCAATTATCTTAATTAATCGTCCACCTAAATTTGAAGGAATAAAAGAATCATTACGAAAAGTTGATCAAGTATAAAATTACATATTGAAAGATTAAAAAAAGTTATAACGGAACTTTAAATGTTCTAAAACAGAAAGAAGAAAAACATGAAAATTGGATTTATTGGAACAGGAAATATGGCGTCAGCAATTATCAAGGGAATTATTGAAAAAGAATTTATTAAAGCTAAAAATATCTATCTCTTTGATGTGATGACTGATAAGGTAACAGAATTTTCAAAGGAAATTGGAGCAAATGTTTGTCGCTCAAATGATGAATTAATTCGATCAGTGGATGTAGTTGTTCTTTCAGTTAAGCCAAATATTATTGAAAAAATATTAAATGAAACTAGAGAGTTAATTATTGAGAAAAGACCCTTGCTTATTTCAATTGCTGCTGGAACGCCAATAGAAAAATTATCAACATTTTTAAGGAGTAAAGAAGAAGTTTCCATCGTTCGAGTTATGCCAAACGTTAATGCCATGATTGGTAAAGGGGCTGCTGCGGTTTGTGGAAATGAATTTGCAAGTAAAGAGCAAGTAAGTTATGTTCAAAATATGTTTCAATCCCTCGGTATGGCTTGGATTTTACCAGAAAAGGATTTTTCAAACTTTACTGCATTAGCTGGAAGCTCCCCTGCCTATGCTTATCTTTTCATTGATAGTATCGCTCGTGCAGGTGTAAAAAATGGACTTCCAAAAGATCTAGCAACTCAAATTGCTGCTCAAGCTGTCTTAGGGAGTGCAGCGATGATTCTTGAGAGTGCTGAAAATCCATGGACCTTGATTGATAGAGTTTCTTCTCCAGGAGGAACAACAGTTGCTGGTTTGATTGCTCTAGAAGATGAGGGATTTATTTCAACTGTTGTTAAAGGAATTGATGCAACTATCATTAAAGACATCGAACTTAATAGTAAATAGTCTGATTTATATGATAAATAATTTATGTTATTAAAAAGCAAGAGAGAGTTTTCTTGCTTTATTTTTTTATAAAAAGAAATTCTAATTATAAAATATACTTAAAAATAGTTTCATTTAAATCAGGGGTTATTAGGTATGGTATAATTGTAGAATGGAAAAATTTTACAAGGTAGGAACAATTGTTAACACACAAGGACTTCAAGGAGAGGTTCGCGTGATGCCATCGACAGATTTTGCTCAAGAACGCTTCTCAAAAGGTTCAATTTTGGCACTTTTCGATGATAAGGATAATTATATTCAAGATTTAAAGGTGAAGTCTGGTCGCCCACAAAAGAATTTTTATGTCGTTAAATTTGAAGGATTTTATCATATTAATGATGTTGAAAAGTATAAGGGATATATTGTCAAAATTGCAGAAGAAAACCAAGAGGATTTAGATGATGGAGAATTTTACTATCATGAAATCATTGGCAGTGATGTTTATGAAAATGATGTCCTAATTGGTCAAATTTCTGAAATACTTCAACCAGGGGCTAATGATGTTTGGGTTGTTAAACGTAAAGGAAAACGTGATTTATTATTGCCTTATATTCCGCCAGTTATTTTAAACGTAGATGTGAATCAACACCGAGTGGACGTATCTATTATGGAAGGATTGGATGACTAGAAATATGAGAATTGATATTTTAAGTATCTTCCCGGAAATGTTTGGCCCACTTAATCAGTCAATCGTAGGTAAAGCTCAAGATAAAGGTATTTTGGAGCTACATACACATGATTTTCGAGAAAATGCAACGAATAAACAACGCCATGTTGATGATATGCCTTATGGTGGTGGTCAAGGGATGTTATTAATGCCACAGCCAATCTTTGACACAATGGATAAAATACCTCAGAAGTCTGAAAAACCTGCGCGTGTTATTCTTTTAGACCCAGCTGGGAAAAAATTTGACCAAAAAATGGCCGAAGAATTATCTCAAGAAGAGCAATTAATTTTTATTTGCGGACATTATGAAGGCTACGATGAACGCATTAAAACATTGGTGACGGATGAAATTTCATTGGGAGATTTTGTTTTAACTGGTGGAGAAGTTGCAGCAACGGTGATGGTTGATGCGGTTGTGCGTTTAATTCCAGGCGTTTTAGGAAAAGTGGCTAGCCATGAAGATGATTCTTTTTCTAGTGGACTTTTAGAATATCCGCAATATACTCGCCCAGAAGATTTTAGAGGTATGAAGGTTCCTGAGGTATTAATGAGTGGTCATCATGAAAATATTCGTAAATGGCGGTTAAAAGAATCTTTGAGAAAAACCTTAGAACGCCGTCCAGATTTATTGGATAAATATGAGCCTAATGAAGAAGAGTTAAAAATGCTACAATTATTGCGTGAAAATGTTCAAGATGTGGTAGAATGAAGTAGTGTTAAGATTTTAGTTGAATATTGGGGAATATCCTCTGAATTTGGATGATGAAATCTTTGTTCTTATTGTTCATATCTGGATATAACTAAATTTATAATAAAAAAATAGGGGATTTTAAAATGGCTTTAACGATCGAACGAGAACAAGAATTTGTTAACCAATTTCATTATGATGCTCGTAATTATGAATGGGAAAAAGAAAATGGAACACCTGAGACTAATCTAAATGTTCAATTTCAACTTGTTCCCAAAGAACAACTTGAAAAACTTGGTGAAGGTGACACTGGTATTCACGCTGTTTTGACTTACTTGATTGTACTAGATAATATTGTACTTTCTGGTTTTGTGAGTCAATTGAACTATGTACGTGGACAAATTATTAAGGAACAAGAAGAACTTGAACAAGAGGAATTAGCCCAACTTGCGGCGCCTTTGTTTGAACTTCTTAAACGCTTGGTCTATGAAACAACAGAGGTTGCCTTAGACCAGCCTGGAATAAACTTGGAATTTTAATTAATAGAATAGAATTTATGAAATTAGCTGTTATTACTGACTCTTCGGCAGATTTTGCTGAAAAATATAAAACTTACGAAAATCTTTTTGTCTTAGATATTCCAATTTCCATTGATGGAGTGGATTATGATTTGCAAAAAATTTCTCATGAAGAATGGTACGATCTTATGGCGGAGGCCCAAGAAGTACCTAAAACTTCGCAACCTAGAGTTGCTGAACTTGATAGACTTTTAAAAGACTTAGAAAAACAAGGGTATACTCATGTTTTAGGTCTGTTTTTGCCAGCAGCAATTTCTGGATTTTACCAAAATATTTTTTACTTACAAAGTGAATATGAGCAAATGAAAGTAGTATTTCCTGAAACTTTTATTACCTCAAGTCCGTTGGGCTATATGGTGGAAACAGTATTGGATTTGGCAGAAGCTGGTGTCGAATTTGAAGAAATTATCGCAAAGTTTGAAGAACAAAGAGACGGTGACCGTGCTTATATGCTTGTCGATGATTTACACTGGTTAGCAAAAGGTGGGCGTTTGTCTAATGGTGCGGCTGTGCTTGGGACTTTATTAAATATTAAGCCTGTGCTAACTTTTAGTACTGAAGGTAAGGTTGAAGTTTTTGAAAAAGTTCGGACTGTGAAAAAAACGATGAGCCGGATGAAGGAACTTTTGTTAAAAGATGCCAAAGATCCTTTGGCCTACAAAGTTTATGTTATTCATACTAGAGCTGAAGATCGGGCACAAGAGTTATATGATTATGCTTTATCTCAAGGTTTTGATGATGTGGAAATCGTCACTTTTGGGCCTGTTATCGCAACTCATTTGGGCCTGAATACAGTGGCTTACGGTATTTCACCAAAAAAATAAAGCACGTTTTTACGTGTTTTTATCTAAAAACAAATATTCTGAATAATAAAAATAATAGCTACTTCTATAAAATACTAATTTCTTTATAAATGAATGGGGGATGAAATTGAATAAAATTAAAGTGATTGTTGCTGGATTTCGTGGAAAAATGGGAGCTACTGCGGTACAAATGATTCTGAATGCTCAAAATTTTGAACTTGTGGCTTTATTAGGAAAGAAAGAAGAAGTCTCAGAAGCGTTTGGAGTTCCTGTTTTTAGTCGAAAAGAGGATTTGATTGGATTTGATGCTGACATTTGGCTAGATTTAACGGCTCCTGAAGCGGCTTATAACAACACTCGTTTTGCTTTAGAAAATGGCTTTAGACCAGTGGTTGGAACGACTGGGTTTACCGATGATGAAGTGGCAGATTTAATTAAATTTTCTAGAGAAAAAGAATTGGGTGGTCTTATTGCACCAAATTTTGCCTTGGGTGCGGTTTTATTGATGCAATTTTCTAAGCAGGCTGTTAAATATTTCCCAGATGTGGAAATTATTGAATTGCACCATGACGGGAAAAAAGATGCTCCTTCTGGAACTGCTGTGAAGACAGCAGAATTGATGTCTGAGGAACGTTTGGCTCATCATCAAGGGGCAGTGGATGAAAAGGAAGCTTTAGCTGGTGCTCGTGGTGCCGATCTTGAAGGAATGAGAATCCATTCGGTTCGTTTACCTGGTTTGGTGGCTCATCAAGAGGTTATTTTTGGTTCAAAAGGTGAAGGGCTGACTTTACGTCATGATTCTTATGATCGTTCAAGTTTCATGACCGGTATTGCTTTGGGAATTCGTAAGGTAATGACGGTGTCTGAGTTAAAATATGGTTTGGAACATTTTTTGGATTTATAATATTTACTGACGAAATAGACTGTGACCGGATGATTAGAGGGGGATTTTATGAGTGAATTAGAGATTCGTAGATTAGAATTAAGTGATGCAGAAGCTTTTATGGTTTATATTGCCAATTGGGCAACAGATACAAGTCCTTTTAAAATCGATGCTGTTAAAGCTTATGCGGAGCTTTCTTTGGAAAATTTTTCGGACTATGTGGAAAAAACTCATAGAGAAGAAACTTTTGCTGAAAATCCCGATTGGTCAACAGCAACTAAATATTTTGCTTTTATTAATGGGCAAATCGTTGGTGAAATTTCTTGTCGTTGGCAAATCGAAAAAGGAATTTTGTTAGAATGGGGTGGTCATATAGGTTATGGTGTGGCTCCTGATTTTAGAGGACATCATTTTGCTGAAGAAATGGTCAGATTCGCTCTTCCTAAATATCAGAAACGTAAGATTTCTCAGGTCATGATTTCTGCTGACAAAGAAAATTTGGCAAGTCGTAAAAGTATTGAAGCAAATGCGGGCATTTTGGAAAATATTGTAGATATTGATGGTGATGAAATTTGTCGTTACTGGATTAATTTAGAAGAACAATAGGATAAAATTACTGATGGATTGCTCGGGTTAATCTGGCAGAGCTTCAAGACGAATTCACAGGTGAATGATACAGGGTAAAGCTTAAGAACAAGCTTATGACAGAAATTGATGAGAGCTAAAAGTGCTGACAGGTCTGTATAAACTTTCTGTCAGTAAAATTTTAAGGTGTACAATGGGGCTATGCCCCGTTTTTGTTTAAAAAATGATAAAATAATAGATATGAAATTAGAAAAATTACCCGAGGAGTTTGTACAGGCCAAGCCGGTTTTAGAAAAAATAATCGAGCATGGGTTTGAAGCTTATTTTGTGGGAGGTTCTGTACGTGATATATTGCTTGGGCGAGAGATTCACGATGTGGATATTGCAACAAGTGCATATCCAGAGGAAATTAAAGATATTTTTCCTTATACCATTGATGTGGGAATCGAACATGGAACAGTACTTGTTTTAGCTGGAAAATCAGAAGCTGAACATTATGAAATTACTACTTTTCGGACAGAATCAAAATATACAGATTACAGACGGCCAGATCATGTGGATTTTGTCAGAGATTTACGAGAGGATTTAAAACGTCGTGACTTCACGGTCAATGCCTTTGCTTGTGATGTTAATGGGCAAATTATTGATTTGTTTGATGGACTGACGGATTTGAAGGAACGCAGGCTAACAGCGGTTGGTAGCGCTTTGGAACGTTTTAATGAAGATGCTTTACGGATTATGCGGGCCATGCGATTCGCAGCAACTTTAGACTTTCAAATTGAAAATAAAACTTTCTTAGCGATGTGTGAGTCGGCTCACTTACTGGAAAAAATCTCAGTTGAACGAATTTTTATTGAATTTGATAAGTTGTTGTTAGGTCAGGATTGGCGAAATGGTTTGACCTTACTGCTTAAATCAGGGGCTTATAAATATTTACCAGATTTGCAAGATTCGGCCTTGAAAAAAGTACTGACAGACTTGTCAGTAGATTTTCATTTTCAGAATTCTGAGCAAGCATGGGCAGCTTTACTGACCAGATTTTCCAATGTTGATGTTAAAACATTTTTGCGAAAATGGAAAGTGTCCAATGAATTTGCAAAATTTGTGGCAGACCTTGTATCAGCTTATGAACTTGACTCTTGGGATTTGATGAGTCTTTATCATTTTGGTTTAGAAAAAGTGCTTTTGGTTGATGAATTGAAAGTGGCTTATGGTTTGAAGATTGATAGAGAACAAGCTGTCACTATTAATAACCAACTTCAAATTCATGATAAATCAGAGATTGTCATTGCTGGAAAAGATTTAATGGAGGAATTTTCGCTTGAACCTGGTCCAGAACTTGGTAAAATTTTAAAAATTATTGAAGAAAAAATTGTCAAAAATGAATTGAAAAATGAGCAGGCTGCTATTTTTGCAGAAGTTAAAAATGCTCTGATTAAATTTTACTGACAGAAATTTTGGCAAATAACCAATTGAAATTTAGTATTTATAATAAATACAATTTCTTGGTTTCTAAGTAGTGTATTCTATAGATTATAAAGGAGAAATAAATGAAAATTGAAAATCGCCGTAAAGGCTCATGTACAACAGTTCTTGTGGGAAGAAAAGCATCAATTGATGGTTCAACCATGATTGCTCGTAATGATGATGGACACGAAGCTTTGGATCCACAACGCTTTATTGTGATTCAACCTGAAGAACAACCTCGTCATTATAAAGCTGTTTTATCTGATTTAGAATTAGATTTACCTGAAAATCCATTACGTTATACTTCAACGCCAAATGCAGTTTTAAAAGAAGGGATTTGGCCAGCGGCTGGGATTAATAGTGCTAATGTTGCGATGTCTGCAACAGAAACAATTACTACTAATCCAAGAATCTTGGGTCTTGACCCTTATGTGGAAAATGGGATGGGTGAAGAAGACCTTGTAACACTTGTTTTGCCATACATTAAAAGTGCTCGCGAGGGGGTTGAGCGTTTGGGACAATTACTTAAGACTTATGGAACTTATGAGCCAAACGGGATTGCTTTTGCTGACAAAGAAGAAGTTTGGTGGTTAGAAACAATCGGTGGTCATCATTGGGCAGCAGTTCGTATTCCTGATGATTCTTATGTTGTAGCGCCAAATCGAATGAATATTGATGAATTCAAATTTGATAATGATGATTATATGTGTTCAAGTGATTTGAAACAATTAATTGACGCAAATCATTTAAATCCTGATTTTGAAGGCTATGAAAGTCATTATAATTTACGTCATATCTTTGGCTCATCTTCAATCAAAGATTCTGTTTATAATAACCCGCGAACTTGGTATGGTCAAAACTTCTTGGGGAATCCATCTGAAGATCCACAAAATCAAGAACTTCCATTCATTTGTGAAGCTAGTCGAAAAATTACTGTTGAAGATGTTAAATTTGTTTTATCAAGTCATTTTGAAAATACAAAATATGATCCTTACGGCAGCACAAATAGTCCAGAAGAAAGAAAACTTTTCCGTCCAATCGGAATAAATCGTAATCATAGTGTTCATATTTTGCAAGTTAGAAACAATGTTCCTGATGAATTAGCAGGAGTTCAATGGCTTGCTTTTGGAGCAAACACTTTCAATCATGTTGTACCATTCTACACTGCAATTAATGATACGCCAGCTTCTTATCGTGATGCTAAGGGAGAATATGATCCAACAAATATGTACTGGTTGAGCGCAACAACAGCTGTTCTTGGTGATTCTAATTATGATTTATTTGTTGATTTACGAAATACTTTTGAATTAAATACCATGGCAAAATTCCATGAAATTCAAAATGAGACAGATAAGAATTTTGAAACAGCTAAAGATAAAATTGCTTATTTGACTCAAGCAAATGAAAAATTAGCAGAGGCGGCGTTTAAAGCACAAACGGAACTTTTGGGACGTATGGTCGTTCTTGGTTCAGCTAATATGAAATTGCGTTTTGATTTTAATGACTAATTTAGTTTAAAAATAATTGTAAAAAAGTAGTTGAAAAACTACTTTTTTTAGTTTTCTTTAAAGTACAAAATGGTATAATACTAAATAAGTCTCAAAAATAGAAAAGGGAAAGAAATAAATTCTAGAAAAAGTAAAAAAGTGAGAAAAGGCCGAGGAGGTAAAATTTTTGCGATTTTATTATTCATTGTCATATTTTTTGCTTTAATTATTTTTGGAGTAGTCATGATTGGACGCCAAGTCATTTCAAGTCAAACGGATAATATTGTTGCCCAACTTTTACCGAATTCAGGAAATGGAACTAATGGAGTAAGTCAAATAATGACAGCAACACCATCAGCTATTGCCACAAAATTAAATGAAAATGCAGATGTAATTAAGAGTCAATCGCAAGGAATGATAAGTTCAGCAAAAGCAACGAGCACTGGCTCTAAAGTGACTTACACCTTGGAATCCTCTAAACTCAATAAAGCAACCGTTGGCGCCCTTTTATTAGCAAGTGGTGACCAAGTTGAAGAAGTAGCGGATAAAGTGTTAGATTCAATGAAAAAAGCTGGGGTTGCTCAACCTAAATTGCAAGTTGATTTGACTGATGATAAGGGGAATGTTATCAAAACGTTGAATTATAGTGCTTAAAATTGGATTTTACAAAAAAACAACATTTATTCAGTTAAATGTTGTTTTTTTGAATCTTAAGTGATAGAATATTCTAATAATTACTTAATTAGGAGGAAAATTATGAATATCTCAGAAGAAGTACGTCCCGGAGCCAATAGATATGTGAGTGGTCAAGGAATTTTGCAAGATTTAGAAAGCTATCTTGCGTCTTTTAATAAACTTGCGATAATTACTGGGGAAAAATCTTTTCAGGTTTTTCAAGATTTTTATCCTAAAGACTTAAGTTATCCTGTTTTTCATTATGATGGCTCGGCCTCTATCGAAAATGGAAAAAAACTGGCCAAAGAAATTGGTCAATCCGATGGCCTTCTTGCAATTGGCGGAGGGCGTTTGATTGATACTTGTAAAGTTGTAGCCCAGGAGCTAAACTGTGAGTTAATTATTATTCCGACCTTGGTTTCTAATTGTGCTCCTTACACACCGGTTGCAGCTCTTTATCACCCTGACCATACTTTTGATAAAGTGGGTTATTTAAATAAAGTGAGCTATTTAACTTTAGTTGATTATGATTTTTTATTGGCAACACCTCATGATTATTTTGTTGCTGGAATCGGGGATACACTCGCCAAATGGTATGAAATGGAAGGAATCGTTCGTCAGGTTTCACAGGAAGAACTTTCAGCCTCAGTTCGTTTGGGATTTGCGAGTGCAAAGGAAATTTTTAAAATATTATTTGCTGATTCTAAAGCAGCACTTAATGATTTGGCTGAACAGAAAGTGACGCCAGCTTTTGGGCGAATTGTTGATACAATCATTGAACTTTCAGGAACAGTTGGAGGTTTTGCTGGGACTTATGGAAGGATGTCAGGGGCTCATGCGCTTCATAATGGCCTATCACTTTGCTCAGAGACACATCCTATTTTACATGGCTCAAAAGTCGCTTATGGAGTCTTGGTACAATTGGCTTATACGGGAGATACTTCAGAAATTGAAAAACTCTTGCCATTTTATAAGGAAAATCATTTACCTGCTTCTCTAGCAGAAATTAATTTGCCATTTGATTTGGAAAAATTGCAAGCAGTAGCAAAATTTGCAGCCAGTCCTGTAGAATCTTATCGTTTGATTGATTCAAAAGTTACTGACGAAAAAATCATAAGTGCCATCAAAGCCTTAGAAGCTCTTGTCAGCAAAAAATAAGGTTTGACATTCTGTCATTGAATCTAAAAGTTACTGACAGAAATTTTGAAAAATAGAATCAAAGTTTCAAGGTCAAAAATGAAATAAGGAAAAAGGAATGACGATAAGTTTACAACAACTCAAATATTTTATTGAAGTAGCCAGAGTGGGTTCAATTAATCAAGCTGCTGAAATTCTTTTTATTACACAACCTTCATTGTCAAAGGCGATTAAAGATATTGAAGTGGAAGTTGATTTGTCGCTTTTTCAACGGTCAAGTAAAGGAATTTCGCTGACAGCAGATGGTGCAGAGTTTTTGGGATATGCACGACAAGTTGTAGAACAATCTGATTTATTGGAAACACGGTGGTTGGACCGAAAGCCCTCTCGAAAACTTTGTGCGATTTCGACCCAGCATTATGCTTTTGCAGTGAATGCCTTTGTCAATATGGTCAAAAAAACAGAAAGTCAGGGGATTGGAGAATACGAATATACTCTGCGAGAAGCTAGAACTTATGAAATTATTGAAGATGTAAAGTCACTGCGCAGTGAGTTAGGAATTCTTTATAAAAATTCATACAATGCAAATGTTATGGATAAGATTTTAAAAGAAAATCGATTAACTTTTCATCCACTTTTCTTGGCGGAGCCGCATATCTTTGTCAGTTCAACAAATCCTTTAGCTCATAAAAAATTTGTAACATTAGAAGATTTAGAAGAATTTCCCCGCCTCTCCTATGAACAAGGAGAACACAATTCTTTCTATTTTTCAGAAGAAATTTTATCTACGGTTTATGCTAAAAAAGACATTAAAGTAGGAGACCGAGCCACCATTTTCAATTTGATGATTGGATTAAATGGATATACAATTTCAACTGGAATTGTCAGTCAAGACTTGAATGGTGACAATATTGTAGCCATTCCCTTAGCAGTGGAAGATAATATTGAGATTGGTTGGATCTCACTAAGTGAACTTCAATTGACCAATCAGGCTGAACTTTATTTAAAAGAACTGGAAAAAATTGTACATCCTTTTGATGTTCGTGAAGGTAAAAAAAATACTGACAGCTCATCAAATGAAATCTGTCAGTAAAAAAATACTGACAGAAATAAGTAGTTTACTATCCAGCTTTTTTATCAGTAAAAAATTAAAGCCGTCATTACTGACAGGCTTTTTTTGTGGTATAATCAAAGGTAATATAAGAGAAATTAGGACGAAAAATGGCAGACTTCATCGCACAAAATTTAAGTAAATCAGTTGGAGAAAAAACGGTTTTCAACAAAATCAATTTTATCATTCATGATCTTGACCGAATTGGTCTTTTGGGAGTTAATGGTACGGGTAAAACAACGCTCCTAAATGTTATTTCAGGACTTTCAGGATTTGATGGAGACCGCACGCCCTTTGATCATCCACAAAATTATAAAATTACATACCTTACTCAGGAACCTGATTTTAATCCAAAAGCTACAATTTTAGACACCGTCTTAGATGATTCGCTTCCGCAAATGCGAGCAATTAAAAATTACGAAGCAGCCCTTTTAGATTATGAAAATTTAGCTAAGTTAGAACGTGCCCAATCAGAAATGGATGCTCTGAATGCTTGGCAAGTAGAAGCAGATGTCAAAACAATTTTGACTAAACTTCAACTTCCTGACTCTGCCACTCTAATCGAAAGCCTTTCAGGTGGACAAAAAAGACGGGTTCAATTGGCTCAAGCTTTAGTCAATGATTCCGATTTATTATTACTTGATGAACCAACCAACCACCTCGATGTTGAAACCATTGCTTGGTTGCAAAATTATCTAAAAAATTCTCGAAGAACTGTTCTTTTTGTCACGCACGACCGCTATTTCTTAGATAATGTTGCAACACGAATTTTTGAACTTGAAGATGCGGGTCTTAAAGAATACCAAGGAAATTATCAAGATTATCTTGCAAAAAAAGCTGAAGATGAAGAAAGAGAAGCCGCAGCAAGTCACAAGGCAAAACAACTTTATCAATCTGAATTAACTTGGATTCGTAAATCACCTCAAGCACGTGCTACAAAACAACAAGCACGGATTGACCGCTTTGAAGACCTTAAAGATTCTATGAAAACTAGTAAAAATCTAGGAGATTTAGAACTCAACATTGCGAGCAGTCGCTTAGGGAAAAAAGTAATTAATTTTAAAAATGCCGCTTTTTCTTATCCTGACCGACCAATTTTTAAAGATTTTGAATTAATCGTTCAAGGGCATTCGCGCTTGGGGATTGTTGGTGATAATGGCGTCGGAAAATCGACCTTACTCAATATCATTGATGGTGAGCTAGCATTAACTGACGGGATTTTGGAAATTGGTGAAACAGTCAAAATTGGTTATTTCAGTCAAGAAATTCGTGGACTTGATGAAAATAAACGCATGATTAACTTTCTTGAAGAAGTTGCATCTGCTGCACATAACAGCAGCGGTGAAAATATTTCAATTGTTAATTTATTAGAGCAGTTTCTATTCCCAAGAAGTAGTCATGGAACACTGATTTCTAAACTTTCAGGTGGTGAGAAAAAACGACTCTATTTACTTAAAATTTTATTATTACAACCCAATGTGCTTTTGCTTGACGAACCAACCAATGACTTGGATATTGCAACCTTAACCGTGCTTGAAAATTTCCTAGGCTCTTTTCCGGGTGCTGTTTTGACAGTTTCTCATGACCGCTATTTCCAAGATAAAGTGAGCAACGAATTACTTGCCTTTGAAGATGGGCAAATTAATCATTATTTTGGTGCTTACAGTGACTATTTAGCTGTCAAAACGGAAGAAAAATCTGCTGACAAAGCTGTCAGTAAAATCGAAAGTCCAATAAGTACTGACAAAACTGAAAATACTGACAAAACGAAACTGACCTATATGGAAAAGAAAGAATGGGAAACCATTGAAAGTCAAATTGCTGAAATCGAAGAGCGAATTTCTGAGATTGACACAGAAATGAATGAAAATGGTTCAAATACAGAACTCCTACTGGATTTACAAAAAGAACTAGACAACAAAACAAAAGAACTTGAAGAAAAATATGAACGTTGGGAATATCTATCAGAAAGGGCTGACTAAAACATTATGACAACGCAAGAACTTATTGAAACCTTACAAAAATTTCCGGCAGAAGCAACTGTAAAAATCATTCAAAACGATATCAGTGGTGACCGATTTTTTGATGTTAATACAGTAGAAAATCTGGCCAGAGTCCGTGTTACCACTGCAGGAGTTGAAACCGTAGATACCGTGATTATTGGTATTTAAAACCAGAGACGAAAGAGGAAGTCAAATGTTAAAAATCGGAATTATGGGTGCCGCTAAAATTGTTCCAAGATTTGTAGCAGGTGTAAAAGAGAGTGGTCAAGCTGAAGTTACTGGGATTGCCGCCAGAAATAAGGAAAAAGCACAAAAAGCCGCTTTGGAATTAGAAATTCCACAAGTTTATGATGATTATGCAAGCTTAGTAAATGCAGCAGAAATTGATTTAATCTATATTCCACTCATCAATAAACAACATTATCCTCAAGCAAAAATGGCTTTAGAAGCAGGTAAAAATGTACTTCTAGAAAAACCATTTACCTTGACTCTTGAAGAAAGTCAGGAATTATTCAAGATAGCAAATGAAAAAAATCTTTTTTTGATGGAAGCTCAAAAATCTGTTTTCCTACCTGTGATGGCCCAAATCAAAAAATGGCTTGATGCCAATGAAATTGGTAAAATATCTCGTCTTGCAATAAATGATTTCAGACCCCATACCAACCGGGAGAGCTGGGCCTTAGACATAAAAGAAGGCGGTGGCGCTTTTATCATGCATGCCAGCTATCCACTCTCTGTCTTACAATTCTTATTTGGAACAGGTTTTGATGCAGCAAAAGGAATTTATTGGTCTTCTGAAGAAAATAAAGCAGATTTAGATTACGAAATTCTCTTAAAAAAAGCAGAAATTATGATTAATATTTCACTTAGCACGCGCTTAGATAAACCAAATACATTTATCATTTATGGTGAAAAAGGAGAAATTTCAGTTCCAAATTATTGGAAATCAAACCAAGCCAGTCTTATTAAAAATGATGGAACGGTTGAAGAATTTTCTCATCCAATGCCAAGTGAATTCAGCTATGAGATTGATGAAATTGCTGAACTAATCAATAAGGGCAAGAAAAAAAGTGAAAAACTTTCCCCAGAAATGACAATGACGACAGTCAAAATTGTGGAAGACCTATACCAAGAATGGTTTGGTAAAGAGTGGCCAAATATAAAATAAAAACACTAGTTATCTAGTGTTTTTTCTTAAAAATTTAAATTTCCCTTTAAAACGTTGTAAGGCTAAATAACGTTCACGTGCTTTGTGCATCGCTTGGTAACGTTTAGGATCTTTTTTATAGTATTGTTGATGATATTCTTCAGCTGGCCAAAAAGTTTTTGCCTCTTCAATCGGAACAACAATTGGTTTATCCCAAATTCCAGATTTCTCTAAGGCAATTTTACTTTTTTGAGCAGCAATTCTTTGTTCTTCACTTTCAACAAAAATCACTGGACGATAATTTGCACCTCGGTCATAAATTTGTCCGTCAGCATCAGTGGGGTCAATCAATGACCAATAAATATCTAATAGTTCATCATAAGAAATCAATTCATTATCAAATAAAATTTCAACTGCTTCCGTATGGCCAGAAGCTTTTGAGAGGACTTGGTCATAAGTAGGGTATTCGATATGTCCACCAGTATAACCACTAGTTACAGCCAAAATACCTGGACGTTCTTCAAAAGGTTCAACCATACACCAAAAACAACCACCAGCAAAAATAGCTCGTTCTGTACTCATTTTACACCTCCATTTGCTCTAATTTAATTATATCATGTGAAAAAAATGCCACCTCATCATTTGACTCGAACTTTAAAAATTTTGAATTTGCCTTTTTTGTGATAGAATAGTTAAAAATAGAAAAGGGGAACGATTTTTTAATGCTAAAAACAACTTTTGCAAATGCGGAATTCGCTAATCCATTCATGAACGCTTCAGGAGTCCATTGTATGACAACTGAGGATTTAGAAGAATTAAAAGCCTCTCAAGCAGGGGCCTATATCACCAAAAGTTCCACATTAGAAAAAAGAGAAGGTAATCCACTCCCACGTTATGTTGACTTAGAATTAGGCTCAATTAATTCTATGGGCCTACCTAACCTAGGGTTTGATTACTACTTAGATTATGTTTTAAAAAATCAAAAAGAAAAGGCTCAAGAAGCGCCAATCTTCTTTTCCATTGCTGGTATGAGCGCAGCCGAAAATATCGCTATGCTTAAGAAAATTCAAGAAAGTAATTTTTCAGGAATTACAGAATTGAACCTTTCTTGTCCAAATGTCCCTGGGAAACCACAGCTTGCTTATGATTTTGAAGCCACTGAAAAACTCCTAAAAGAAGTTTTTACCTTCTTCACAAAGCCTTTAGGTGTAAAACTTCCTCCTTATTTTGACCTCGTTCATTTTGATATCATGGCAGAAATCCTCAATCAATTTCCGTTGACTTATGTTAACTCAGTCAATAGTATTGGGAATGGACTTTTTATTGATTCAGAAGCAGAAAGCGTAGTTATTAAGCCTAAAGACGGTTTTGGTGGAATTGGTGGAGCATACATCAAACCACCAGCGCTTGCAAATGTTCGTGCTTTCTATACTCGACTCAAACCTGAAATTCAAATCATTGGAACAGGTGGTATTGAAACAGGACAAGATGCCTTTGAACACCTCTTATGTGGAGCTACAATGCTTCAAATTGGTACAGCTTTACACAAAGAAGGCCCTGCAATCTTTGATAGAATTATTAAAGAATTAGAAGAAATTATGGATAAAAAAGGCTATCAATCAATTGCTGATTTCCATGGAAAATTAAAATCATTATAAAAAATTATCATAAAAAGCTGAATTTAAACAGCTTTTTTCTTATCTTATAAATGAAATTTAAAAATTACTAAAAGAGATGATATAATGTAAAAGATTAAACAAACAAGGAGAAATATATGGAAATTTTTATGACTTTTATCGTTTATTCTTTTGTTGGTTGGATATGGGAGACCTTTTATTGCTCATTTAAAGACCGGCATTTTGTTTTTAGAGGTTTTTTATTAGGCCCTTATTGCCCTGTTTATGGTTTTGGCGTCTCTGCCGTCTTACTTTTAGTTCCAGATACCGGAAATTTATTCAGCCTTTATCTTAATACGATTGTGATTGTGACAGTCGTTGAATTCATTGGAAGTTGGATTTTAGAGAAATTCTTTAATATGAAGTTATGGGACTACTCAACCCTCCCTTTCAATATTGAAGGAAGAGTGGCTGTTCCCGTTTCATTATTTTGGGGTGTAGGTTGTATTATCTTAATTAAATTAGTTAATCCACCTGTTCAAAATTGGATTCATGATTTTAATGAATTAACCCACAGTTGGGGTGTGATTTTGATATTAATTATCTTTCTGGCTGACCTTGTTTCAACATTTATTTTTACGATTTCAACCAAAAAAGAAGTCTTGGCTATGATTGATGATTCTGACAAAGAAAATGCAGCAATCAAAGAATTTCGTCTTAAACATCTCTTTGCAAACCATGAAACAGCAGCAAATCGGATAAAAGTATTAGAATTACTTAAAAATAAACCTCTAAAATTAAAACATTATAATTTGCGCAGAATTCTCAAAAACTATCCAAATATGAATTTGACCAAAAAACGATAATTTAAAAATCGTAAGCGTTTTTAGTAGCCTTAGAAATAAATTCGTGGCATAATGAGGTCATGAATAAAACATTTGAAAAAGAAGAAATTTTAAATGAACTCTATAATCTTATATTAGACCGAAATATTCGTGACTGGGAACGCCAGTGTTTACTTCATACGAAAGTTCAATTAGAAAATCAAGGTCAACTTGCAGATGAGTTAGCAAAATTAGAAGTGACCTTAAGACCACTGGCATTACGCTATAATCTTACACCAAAGGTCGCTGAATTTTATCAAAAAATTTCCAACAGCAAACTCTTTGGTCGAGGAGTTGGTGGCATTATATAAGCCCTTAGTTCTCCTTATGCTTTAAAAGCATAAGGAGTTTTTAAAAAAGTATTTTAAAAAAAGTAAAATTCATTTTATAATGAATTCAATAAAAGAAAAGGAAGTACAAAAATGAAATCAGCTTATTTTGTCGAAAAAAATAAAATGGAAGTTAGAGAATTTCCCAAAGCGCAACTTGTAAAAGAAACAGATGCTATCATAAAAATTGTTCGTGCCTGCGTATGTGGTTCCGATTTATGGTGGTTCCGTGGGATTTCTGAACGTCAACCTGGACCGGTAGGGCATGAAGCTATTGGTCTGATTGAAGAAGTAGGCACCGGAGTTAAAAACTTTAAAGTAGGAGATTTTGTCATTGTTCCCTTTACGCACGGTTGTGGACACTGTCCAATTTGTTTGGCTGGCTTTGAAGCCAATTGTCCAAATGCAAAAGACGGTGTGAATGGCGGCTATCAAGGAGAATTCTATCGGGCGATTAATGCTGATGGTGCACTTGTCAAAATCCCGGGCCAACCAAGTGATTATTCTGATGATCAGTTGGCTTCATTGACGACTTTAGCTGATGTCATGCCTACAGGTTTTCATGCAGCTAAAGCAGCAGATGTCCATGAAGGTGATACAGTGGTTGTCTTTGGTGATGGAGCGGTTGGACTTTGTGCAGTGATTTCAGCTAAACTTTTAGGAGCAAAACGGATTATTGCCATGAGTCGCCATGAAGACCGTGCAGCACTTGCGCGTGACTTTGGTGCAACAGATATTATTGCTGAACGTGGTGAAGAAGCGATTCAAAAAATAATGTTCTTAACCAATGGTTATGGTGCAGATGCTGCCTTAGAATGTGTCGGAACAAAACAAGCAATTGAATCTGCTTTTCAAGCGGTAAGAGCAGGAGGGCGAGTAGGTCGTGTGGGAGTTCCTCATGATGTTGATTACAATGAATGGATTGATTCTCTTTTTTGGAAAAATATTCAACTTGGAGGTGGAGTAGCCTCTGTCGCACGCTGGGATAAGGAAATCTTACTTGAAGCAGTTTTAAGTGGGGAGATTAATCCAGGCCGTGTCTTTACAGCAGAATTTAGCTTAGATGAAATTCAAAAAGCATATGAAGCAATGGATCAACGTACAGCAATTAAATCTCTATTGAGAATTTCAGAGGGATAAATAAGAAAATAGTAAATAAATCAAAAGTCTACCAAAGTTGGTAGGCTTTTTTGTATTCTAAAAGTCTTGTTTTTAAATTAAGTTAAAATAATTACTTTATTTTTACCAAAGTTTCTAATTAGGCGTATAATGTTAAATAATCAGAAAACAAAAAACATTCACTAAAAGGAGGTTTTGCATTGGAAAATCAGAAAAAGCACTTTCAGATGAAGTCATCAAGTAAATTTTGGTTACTTAGCACTGGAATTCTTTTTAAGTTTGTTAGTGACTAGTCACCCTTTAGCAGTAAAGGCTGATGAAAATTCGGCTGTTACCCCACCAAGTCAAACTGAAGCTGTCACCAATCCAACTGTAAATTCTTCTCTTGCCGCGTCTGATTCGACAACCGAAGGAAATACAGAAAGTTCACAGGCAGAAATGCAAACTAAAGAGGCAAACTCACTAACTTCGCAGGCAAGCACAACCCTAAGCGCCAGTTCAGTTTCATCATCTTCAACCAGTTCGGCTCAGGCTTCAAGTGTAGAAATAAGCTATAATTCGTTAGAAACTGCAAGTTCGACCAGTTCAGGCTCGGAAATAAACGCCTCAACTTCAAAAGCCCCAAGTGTTCCTCTTGATTCATCAAAAGCAAATGTCACAATTGCTTCAAGCCTATCGGCGAGCGGAACAATCATAAGTCCTGCTCTCACAAATGGTTCAATTGCCAGTCAAGCCGATGGTCAAGACCCTGCAATAAGCTCGATTTCTGCTACCGGTTCAGTCGCCAATGATATTACAGGACCAGCCACGCTAGATGATGTCAATATTACAATCAAGGCTAACAACCTTGTGCCAAATAACTTTCTGACCCCAGACGGACTCCATTGGTCTGACAATACGCAGGTTATTCCAATCACAGGTCAGGTAACAGGTCAAATCAGTACTGAAAACTTTGGACAAACGGATGGCCCGACCATACCTGCGACCACTTATACTATGAATGCAGGAGATTCTGGACGAATTACCAATGTCGGAACAACCCTAGCTGGAGCGACGCTTGATATGATTTATCAGGTCATCTCGACAGACGCGGCAAGTTGGCAAAACCCCTCAGAAAGTTCGACAGATTGTCCGATTGGCCTTGCTTTTACGGGTGAGCAAAATATCGCCAACTCTGACGGAAACTCGATTGTCGCCCTTTATTTTGGGGTAAACAATGTCAAAATTAACTACCAAATCGTCGCACATAACACGAATTTTCAAGTGCCAGTCCTTGCTTCGTTTATCACGACCGATATTGATATGGCTCAAGGAGTCAAGACTAACCTTGCCAATCTCTTAACGGTCATTCCAAAGACAACTAACCTTGCGACAGATAGTTCTAGTATTATTTATGATACGACAAGCCCTGATACCGACTTGAATGGTCAAGCTAGTCTACCTTATGGCGGTTATCTGGGTGTTGGTTTTCTGTCAAATTTTGACTATGATTTTTATAGTCCAGCACCAGTACGTAGTGGAGATTCTTATCAATATTCGCAAGGGGTTCGCTATGACCTCTTTGGTTCAGCGCTTCAAGCACATTTGACGACCCAAGTCAGAGATATTGTTTATCTTAACTATTATGATGCGGACGAAAACAATCAGCTTATCGTTCCCCAACATCAATTTATCTGGTTTCCAAATGTTTCTTGGAATGTTCCAGCCAGTAAATTCCCACATTATGCTTATGGACAAGAAAGTCAGCACAGAAATGGGAACACAATAATAGTTGGTGATTATTATCACATCCAAAGTACCGTAACTTATGATTATTATGGTACGTACGGTATTTATCTAGGACAACAATCAATCACGGGGCTTTATAACAAGCCATATTCGGTCAATGTCCCTTATAACTTTGGTAATTACTACATCGAAGGAAGCACCACAGAGTCAGGACTTTATCCGAAAACTGATGAAACGTTAGATGTTTACTACAAATATGTTCCACCGATTGTTTATTACAACACGAGCAATCCCTATGCGACGACTTATTATGCCAATGGTTATGAATATGTACCGAATTACATTGCGCCTGTGGTTTATTATGCACCTACTTATAATGAATATAATTCTGGTGGGGGATATGGTTATGACGGAGGTACTCCTTATTCTGGTGGGAATGGTTACTCATCAGGAGCTGGATATAGCTCTACAAGTGTAGCTTCAAGAGGAGGTTATTCTCTTTATGTTCCACAATCTGCTTATTACTCTAAAGAAGCTCAGCTTGTAGCAGAAGAAGGGGAAAGAGCAGAAAAAGCCGATGAGGGAGGTTTCAATTTAGGAGAAGAAACAAGAGATGCTGTTCTTGGCAAAGGCATGAGTGAGTTTAGTAAATGGGCTCTTTACGCTGAAGATGACACCGGATATGGAGTCATTATAGATTATGGAATGCAAAAAGCCGAGGGAGAAGATACGGCTGATGCTCTCACTAAAACAGGAGCACACTTTGTATTGGGGGAGGCTGGAATGGCAGCCGGTATGGCTATACCAGTTCCGGGTTTGGATGTTGTAGCTGGGTTTGCATTCGGGTTTATTCTCAATACAGGATTTGACTTTTTATATGATAAATTAAGGAGGAAACGTTAATATGTCAAAAATAGTTAATAACATGACTCCTTTAGGATTTGTAGATAAAAGTAGAAAGAAACGATACTATATCAATCAGAATACAAAAGAAATTTATGTAGCCGAGGAACCTACTCAAAAATCAATAAGTATTATAATGTTTGCGATAATTGTTTTTCCTACTTTTCTTTCTTCTTGGGCTGAAAAGAGTTCTAGAAACTTTTTTATCCATACTAACTTTAAATATAATATTTTAATAATATTTTTGATTTTATTGGTCACACTATCAGTAATTGTATTAGAGATTTTCTTTTTTGAAAAATTGTACACTCATTATGTCAAACGAATAAATTATCAAAAAGAAGAGATTTCACTAGCTATGAAACAAAAAATACTTTCTACGGGAATTAAGATGTGGTATTTTACAAGAGTTTTACTTTTTGTAGTTCCATTTATATTTTTGGGATTAGCCATCAGTTTTATTATGACCTCTCAGTTGACCATACTTGTTTTGACTGTCTGTTTTGCACTGTTAATTCTAATCCTTTTTCCAATTACAAAAAGAACTTTCCAGACAATTGGAATATTAAAAGGACTAGTACAATTATCTAGGAATGTAAAGGATGTAAAGGATGAAAGAAGAGATTGACGAAAATAAAGAAAAAGAAGTGATTCAAAAAGCATATAAATATAATATCTTTCTTGGAATCTGGATTATCGCTGTATTCATCATTTTTTTGCTACAAATAACAAAAATTATTACAGACCAATATTTAACTTTAGGTTTTGGTTTAATTATTTTAATTTATGCGATTGCTCTTCATACCCAAAATCATAAATTAAAAATAAAAAGTATTGCTTCGATTTTAGTATATGGTCTTAATATCTTGAGTGTTATTGGTGTTGTTTTGATTATTTTAGCAAATCAGGCGCATAATCTTTTGGAGTTAGCGGTAGGGGTCTTATTGGGATTGGTGACGCTTATCTTACAAGTTTCAGCTGCTATTTTTGCACTATTGTCAGCGAGAAAATTGCGAAAACTCTATCCTGATATTCTTGATAATAGAAGAAAGAATACAAATTAGTATCTTATTTTTTACAAGTAAATATTTGATAAATGCTATTGAATCAAAATAGCAGACTGTGTTATAATGAAAGGAATAAAAAGATAGGAAGATTCATGACTTACGCAGACAAGATTTTTAAACAAAATATCCAAAATATCCTTGATAACGGTGTTTTTTCAGAAAATGCACGTCCCAAGTATAAGGATGGTCAAACCGCAAATAGTAAGTATGTAACAGGCTCTTTCGTTACTTATGATTTGCAAAAAGGTGAGTTTCCAATTACCACTTTGCGTCCAATTCCAATTAAATCGGCAATTAAAGAATTGATGTGGATTTATCAAGATCAAACAAGTGAACTTGCTATTCTTGAAGAAAAATATGGAGTCAAATACTGGGGCGAATGGGGAATTGGCGACGGTACGATTGGACAACGCTATGGGGCAACTGTCAAAAAATATAATATTATTGGAAAATTATTGGATGGTTTAGCAAAAAATCCTTGGAATCGCCGTAATATCATTAATATTTGGCAATATGAAGATTTTGAGGAAACTGAAGGACTTTTGCCTTGTGCTTTCCAAACAATGTTTGATGTTCGCCGTGAACAAGATGGTCAGATTTACTTGGATGCGACTCTTATTCAACGTTCAAATGATATGCTTGTTGCGCATCATATCAATGCCATGCAATATGTTGCTTTACAAATGATGATTGCAAAACATTTTTCTTGGAAAGTTGGAAAATTTTTCTATTTCGTAAATAATTTGCATATTTATGATAATCAGTTTGAACAGGCAAATGAGTTAGTTAAGCGAACAGCTTCTGACAAGGAGCCCCGTTTGGTGCTTAATGTTCCTGACGGAACAAACTTTTTCGATATTAAACCAGAAGATTTTGAGCTTGTGGACTATGAACCGGTAAAACCTCAATTAAAATTTGATTTGGCAATTTAGATTAACCAAAAAGTTACTGACAGAACACTGTCAGTAACTTTTTTATTGATAAAAATTTAAATATTGTTCGTTGACGAACAAAAAAGATTGTGTTATAATAATTCGTATGCGAACTAAAAAAGAAGCAATTGGACGACTTTTAAAAGTTGCCAGCAATCAAATGTCACGAGAGTTTGATAATTTTGCAGCTCAGCTTGATTTGACGGGTCAGCAAATGTCAATATTAGATTTTCTTGGAAACCAGAGTGAAGAAGACTCAGGAAAAGAAATCAGTCAGACGATGATTGAATTAGAATTTAATATCCGACGTTCTACAACAACGGAAATTTTGCAACGTATGGAAAAACGGCAGTTGATTAAGAGAAAAGCGAGCCCAACAGATGCTCGTCAAAAATCAGTTGAATTAACTGAAGAAGGTAAACAATATCTACCTGAAATTAGAACATATATCCAAGGTCATAATCAAAAAGCTTTGGCGGGTTTGTCAGCAGAGGAGATTGCTGCAGTTGAAAAATTTCTTAATAATTTTAGCATGCAGAAAGGAAAAGAATGAACACAGAATTAGAAACAAATACAGCCAATCATAAAATTAGCGCGAAAACGCGCTTTTCAATTGTCGCCGTGGCCCTTGTGGCTTTTATGGGGATATTAGCAGAAACAAGTTTGAATGTCACGTTTCCAACGCTTGAAAAGACCTTCGGACTTCCACTGAGTACGGTTCAGTGGGTAACGACCGCTTATTTATTAGTTGTTGCGATTGTTATGCCAACGAGTTCATATATTAGTCAACGCTTTCAAAATAGGACTTTATTTTTTTCAGGACTAATCTTTTTTACCCTTGGAGATTTACTGAGTTTAATTTCTCCGAATTTTACTATTTTAATGGCGGGACGCTTAATTCAAGGAATCGGGACTGGTATTGCCATTCCATTGATGTTTAATCTTGTCTTAACTAAAATTCCGCGTGAGAGAGTAGGACTTTGGATGGGATTTGCTGGGATGATTTTGAGTATTGCCCCAGCACTTGGACCAACTTATGGTGGACTTTTAACAGGGACTTTAGGTTGGCGAATGATTTTTGCAATTATTTTGATTATCCCAATCTGTCTCTTTCCTTTAGGAGCTTGGGCTATTGAGAAAAGTGAAAAAAAACGTCCAGGTAAATTTGATTTTATTGCTTTTATATTTTTGTCATTAGCAATGACCAGCGCTCTTTTAGCTTTAGATTCACTTTCAAGTGCTCATTTTTCATGGATCTGGTTAGTGGTCTTTATCTTGGGGTTGATTGCTTTTATTTGGCGTTCAAAAACAAGTACATTGAATTTTATTGATATCAATGTTTTTAAGAGCCCAACTTTTACTTTGTCTGTCCTAGTTTATTGTATTTTACAATTTGTCAATTTGGGAATTAACTTTATCATTCCTAACTTCTTACAAGTTTCGTTAGGAGCTACAAGTACATTAGCAGGTTTTGCTTTATTGCCTGGTTCATTAATTGGTTCAGCAGCACAAGGTCCAATTGGTGCGCTCTATGACCGCAAAGGGGCCAAGAGGATTTTATATAGTGGAAATACTGTATTCTTTATCGCTCTTGTTTTATTAACGATTTTTACTAAGAATCTGACTTTACTGGGTGTAATGGGACTTTATGTTGTATTCACAATTGGTCGTTCTTCAAGTTTTGCAACAACCATGACCAATAGTTTAGCTCAACTTCCTCATGATAAAGCTGCCTCTGGTAATGCTTGGTTTACTACAACTTCTCAATTTGCAGCGTCAGCAGGAACGGCTACAGCTAGTCTTATTGCAACAAAATCAAGTAATTTAACAACAGGAACTCAACATGTATTTATGTTTTTCCTTTGTCTTGCTTTGCTTAATTTTGTCTTCTATACTTTGATTTTGAACAAGAAGATAAAATAAATCTGATTAAAAAAGTTTCGTAATGATACGAAGCTTTTTTTATAATTTAATATAGTATGCTTAAAAAGCATAATTATTGATATAAAAAGCATTTCACGGCAGGTAAAAAATATTTTATAATAAAATCATCGAAAAGATAAAGCAATGTGAAGCTTTTGAGTTGACTTGAAGTGAACTTCAAGGAATATAATGAAAACAGAAGTTAAAAATGAATGGAGAAAAAATGTCAAACAATATTGAAAACAAAGTCGTCTTAATCACAGGAGCCTCAAGCGGTATTGGCCAAGCAACTGCTGAATTACTTGCTAAAAAAGGAGCCAAAATTGTACTAGCAGCAAGGCGTGAAAATCGTTTGCAGGAGCTGGCTGATAAAATTAAAAAGGCTGGTGGACAAGCAATCTATCAAGTGACAGATGTAACTAATCCAGAAGATAGTAAAAAGTTGGTACAATATGCGAAAGAAAATTTTGGCAAAATTGATGCTATTTTCTTGAATGCAGGAATCATGCCAAGTTCCCCTTTATCAGCTCTTCATGTTGAAGAATGGGAAAATATGATTGATATTAATTTAAAAGGTGTACTTAATGGGCTTGCTGCTGTACTGCCTGAATTTACAGCTCAAAAATCAGGACATGTTATCACAACGAGTTCAGTTGCTGGCCTAAAAGCATATCCCAATGGTGGTGTTTATGGGGCAACAAAATGGGCGGTTCGTGAATTAATGGAGGTACTCCGAATGGAATCTGCTCAAGAAGGAACTCATATTCGGACAGCTACTATTTATCCGGCTGCTATAAATACTGAGTTACTGAATAAAATCACTGACAAAGATGCAGCAGAAGGAATGACAGCTCTGTATGAACAATATGGGATTAGTCCAGAGGCAATTGCTCGCATTGTTGCTTTTGCTCTTGAACAACCTGAAGACGTTAACGTCAGCGAGTTTACTGTTGGACCTACAACACAACCTTGGTAAGAAAAGGAGAAAAAATGAAAATTGATGTCAAAAAGTTTTCTAAGATACAAGATATTTATATTAGCCCAGACCCGCAACAACATCGTCCTGCTTGGATTTGGTTTGCTTATATTGATGATGATTTAGCGGTAGCAGCAGGTCGCGGAAGGGCATCAAGTTGGTGGAATTCGGCAATGATTTCACGTAAGGGTCAAATTCACATTGACGGGAAAGTCTATCAAGTGGAATTTGAACCTGTGACAGATAAAGAAAATATTGATAAATTTATTGATTCTTATCGACAACGTTCAGGTTATAGCTGGGACCCTGCTTGGGAGAAAAATTTTAGACCGACAGTGATGCGCCTAAAATTTTTGAAGGAACTTGGAAAAAGCACAAGATAAAATAATTAAAAAAATTGGAGGTTTAAATGGAAAAACAAACCGCAGGACATGAACAACTTGGAGAATTTGCTCCAAAATTTGCTGAATTAAATGATGATATTCTTTTTGGAGAAGTCTGGAGTCGTGAAAAAGAACTTTCAGCACATGAACGTAGTGTCATTACGATTACTGCTTTGATTGCTGGTGGAAATTTTGAACAATTAAATTTTCATATGGCAAAAGGAAAAGAAAACGGAATAAGTCAGGAAGAAATTTCAGAAATAATTACTCATCTGAGTTTTTATGTGGGGTGGCCAAAGGCTTGGTCGGCTTTTAATATTGCAAAAAAAATTTGGGAATAAGAGGAGAAAGCTATGACAATTACGGTCAACATTTTGTACCAAGGTGAGGGGGAGAATGCCCGTCTTTTTGCTGACGAAATGGTCAGTTCTGGTCTTGTCTATAAAATACGTCAACAAAGTGGAAATTTACGTTATGAATATTTTGTTCCTTTGGATAATCAACAAGCAATTCTATTGATTGATGAATGGGAAAACCAAGAAGCAATTGACATTCATCATAAAAGTCCGATGATGACAAAAATTGCTGAATTGAGAGAAAAATATCAACTGCGCCTAAAGGTAACGCGTTATCAACAGATTGATTAGAAAAGAGAGAACGAAATGAATAAAAAAGAATTAGAGAATGCACTTATTTTTCCTCAAGGTGAAAAAAATCCTTATGGCGCTTATTTTACTGGCCAATCTTATTTAGAAGGAATGATTGCGGATAAGGACTTGCCCTTTGGTGTGGGAAATGTGACTTTTGAGCCGGGCTGTCGTAATCATTGGCATATTCATAAAGATGGTTATCAAGTTTTATTGGTTACAGCCGGTGAGGGATGGTATCAAGAAGAGGGTAAGGAGGCCCAACTTTTACATGCGGGCGATACAATTGTTACTCATGCAGGAGTTAAACATTGGCATGGAGCGACAAAAGATAGCTGGTTCAGTCATGTGGCCATTACCGCAGGAGAAGCAGTTTGGTTAGAAGAAGTTTCTGATGAACAATATGAAAACTTATAAAATAAAAGAGTATTTCCGAACATTCAGCAAAACCGAACAATAAATTGAAAAAGTTCTAGTTTTATCCGCTAGAGCTTTTTTTATTTGGCTCATTAGAATAGAATAAGAAGCATAAAGAATTCCTTAAATGGATGGAGGATATTGTGGAAAAAGAAAAGTTGCTCTATGAAGGAAAAGCTAAGAAACTGTATTTTACTGATGATTCAGAGGTACTCTGGGTGGAATATTGTGACCAAGCGACTGCATTAAATGGTGCTCGTAAAGAACAGATTACGGGAAAAGGTGCTCTAAATAATCAAATTACTTCATTAATTTTTGAAAAATTAAATGCTGAAGGTTTAGAAACGCATTTCATAGAAAAGTTATCAAAAACCGAACAATTGAATAGAAAAGTTTCAATAATTCCTTTAGAAGTTGTTTTAAGAAATGTTGTTGCTGGTTCTTTTGCCAAACGATTTGGTCTTGAAGAAGGAATTGTTTTACAAGAACCAATTGTTGAGTTTTACTATAAGGATGATGCTTTAGATGACCCATTTATTAATGATGAACATGTTAGATTCCTGAACATTGCAACTTATTCAGAGATTGAATTTTTAAAGAGTGAAACGCGTAAAATCAACGAGATTCTTAAAAAAATCTGGGCTGAAATTGGCTTAACTTTGGTTGATTTCAAACTTGAATTTGGCCGTCTTGCTGACGGAAGAATTATTCTTGCTGATGAAATTTCACCTGATACTTCACGTCTCTGGGATGCGAATGGTCAGCATATGGATAAAGATGTTTTCAGACGTAATATTGGCGATTTAGTTGAAACTTATACTGAAGTTTTGAATTTGTTAGAAAATGCGAAATAAATGAGTTCTAGTTTTTAGGACAGTTCCTCACATCTTATATTAACTGAGTTCGGGCCGCTAAAAGTTCTAAAAATAGGTAGCTACGCTGTCCATTCTTGCTACGCGACTAAAGTCGCAAGGCGAATAGCAACTGGAACCGGCGTAAGCGCAGAACAAGATTTTCCTAATTTTCGTCACTTTTGAACTAGCGTCCCTCATATCTTATATAGAAAGAATTTTAAAATGACTAAAGTACGTGTTTACGTGGCTTACAAAGCCTCAATTCTTGACCCTCAAGCCCAAGCGATTAAAGCGGCAACTCATAAAATGGGTTATCAAGAAGTTACAGAATTAAATGTTGGAAAATTTTTCGATTTTGAATTTGATGCAGAAGCTGAGATTGCTCGCGCAAAAGCAATTGAAATTGCCAATGAATTGTTGGCAAATCCAAATATGGAAACTTATAAAGTTGAAATTTTGAATGAACAAAGCGAAGGAGCTAATTAATGAAATTTGCAGTCATTCAATTTCCAGGGTCAAATTGTGATTTTGATTTACTTTGGGCAATTCGTGATGTTATGGGAGCTGGGGCAGAATTTGTCTGGCATGATGAGAAGTCGCTTGCAGGTTTTGACGGAGTGTTGATTCCAGGGGGCTTTTCTTATGGTGATTATTTACGCTGTGGTGCGATTGCGTCATTTGCCAATATTATGCCGGAAATCAAACGTTTGGCTAAAGAAGGAAAACCGGTTTTTGGCACTTGCAATGGATTTCAAATTTTGGTTGAATCTGGGCTTTTACCGGGTGTATTGATTCGCAATGAGGGTTTGAAATTTGTTTCCAAATGGCAAGCTCTTAAAGTTGAAAATAATCAAAGTAATTTTACGACTGAATATGCCAAAGACGCTTTGATTAATTTACCAATTGCTCACGGTGAGGGTCAATATGTTGCTGACGAAGCTCAGCTTGCTGAACTTAAAGCAAATGGGCAAATTATTTTCACTTATGCTGACGAAAATCCAAATGGGTCAGTTGAAAATATTGCTGGAATTGTCAATAAAGAAGGAAATGTGCTTGGGATGATGCCTCACCCTGAGCGGGCTATGGAAGAACTGCTTGGTGGGGCTGATGGAGTACATTTGTTTGCTTCTGTCTTGAAAAACTTTGTTGGAAAATAAAAAAATTACTGACAGAATTTAGATTTTAAAAAACGAATCTGTCAGTAAATTTGTAATTTGAAATAATTGAATTCAGAGCGCTGAAAGCTTTTAAAGTAGAGAATATACAAGTTGCATTTCTATTGGAACGTATATTCTTTAGACTACTAATGCAGTAAATTGTGTAGTTTTCTACGTTTTTAAGCAAGCGTTTCTCATATCATATAGGAGAATAACATGACTTTGGAGATGTCACCAGAACAGATTCAAGAAAGCAAAATATACCGTGAGTGGGGACTGACGGATGAAGAATATTTGAAAATCAAGGATGAGATTCTTGATGGCCGTTTGCCAAACTTTACGGAAACTGGGATGTATGCCGTGATGTGGTCAGAACATTGCTGCTACAAAAATTCAAAACCTGTCTTAAAAAAATTTCCGACGACTGGGCCACAAGTCTTGATGGGGCCTGGTGAAGGAGCTGGGGTTGTGGATATTGGTGATGATTTAGCGGTTGTTTTCAAAGCTGAATCTCATAATCATCCATCTTACGTTGAACCTTATGAAGGTGCAGCAACTGGTTCTGGTGGTATTATTCGTGATATTTTTTCAATGGGAGCTCGTCCAATTGCAATTTTGGATAGTTTACGTTTTGGGCCAATTGACAATGGTAAAACACGTCATATTGTGGACCAAGTGACAGCCGGGATTGCGGGATATGGAAACTGTATTGGAATTCCGACGGTTGGTGGCGAAGTAGCCTTTGATGAATCTTACGCTGGAAACCCTTTGGTGAATGTCATGTGTGTGGGTTTGATTGAACATAAACGCATACAAAAAGGACAAGCTAAAGGTGTAGGGAATTCTATTTTTTATGTCGGAGCGAAAACAGGACGTGACGGCATTCATGGGGCGTCTTTTGCTTCTAAAGAATTTGGTTCTGGTTCAGAAACACAACGTTCAGCGGTTCAAGTCGGTGATCCATTTATGGAAAAATTATTGCTTGAAGCTTGTATTGAAGTCATTCAAAATCATGGCGATATTTTAGTCGGAATTCAAGATATGGGAGCAGCTGGATTGGTTTCATCTACATCAGAAATGGCTTCAAAAGCTGGGTCAGGTCTGCGTCTTAACTTGGATAATGTGCCTCAGCGTGAAACAGAAATGATTCCTTATGAAATGATGCTGTCTGAGTCTCAAGAGCGTATGGTGCTTTGTGTCAAAAAAGGACATGAACAAGAAATTATTGATTTATTTAAAAAATACGACCTTGATGCTGTGAATATTGGGCAAGTGACTGATGATGGCTTTTATACGCTTTATCATAAAGGGGAAATGGTGGCTCATGTTCCAGTTGATTCATTGGCGGAAGATGCTCCAACTTATTACCGTGAGGCAAAAGTTCCTGAGCGAATTCAAAAATTTACTGACAGCGAAAAATATCTTCCAGAAATTACTGACAGCTCTGTCATTGAAATTTTCAAAAAACTTTTGGCTCAACCGACAATTGCTAGCAAGAAATCAATTTATGAAACTTATGATTCGCGCGTGATGACCAACACTGTTGTTGCACCAGGCTCAGATAGCGCAGTTTTACGAGTGCGTGGCACTAACAAGGCACTTGCGATGACAACAGACTGTAATGCTCGCTATCTCTATCTTGATCCAGAAAAAGGAGGAGCAATCGCAGTTGCTGAAGCGGCTCGTAATATCGTGGCCTCTGGTGGAAAACCGCTTGCGATTACTGACTGTTTGAACTTTGGAAATCCGGAAAAACCAGAACAATTTTGGGAATTAACAACGGCGGCTGACGGAATTTCACGTTCTTGTTTGGCTCTTGATACACCGGTTATTTCAGGAAATGTTAGTCTTTACAATGAAACAAACGGTTCAGCTATTTTACCTACGCCGATGATTGGAATGGTTGGTTTGATTGAGAATGTAAAAAATATTACGACTCAAGAATTTAAAAAAGCAGGTGATTTGATTGTTTTGGTTGGTCAAACCTTTGATGATTTTTCAGGTTCTGAACTTCAAAAAATGCTGACAGGAGAAATTTCTGGCAGAATTGATTTTGATTTAGAAACTGAAAAAATCAATCAAGATTTTGTTTTAAAAGCAATTACTGACGGATTGGTCAGCTCAGCACATGACTTGGCAGAAGGAGGATTGGCGATTGCTCTAGCTGAATCTGCTTTTGCAAATGGCTTAGGCGTTGATGTGAAAGTTGATTTAACCAATGCCCAATTATTCTCAGAAACGCAAGGTCGCTTTATACTCTCAATTTCACCAGAAAATCAAGCTACTTTTGAAAAATTACTGACAGAAAGTTCTGTCAGTGGCGAAGTAATCGGAAAAGTTACTGACAGCGGAATTTTGGAAATGAATGAACTTTCTATTTCTACTGATGAAGCTGTCAGCATTTATGAAGGAGCGTTGCCAGCTCTGATGAAATAAAAGTTGATATAGATGTCTTTTTTTACTTAAAATTAATAAAAATCATTTACTTTACACTAAAGAAACAAAGAAGTATAATTTTGTTATATTTAATCGAAAGAAGGTTTCAAAATGCAAAAAGATGAAGTATGGCTTGTTACTGGAAGTTCAACGGGTTTTGGTAGAGCTTTGGTTGAAGAATTAATTGCTCAAGACTATAAAGTAGTTGCTACTGCTCGCCAATTATCAACTTTGTCAGAGCTTCCTGACAAAGAAAATATTTTAAAAATAAGTCTTGATGTGACGAAAGGAGATTCTATTCAAAAAGCTGTTGCTGAAACAATCGCTAAGTTTGGACGAATCGATGTTCTGGTTAACAATGCAGGATTTGGCTATTTTGGTGTCATGGAAGAATCTGATCAATCAGCAGTGCGTAAGATGATGGACACAAACTTCTGGGGAGCGAATGATATGACCTTAGCGGTTCTACCATATATGCGTAAACAAAAATCGGGGCGTATTCTAAATACGGTATCCCGTGGTGGACTGACAACAACCGAAAACCTTTCTTATTATCATGCTACAAAATTTGCTATGGAGGGACTTTTTCAAACGCTCCGAAAAGAAGTTGAACCTTTAGGAATTTTTGTGACAAATATTGAACCTGGTTCTTTTCGGACAGATTGGGCAGGGCGTTCTAAAGAGAGTGCGCCAGATAAGTTTTCAGATTATGAAAAGGCGCATAAACTGCTTGAACATCTAAATTCATATTCTGGCACTCAGGTAGGGAATCCAGCATCGGCAGCCAAAGCATTTATCAAAGTTTCCAAACTTGAAAATCCACCAATGCACTATCTTATGGGCAAAGATGCTTACCAACTTTCTAAACAAGTTTTTGAAGAAGCTCTTGCCGAATTTAAAAAATATAAAGAAGATGCCAAGCATCTTGATTTTGGAGATGAAGATTATTGGAAATGATTTTTCCGAACAATTAACTTGAAAAAATTAAAAAAGTCCTATTAGGACTTTTTATTTCCAAACAATATAGATAGAATTAAAATATAATAAAAGAATCGATAGAGGGAAAAAATTATGTTTGGCAAAGAACAGACGCTTGATTTAATAGTGTTGAGGAAGAATTCGTCCAATGAAAATAGTTGGTGGCAACAACATCCAGATGACGAACGATCTCATTTAAATGAAGAATGTGGACTTTTCGGTGTTTGGGGACATCCTGATGCCGCTCGCCTGACCTATTTTGGACTTCATGCTCTCCAACATCGTGGGCAAGAAGGTGCAGGGATTTTGGTCAATAATAATGGCAAACTCAATCGTCATCGTGGTCTGGGTCTGGTCACAGAAGTTTTCCGTGATGAAAAAGATTTGGAAGAGCTGACAGGCTCAGCAGCCATCGGTCACGTCCGTTATGCCACGGCTGGTTCAGCGAATATCAATAATATTCAACCTTTCCAGTTTGAATTTCATGACGGAGCACTTGGGCTTGCCCACAATGGAAATTTAACCAACGCCCAATCATTGCGCTGTGAACTTGAAAAATCAGGGGCAATCTTCTCCAGTAATTCAGACACAGAAATCCTCATGCATTTGATTCGCCGTAGTCATCATCCAGAATTTATGGGCAGAGTCAAAGAAGCGCTCAATACGGTCAAAGGTGGCTTTGCCTATCTCATTATGACTGAAAACTCAATTGTCGCAGCCCTTGACCCTAATGGATTTCGACCACTCTCAATCGGAAAAATGAGCAATGGTGCGCTCGTTGTGGCCTCAGAAACCTGTGCTTTTGATGTCGTTGGCGCCACTTGGATTCAAGATGTTCAACCCGGTGAAATCATTGAAATTAATGATGACGGCATTCATGTGGACCAATTTACTGACAGCATCAACATGACCATTTGTTCAATGGAATACATCTATTTTGCCCGTCCTGACAGTAATATCGCTGGAGTTAATGTTCATACTGCCAGAAAACGTTCAGGAAAAATTTTAGCCCAAGAAGCCCAAATTGATGCTGATATTGTCATCGGTGTTCCTAATTCATCACTCAGTGCTGCTTCAGGCTACGCTGAAGAATCTGGCTTGCCTTACGAAATGGGCCTGATTAAAAATCAGTATGTGGCAAGAACCTTCATTCAACCAACTCAAGAACTTCGTGAACAAGGCGTTCGCATGAAATTGAGTGCTGTTCGAGGTGTTGTAGAAGGAAAACGCGTCATTATGGTTGATGATAGTATTGTGCGTGGGACAACCAGCCGTCGCATTGTCAAACTCCTCAAAGACGCAGGCGCCGCTGAAGTTCATGTGGCAATAGCCAGTCCCGCTCTCAAATATCCATGTTTTTATGGCATTGATATTCAAGATCGTGATGAACTCATCGCAGCTACACACACGACTGATGAAATCAAAGAAGCTATCGGAGCAGATAGTCTGACCTATCTCAGCCAGACAGGACTTGTCAAAGCGATTGGTCATGATAAACTTTGCTTGTCATATTTTGATGGCGAATATCCAACGCCGCTTTATGATTATGAAGCTGACTATTTGGAATCGTTAGCGAAAAATAGCGTGAAATAGAAAACTAGAGGATTCACTCTAGTTTTTTTAGCTAAATTCTAAAGCGATTATTTTAGATTACTCCTTTTAATATGTTAGGATAAGAAATAAAAGCAAGTGAGGTGAGCAAATGATTATTACAATAGTTGGAGGAACAGGACTAGTTGCCCAAGGTATTTTCAAAGAGCTTGCTCAAGTTGTGGATTATGAATTACACAGTTTATCAAGAAATGGTAAATCTAAAGATAATCTAGTTGAGCCAGTCCTCTATCATTCCGCTAATCTAAATGAAACCGGTGATTGGCAAGAACTTTTACAAAAATCAGATTGGGTGATTGATGCGGTAGGAATTCTATTTCCAAGTAAATCAAAGGGAACAACTTATGAAAAAAATAGTATTCAACCAGCAAAAATAATTATTGATACAATAGTTAACTCAGAAAATCAATGTCTTTTTATTTCGGCAAATGATGGTCCTTTTTTTATGAATGACTATATGAGAGCTAAAAAAGAAGTGGAGGCTTATGGTCAAAAACGTTTGAAATCAAGATTTGTTTCTGTTTTTCCAGGAATTGTCTATGATGCTTCACGAAAAAGCAGTTATTTTCCAGCACGCCTATTGGAACCACTCATAAAAATTCCAATTTTTTCTTTCTTAAAAAGTTATCGTCCAATTAAACGAAGTCAATTTGCTAAAGAGATTCATAAAATTATCGAAGGAAAAGAAAGTTCACTGACCTCTCGTATTAAATAAAAAACTCATGTTTAGACATGAGTTTTTCTAATTTACTTTGATTTTTTAAGAAGTGGAACTATTTTTGGATAAATAAGATAGGCGATGATAATTAAGATAATCAATGACGTAGCAATAAGATTCCATGATTTCATTAGTTCAATACTTCGAGCTGTAGGAATAGGGGTTGAAGTAATAACGAACAGGGTCTTGATAGATAAGCCGTTTTTCATGATGATGAGTGAACCTAAAAGCATCAACAAAAATTGGTGAAGAATACTTCCGATATTTTGAATGGTATATTTTACCCAGATCCGTTTATCTTCAACGATATTAATAGTACTTTCATAGTCTTGAGTTAAGCTTGAATTTAAACTTCCTTTGAATAAGCTAGTAAGGAATAAACCTAGAGCAAATAGAGGACTAAAAACAATCAAAAGTAAACCTAGAAAAATGCCGATTAAAGAGTAGGTTTTGACATTATTTCCAAGTAAATTTTTGACCTTAGAGGCAAAGACAATTCCTAAAACATAAGGAAGATAAAACTGTAAAAATAAATGCTGATGACCATAAAAACCAGCGACATACAAAGAACAAAAAAGAAATAAATAATTTCCCACTGCCCCATTAATAGCTGTCAAATATGATAATTTACGAGGGATATTTCTTTGAATTTTATTTTTGAAAAAATTCGTAGCGACAATATAGAGAGTGACCAAAAAGAAAAATCCGAAAATGAAATAATCAAATTCTAAACTATTGGCAAGTAATCGACTTGAACGTAATAGAAAGAGGCAAACAAAAAATAAAGCAAATAAAATAAGATATTTATATGAAGCTTTTTCTAAATCATTTGGATCAACTTTGTAATTGTCCAAATTTCCAACTAATTGGAAGGAGAGAAGATAAACTATTCCATAGAAGACAAAGAACAGGGGATATTTTAGAGAAGGGGATAAGACAAAAGAAAAGCCAAGGGCTAAAAATAAAAGTAAGCTAACTAAGGTTTTTCCTTTGATAAGCTGGTTAGTATTTTTTAGATAATAATTTACCGAAGTGTTTGACATCGGCAACCAAGCTGCACTCACTCCTAAAAGAATACCGGATAAAGTATAGAAAGGAAAGTAGAAAGAACCAATAAAACCAAGTAAGCAACCAAGTAAACCGGCATACAATGAAATTTTTAAAAGACTATAGCTGTTAATTCTTGTTTTTATTCCCCTTATAAAGAATACGCCAGTCATTCTGAAAGTATAAAAGAGCAAAAAAGGAAGGAGGGCAAGAAGCGAGGTTCCTTTTGCAATTTGAATAAAAATCATGAATGGAAGGACAATAATTGTATTACTTAATATTAAGAGGGCAGACTTTCCCAAAGAATTTAGATGTTGAGTCATTTTTCTCCTATCTTTTCTATTTTGACATCTAAATCCATTATAAGGCAAAGTGTATTAAAAAGACAGCTTCACTTTTTTTGATAAAAATCTAATAAGAGACTTCTTCCGTTTTTTTGTAAAACTAAAATATTAAATTGACAAAAAATTAACAAAAGAATATAATATTAGCAACATAATAATAACGCTTTCAAAGGAGGAAGTAAATTATGAAAAAAATATTATTGGCTATATTAATAGTTGGAACCACCATCGCTGTGGGATTTCGAGTGAGTGCCGATAGCCTGGTTTATCGTCTATATAATCATAATACCGGAGAGCATTTTTATACTACAAGTGCAACTGAACGAGATTTTGATATTAAGGTTGGTTGGACTGATGAAGGATTAGGTTGGGTAGCGCCAGATAAAGGGACAACGGTTTATCGGATTTATAATCCCAATGCTGTGGGTGGTGATCATTATTACACAAAAAGTAAGTATGAAGCGCAGTCTTTGGTAAATAAAGGCTGGAAGTGGGATAATCAAGGAAAAGCAGTTTTTTATTCAGGCGGAAATTTGCCGATATACGTTGCTTATAATCCCAATGCCCAATCTGGTGCCCATAACTACACTGGTAATTCAAATGAAGAAAATAACTTGATTAATATTGGTTGGAAATATAAAGCAGTCGCTTGGAATGCTGTCAGTTTGTCAGTAAATCCTTCAAATAATTCTTTGCAAGAACTCGCTGATGGGATGAATGCAGAAAGTTCAAACATTATTTCTGAAAGTGGAGGAATTTTTACTAAGGCAATCGTTACTGTCAGTGGTAATACACTCGTTATTACTTTTACACTTTCTCAAAATATGGGAGTGGTCAGTCCTGATGAAATAGTAGGAATGAAAAATAATTTAGCATCCCTATTTAATGAAAACGAATCTATTTTTAAAAGTATAGGTATTGCCAACCTTTCAGTTAGATATAATTTTAAAAATCCTGACGGAAGCTTAGCAGCAAGCATTGCTTATCCATGAAATAACTGATTTTACTTATAAATATTAAAACTACTGACAAAAAATTGTCAGTAGTTTTTGTATATAATAAAAGTCAAAAAAACGAATCAAAAAGTTTGACCATTACTGACCAAAGTATTATAATTAGAATGTAGTGAGAAAAAGATAATAATCACTACTAACTATGAAATCGAAATGAGGTGTTTTTATGGACATCGAAAAAATGACAACAACGATGCAAGAAGCACTTGGTTCAGCGCAACAAATTGCGCAAGTTCGTCATCACCAAGTGATTGAAGTTCCACATTTATGGCGAATTTTTGTTCAACCTAATAGTTTTGGGGCGAACTTTTATAAAGATTTAGGGATTGACCTAGATGACTTTACAAATTTAATTGAAAAAGAAATTGACAAAATTAATTCAGTAGAAGGTTCAAATATTACTTATGGTCAAAACCTAAGTCCAGATTTGTTCCAAATATTTACTGAAGCAGACAAAATTGCGCAAAAAAAGGGCGATGAATACTTATCAACTGAGATTATTCTCCTTGCCCTCTTTGAATTAAAACAAAATCCATTGACCAGTTATTTGGTTAGCCATGGACTAACAAAAGCAAAAGCGCAAGCTGCAATTGAAAAATTACGCGGAGGTGATAAAGTGACCAGTCAAAATGCAGAAGAAACATACAAAGCACTTGAAAAATATGGGGTAGATCTCGTTGCTCAAGTTAAATCAGGTAAACAAGATCCTGTCATTGGACGTGATGAAGAAATTCGTGATGTCATTCGAGTGCTTTCTCGTAAAACAAAAAATAACCCCGTTCTTATTGGTGAACCTGGGGTTGGTAAAACAGCCATTGTTGAAGGATTGGCACAAAGGATTGTCAGAAAAGACGTTCCTGAAAATCTGAAAGATAAAACAATCTTTTCACTTGATATGGGTGCCCTGATTGCAGGAGCGAAATATCGTGGTGAATTTGAAGAACGTTTGAAAGCAGTCCTTAATGAAGTGAAAAAATCAGATGGACAAATTATCCTCTTTATTGATGAACTTCATACGATTGTTGGTGCAGGTAAAACAGAAGGTTCAATGGACGCTGGGAACCTTTTAAAACCAATGCTTGCACGTGGTGAACTCCATTTGATTGGGGCAACTACCTTGGATGAATATCGTAAATACATGGAAACAGATAAAGCACTTGAACGTCGTTTCCAAAAGGTATTGGTTACTGAACCTACTGTTGAAGATACAATTTCAATCTTGCGTGGTCTAAAAGAACGTTTTGAAATTCACCATGGAGTGACCATTCATGATAATGCTTTAGTCGCAGCAGCAACCCTTTCAAATCGTTATATTACTGACCGATTTTTACCAGATAAAGCCATTGACTTGGTTGATGAAGCCAGTGCAACAATTCGTGTAGAAATGAATTCACTCCCAACTGAACTTGACCAAGCTAATCGTCGCTTGATGCAATTAGAAATTGAAGAAGCGGCCCTCAAAAAAGAACGAGATGATGCTTCTAAGAAACGTCTTGAAATTATACGTGGTGAAATTGCTGAACTTCGAGAAGAAAATAATCAACTCAAAGCTCAATGGGAAGCTGAGAAAAAAGAAGTGGGCAATATTTCTGAAAAACGAAATGAATTAGAACATGCTCGCCACGAATTGGAAGAAGCTCAAAATGAAGGAAACTTAGAAAAAGCAGCAGCCCTTCGTTATGGTAAAATTCCTGAAATTGAAAAAGAACTCAAAGCTATTGAAGAAAAAGCAAAATCAGATGATTTATCCTTAGTTCAAGAATCAGTCACTGAAGAACAAATCGCTGAAGTGGTTGGACGCATGACAGGTATTCCAATTACCAAATTGGTTGAAGGTGAACGTGAAAAATTACTTCACTTGCCAGAAACACTGCATCAAAGGGTCGTTGGACAAGATGAAGCTGTTGAAGCCGTATCTGATGCCATTATCCGTGCGCGTGCAGGAATTCAAGACCCTAATCGTCCACTTGGCTCATTCCTCTTCCTCGGTCCAACTGGGGTAGGTAAGACCGAACTCGCGAAAGCTTTGGCTGAAAATCTCTTTGATTCAGAAGAACATATGGTTCGGATTGACATGAGTGAATATATGGAAAAACACTCTGTCTCTCGGTTAGTCGGAGCACCTCCAGGATATGTCGGTTACGATGAAGGAGGCCAATTGACTGAAGCCGTTCGTCGTAATCCTTATACAATCATCTTGCTTGATGAAATCGAAAAAGCACATCCAGATGTCTTCAATATCTTGTTGCAAGTTTTGGATGACGGCCGTTTGACGGACTCTAAAGGTGTTCTCGTTGACTTTAAGAACACAGTGTTGATTATGACTTCAAATGTCGGTTCTCAATATTTGCTTGATAATGTTGGAGAAAATGGTGAAATTTCGGAAGAAACAACTGAAAACGTGATGGCTCAACTTCGGGCACATTTCAAACCAGAATTTCTAAATCGAATTGATGATACCATTCTTTTCAAACCATTGGCACTTGAGGATATTAAGAATATTATCGTTAAAATGACTAGCCAACTTTCACATCGTCTTGAAGAAATGGATGTTCAACTTGAGTTGAGTGAAGAAGTAAAAGTTTGGATTGCCGAAAATGCTTATGAACCAGCTTATGGTGCACGTCCACTCAAACGTTATTTGACAAAAGTCATCGAAAATCCATTAGCTAAGCTGATTATCGGCGGAAAAATTCCACCAAAATCAAAAGTTATTGTAACGCTTGTAGATAACAAGATTGACTTTGATATTCAAACGATTGCTGAATAAATAGAAAAAAACCGTTAGCTGATGCTGGCGTTTTTTTATATTTGATAGACAATTACAGTTGAAATGATTTGTTATTTCCGAACGATTCAATCGAAAAGTTTCAGTACTACCCGCTGGAACTTTTTTTATGTTTGAAAATCATTTAACATGGAAGTAGAATAAAATAAATCAGAAAATGGAGAATGACAGTGTCTGAGAATGCGTATGCAAAATCTGGGGTAGATGTAGAAGCAGGATATGAGGTGGTTTCTCGTATTAAGAAGCATGTGGCTAAAACCGAACGTTTGGGTGTGCTTGGGGCACTGGGTGGTTTTGGTGGAAGTTTTGATTTATCTGTGCTTGATGTGAAAGAGCCTGTATTGATTTCGGGGACAGATGGTGTGGGAACTAAATTGATGTTAGCCATTCAAGCAGACAAACATGACACGATTGGGATTGATTGCGTAGCCATGTGCGTCAATGATATTATTGCTGCTGGGGCTGAGCCATTGTATTTTTTGGATTATATTGCTACAGGGAAAAATATTCCTGAAAAATTGGAGCAAGTTGTGGCTGGAGTGGCCGAAGGTTGCTTGCAAGCAGGAGCAGCTCTGATTGGTGGAGAAACAGCTGAAATGCCCGGAATGTATGATGAAGATGATTATGATTTAGCTGGTTTTGCTGTGGGTGTGGCTGAAAAATCACAATTAATTGATGGCGAAAAAGATGTGGAAACGGGCGATGTTTTGCTTGGTCTTGCCTCATCTGGGATTCATTCTAACGGATACTCTTTGGTTCGGAAAGTTTTTGCTGACTTTGATTTGAATGAATCGTTGCCTGAACTTGACCAATCTTTGATTGATTCTCTTTTAACTCCGACAAAAATCTATGTCAAAGAGCTTTTACCCTTGATTAAACAAAATAAAATAAAAGGGATTGCTCATATTACAGGCGGAGGATTCCATGAGAATTTACCAAGAATGTTCGGAAATAGCTTGTCAGCTGAAATTGTTGAAGGTTCTTGGAATGTTTTACCAATTTTCAATGCTCTTGAAAAATATGGGGATATCAAACATGAAGAAATGTATGAAATTTTCAATATGGGAATTGGAATGGTAATCGCTGTTGCTCCTGAAAATGCTGAAGCTCTCAAAAAAGAGTTGAATGCATTTGAAATTGGTAAAATGGTCAAAAGACAAGATTCAGCAGTAGTGATTAAAAAATAAATTTTTTTCATTGAGAATAGGGGATAGCGTGAAAATTGCAGTATTTGCATCAGGAAATGGCTCAAACTTTCAAACACTAGCTGAACAATTTCCAGACCAAGTGAAATTTGTTTTTTCAGACCATCATGATGCTTATGTACTTGAACGTGCTGAGCGATTAGGGGTGGCAAAGGCAAGTTTGGAGTTAAAAGAATTTTCTTCAAAAGTGGATTATGAGAAGGCTTTGGTGGAAATTTTAGAAGACCAAGAAATTAATTTAATTCTCTTGGCGGGCTACATGAAAATCATTGGTGCGACGATGTTATCAAAATATAAAGGAAAGATAATCAATGTTCACCCTTCTTATCTTCCAGATTTTGCTGGTTCACCTCATGCGATTGAAGAATCACATGAGGCAAAAAAGGGGTTGGGAATCAGTATTCATTATGTTGATGAGGGTGTTGATACTGGGGAATTGATTGCTCAAATCCCGCTCGCTTATCACGAAGATTTAGAAGTCTATGAGCGTTCTGTTCATGAAGCAGAGCACAAGCTCTATCCAGAAGTCGTTCGCCAAATTATACTTCATCAGCAATGATGAAGTTTTTTTCTTACGTTTTAGCTTAATAAAAATAAGAGAAAATTTTCAGTTCTTTTAAGAAAATAAAACATCTAAAATACTTTTGTAAGCGCTATTTACTTTTGAAATTTAAATGCTAAAATGTAGTGGTAACATAATCTTAAGTAAAATAAGAGAAGGAAAAATGGTAAAGTATCTTAAAGAATTCAAATTTGAAAATTTTATGGTTTTCTTACTTATCACGATTGATATTGCTCTTGCGGTCTTGAGTTCGGTCTTTTTAGCAAATGTGCTCAATTCTTTGATTGCAAAAGAGATGAATCAATTTTTCTTATGGTTAGCTATTGATATTATCCTTTGGATGGTCGATAGTTTTGTTCAAGGAGCGCGTGATGTTTGGAAAGAAATTGCCATACAAAAACAGCTTAATGCCGTACGCCGGGATATCATTGAGCCTCTGACGGAAATTTCTTATTCTGATTTTGAAAAAAATAGTAAGGAAGATTATAATTCGTGGTTAAATAATGATACAAAACTACTTTATGATAATGGTTTCCACCAGATTTATTTTGTTTATACGGGAATTGTTGCGATGCTATTCTCAGGAATTGCTATTATCTTTTTCCACTGGGTATTGCTTTTGACAACCCTTTTGGTTGGAGCACTTTTGTTCTATTTTCCAAAAATGTTTAAACAATCAGTGGAACGAGATACGGAACAAGTGTCGGAGCTTGCAAATGATGCCTTAGCGACATCTACGGATTACTTGCGTGGTTATGAAGTGCTTTATCATAATAAACAATTGGGTCTTATGCAAGAGCGAACCATGGGGAAATTTAATCAATTAGCTACGGCGAATGTGAAATTAATTTTTACTCGTGCTTGGATGCAGTATTCTTTATTAGGGACAAGTATGTTAGGGCAGTTTTTGATTTTAGCTGTTGCTGGTTTTCTTATCATGAATGGGCAAATTGGCATTGGTGTTGTCATGAGTGTCGGAAATTTGTCAGGGACAGTAACTAATTACTCAAAAAGTGTAGCAAATAGTTTAATATTGCTCAATGCAACTGGAAAGCTGCTAGAGAAATATGGAAAAATTACTGACGAATCAAAAGTTACTGACGGAGAAGAAGTGACAGCTTTTGAAAGTAAATTAGAATTAAAAAATCTGGCAGTTGCATTTCCTGATGGGCAAAAAATTGAGTATCCAGAAATTGTCATTGAAAAAGGAAAAAAATACGCGATTATTGGCGATAGTGGAAGTGGAAAATCAACCTTGATTAATTTGTTGGTTGGGAATAAGCAAGACTATGAAGGAGAAATTTTATTAGACGGGAAAGATTACAAAGGAATTAATCGAAAATCTTTACCTCATGTGATGAGTGTGATTATGCAATTTCCCTATCTTTTTAAGGAAACAGTAGAAGAAAATTTGACTTTAGGGCGCAAAATTTCGCCAGATATCTTTGATAAATCGATTAGAATTGCTTGTGCGGATGACTTTGTATTTAATAAACTTGATACGGTTTATGATAAAAATTTATCAGGAGGTCAGCAAGAAAGATTATCTGTTGCTAGAGAACTAATGGGCAGTAAGCCAATTTTAGTGATGGATGAAAGTACGGCGAGTGTTGACAAAAAAACAGCTCTAGCTGTAGAAAAAAATATTTTAGAAAATCCTGATTTGACGGTGATTATGATTACACACCATCTATATGATGAAACTCAAAGTTATTTGGATGAGGTGATTCATTTAGGACAGGAAATTGCTTAAAAAATAAATTTATATTAAAAAGACACGTGCAAGTGTCTTTTTATTTTTACTTAAATTGTAACAATTCTTCTAATGAGTTCATGTATTTCTTCAATTGGCTTATCTTGACCGTTCATTAACCATTTGCGCCAAAGAGCATAAACTCCATTTGCGACAAAAGTAATGAAATATTCGTCATTTGTCTTTTCATAAAATTTCTCAATTTCTTCAATATAAATCTGACGAATAATTGGTTCGTAACCTTGACTTTCAGAAAGGAAGAGGTCATCTTTGAATTCTTCAAAGAATTTTAATTGGTTTTCAATTTTTGAACTGGCAGAAACATCCTGACGAATGATTTCAAAACTTTGAGAAATTTGAGGCTGATAGTATTGATAAATGACCTGGTCAATGGACTCAAAGTTACGATAAAAAGCCATTCTGCTAACTCCGGCTCTCTTACAAACGTTTGAAACGGTGAGTTGAGCAAGATTTTTCGGTTTTTCAAATGTTTTTTGAATTCCTAATAGTTGCAAAATTACTGTAGTAATAAAATCTTTTGTATCGTTTTTGATAGTTTGGGAATAGTTTGTCGCTGCCATTACACTTCTCCTGATTGTGTCACACAAGCTTTTCAAAGGCTTGTATTTTTTACACTTCTATCGTACAATAATTTTACATAAGTTTCAAGTGTAACAGATGTGAATTAAGAAAAATAGAGGAAAAAATTAAATGACAAATACAAATAAAAAAACAATTGTTGTTACAGGTGGTTCTGGATATATTGCTATGTTTATCATGATTGCTTTATTGAAAAAAGGTTATCGAGTACGGGCGACATTGCGGACGATGTCTCGACAAGAAGAAGTGAAAAAAATGATGGCACAAGGCGGAATTTCAGATTTTACAGATTTAGATTTTGTCCAAACTGATTTGACAAAAGAAGAAGGATGGAGTCAAGCCATGACTGGTGTTGATTCTGTGATTCATGTGGCTTCACCAACACCTTTGCAACGTCCTGACGCTGATGATTTAATGGTGAAAATGGCTGTGGATGGAGTGAAGTTTGTGATGAAAGCAGCCAAGAAAGCAGGAGTTAAACGAGTGGTTTTGACCTCAGCATCGGGAGCAGTTTTAGCGGGGCATAAGGATCATCCAGAAATCTTCACAGAGAAAGATTGGACAAATCTTGATGCTCCAATTAATGCCTACCAACGTTCTAAAACGATGGCGGAAATGGAGTTTTGGAAACTTGCAGAAGCTTATGGTATTGAAGGAGCATCGGTTTTACCTACAGCTGTTATGGGTCCAATTCTTGGAAATGATTTTTCACATTCTAGTGCGGCTATAAAAAATATGTTTGAAGGTAAAATGCCCAGACTTTTAAATTTAGCATTTGATTATGTTGACGTTCGTGATGTTGCTGATTTACATTTGCTAGCTCTTGAAAAAAATGAAGCGATTGGTCAGCGTTTCATTGCAACTTCAGGCCAAAATATTACTTACAAAAAGCAAGCTGAGTTTTTGAAAAAGGAATTTGGTACAAAAGCTAAAAAAGTATCTACTCAGGTAATTCCCGACTTTTTAGTCAAAATTTTAGCTCGATTTGATAAAAGTTTGGCGATGCCAGCTACATTTTTGGGGCAAAACACAGCTTGTTCAAATGAAAAATCAGTTAAACTTTTAGGCTGGAAACCACGTTCAGGTGAAGCAGCGATTATTCAAACGGCACAAACGATGTTGGATTTGGGAGTTATTAAAGTTGATTAAGAAAATTATAGTTTTGAAAATTTTCTATTTCCGAACGTTGTAAGCTAAAAAAGACCAAAGTCAGACTTCTGATCTTTTTCTTCTCTCTAAAAAAGTCTAAAATAGAAACATATTGTGAAAAAAATTGGAGAGAAAAATGCATCCACATTTAAAAGAAGTTTTATTTACCAGAGAACAAATTGCCGAACGTGTCAAAGAGCTTGCGGAAGTTGTTTCACGCGATTATGAAGGAAAAAATCCACTTGTTGTTGGAATATTAAAAGGGTCAATCATGTTTACGGTTGATTTGCTTAAAGAATTATCAATTGATGCTGAAGTTGATTTTATGGATGTTACCAGTTATGGTTATGGGATTTCATCTTCTGGAGAAGTTAGAATTTTGAAAGATTTATCAACCGTGGCTCATGGACGTGATATTTTGATTGTTGAAGATATCATTGACACTGGAAATACTTTGCTCTATCTTAAAAAATTGCTGACAGGACGTCAAGCACATTCAGTAAAAATTATCTCTTTATTAGATAAACCAAGTGGTCGTAAAGTTGATATTGACGCTGATTATGTTGGCTTTGAAGTACCGGATGCCTTTATTGTGGGCTATGGAATTGATTATGCCGAACGTTACCGTCAGTTGCCATATATTGGAATTTTCAATGAAGAGTTTTTAATTAAAGACTAAAAGTAATTTCCGAACAATTATAATAAAAAAAGCCCAGTTTTAAAACTGGTGCTTTTTATTTCCAAACGATAAATGTAAAATAAAGACATGATAAATATTTACTGACAGTTCTGTCAGTTCTTTTATAAGAAAAAATATTACTGACAGAATTGTCAGCAGAAAACTTGGAGGAAATCATGTCAAAACGTGCACTTATCAGTGTTTCAGACAAAGAAGGTATTGTAGAATTTGCTAAGGAAATTCGAGAATTAGGTTGGGAAATTATCTCAACGGGTGGAACGAAAGCCGTTCTGGACCAAGAAGAAATTCCGAATATTGCAATTGATGAAGTAACAGGATTTCCAGAAATGATGGATGGGCGCCTTAAAACATTGCATCCACTAATTCATGGAGCCCTTCTTGGACGTAGAGACTTGGAAAGTCACATGAAATCAATGACAGAACATCATATTTCTCCAATTGATTTGGTTGTTGTAAACTTATATCCTTTCAAAGAAACTTTGCTTGCTGGGGGCAGTCAAGCAGAAATGATTGAGAAGATTGATATTGGTGGTCCTTCAATGTTGCGTTCAGCAGCTAAAAACCATGCGTCAGTCACAGTCGTTTGTGACCCAAATGATTATGAAAAAGTACTGACAGAGCTGTCAGTAAAAGGTGAAACAAGTTTAAGTTTTCGTCAGCAACTTGCAGCAAAAGTATTTCGCCACACTGCAAGTTATGATGCTTTAATTGCACAATATTTGACAGAAAAATTTCCAGTAGAAAATGTAAAACCAGAAAAATTAACCTTGACTTACGACCTTAAACAAGGAATGCGTTATGGTGAAAATCCGCAACAAAATGCAGATTTTTATGAGTCAGGAATACCTACGACTTATTCAATTGCCCAAAGTAAGCAAATTCATGGTAAAGAACTAAGCTATAACAATGTTCGTGATGCAGATGCTGCTTTACAGATTGCAAGAGATTTTGAAGAACCAACAGTTGTAGCCCTCAAACATATGAATCCATGTGGGATTGGAAGAGCAACGGATATCGAAAAAGCTTGGGATTATGCCTATGAAGCAGACCCAGTTTCAATTTTCGGTGGAATTATTGTTTTAAATCGAGAAGTAACTTTGGCAACTGCGCAAAAAATGAGTAAGATTTTCCTTGAAATTATTATCGCACCCTCTTATAGCAAAGAAGCCTTGGAAGTTTTAAGTAAAAAGAAAAATATTCGACTTTTAACCGTTGATTTTTCTAAAAAAGAAGCCTCAGAAAAAGAAGTGCATGTAACAGGGGTTCTTGGAGGACTACTTGTTCAAAATCAAGATGTCATTGTTGAAAATCCAAAAGAATGGACAGTGGCGACTAAAGTTCAACCAACTGACAGACAAATGGAGGCCATGGAGTTTGCTTGGAAAGCAGTTAAGTTTGTCAAATCAAATGGGATTATTGTGACCAATGACCACCAGACGCTTGGTGTTGGTCCTGGCCAAACTAACCGTGTGGGCTCAGTAAAAATTGCCTTAGAGGCAACCGCTGATAAATCAGTAGAACTTCAAGAAAATGCGGTTCTTGGTTCGGATGCCTTCTTCCCGTTTGCTGACAATATTGATGAAATTGCTAAGGCAGGAATTAAAGCAATCGTTCAACCAGGTGGCTCTGTACGTGACCAAGAAGTGATTGATGCCTGTGATAAATATGGAATTGCGATGGTCTTCACAGGACTTCGTCATTTTAGACATTAATAAAAAGTCTACCTTTAGGGTAGATTTTTTTCTCTAATTTAATATTAAAATTTCTATTGTAAAATCATCTGTATATTGTCATTGAAAAAATTTTCAAGTTTCAGAACATTCATCTTTATCTCCTTTTCTGATATAATGTAGGGAATGCAAAGAATACATTTAGCAAAGGAAAAGAAATGACTGTACTACTTTTTGATATTGATAACACCTTACTTGATTTTGATAAAGCAGAATATGATGCTTTGGGAAAAATTTTTACCCACTATCAAATTGAAGATAATCAGGAAAATCGTGCGACTTACTCTCGTGAAAACAAAGCGCTTTGGCGTTTACACGAATCAGAAAAACTTTCACGTGAAGAACTTCTATCTACTCGATTTGACCATGCTTTTAGAGCTTTAAATGTGTCAGTAAATTATAATCCAGTTGCTGTTGATGATGAATATCAACTTTACTTATCACAAGGGCATGAACTGATTAATCATGCCAAAGAATTACTGACAGAGCTGTCAGCAAAAGAGGCAGAAATGTATGTGGTTAGTAATGGAACTTCACGTGTTTCTCGTCCGCGAATATTTGAGTCTGGAATTTCTGATCACTTTAGAGAAATCTTTATTAGTGAAGAAGTGGGTCATCATAAGCCTTCGCTTGCTTTCTTCGATTATGTCTTTGATCACATTGAAGCGGCCAATCAAAAGGAATTTACAATCGTTGGGGACTCCCTAGCAACTGATATTTTAGGAGGGAATAGAGCTGGAATAAAGACAATTTGGTATAATCCAAAACAATTGGAAGTTAGTGGAGAAGCACAACCAGATGTGCAAATCCAAGACCTATTAGAAATTCCAGCTTTGGTTAAAAATTGGTAATAAAAAACACTGTTTATTTTAACAGTGTTTTTTTATTATGCCTTCACTTTTTTTCTCAAAAATAGACTTAAAATGAAACCGAAGCTTACAAAAATAAGAAGTAAGTAGAAAGTATGATGGAAGGCAGTTAAGTTCGCTTGTAAAGGAGAAAGTCCAGTCTGTTTTTTGATTTGACCACTTAAAAATGCTGTCAAAAAGGCAATAGCAAATGAGTTGACTACTTGCATCATTTCATTTGTTAGTGGAGTAACTCGACTGATATTTTTCATTGGAACAGATTGAAGGGCGTGATTATTAACTTGCATATTGACTAAACCTTGACTTAAACCAAGTAAAACAATAGCACAAAGTGTGAAAGCCAAAGAAGAACTAGGTTTAATTTGACTAAAAAGACTAAGACTTAGAGCTCCCAGAATAAAGCCCGGCAGAACTGCGGCTTTCGTCCCAAATTTATCAAAAATACGTCCACCGATTGTCATTCCTAAAAAACTAGCAATTGCCTGCGGAACCATGATTAGCCCTGTATTTTCAGAAGAAAGTCCAACGACATTTTGTAAGTAAAGTGGGACAAGAAGCATGGCCCCGAAAACAACGATTTGATTGAGCCACATGAGCGAAATTCCTTTTGTAAATTCAGGAATTGCAAAAGCTCGAAGGTGTAAAAGAGGATTTTCAACACGTAGTTCAACAATAATGAATAAAAGCAACATGATTATACCAAGGCCTACAAAAGAGAGGGCAGTAGGATTTGACCAGCCTTTATCTGTCCCAACGTGTACACCATAAATTAAAATTGGAAAGGCAAATGGAGAAAGAAGAGCCCCTTTTAAATCAATTTTACTTGCTTTATTTGCAGGAAAATTTGGGAGAAAGAGGAGAACAAAGATTAGAGCTAGAACTCCAACCGGAAGATTAATCAAAAAGACAGTTGACCAATTGAAGTGTTTAACTAAGAAACCTGAAAGTGCAGGTCCTATTGTTGGAGCGAGCAACATTGGTAACCCTAGAAGGCCCATCATTGAACCTCGTTTTTCCATTGGGATAATTTTAAAAGACATCCCAATTCCGATTGGAGCAACAACGCCACCAGTTAAGCCTTGAGCAATTCGCCAAATAATAAGACTTTGCAGTGAGTGAGCATTAGCTGCAAGAAATGAAGCGATAGTGAAAAAAATGATTGCTAAAGCAAAAACTTTTTTATCTGAAAAGCGGTCTCCCAAAAATCCAGCAAATGGAATAACTGTGGCCATAGCTAAAGTATAAGCAGTAATGACCCACTGACTATTTGAGAGATTTTGATGGAAAGCAGACTGGATATGCGGAAGAGTGACATTCATAATGGTTGTATCCATCATTACTAAAAGCATCCCAATTGCAATTGTTAGAACCGCAGGTAAGACTTTTTTTAAATTAAAATCATTAGTATTATTCATAAAGAACCTTCTTTTATATTTTTAGAACACTGTTCGGTAAAAATAATACCATTGTTCTGAAATAAAGTCAAGAAAAAAACTTCCTCAGGAAGTTTTTTATAAATTAATTAATTTTAAGCATTTTTTCAATTCCTGAAATAATAAGCTGTAAACCAAACTCAAAACTTTCAGAAGAGCCAAGACTGGTGAGGCTTTCAGTTCGCCAATATTTATCGAGAAAAGGAGCCAGTTGTACCAGAGGAATTTTGACAGTAGAAAGAGGTTTTTCGGGTTGCTCTACTAAACGATCACTATCTATTTTACTGGTGTAAATAAAATTTAGAAAAAGGTTAATGGTGTAAAATTTATGATCATCAGAAAGCTTGATATCATCTACAATCATTAAAAGTTTATCAAAGAGCCGAAGATAGTTCTCAGATTCTGGTGGATAATCCATCATCAATTGTGCGAGGTTTGGATAAGATTCTAAAACAGCATAAATATTTTTACCGTAGACGAAAAGGCGGTCTTGCCACGTTTTCTCATTTGCTGGAAAAATAATTTCAAGGCTTGCTTTATCAATAAGTTCTGCAAAAAGTGCTTCTTTACTTGAAAAATGGTAGTAAAGAGAAGACACTGTCATTCCTAGCCGACTAGCTAACTTACGCATTGAAAATTCTGTGAGAGGAAGTTCTTCTAAAAGTTCCCAGCTGCTACTAATAATTTTATCTTTGGTTGGTTGAGTCGCCATAAGTTTTCGCTTTCTTTTTCTACTTAGATTTATTTTACATGTTTTTAATGAAAATTGCGATAGAAAAGCTGATAAACAAATTTGTCATTTAAATATTGTAAGGGGAAAACTCTAGCTATAATTGAGTAAATACCGAACAATCTCTCTTCTTATTTCTTGAAACTTTTGTTCAGGCTTTTTCTTTTATCACAAATCTTTTAAGATAGAATTATAAGATTTATAAAGCAAGAAAAGATAGATGAGCTATCGTCACTTTGACTTTTATTATTCGTTCAAGATTTGTTGAATAATAAATAAAATAGCTGAATACACAAGTCTGTTTATATAAAAAGCGTTTGGGAATATCGGAGAAATGATGAAAATTTTGGTAATTGGTTCTGGCGGCCGCGAACATGCCTTAGCAAAAAAATTTATGGGAAGTCCTCAAGTTGAAGAAGTCTTTGTAGCTCCAGGCAATTCAGGAATGGAAAAAGATGGAATTCAAATAGTTGATATTTCCGAACTATCTAATGATAAATTAGTTAAATTTGCTCAAAATCAAAACATTGGACTAACATTTGTTGGCCCAGAAACAGCTTTGATGAATGGCGTCGTCGATGCTTTTATAAAAGCAGAATTACCAATTTTTGGGCCAAATAAAATGGCCGCAGAGCTAGAAGGTTCTAAAGATTTTGCAAAATCAATTATGAAAAAATATGGAGTTCCGACGGCTGATTATGCTACTTTTGATAGCTTAGAGCCTGCTCTTGCATATCTAGATGAAAAAGGAGTTCCTCTTGTGATTAAAGCTGATGGGCTCGCTGCTGGAAAGGGTGTGACGGTTGCCTTTGATATTGAGACCGCTAAGTCAGCTCTGGCCGATATTTTTTCTGGTAGTCAAGGAAAAGTTGTGATTGAGGAATTTCTTGATGGTGAAGAATTTTCTTTATTTAGTTTTATCCATGACGGGAAAATATATCCGATGCCGATTGCTCAAGACCACAAACGAGCTTTTGATGGAGATAAAGGCCCTAACACAGGGGGAATGGGGGCTTACTCACCGGTCCTACATATTTCTAAGGAGGTTGTAAATGAGGCTCTGGAAAAAGTTGTTAAACCAACAGTAGCTGGAATGATAGAAGAAGGCAAGTCATTTACAGGCGTTCTTTATGCAGGTTTAATTTTGACAGAAGACGGAGTCAAAACAATTGAATTTAATGCACGCTTTGGGGATCCTGAAACCCAAGTTGTTCTCCCCCGTTTAAAAAGTGACTTAGCTCAAGCAATTATTGATATTTTAGCTGGAAATGAGCCAACATTAGAATGGCTTGAGTCTGGTGTGACTTTGGGTGTGGTTGTTGCTGCAGAAGGCTATCCTAGTCAAGCAAAACTAGGACTTATTCTTCCAGAAATTCCTGAAGGTTTAAATGTTTATTATGCAGGAGTTTCCAAAAATGAAAATAATCAATTAATCTCTAGTGGAGGCCGAGTTTATCTTGTTTCTGAAACGGGAGAAGATGTAAAAAGTACACAAAAATTGCTTTATGAAAAACTTGATAAATTGGAAAATGATGGTTTCTTTTATCGTCATGATATTGGTTCACGAGCAATATAAAAATTTTGGTTAAGAAAAAAAGAAGAGGAAAAATGGCAGAAGTAGCAATTATCATGGGTTCGAGCTCAGATTGGGCGACAATGAAAGAAACAGCAAAAATTTTAGATGACTTTGGTTTAGCTTATGAAAAAAAGGTCGTATCAGCACACCGAACACCAGCTTTGATGGCTGAATTTTCGAGCCAAGCCCGTGAGGCAGGTTATAAAGTGATCATCGCAGGTGCTGGTGGAGCTGCTCATTTGCCAGGAATGGTAGCTGCTCAGACTCTCGTTCCAGTCATTGGCGTTCCAATAAAATCACGCGCTTTATCTGGTTTGGATTCACTTTATTCAATTGTTCAAATGCCGGCAGGGGTTCCTGTAGCGACAATGGCAATTGGAGAGGCTGGAGCAAAAAATGCTGCTTTATTTGCTTTGCAACTTTTGGCGAATACAAACGAGAATTTATACCAAAAATTGTTGGTCTATCGGGCTGCTGCGCAAGAAATGGTTGAGGAATCAAACAAAGCATTACTTTAAAAAGAGTTCAAAAGTTGTCGGATTTCAAATAATGAAGGGTAGGAAGACTTGTGATAAAGAATACAAAGCAAACAATTGGTATTATTGGTGGAGGTCAGCTTGGACAGATGATGGCAATTGCTGCTCAATACATGGGACATAAAGTCATTACACTTGACCCAAATCCAAACTGTTCTGCGGCAAAAGTATCTGATGAACTGATTGTTGCACCTTATGATGACGTTGACAATTTATTAAGACTCGCCTATGCTTGTGACGTCATTACTTATGAGTTTGAAAATGTATCAGCAAAAGCTTTGCACGAAATTGAAGGCTGTGTAAGGATTCCTCAAGGAATACGTCTGTTAGAGATTACGCAAAACCGTCGCTTTGAAAAAGAATTTTTGACCAACGAAGCTAAAGTTAATGTTGCACCTTGGCAACTCGTAGATTCAGCGGAAAAACTCCCAGAAACAGTAACTAGAAAACAAGTTTTAAAAACAACAACTGGAGGCTATGACGGTCATGGACAAGTGGTTTTAAATGCTGATAAAGACTTGTCAGCTGCAAAATCACTGACAGAACTTTCAGAATGTGTTTTAGAAGATTTTATTTCTTTTGAACGTGAAATTTCTGTTATTATTAGTGGAAATGGTCACGAATATGTGGTTTTTCCTCTAGCTGAAAACGAACATAGAGAAAACATCTTACATCAAACGATTTCTCCGGCTCGTATATCTGCTGAAATTACAGAGAATGCTTATAAAATTGCGACCTCAATTGCGGAAAAATTAGAGCTATCTGGCGTGCTTTGTGTGGAAATGTTCTTAACAGCAGATGGTCAAATCTATGTCAATGAACTAGCTCCAAGACCACATAATAGTGGCCACTTTACAATTGAAGCTTGTGATTTCAACCAATTTGATTTGCATATTAAAGGGATTTTAGGAGAAGACCTACCAGAACCTAAACTTTTGAAACCCGCCATTATGTTGAACGTTTTAGGGCAACACGTTGAGGCAGTTAAGAAACTTAATCATGAGCATGCCGATTGGCATCAACATGATTATGGAAAAGCAGATGCTAAACATAACCGAAAAATGGGACATGTGACAATCTTAACAAATGATTTTGACCAAACGATTAATGAAATTAAAGCAACTAAAATTTGGGATTAATAAAAAATACTTGGTAAAAGCCAAGTATTTTTTTTATTTGATTTAGGTATGATAAAATGGCAACATTTCCCCTGAAAAATAGAACAAAACAGTAAGATAAGATTCTTAGAAAGCGATATCATTAACTTGTTAAAAATAAAGAGTCTAAAAATGACTACTTGTTTTTTCAAAGTTTTTTTCTAAATAATATTGCAGAATATCAAAAGAGCCTCTATCAGAATAAAAAACTTGATTATCAATTTTATCTTGATTGAAAGTCATGTAGTTGAGATTTGGAAAGAGTACACTATTTTTTCTAAATTCTTTCGGTAGAACACCATAAGATTTAACGAAAGCGGTGTTGAGCGTTCTGATATCTGAGAAACCACACATGTAAGCAATATTTAATAAATTATCTTTAGAAGAAGAAAGTAATGTTCTTGCTTTTTCAGAACGAATCTTATTTAAATACTCGTTGAAATTAATCCCAAAATTACTTTTGAAGAAATGGGAAAAATACGTTCTGGAAAGTCCTTCATGCGAAGCAATCATTTCTAAAGAAATTTTATGGTCGTAGTTTTCATGAATGTAAGAAGAAATTCTTTCCATTCGCTCTTGGAGATCCATTAATTTATTTTGTTCAGAACTGCTTAAAATACTGTATTCAGAAATACTTAATAAGCGATCTAATAAAAGGGAAGTGTATCCGTGAGTACGCAAGGAATTATTCTTATCATCAGCAAAATAACTTAAAGCCGCTTGTAAGAGTAATTTTAAAGTTTCAGGTTGATTTTTTAGATTGAAAGGATGGCTTTCAAAATAAATTTTATCAAGCTGAGGGAAGATAATTTTAAAAATTTCTGATGAAAACTGTAGAATCAAAAGTTTCATAGAGTCGCTTGAAGATAGTTCGTGAACTTGGCAACTATTAAAGATAATTGCCTGTCCAGCTTTGATTTCAAAGCATTGCTCTTGTGTTATTACCTGACCAGCCCCTTCTAAGACAAAAGCTAATTCAATGTCAAAATGAAGGTGAGGTTTTCTGTAAGTAATATCGACAAGTAGAAAATTAAGATTATTTATTTTTGAGTGATAAATATTCTCTAATTCGTTTTTCATGTTCATTCTCTCCTAATCACTATTATTATGACATATATTACAAGAAATGTATAGTAGTAATTACGAGTTTGAAAATAATATTAATATCATAAAGAGGAGGAGCTATAAAAATGGCTTACTTTAACGACATCGCACCTATCAAATACGAAGGTACAAAAACTAAAAATATGTTTGCCTTTCGCCATTATAATCCAGAAGAAGTAGTTGCTGGTAAAACAATGGAAGAACAACTTCATTTTGCCCTTGCATTTTGGCATACAATTACAATGGATGGGTCAGATCCCTTTGGGGGAGCAACAATGGAACGTCCTTGGGATTTGGAAGGTGGTTCTGAACTTGACCGTGCTCACCGTCGAGTAGATGCTTTCTTTGAAATTGCTGAAAAATTAGGTGTTAAATATTATTGTTTCCATGATATTGATATTGCACCTACTGGAAATTCTTTGAAAGAATTTTATGCTAATTTGGACGAAATTACTGACCACCTTCTTGAAAAACAAAAAGCAACAGGGATTAAATTACTTTGGAATACAGCAAACATGTTTTCAAATCCCCGCTATATGAATGGTGTTTCAACTTCTAACCGTGCTGAAGTCTTTGCTTATGGTGCTGCACAAGTTAAAAAAGGTCTTGAACTTTCTAAAAAACTCGGTGGCGAAAATTATGTCTTCTGGGGTGGTCGTGAAGGTTATGAATCACTTTTGAACACAGATATGGGTCTTGAAATGGACCACATGGCAAAATTCTTCCATTTGGCAATTGATTATGCAAAATCAATCAACCACTTGCCTATTTTCTTGATTGAACCAAAACCAAAAGAACCAATGACTCACCAATATGATTTTGACGCAGCAACAGCTCTTGCTTTCTTGCAAAAATATGACTTGGACAAATACTTCAAACTCAATCTTGAAACAAATCATGCTTGGCTGGCTGGGCACACTTTTGAACACGAATTAAATACTGCACGTACTTTCAATGCTTTGGGTTCTATTGATGCCAATCAAGGAAATTACTTGCTTGGTTGGGATACAGATGAATTCCCAACACTTGTTATTGATATCACACTTGCGATGCACCAAATTCTTTTGAACGGTGGACTTGGCAAAGGTGGAATTAACTTTGATGCGAAAGTACGTCGTACAAGTTTCAAAGCAGAGGATTTAATTCTTGCTCATATTGCAGGGATGGATACTTATGCGCGTGCTTTGAAAGGTGCAGCAGCAATCATTGAAGATAAATTCTTGTCTGATATTGTTGACGAACGTTATAGTTCATACAAAAATACAGAAGTTGGTCAATCCATTGAAAATGGAACAGCAACTTTTGAAAGTCTTGCCGCATTTGCACTTGAACATGGTGACGATATTGAACTTGATTCTAATCACTTGGAATACATCAAATCAGTATTGAATGACTATCTTGTTTAAAATTTAGAACTTAAAAGAGGGCGAGGAATTCCTCCTCGTCCTTCTCTTTTATTATGAGGAATAATAATGACTTACGTGTTAGGAATTGACTTAGGAACATCAAGTCTTAAAGGAATTTTGATGGATGAAGTTGGTAATTTAATTACAACAAAATCTGCTGAATACCAAATTGATACGCCCAAACAAGGCTATTCTGAACAACGTCCAGAATATTGGATTGTGGCACTTGAATCAGTACTGACCGGTTTGTCAGTAGAAATTTCAGATTTTGGTCAGCAACTTGCAGGCATTAGTTTTTCGGGGCAAATGCATTCATTAGTCGTTTTAGATGACAATAATAAACCAGTTTATCCAGCAATTCTTTGGAATGATGTGAGAACAAGCAAACAATGTCAAGAAATTACTGACAGACTTGGTCAGCGACTTTTAGAGATTACAAAAAATATTGCTCTTGAAGGATTTACCTTACCAAAAATTCTTTGGCTCCAAGAAAATGAACCAGAGGTTTGGTCAAGAGTAAAAAAAATAATGTTGCCAAAAGATTACTTGAGCCTTTGGCTGACAGGAAATATTTATACCGAATTTTCTGACGCAGCAGGAACTTTACTTTTAGATATTGAGAAAAAACAATGGTCAGAGGAAATTACTGACGCATTCAATATTGATAGGGGAATTCTACCTGAATTGATTGAATCCACTGACCGAACAGGATTTGTCAAAGCAGAAATAGCTGAACGCTATAAACTGACAAATGAAGTAAAAGTATTTGCTGGTGGAGCCGATAATGCTGCCGCCGCTCTGGGTGTTGGTTTAATCAATGAAGAAGTGGGCTTGATTTCAATGGGAACCTCCGGAGTCGTTTCCGCTTATGAACCTAAAATTGCAGATTATAAAGGAAAACTTCATTTCTTTAATCACACGGTTCCGGGTGCTTATTACTCAATGGGAGTAACCTTGGCTGCCGGAAATTCTTTAAACTGGTATAAGGAAACTTTTGGAAAAGGCTTGAGTTTCAATGAACTTTTGTCAGAAGTTTACACAGTTTCTCCTGGTTCAGAAGGATTGCTCTTTACGCCATATATTGTAGGTGAAAGAACACCACATTTTGATTCAAAAATTCGCGGAAGTTTTATAGGAATTTCTGCTCATCATGAACAAAAACATTTTTCAAGAGCAGTGCTTGAAGGAATTACCTTTTCATTGCGTGATTCTAAAGATATCATGGAAAAAACGAAAAACAAGAAGTTTAAACGTTTGATTTCCGTAGGTGGGGGTGCGCAAAATCCCGACATTATGCAAATGCAAGCAGACATTTTTAATTCTGAAATGATTCGCTTAACGGTTGAGCAGGGACCGGGACTTGGTGCTTGTATGATTGCTGCTTTTGGTTGCGGACTTTTTGATAGCTTAGAAGCGGTCACTAAAGCTTTTGTTCATTACAAGGAAGCCAGTTTCATACCAAATCCAAAAAATGTAGCACGTTATGAGCAAATTTATCAAATTTGGAAACAAGTTTATAAAAATACCTCTGAAATTTCTCATCAATTAGTAGAATTCAATGACGAAGGTTAATTATGACATTTACCATTTCCAAAGAATCTTTGCCTTTTAGAGCTGACAAATCAATTAGTCAGATTACATTATCAAATGAACGACTCACCATCGTTGTCCATGATTATGGAGCAAGAGTCCATCAACTCCTCACTCCTGACAAAAATGGAACATTTGAAAATATTCTTTTATCCAAAAACAATTCCGAAACCTATGCAAATGATGGAGGATATTATGGTGTAATTTGCGGTCCAGTTGCCGGGCGTATTTCAGGTGATACTTATGATTCTGTCAGTTTAGAGGCAAATGAAGGAAAAAATAATTTACATTCAGGAAGCCATGGCTGGGAAAGACAATTTTGGTCTTATGAAACTTTTGAAACAGCATCATCTCTTGGCATTAAACTAAGTTTAAGAGATGAGGAGTCCGGTTTTCCAGGTCAAATCCAAGCAGAAGTCACTTATAAATTAACTGACAATAAGTTAGAAGTGACAATATCAGGTCTGTCAGTAACTGACACAGTCTTTAATCCGGCTTGGCATCCTTATTTTAATCTGTCAGCAGAATTATCAACGACTCATGAGCATTTCATTCAAGCAAATGTTGACTTTCTAGTTGAAACCAATCAAGAGAATATACCAACTGGTCGTCTTCTAACTGTTGACGACAGTTCTTATTCAATTAAAGAAAGCGTTTCAATCAAAAAGCTTTTAAAAGATAATCCCGAAGGACTAGATGATTGCTTTGTTTTTAATCCCAAAGGAGATAAAAGTTTAATGCTTTATGACCCTTTATCTGGTCGGAAACTAGTAGCTCAAACTGATAGACAAGCGGTCGTGATTTACACAGCCACAAATCCAGAAATAGAGTCAATGATTAATGGCAGACCAATGTCCAAAAATCGCGGAATTGCTATTGAATTTCAAGAAATACCTGACCTTGTTCATCATCCTGAATGGGGAACGATTGAGCTTAAAGCAGGTCAAAAAAAGACTTTTATAACAGAATATCTATTTACAACGAATTAAAATTTACTGACAGACTCATCAGTAAATCAGTAAAAATAATTTTAATAAAATAATAGGAGGAATGTATTCGAAAATGAGTAATGAAATCAAACAAGTTCAACATGATGAATATCATGAATTAACGCTTGGAGAACGTATTGGTTATGGAATGGGGGATTTTGCACAAAACCTTGTCTTTGGGACTGTTGGTGGCTTTTTAGCACTTTATATGACGACAGTCAATGCGATTGGTACTGCAACAGCCGGTTTTATTTTTCTGTTTGTCCGAATTATTAATGTATTTTGGGACCCAATGGTTGGGACTTTTATTGATAAAAGAACATCAAAAGCAGGAAAATATCGTCCTTGGCTTTTAAGAGCAGGTATTCCTCTAGTGATTTTAGCTGCCTTACTTTTTGCACCTCTACCAGGTGTTAAAGGGTCTGTTCCCTTTGCTTTTATCGTTTATTTTGCCTTAGACTTAGTATATTCAGTTGTTAATATTCCTTATGGTTCACTTAATGCATCATTAACTCGTAATCCGGAATCCGTTGATAAGCTGACAAGTACACGGATGATGTTGGCAAATGGAGCCAATCTCCTAGTCTATACCCTCTTTCCAATGTTTGTCCAAATGGCAGCACCGAAAGGAAGAAGTCTTAAAGATACTGGATTATTTGGCCTTAAACTTCATATGGGGAATTATACTGACCCTTCAGCGGGACATGCTTGGTTTGGAGTTTACTCAGTTTATATGATTATTGGTGCAATAGCTTTATTCCTATGTTATAAATTGACCAAAGAACGTGTGGTTGCAACAGCAGAACAATCGGCAGAAGTTAAAACAACTGACCTCTTCCTTGAATTAAAGAACAATCGTCCACTTGTGATTCTAGGGATTTTCTTCATGTTAGCTTTTACTTTCATGTTTTTTATGAATACTGTAAATGGTTTCTTTAATCAATTTGTTGTTGGACATTCAGAATGGATGGGAGCCATTGGCCTCATTGCTTCAATTCCAGGAATTGTTTTCCCAATCTTTTGGCCTCGTTTAAAGAAAATTTTCGGTAAAAAAGGTTTCTTTCATCTTTTTATCGGAATGTTCATTGTTGGAGAAATTTTGACATATATTTGGTCCCTTAATGGAATGCATGATGCCCTCTGGTTAGCTTATGTTGCAACCTTTATTAAACAATGGGGCTTAACTTCAGCAACAGGATTCATGTGGGCATTAGTTCCTGAAGTTGTCGCTTATGGAGAACTCAAATCGGGTAAAAGAAATGCTGCGATTATTAACGCAATCATGGGACTTTTCTTCAAAATTGGTTTTACATTAGGTGGAGCGATTCCACTTTGGTTCTTAGCAGCTTATGGTTTCAATGAGACAGCAGCACATCAACATGCTAATGCCTTAGCTGGTATAAATCTCACAGCAATTTGGATTCCAGCCGTTCTTGCTCTTGTATCAATGATTATTATGCAACTCTATCCAATTTCTGATAAGGATGTAGCAGAGATTAATCAACAGCTTGATGAAAAACGTGCTCAACTTAAGGAAGCGGAATAATTTATATTAAAAGGAGACAAAATCATGTCACTTATTCAAAACCCAATTCTTCCCGGCTTTAATGCAGACCCAAGCATTATTCGCGTAGAAGATACTTATTACATCGCGAACTCCACTTTTGAATGGTTCCCCGGTGTTCGTTTACATGAATCAAAAGATTTAGAACATTGGAACCTACTTCCAAGTCCATTGTCAACAATCACTTTGTTGGATATGAGAGGAAACTCAGCTTCAGGTGGGATCTGGGCCCCTGATTTATCTTATGCGGATGGTAAATTTTGGCTTGTTTATACAGATGTTAAGGTTGTCAATGGTGCTTTCAAAGATATGACCAATTATTTAACAACAGCTACAGACATCAAAGGACCATGGACAGACCCAATCAAGCTCAATGGTCTTGGCTTTGACGCTTCACTTTTCCATGATAAAGACGGACGGAAATACTTAGTTCAACAAACATGGGATCATCGTGAATACAAGCATCCATTTGACGGAATCACATTGACTGAGTTTGATGTGACAACAATGAAACTACAACCTAAAACAGCTAAAACGATTTACAATGGTACAAATGTTAAATTGGTTGAAGGTCCACACCTCTACCAAATTAATGATTATTATTATCTTTTTGCGGCTCAAGGTGGAACAGTCTTTACACACCAAGAAGTCGTGGCTCGCTCTAAAACATTGGATACTTTATCTTTTGAAACTGAACCCGGCGATCCATTTATTACAAACTTCGATACTCCTGATAATTATATTCAAAAGCAAGGACACGGAGGTCTTGTATCTACACCCAAAGGTGAGTGGTATTATGCTTCCTTATGCGCTCGACCATGGAATCATAAAAATGAATCAAGCACAGACCCTCGTGGCTGGAGCTCTTTAGGTCGTGAAACTTCCATCCAAAAAGTGGAATGGGACGAAGAAGGTTGGCCACGTATTGTTGGTGGTCATGGTGGGACAACTTTTGTTGAAGTACCAAAAGATGCAATTCAAACTAATGCACCTGCTGACCACAGTCAAAAAGACGATTTTGCAAGTTCTACTTTGGATATTAACTGGAATACATTGCGTGTCCCATTTACTGAGAAAATGGGTTCAGTTGGAAATGGCAAGTTAACATTAATTGGTCAGGGCTCTTTGGCAAATAATTTTGATTTATCTTTGATTGCTAGACGTTGGCAAGCTTTCTATTTTGACGCAGAAGTCAAAGTAAAATTTGACCCATTTTCTTACCAACAAATGGCTGGATTAACCAACTATTACAATGACCGTCATTGGTCCTTCGCTTTTATCACATGGAATGAAATCAATGGAGCTGTCATTGAAGTTGCTGAAAATAACAGAGGAAACTATACTTCTTATTTAAAAGATAATGCCATTAAAATTCCTGACAGAACTGAATATGTTTGGTTCCGCACTAAAGTCCGTAAAGAATCATATTCTTATGAATATAGTTTTGACGGCAAAAAATTCATAGAAATTCCTGTAGTCTTAGATGCGGCTGTCCTTTCAGATGATTATGTTTTACAAACTTATGGCGGATTCTTCACTGGAGCATTTGTTGGGCTTGCTGCCGTTGATTATTCTGGATATGATAGAGTTGCAGAATTTTATAACTTTGACTATAAAGAATTAGGAGACAAGGTCTTACCAGACGGTTCTTATACTTGGAAAGCAAGTGAATCAAGATTTGATTAGTCTACAATCCCTTACCTACATATTTGTAGTAAGGGATTTTTAGTAAAGGAAAAAGTCGATGAGAATGTTAGATGAAGCAGAAAAATTACGTTTAGCAAAGCTATCTATTTTTGATAAAATAAATAATGGTGATTGGTACCAATATAGCAAAGAAGTAGAACTACAAAAAATAGTCAAAAATTCTAGTCAAAAAATTTCTGAAATTAATGATAAGGCAAAAGAAAATATTGATGAAGCAAGAAAACTCTTGGAGGATTTTCTTCCAAATTTACCTCAAAGTTCAGAAATATATTTTCCAATAATTGCTTTGGAATATCCCAATCGTTTTAAAGTCGGAGAAAATACTTTTATTAATAGTGGACTTCAGATTATTAGTGCGGGTAAGGTTAAGATTGGGAAAAACTGTTTTATTGGACCAAATTGTCAATTATTTACACCTAATCATCATGCCAGGGATGTGTTTTTAAGACGTGAAGGCTGGCAATATGATGGGCCAATAGTAATTGGTAATGATTGTTGGCTTGGCGGTTCAGTGATTCTTTTGCCTGGAGTTTCTTTAGGAGATGATGTTGTCGTTGGTGCTGGCTCTGTGGTGACCAAATCATTTCCTAGCCACTGCATAATTGCTGGAAATCTGGCACGCTTAATAAAAAATGAATAAACTAATTAAAACTGCTCTTACATAAGAGTAGTTTTTAGCTTTATTATGAGCAACATTTCCATTTTAAAATATCAAGGATTACAAGAAAGTAAGTGTGGAAAGCGGTATCATTTGTGGGTAGTAAAAAAAGGCAAGAAGACTTGCAAATAAAAATTAAGGAGTTACTATCATGAGAAAACTTTCTCCCACTTTCATCTATTTTTTTGGTGCTTTAGGTGGCTTATTATTTGGATATGACACAGGCGTCATATCGGGAGCGCTACTTTTTATTGAAAAAGAGAGCTGGCAGGTGAGTTCTTGGGCTTGGATGGAAGGATGGATTACAGCGGCAGTCTTAATGGGAGCTGTAATTGGCGCGGTCGTGATTGGACCAATGAGTGACCGTTTTGGTCGGAAACGTTTGTTACTTTTGTCAGCGGTCATCTTTTTTGTTGGAGCTTTAGGTTCAGGGCTTTCAAATAGCGCTGAGTTACTAATTATTTCTCGGGTTATTCTCGGGATGGCTGTTGGGTCAGCTTCAGCTTTGGTGCCGACTTATTTATCAGAACTTTCACCCGCTAAAATTCGTGGTGGAGTTTCAACTATGTTTCAATTGATGATTATGACTGGGATTTTATTAGCCTATATCTCAAACTATGCTTTAAAAGGAGTTTCAGGAAATTGGCATTGGATGCTTGGTTTGGCCACTGTTCCAGCAGCCCTTCTTTTCATCGGTGGACTCTTTTTGCCAGAATCTCCAAGATTTCTTGTTCGTCATGATAATGAAGCAGGGGCCCGTGAAATATTAGGGATGATAAATGATGATCCAAACTCGATTGAAGCAGAAATTTCTGATATTCAATTGATGGCTAAGGAAGAAAAACAAGGTGGCTTACAAGAATTATTTGGTCAAATGTCACGTCCAGTTTTAATTATGGCAATTGGTCTGGCAATTTTTCAACAGGTTATGGGCTGTAATACAGTATTATACTTTGCACCATCAATTTTTGTTGCGGTAGGATTTGGGGCAAGCGCAGCTTTACTTGCTCATATTGGGATTGGTATTTTCAATGTTATTGTAACTTATATTGCTATGAGAGTAATGGATAAAGTTAATCGTCGGTGGATGCTTAATTTTGGTGCTTGGGGAATGGGAATTTCTCTAGTATTGATGTCAGTAGGGATGATTTTAGCAGAAAATGCTCATATTGGCTTTGGTAAATATTTAGCAGTTATCGCTTTAACGGTATATATTGCCTTCTTCTCAGCAACATGGGGACCAGTAATGTGGGTGATGATTGGTGAATCTTTCCCACTTAAAATCCGTGGCTTAGGAAATTCATTTGGTGCTGCTGTCAACTGGGCTGCTAACTGGGTGGTGTCATTAACATTCTTACCATTATTATCATTTTTTGGAACAGGTAAAATTTTCCTGATTTATGCGGCTTGTTGTTTCCTCTCAATTTGGTTTACTAGTAAAAAAGTTATTGAAACAAGAGGCAAAACACTCGAACAAATCGAAGCAGAATTACTGCATCGTGTGCATCATTTAGAAGAAGAGGGATAAAAGATTTAAAAGAACTCCTTGCATAAGAGGCGAGGAGTTCTTTTATATAACTTGGTATCAATCTTCAGTTTTTAGTTTTTTTACAGAATTTCTACGAATTAATTTTGGTGGGTAAAGAATATCTTTCTCAAATTTCCCATTTTTTATGGTATTAACAATCCATTTTGCAGCGTCTATTCCCATTTTTTCTTTAGGATGGACAGTTGTTGTTAAACTAACTTCTCCCATTTGACTTAGGGTAGAGTCATCGTTTCCAACAATTGAAAAATCATCAGGAATTTTATAGCCAAGACTAGAAAGTTTTCCAATTAGCGTTTTAGCAATCTTATCATTGTAACAAACAATTCCACTGATGTCAGTAAATTCTTTTAAGTGAGAAATTATTTTGTCATAGATTGACACTTCGCTTTCAGTAGTATAAGTAATAATGGAATTTGAAGAAAGTTTAATTTCTTTTTCTTCGCATGCCTTTATAAAACCTTTCATGCGGTATTTACCTTGTAAGTCGTCAATTTTAGTTATTAATAAGAGGCGTTGGTGATTATTATCAATAAGTTCCTTTGTTGCTAAATAGCCAGTTTCAACATCATCAACATGGATCGATGGAGTACTTAGTTCTTCATAAGTTGCATTAATCATAACGATTGGAATATTATGTTCTCGTAAAGTGACATAGGTTGCCAGATTAGGGTTATATTGATTACTTTTTGTTGGCTCAACGATTAATCCATCTACACCAAATTCAATCATTCTATCCAAGCACTCTTTCTCTTGAAGATAATCATTATTAGTGCTCGAAAGAAGAAGAGAATAGCCATCAGCTTTCAGTTCTTTTTCAATTCCCCGGATAATTGTTGGGAAGATATAATCAGAGATGTAAGTTGTTATTACGCCAATTGTTTTTTTGGGAGATATTTCACTAGTTGAAGTTGGGGGTTCATTGACATAGGTTCCAGAACCTTTTTCTTTGCGGAGATATCCTTCACTTACTAATACCGATACCGCTTGTCTTACGGTATATCGACTAGCATGATATGCTTCTTGCAATTGCAACTCTGTTGGAATGACTCCACCAACGACATATTCAGTAGAAATAATCTTATCTCGAAGTGAGTCAGCAATTACTTGGTATTTTGGTTTCATGGAAAGATCCCCTTTCTTACTTATTTTTTAGCGATATTTAAAGATTTTAACCTACTTCAAATATTTACTATTGTAATATATTATATCATAGGTACGGACAAAAAAGTAGATTAATAAAAGCCTCGCTTTATACGAGACTTTCGTTAATCTAGCTAGGATTTTTGACTAAATTTTCAGAGGAATGATCACTTAAGTTATCAATAAATTTAGGCTTTTATAAGAAAAGCAGAGCAAAAATTTAGATGATTAAGACAACCTTTCCCATTATAAGATAAGTCGTTTGGAAGCCGAGAGAATCATACATAGCTCTTGGACCCAATATATTGGATTTTTCGTCAGCAGTTAGCATTCCCATACAATAGTTCTCAACAGTAGCACTTTACTGAGTAAGTCAAAAAAAGTTTTCCATTAAGTTGTAGTGAAGTTGCATCAAGTTCAAAAAATCTATTGGTGTTAAAATTTGGCCTTTTTAAACCCAATTATTTTCATTTTCCATGTAGGAATTTAATTTTTTATATGTTTTTCAATTTCTTCAAGTGTACGGCCACGGGTTTCAGGGACGAAGAATTGGACAAAGAGCACTCCTAATAGACAAATTACACCAAATATAGCAAAAACAGCTTCTTGGCTCATTGATGCGGTCATAATTGGAAATAGAAGTCCAACGAGGAAGGAACCAATCCAGTTAAAGGATGAGGCTAATCCAGAGGCACGTCCTCGAATAGCTAAAGGGAATACCTCACCTACAAGCACCCAAGTTAATGGAGCCCAGGTACATGAATAAAGGGCGACGTAAATACACAAAAAGAAAACAATCATCATAGGACTCGAATTGGGTATGATGAAATTGATGATGGCTGGAAGAATAAAGGAGAGCCCCATGATACTTCCACCCAATCGGAGGAGAGTACGTCTATCAAAGCGATCAGCAATTACCAAGAAGAAAAGTGCACCAATCACGAGGATAATTCCCTGAATAATCGGCCACATCAATGCTTCACTAGCAGAGTGTCCTGTTGCTTTTTCTACAATCAGTGGAATGTAGTAGAAAATTGCATTAGCACCTTGAAATTGTTGAAAAGCAGCAACACCTAGGCCAGCTACTACTAAATACCTATAGCGACTTTTGAAGAGGGTTCCCCAGCTGGTAGAAGACAATGCAGCTGATTCTTGTTTAGCTGTATCTTGGATTGATTTTATTTCGTTTTCAATTTCGTCAGGTTTACGTATGAAGCTAAGAACTTGTTTAGCTTCATTTATTTTTCCAGATTTAATGAGGAATCGAGGGGACTCTGGCAAAGCTAATACCCCAAAGAAAAGAATTAATGCTGGAATTGCAGCAGCACCAAGCATAATACGCCAAGCAATATCCGTGGATAAATTTTTTAGAAAATAATCGGCGATATAAGATAAAAGCATACCAGAAACGATCATCACTTGATTAATACCTGACAGCCGTCCTCTAATATTAGCGGGTGACATTTCAGACATATATGATGGTACAAGGGCAGAAGCGGCTCCCACTGCTAGTCCCAATAAAATTCGGACAACGATTAAATAATATTGACCATCATGAGGGGAGATGGAAGAAAGTAACGAACCTACCATAAAAATTAGTGAGGAAATCAGAATCATTTTTCGTCGACCCAGACGATCGGACAAAAGTCCAGCTGCTGCACCACCAAAGATCGCGCCAAACATTACTGATGAAGTGATCCACCCTATAATTGTTGCATTGTTGGTTAAGCCCCAACTAGTTTGTAAAAAAGGGAGGGCTCCAGTCATAACTCCTATATCGTAACCGAATAGTATTCCGCCAAATGCCCCAAAAAAGTAGATAAAAGAAGCAGAAATTTTTTTATTAGTTTTCATGCTATTGAAAATCTCCTTATAAAATTATGTAATTATGTAAGCGCTGCGCTCTAAGCGTTTTCATTATACCTTTTATGTACGGACAAGTCAAGTGAGTTTTAAAAAATTTTTATTTTTTTCTTGACATGTCCGTACATAAGTGATAGTATTTGTTCTGTAAGCGCTACGCATTAGCGAATGATTAAGAAAAAGGAGAAAAAATGGTCTCTTTAAGAGCGGGAGAAATGTTAGATATTGTTGATGTCCGCACAAATTTGGGGATTGAGTTTGGGTCCACGCGAATAAAAGCGGTATTAATTGATTCCAAATTTCAGACAATTGCATCTGGAAGCTATGAATGGGAAAACAAGTTAGTTGATGGTTACTGGACTTATTCGACAGAAGAAGTATGGAAAGGGCTGCGAAGGAGCTATAGAGAACTAGCAACGGAAGTCTATAAAAAATATGGACTAATACTTGAAAAGGTTGCTTCGATTGGATTTAGCGCAATGATGCACGGCTATATGGCCTTTGATAAAACTGATAAACTTCTAATCCCTTTTAGAACTTGGAGAAATTCAACGACATCAGAAGCCTCAAGAATGTTGACAGAACTTTTTGATTTTAATATTCCTGAACGATGGACTATTGCTCATTACTATCAAGCGATACTAAATCGAGAAAAGCATATCAATCAAGTTGAATATTTAACAACTTTAGCTGGCTATGTCCATTGGCAATTGACAGGGGAAAAAGTTTTGGGAATTGGTGATGCTTCTGGAATGTTCCCGATTGACAGTGCAACAAAAACATATAATAAAAAATTTATTAATCTTTTTGAAAAAGAGACTTCAACGAGTTTAGAAAATATTTTTCCGAAAGTTTTACGAGCAGGTGAAAAAGCAGGTACATTAACAGAGCAAGGAGCATTTTTGATTGATCCTACCGGAGCTCTTAAAGCTGGAATTCCTCTTTGTCCGCCAGAAGGAGATGCAGGAACCGGGATGGTAGCGACAAATAGTATAGAGGTTCGCACGGGAAATGTTTCTGTTGGGACTTCAGCATTTGCGATGATTGTTCTTGAGAAGTCTCTTTCAAAGGTCTATCCTGAAATAGATATTGTGACCACTCCTGACGGAGAACTTGTTGGTATGGTTCATGCCAACAACTCTACTTCAGATATCAATGCCTGGATAAAGCTTTTTGAAGAATATACGACAAGTTTAGGAATTGCTGTTAATCGTGAGAAAATATTTTCAATACTTTTTAATAAAGCTTTGGAAGCGGATAATGATCTAGGAGGGCTATTAAGTTATGGTTATTTTTCTGGTGAAAATATAACAAAGGTAAGTGCAGGACGTCCTTTATTTGTTCGATTACCCGATGGTAATTTTAACTTAGCGAATTTTATGAGAACGCATATTTATAGCGCTTTTGGCGCAATGCGTATTGGTATGGATCTTCTAAAGCAGGAAAAAATCGAAATCAGCGGTTTAGTAGGACATGGAGGGATTTTCAAAACTCCAGAAGTTGGGCAGCAGATTTTAGCTGCTGCACTGCAAAAGCCTGTCACGGTTATGGAAACGGCAGGAGAAGGTGGTGCTTGGGGAATGGCTGTCTTGGGGGCATTCAGTTCGAGTGAAAATAATAATTTAAATGAATTCTTAAAAGAAAAAGTTTTTGCAGATGTTAAAAGTATTACAATAAATCCTAATCCTGAAGACGAAACAAGTTATAACTTGTTCATTAAACGTTATCGTGAAGGGCTTGATCTGGAGCGTCAAGCTGCTGAAAAAATAAATTAAATAGTAAGGAAAAAAATGTTAGAAGACTTAAAAGAAAAGGTATTAAAAGCAAATCTTGAACTTCCTGAACATCATCTTGTTGAATTTACTTGGGGAAATGCGAGTGCTTTTGATAAGGAAACAGGCTATTTTATCATTAAGCCAAGTGGGGTAGATTATGGGAGCTTAAAAGCATCTGACATGGTAGTGGTTGATTTGGAAGGGAAAGTTATTGAAGGAGAATTAAACCCATCGTCAGATACTCCAACGCACGCCGTACTCTACAAAAAATATCCGGAATTAGGTGGTATTGTCCATACACATTCGAATTGGGCAACTGCATGGGCAGAGTCAGGTGTAGATGTTTCGGCTATGGGTACAACTCATGCGGATACCTTCTACGGTCCGGTTCCTTGTACTCGCTACTTGACAAAGGAGAAAATTGATAAAGGATACGAGTATGAAACTGGTAAACTTATTATTGAAACTTTTGAAGAAAGAGGGATTGATATCTTAGATATACCAGCTGTTTTACTCCATGGGCATGGTCCCTTTACATGGGGGGGGGATGTTGAAGCTGCTGTATATAATGCAGTAGTTTTAGAAAATGTTTGTAAGATGAATATTTTTGCTCGTCAAATTAACAGTTATGCAGCGGATTTACCTCAAAGAATTTTAGATAAGCATTACTTACGTAAACATGGTAAAGATGCTTATTATGGACAAAAAAATAAATAATATGAAGAAAGTTGGTAGAAAAATGTTAGAAAATACTCAAAAAGAATTTTGGTTTGTTACAGGGTCTCAATTTTTATATGGTCCAGAAGCTTTGGCGACTGTTGAAAAAAATGCTCGAAAAGTAGTTGACGAAATGAATTATTCTGGTAGCCTCCCTTATCCAATTATTTTTAAAATAGTTGCAACAACTGCTGAAAATATTACTCAAATTATGAAGGAAGCAAATTATCAGGATGAAGTTGCGGGCGTGATTACATGGATGCACACCTTTTCTCCAGCCAAAAACTGGATTCGTGGGACACAACTTTTAAATAAACCCTTACTACACTTAGCTACTCAATTTTTGAACCATATTCCTTACAAAACGATTGATTTTGATTATATGAATGTAAATCAATCAGCTCATGGTGACCGAGAATATGCTTTTATCAATGCACGTTTGAAAAAAAATAATAAGATTATATTTGGCCATTGGGAAGATGATGAAATTAGACAACAAATCGCTAAATGGATGAATGTTGCGGTGGCTTACAATGAATCCTATAAAATAAAAATCGTTACATTTGCTGATAAAATGCGAGATGTCGCTGTTACGGACGGAGATAAAGTTGAAGCGCAAATTAAATTTGGCTGGACGGTTGATTATTGGGGAGTAGGTGATTTAGTAGAATATGTTAATGCTGTAGCAGAGAGTGATATTAATCAGCTTTATAAAGATTTACAAAGTAAATATGATTATATTGAAGGAAACAATAGTCCGGAAAAATTCGAAAAAAATGTTAAATATCAATTACGTGAATATTTAGGAATTAAGAAATTTATGGACGATAAAGGCTATAGTGCCTTTACTACTAACTTTGAAGACTTGGTAGGCTTAGAACAATTACCTGGACTTGCAGCACAATTACTTTTGGCTGATGGTTATGGATTCGCTGGAGAAGGAGATTGGAAAACAGCAGCACTTGTCCGTCTGTTCAAAATTATGGCGCATAATAAAGAAACAGTCTTTATGGAAGATTATACTTTGGATTTGCGTCAAGGACACGAAGCAATTCTTGGGTCACACATGCTTGAAGTTGATCCTTCAATAGCATCAGACAAGCCACGAGTTGAGGTCCATCCGTTAGATATTGGTGGTAAGTCAGATCCAGCACGCTTAGTATTCACAGGTATGATTGGTGAAGCTGTTGATATTACTATGGCAGATTATGGAAATGAATTTAAGTTAATTTCTTATGAGGTTACTGGAAATAAACCAGAAGAAGAAACTCCGTTTTTACCAGTTGCTAAGCAGCTCTGGACGCCTAAACAAGGATTAAAAGTTGGGGCTGAACAATGGTTAAAAGCAGGAGGGGGACATCATACTGTTTTATCTTTTGTGGTTGATTCAGAACAAATTGGTGATTTGTGTGCAATATTTGGACTAACTTATATTAATCTTGGATGAAAAATTTGAGAGAGAATTCTCTCTCTTTTCGTATTCGCTAATTTCAATAAACAAAAATATATAGCAATGTTTCCTAGTGGATATATGAACAAATTATTAGAATATTAAGCATAATTGACCTATAATGAAGGAAAATCAGGAGGAAAAAATGACAGAATATAATTCAGAATCTTATTTGAAAAAGCTTGATAAATGGTGGCGAGCAGCAACTTATCTTGGAGCAGGAATGATTTTCTTGAAAGAAAATCCTTTGTTCTCTGTGACAGGAACTCCAATTAAAGCAGAAAACCTTAAAGCCAATCCTATTGGGCACTGGGGGACGGTATCAGGACAAACTTTCCTCTATGCTCATGCCAATCGTTTAATCAATAAATATAATCAAAAGATGTTTTACATGGGGGGGCCCGGACATGGTGGACAAGCCATGGTTGTTCCTTCTTATCTTGATGGCTCATATACAGAAGCTTATCCAGAGATTACCCAAGATTTGGAAGGGATGTCACGTTTGTTTAAACGTTTCTCATTTCCTGGAGGAATAGGGTCACATATGACGGCGCAAACCCCTGGTTCACTTCATGAAGGAGGTGAGTTAGGTTATGTGCTATCACATGCAACAGGGGCTATTCTTGATCAACCTGAACAAATTGCTTTTGCTGTTGTTGGGGATGGAGAAGCTGAAACTGGACCGTTGATGACAAGTTGGCACTCTATTAAATTCATTAATCCTAAGAATGATGGGGCGATTTTACCAATTCTTGATTTAAATGGTTTTAAAATTTCAAATCCTACTTTGTTCGCTCGAACTTCAGATGTTGATATTCGTAAATTCTTTGAAGGACTGGGTTACTCACCTCGTTATATTGAAAATGATGATATTCATGATTACATGGCTTATCATAAATTAGCAGCTGAAGTTTTTGATAAAGCGATTGAAGACATTCATCAAATTCAGAAAGATGCGCGTGAAGATAATCGTTATCAAAATGGAGAGATTCCAGCTTGGCCAATTGTTATCGCACGTTTACCAAAGGGTTGGGGTGGTCCACGTTATAATGATTGGTCAGGTCCTAAATTTGACGGAAGAGGAATGCCGATTGAACATAGTTTCCGTGCGCATCAAGTTCCACTTCCGTTATCTTCTAAAAATATGGGAACTTTACCAGAATTTGTAAAATGGATGACTTCTTATCAACCGGAAACTTTATTTAATGCTGATGGAAGTTTGAAAGAAGAGTTGCGTGATTTTGCACCAAAAGGTGAGATGCGAATGGCTTCTAACCCTGTAACAAATGGGGGAGTTGATTCTTCTAATTTGGTCTTACCAGATTGGCAAGAATTTGCAAATCCAATTTCTGAAAATAATCGAGGAAAATTACTCCCTGATACAAATGACAATATGGATATGAATGTTTTGTCAAAATATTTTGCAGAAATAGTCAAACTTAATCCTACGCGTTTCCGTTTGTTTGGTCCTGATGAAACCATGTCTAATCGTTTCTGGGAAATGTTTAAGGTGACGAATCGTCAATGGATGCAAGTCATAAAAAATCCAAATGATGAATTTATCTCACCTGAGGGTCGGATTATTGATTCTCAATTATCAGAACACCAAGCAGAAGGTTGGCTTGAAGGTTATACTTTAACCGGACGCACAGGAGTATTTGCAAGTTATGAATCATTCTTGCGAGTCGTGGATTCAATGTTAACTCAACATTTCAAATGGATTCGTCAAGCTGCAGACCAAAAATGGCGCCATGATTATCCTTCGCTTAATGTTATTTCGACTTCGACTGTTTTCCAACAAGACCATAACGGTTATACTCACCAAGATCCTGGAATGTTGACTCATTTGGCTGAAAAGAAATCTGATTTTATCAGACAATATTTGCCAGCTGATGGAAATACTTTGCTTGCCGTATTTGACCGTGCTTTTCAAGATAGAAGTAAAATTAATCATATTGTAGCCTCTAAACAACCTCGTCAACAATGGTTTACTAAAGAAGAAGCTGAAAAATTGGCGACTGACGGAATTGCAACAATTGATTGGGCTTCAACGGCTAAAGATGGAGAAGCAGTAGATTTAGTTTTTGCCTCAGCAGGAGCTGAGCCTACAATTGAAACCCTGGCAGCTTTACATCTTATAAACGAAGTTTTCCCACAGGCAAAATTCCGTTATGTGAACGTGGTTGAACTGGGTCGGTTGCAAAAGAAAAAAGGGGCACTCAATCAAGAACGTGAACTCTCAGATGAAGAATTTGAAAAATACTTTGGCCCTTCAGGCACTCCAGTAATTTTTGGATTCCATGGGTATGAAGATTTAATCGAATCCATTTTCTATCAAAGAGGACACGATGGTTTGATTGTTCATGGTTACCGTGAAGATGGTGACATCACGACGACTTATGATATGCGGGTTTACTCTGAGCTTGATCGTTTCCACCAAGCGATTGATGCCATGCAAGTTCTTTATGTCAACCGAAAAGTTAATCAAGGTCTAGCGAAAGCTTTCATTGACCGAATGGAACGGACACTAGTTAAACACTTTGAAGTGACAAGAAATGAAGGAGTTGATATTCCTGAGTTTACTGAATGGGTTTGGTCTGATTTAAAGAAATAGGCTTAAATTTATAAAATAAAAAAAACACGCTGATTTTAATCAATCAAGCGTGTTTTTTTACTGACAGAATGATTAGGTCTGGTCTTGTCAGTAATTAATTTTCTGTCAGTGAATAAGGAAGTTGTTCGTTCGTATATTTAAGTGGATTTGGTACGATTCCTAAATCAAATTTTAGGGTTCCGCCTTTTATCAATTCTTCGTGCTTGATAAAAGTATCATTGACTTTTTTGTCAGTAAATGTGATTTGGTTGACGAAAACTTGTTGCGGAGCATTTGGTTCTGCAAGAATAGTAAGTTGCTGACCAGAGGAAAGGTTGATTCTAGCTTTGTCCCAGAGTGGAATTCCTAATACATATTGATTAGAAGCAGCTGTGACTGGATAGAATCCTAAACTTGAAAAAATATACCAAGCTGCCATTGTTCCATTATCTTCGTCACCAGGATAGCCCTTTGGACTATCATTAAATGTTTCTGTCAGTAAATTTTTGATTAAAGGCGTAGCCATCCAAGGTTTACCAATGTAGCTAAAAAGGTATGGGTAATGGAAACTTGGTTGATTTGAGATAGCCACTTGTCCAAATTCGATAGCAGCCATTTCACTCATTTCGTGAATTTCAAAACCATATCCTTCAACATTGAAATTTGGTCGTTGGTTGCAAAGCTCGATGAGTTTGTTTTCAAAATTTTCTCTTGAGCCATGTAGTTTAATCAATCCAGCAAAATCATGAAGAACTGACCAAGAAGTCTGCCAAGCAGAACCTTCTGCATAATCACGACCCCAACGAATATCTAAAAAGTCAGCTCTGAAATTTCCGTCAGCATCTTTTGCTCGCATAAAACCAGTTTCAGAATCAAAAATATTTTGATAGTTTTTTGCTTGATGGGCATAGAAGTCTGAAATTTCTTTGTCACCGGTTTGTTTCGCCACTTGAGAAATACAATAATCAGAAAATGCGTAATCTAAAGTGTGATTAACTGATTCATGGTGAGTGAGCGGAACATAACCAAGTTTTAGATAATCTTTTGTGCCACGACGGCCGTAATTAGAGTTTTCAGATTGACTTGTGGCTCCTTTTTTCATTGCTTCCAAAAACTCGGGCATCAAATCAGGACGAATGTTTTTGCTTGCAGCATCAGCAATGACAGCGTCTATCAAGGTACCGGGCATTAGACCACGTTCATCAGGAGAAAGCCATTTTGGAAGAAAACCAGTCGCACGATAAGAATTTAGGAAACCTTCGAGCATATCACCGTACTCGTCAACGGCTATTAGACTATAAAGCGGATAAACTGTTCGGAAAGTATCCCAGAAGCCATTGTTTGTATAGAGCGGGCCTTTCTTGACAGTTTTAGAGCTTGTATCGTAATGGATTTTTTGATGCTCTTGGTCAAATTCATAAAAAGTTTGTGGAAAGAGAAATGAGCGATAAAGATTGTGATAGAAAGTGGAAACTTCTTGTTGATTATGATGCTCAATTTCGATACGTGAAAAAAGGTTATTCCAAGCTGATTCAGCATTTTCCAAATATGTTTCTGCTGAATTATCTTGTTCACGCTCCAGATTAAGAGCGGCTTGTTCCTTGGAAATAAAAGAGGTAGCAAAATGTATTTGAACTTGCTTGGCTGCTTTGAAATCTAAGCGAACAGAAGAATCTTCATCAGATAAATTTCCACTTAAAACAAAAGGTTGGTCAGCAGTAAATTTGAGATAAAAAGTAAAATCTTCATCTTCGCAACCCGCAAAATTAATAATTGAAAGCTCTAAGCTGTAATCGTCAAGTTGTTGAAGTTCATAAGAACCGGGGAGATGAAGCATCAAGCCATTATCTTTGAGGCCTAAATTTTGATAATTCATTGATAGAATTCCACCATACATTGATGGAATTAACTGAGATGTAATCTGATAACGTAATTGAGTAATTTTGAGTTGCGTTGGATTAAAAGTTGATTCTTCTGGACGGTATGAACTCACTGTGTGCCATAAGGAAGTTTCAGGCAAAGGACCTGCAACAGGAGTCATTGTCAAATGTGAGAAATCTCCCATCCAAGGACTGGGTTGGTGAGTGATTCGGTAGCCTTCAAAGGTACGGTCTTCTGGATGAAACCACCAAGCTCCACGAGCAGCACCGGTTGAAGGGGCAAAATAATTCATTCCCCAAGGAAAACCAGTGTAAGGAAGGCAATTTCCATGTGAAAAAGTGGATTGGTTAGCAGTACCATGACGGGTATCAATTTTGTTTATCTTCATTTCAACTCCTCAGTTGTTTTTCTTTTAATTAAATTGATTGGAACTTTGACATCTTTGGGGGTTTGACCACTTTTAATCCAGTCTAAAAGCAGTTCGCCAGCGATTCTTCCCATGCCAATAAAATCTTGAGCAATGGTTGTTAATGGCGGATTTGATAGGCTTGCCGCTTGAATATCATCAAAACCAATAATTGATATATCATTTGGAACAGAAAAATGGCTATCTTGCAAAGTCTTCATAGTTTGAAGAGCGACTAAGTCATTTTCACAGATAAGTCCTGTGACTTTTTCATTATGAATAAGTTCCAAAACAGAACTTTCGGTGTAAAGTGAGTCATCAAGAGTAGTGTGAAACTTTATCCCTTGTTCTTTTAGAACTTTGACATATCCTAAGTATCGATTTCTTGTTGTTTGGGGATGGTGGGTATCATTACTAGCCACAAAAGCAATTCGTTTATGCCCTAAATTTAAGAGCGCTTGAGCAGCTTGCTCACCACCATTAAAGTTATCTGAGGAAACACAAGGAAATCCGAGGTCGTAAATTTGTTTATCTAAAAGAACGACAGGAAAGTTTTGTAGTGAAAGTTCTAATAAGATATCTAGATAATCTTCTGTATACATTGGATAGTAAATTAATCCATCAAAATTTTCTTTAATATCATCCGCTGTATTTTCTTTAAGGTAACTTGCGTAAGTGATAAATATGGTTGTGTTTTCAACTTTTAAAGCAGGAACCAAACCTTGTGTGAAATCTCCAAATGACATTCCTTCAAAAGGAATAATAAAGAGCACTCTTTTTAATAGTTTGGTATGGTTTTTATTTAATTCTTGAACAAAAGTTCCTTTTCCTCGTGTTCTACTGACAAGACCAAGCTGTTCTAATTCAGTAAGAGCTCTTTTTGCAGTAATGCGGCTAACTGAATAAGTCTCTGAGAGTTCTTTTTCAGTGGGAAGCTGGTCTCCTGATTTAAATGTTTTAGTGACAATTTTTTGCTTTAAATCATCGGAAATCTGCTGGTAGAGTGGTAAGCTCATAGAAGTATCCCTTTGTATTTTATTTGATATATCATATTTTACTCTTTTTTTATAAAAAAACAAGTCTTTTACAAGTGAAAATGATAAAAATAGGCTTTTTACCTCTATAAAATTCAGAAAAAATAAAAATAGATAACATAATTAATCTTATTTTAATAAAAAAGCGCTTGCAAAATATAGAAATTTATATTAAAATAACCTTAAATGATATATCAAATGAATTTTAAAAGGAGATGCAGTGAAAGCAAATATTCCAAAATCTGTTAAAAAGTTTATGAATGACATAACAATTCTTTGTGGAGAAGAACATAAAGAGTGGGCTGTAAACTTTAATCATTCTTTCTCAAACACACTTGAAACTACTTTAAGAGTGCATGATGACAGGACTACCTTTCTTTTAACAGGTGATATTCCAGCAATGTGGTTACGAGATTCGACAGCTCAAATGAGACCTTATTTGGTACTTGCACGTGAAGATGAAGAAATTCGTGATTTGATTGTTGGTTTAGTAAAAAAACAAATGATATATATTAATCTAGATCCTTATGCTAATGCTTTCAACGAAAGTGAAAACTTTGCTGGGCATCAGACAGACCATACCAACTTTAATGAACACAAAGGCTGGATTTGGGAAAGGAAGTATGAGATTGACTCCCTTTGTTATCCTATTCAACTCGCTTACTTAGTCTATAAAAACACAGGTTATACCAAACATTTTGATGAAGAATTTATCAAAGCTGTCAAAAACACCTTGAATGTTTTTAAAACAGAACAAAATCATGAGGATTCTCCCTACCATTTTGTTCGAGATACTGAGCGACATGAAGATACTTTAATAAGAGATGGAAAAGGAGCCAAGACAGCCTACACTGGAATGACTTGGTCAGGATTTAGACCAAGTGATGATGCTTGTGAGTATGGTTATTTGGTTCCGTCAAATATGTTTGCTGTCGTTATTTTGGATTATATCAAGGAAATTTTTACTGAGCTTCTATCTAATGAAGAAATTGCAAATGAAGCAAAGATTCTTAGAGATGAAATTCAAGAGGGACTTGAGAAATTTGCCAAAACTAAAAATCAACAAGGCGAAGAAGTTTGGGCTTATGATGTTGATGGACTTGGGAACAAAACTTTAATGGATGATAGCAATGTTCCCAATCTGATTGCAGCTCCATATTTGGGATTTTGTCAGGCTGAAGATGAAGTTTATTTGAAAACACGACAAACTTTATTGAGTAAAGAAAATCCTTATTACTATGAAGGAAAATATGCACGAGGAATTGGTTCTAGTCATACACCAGAAAATTATGTCTGGCCAATTGCTTTAGCAATGGAAGGAATGACTACAAATGATAAGAGCGAAAAAGAACGAATCTTAAATCATTTGGTCGAAACAGACGCTGGAACACATTTGATGCATGAAGGATTTGATGTCAATAATCCACAAAATTACACTAGAGAATGGTTTAGCTGGGCTAATATGATGTTTTGTGAGTTAGTCATGGATTATTTTGATATCCGAATTGAAAAATAAGTTAATGAGATTAGTTTTAGAAAGATAGAGCTTTATGAAAAAGAAAACGGTACATATCATCTCTCACAGTCATTGGGATCGAGAATGGTATATGGCTTATGAAGAACATCATATGCGTTTAGTCAATTTAGTGGATGATTTACTTGATTTATTCAAGGAAGATCCTGAGTTTGATAGCTTTCATTTGGATGGACAAACGATTATTTTAGATGACTATTTGCAAGTACGTCCCGATCGTCGTGAGGAAGTACAAGCAGCAATTTCAGCTGGAAAATTGAAAATTGGTCCATTTTATATCTTACAAGATGATTTCCTCATTAGTTCTGAATCAAACGTTCGTAATATGCTTGTTGGGCGTAAAGAATCGGAGCGTTGGGGGGCTCCAGTTGAGTTGGGGTATTTCCCTGATACTTTTGGGAATATGGGCCAAACGCCACAAATGATGAAAGCGGCAGGACTTAGCGCTGCAGCTTTTGGTCGAGGAGTGAAGCCAATCGGGTTTGATAATCAAGTTTTGGAACAATCAGAGGAAGCCTATAGTTCGCAATTTTCAGAAATGTGGTGGGAAGGTCCTGATGGGACAAAAATTCTTGGAATTCTATTTGCCAATTGGTATTCAAATGGAAATGAAATTCCTGCTGAAAAAGCAGCAGCACTTGACTTTTGGAATCAAAAATTAGCAGATGTTGAAAAATTTGCTTCGACATCACATCTCTTAATGATGAATGGCGTGGATCATCAACCAGTTCAGAAAGATTTGAGCAAAGCGATTCGCTTGGCAAATGAACTTTTCCCAGATTATGAGTTTGTTCATTCTAATTGGCCAACTTATTTAGAAGCTGTAAGGTCAGATTTGCCTGAAAACTTATCTACGGTAACAGGGGAACTAACCTCACAGGAAACTGATGGCTGGTACACTTTAGCAAATACGGCTTCGAGTCGAGTTTATCTCAAACAATGGAATACAAAAGTTGAGCGTCAGTTAGAAAATGTTACAGAACCTCTCGCCAGTTTAGCTTATCGGGTGACAGGAGAGTATCCGCACGACAAATTGACTTATGCTTGGAAAACTTTGATGCAAAATCATCCACATGATAGTATCTGTGGTTGCTCTGTTGACGAAGTTCATCGTGAAATGATGACACGTTTTGAAAAAGCGAATGAAGTAGGAAAATATCTTGCTGATGATGCATTATTTGAACTCGCTAAAGTGATCGACTTTGAAGGCCAACATCCTTTTGTAGTTTTTAATACAGCTGGACATTCTAAAACAGGTGAGGCTGAAGTTGAAGTAGTTCTTGAGCGTAAATTATTTAAAGAAGGAATTCCTGAAAAACTTTATGATGAACTAAAGGCACAGCCCAAGGCAACTTATAAAGTAATCAATCGTGAAGGTCAAGAAGTCCCAGCTGAAATCAGTGAAGAAGAAGTCTTATTTGATTATGATTTACCGAAAGATCGTTTCCGAGTTCCTTACATGAAACGATTTGTGAAAGTGAAATTATTTTTAAATGAAATGAGTGCTTTTTCTTGGGAAAGTTTTGATTTGGTACTTACTGACGATGCTGACAGTTCTGTCAATAATAATGAAAGTATGATTTCTGGTCAAACTATTGAAAATGAAAGTTTGAAACTGACAGTTAATCATAATGGAACATTGAGTATTTTTGATAAGTCGCTCAATAAAGTTTTTAAAGATTTGCTTGTCTTTGAAGACACTGGTGATATTGGAAATGAATATATCTATTTCCAACCTAAAAATACCAAACCAATTCTTTCTACTGACAGTCCTGTTGAGTTTTCAATTATTACTGACAGAGCAGAAATTGCGGAAGTTCAGCTTAAACAAGTGCTGATGATTCCTGAATCTGCTGACGAATTATTGGATGAGGAACAAAAAAAGGTTTTGGAATTCCGTTATCGTAATGCTGGTCGTTCTGATAAACTTTTGCCTTTAGAGGTAACAAGCAAAATCACTGTACGTAAAAATTCAAAAAAAGTTGATTTTGAAACAAGCATTGATAACCAAATGAAAGATCACAGACTTCGTGTACTATTCCCAGCGGGATTAACAAGCGAAAATCACGAAGCTGACAGTATTTATGAAGTAGTGACAAGACCTAATGTTATGCCTGAAACTTGGGAAAATCCAACAAATCCACAGCATCAGCAAGCTTTCGTTAATCTTCATAATGAAGAATATGGTTTAACTGTTGGTAATTTTGGCTTAAATGAATACGAAATTACTGACAGTGCAAATATTGCATTAACTTTACTTAGAGGAGTTGGCGAACTTGGTGATTGGGGTTACTTCCCAACACCAGAGGCTCAAACTTTAGGACGTCATACTTTTAACTATAGTTTAGAATTTCATGGACCGGCTTACGAACGTTATGAAACTTATCAACATGCTTATGTTGCACAAGTTCCATTTTCAACGGTAGAACTGACAAATCCGTCAGCAGAAAAAAATTTACCGTCAGCTGGGAAAATATTAGAAATTGATACTGATAAATTTGCTATCACGGCATTGAAACGTCGCGAATCAGATAATGGTCTAGTTTTACGAGGCTACAATATGTCTGGTCAGTCATTAAGTTTAGCGCTCGAAGAAGAAGCGAAATTACTTAATTTACTCGAAGAGGAAATTGAAGCAGACTCACAAACACAAATTGCAGCTCACGAAATCCGGACTTTGTTGATTAAGGAGAAAAATCAATGAAAAAATTTTTTCGGAATATTTGGCGCTATAAAGCACTGATAATTATGGCTCTGCCAGGTGCAATTTGGATGATATTCTTCTTTTATATTCCAGTATTTGCAAATGTGGTGGCTTTTAAAGATTTTCATATTGACCCAGATGGATTTTTGGCCAGTTTGACCAATAGTCCTTGGGTAGGATTTAAAAACTTTGAATTCCTCTTTTCTTCCGGTGCTGCTTTTGATATCACAAGAAATACGGTTCTTTATAATGTTGGGTTTATTACACTGAACTTGATTATTTCTATTGCGTTTGCAATTATCATGAGTGAATTAAGAAATAAAAAGTTGGTAAAAGTGTATCAAACGATGTCACTTCTTCCTTATTTCCTTTCATGGGTTGTTATTTCTTACTTTGTTTATGCCTTCTTGGCACCAGGAAACAAAGGGATTTTCAACCAAATGATTATGCATAATGGTGGGGTGCCAGTCAATTGGTATCAAGAACCAAAATATTGGGTCTTCATCATCCTCTTCATTGGTGTTTGGAAGGGAATTGGTTATAATTCGATTATTTACTTTGCAACAGTAATGGGAATTAACCCAACCTACTATGAAGCAGCAATGGTTGATGGAGCAACAAAATGGCAACAGATTAAAAATATTACCATTCCTCAAGTTGTTCCACTGATGACGATTTTGACAATCTTAGCCGTTGGAAATATTTTCCGTGCTGACTTTGGTCTTTTCTATAATGTTCCACGACAATCAGGTGCTTTGACACCAGTAACGCAGGTCCTTGATACCTATATCTATAATGGATTAGCTAACACTGGTGACTTAGGAATGGCGACGGCAGCAGCGCTTTATCAATCGGTAGTAGGATTCATTCTTCTAATGATTACAAACTTCTTTGCCCGCAGACTTGATAGTGATTCAGCATTATTCTAAGAAAGGAGGAAGCTAGTAGGTCAAGCCTTTTATCAAACTTGAAAGCTAATAATATATGAAAAAGAAAAAAATAGCCTCATTATCTGTTCGAGGATTTAATCGTCCAGTTAACTTTGTTTTTAATATCGTCATTGCACTTTTTGCAATCTCTTGTGTCTTACCTTTCCTCTTTGTCTTAGCCATTTCGCTGACAAAAGAATCGGCTTTGCAACAATTCGGTTATAGCTTTTGGCCACGAGAATGGAGCTTTTATGCTTATACATTCTTATTTGACCAAATGAAAGATAAAATGTTGCAATCATTGTTTGTCACAGTACTTGTTACGGTTCTAGGGACTGCAATTAATTCTACAGCAACTTCACTTTATGCTTATGCGATTTCTAGAAATAACTTTCCTTTCCGTCGATTCTTTACAATCTTTTGTTTGATCACTATGTTGTTCTCACCTGGGATGATTGCGAATTACTTGGTAATGACTAATCTTCTACAATTGAAAGATACAATTTGGGCTTTGATTTTGCCAATGGCTGTCTCGCCATTTAACATCATTGTTATGAGAACTTTCTTTAAACGTTCAGTTCCAGATTCAATTATTGAATCTGCCCGAATTGACGGAGCAAGTGAACTTAGAATTTTCACTCAAATTGTTCTTCCTTTAGCAGTACCTGGGATTGCAACCATTTCCCTCTTTGCGGCCTTAGGATATTGGAATGACTGGTTTAATGCTCTTCTTTATATCTCAAACGATAAATTGATTCCATTGCAATATTTGCTGATGAAAGTTCAAAACAACTTACAATTCTTAACACAAAATGCAGGAGCAGGCTCACAGATTGCCGGAGGTTTAGCGGCTCTCCCTGGTGAATCAGCACGTATGGCAATTGTTATCATTTCAACTTTACCAATTGCGATTAGTTATCCATTCTTCCAACGTTATTTTGTCAAAGGTTTAACCATTGGTGGCGTTAAAGAATAAGAAGACTCTGCTTATTTAGCAGAGTAAATTTAGACGCTTAAAGAAAGCGCAAACATTAATAAAGTTAAAAAAATTGGGGAAACCCTAAAGGAGCATACTCTAATGAAAAATTATCAAAAAGTTGCACTCGGTACCGTATCAGTGCTTGCAGCCTTTACACTTGTGGCTTGTGGTTCATCTGCGAAGTCAAAAAGTAGTTCTGGTAAAACAACTTTACACATGTACCAGATTGGTGATAAGCCAGACAATTACAAAGAATTGATGGCTAACGCTAATAAAATTCTTGAGAAAAAAGCTGGTGTGAAATTGGACATTAGCTATATTGGTTGGGGGGATTACGCTCAAAAAATGAACGTCATCGTTTCATCTGGTGAAGCTTATGACATTGCTTTTGCCCAAGATTATGCAACAAATGCCGCTAAAGGTGCCTTTGCTGATTTAACTGATTTAGCCCCTAAATATGCCAAGACAGCTTATAATGAACTTAATCCTGCTTATATTGAGGGAAATAAAATCAATGGAAAACTTTATGGATATCCTGTAAATGGTAATATTTATGCTCAACAGGTGATTACTTTTAACAAACAATATTTGGATAAATATAATTTATCAATTGACGGCGTTGATTCATTTGCTTCTGCTGAAAAAGTGATTGAAGAATTCCATAAAAAAGATCCTAATGTTGCAGCTTTTGCCATTGGTCAAGGTTTCAAAACACCAGGTAATGTTGACTATGTCCTTGGAAATGGTTTGCCATTTGCTGTAGATACAACAGGGGATGGTAAAAAAATCCAAAATGTTTATGACATTCCTGCCTATATTGATAATTTGAAGAAAATGCATGATTACTATACTAAAGGTTTAATTCCGGCCGATGCAGCTACTTCAAATACTGCATTTGACTTGAATTCAAATAACTGGTTCACTCGTGTCGAAACACAAGGTCCTTACGATTACGGCGATACTATTTTGACTCAAGCAGCAGGACAAACACTTGTATCTAAAGCAGTAACTAATCCATTGATTACAACTGACCAAGCTCGTATGGCTAACTTCGTTGTTTCAAATACCTCTAAACATAAAGAAGAAGCGATTAAAGCACTTGGAATCATCAATAGTGACGCTGAACTTTTAAATGGTTTAGTTTATGGTGTTGAAGGACAACAATGGGAAAAAACTGGTGATAAGAAAATTAAATTACTTCCTTCATACAGTGAAGGGGTAAAACATATGGCTGCTTGGAATACAGGAAATAATGCCATTCTTTATACAACTGATGCGGTTACCAATGAAATGATTACTAAACGTGACCAATCAATTAAAGATGCAAAAGTTTCACCATTGCTTGGCTTTACTTTTGACCAATCAAAAGTGAAATCTGAAATTTCAAACTTATCAAATGTCATGAGTCAATATTTGGATCAATTGAACACAGGATCTGTTGACCCAGTTCAAACTTTACCAAAACTCAAAGCTGAATTGAAAAAAGCAGGTTATGATAAAGTTCAAAAAGAAATGCAAAGTCAATATGATACTTATCTAAAAAATAAATAAGAGGTAAACAAATCCAAGATCTCCTTTCTAAATTCATTTTGAAACTAGTTTGGAGGTCTTATTTTATTGGAATTATTATGGAAAAAGGATTATTAGTCGATATTGGACGAAAATATTGGTCAATAGCAGAGTTAAAAAGATTAGTTCTTTTACTTCAAGAGCATAAGCTGACCCATTTACAACTTCATCTCAATGAAAATGAAGGATTTGCGCTAAATTTTACTGACAGCCCTGTCAGTAAAAAATATTCAGAAAATATGCTCAAAGAATTGAAAGAATTTGCAAAAACACACGAAATCACTTTGATTCCTGATTTTGATAGTCCAGGTCACATGGGCTCCTTGTTAGAGCAAAATCCTGAATTTGCACTACCTGACAGCAATCAACAAGCGGTAGATGTTACTAATCCAGCAGTCATTGATTGGATTATCGGAATAATTGATAAGATAGTCGATATTTTCCCAGATTCAGATACTTTTCATATCGGGGCTGATGAATTTATTGATTTTCGGCAAATTGAAAAATATCCTTATTTAGTGGAGAAAACTCGGGAAAAATATGGAAATAAGGCAAGTGGTTTAGAGTTTTATTATGACTATGTTAATCAATTGACCGAGCATTTGCAGAAAAAAGGAAAACAAGTTCGTATTTGGAATGATGGATTTTTACGAAAAGACCTTCAGTCATTGGTTCCTTTGAATAAAAATGTGGAGATTTGTTATTGGACAAACTGGGACAAAGGGATGGCAGAAGTCAAAGAATGGTTAACTAAGGGTTATACCTTAATAAATTTTTGTGATAATGACCTTTATTATGTTTTAGGTGAAGAAGCAGGCTATTCTTATCCAACGGCTGAAAAACTGGAAAGGGAAGGAAAAATTCAAAAATTTTCTGGTCAGCAATATTTAAATCAAGAAGAGATGAAAGCTGTCAGAGGAACTTACTTTTCGATTTGGGCTGACAATGCTGCAGCTAAGTCTGTCAGTGAAATTTTAGACGATCTTAGCAAGGTACTTCCGGTATTTATGAAAATTTATGGAGGAAATGATGAATAATTGGTGGAAAAAAGCAGTCATTTATCAAATTTATCCCCGGTCATTTAAGGATTCAAATGATGACGGAATTGGTGACATCAATGGAATAATAGAGAAATTAACTTATCTTGAAAAACTAGGAGTGGATGGTATTTGGCTATCTCCGATTTATCAATCCCCGATGGTTGATAATGGTTATGACATTAGTGATTACTATAAAGTTGACCCACTTTTTGGCACAATGGCTGATTTTGAAGCGCTCATAGAAAAAGCAAAGCAACTTAATATTCGTGTCATTATGGACTTGGTTGTCAATCATACTTCTGACCAACATTTGTGGTTTAAAGAATCCAAAAAATCTAAAAATAATCCGAGAAGAGATTTTTATATTTGGCGGGATCAACCGATTGGAGAATTTAAAAATTGGACTTATGACTCAAGCACTCAACAATATTATTTTCATCTTTTTAGTCCACAGCAGCCTGACTTGGATTGGGAAAATGAAGAAGTGCGTAAGGAAATTCATAAGATGATGAATTTTTGGTTGGCTAAGGGAATTTCTGGTTTTAGATTAGATGTCATTGATTTGATTGGAAAAAAACCAGATCAAGAAATCACGGTTAATGGTCCAAAACTGCATGATTATCTAAAAGAGATGAATTTAGCAACTTTTGGTAAAAAGGACTATCTCACTGTTGGTGAAGCTTGGTCAAGTTCACCAGAATTAGCAAAGTTATATAGTGGCCCCACTCGTCATGAACTTTCAATGATTTTTGGTTTCTGGCATCTATTGACATCAGCAGGAAACGGGGACAAATGGAAAAAACTCCCCTTAAATGTTCCAAAGCTAAAAGAAGCAATGACCGCTTGGCAGAAATTGACGCCAAATGAAGCATGGAATTCTCTTTTTCTAGGCAATCACGATTTGCCACGCATTGTCTCTTTTTGGGGAGATGAGAGAACATATAGAGAAAAATCAGCCAAAGCTTTTGCAATTCTCTTTCATTTGATGCGTGGCACTCCTTTTATTTATCAAGGCGAAGAATTAGGAATGACCAATTTTCCTTTTGAAAATCTGTCAGCAATAAATGACGTAGAATCACATGAATATTTTACTGACAGAAAAAAAGAAGGACATTCAGAAGAAGAAATTATCAAAGTTTTGCGAGAAATGAGTCGTGATAATGCTAGGACGCCAATGCAATGGACCAGTGATGAGAAAGCTGGTTTTACAAAAGGGAAACCTTGGCTTTCTATCAATCCTAATACTAAGATAATAAATGCTGACCAAGCTGTCAGTGATTCTAACTCTGTATTTTATACTTATCAAAAGTTAATCAAACTTCGTCACCAAGAAAATTGGCTGATAGAAGCAGATTTTGAATTACTTGAAAGTGCTGACGAAATCTTCGCATACTTGAGAAAAACGACAACAAGAACTTTTCTGGTGGTCGCCAATTTATCAAATTTAGTCCAACGTTTTGAAAGTTCTTTTGTCAAAAAAAATGAAATCATCAGTAATGACAGCTTTCCAGATTTACTGACAGACATAGAAATTCAACCTTGGCAAGCTTTTGCTTTAGAAATAAAAAATCTTGATTAATAAATTTTATTGGAGGATTTTATGAAAAAATCGAAAAAATTTTTTATTAGAATATGCCTTTCTACAGGAATTTTGGCATCTGCAACTTTACTGACAGCTTGTTTTGGAACTTCAGCAAAACATGTGAAAGCTAATTATAAAGTGACAGCAGAAGCAATTCCAGATTACCAAAGTAAGAATGCTCCCATTTCATCTTATTGGATGCCTGATAAATTTCTAGAATGGTCAGCGGAAAATGACAAAGATTTAGTTTACAATCAATCCCGAGTGCCACTTACCAAAAGAATTTCTCCTGATAAACTAAGTCCATCCAATCAAAATCAGAACAAAAAGACAAAAATTGTCGCCTTGTCGATGATGAACTCACAAACTTCTGGAAATCCTTCGCGGGGCACGACAAAATTTGAGAGCTATACTTTTGATTATTGGCAATACATTGACACACTGGTTTATTGGGGTGGCTCATCTGGTGAAGGAATAATTGTAACTCCATCAGCAGATGTTATTGATGAAGCACACAGCAATGGTGTTCCGGTACTTGGAACAATTTTCTTACCGCCTAAAGAATACGGTGGAAAAGTAGATTGGGTCAAAACAATGCTCAAAAAAGATGAGCAAGGACAATATCCATTTGCCAGTCAAATGGTTAAGGTTGCCAAGACTTATGGATTTGAGGGATGGTTTATCAATGAAGAAACCCAAGGGCTAAATGCTGACGATGCAGCTAACATGAAAGCCTTGATTCAACAGGTGAAAAAAGAAGATTCTAGTCTTCAAATCATGTGGTATGATGCCATGACTAAAGATGGAAAAGTGGATTGGCAAAATCAGTTAAATGACCAAAATGCGACATTTGTACAAGATAAAGCAGCAGACGCGATGTTTTTAAATTTCTGGTGGACTCAAAATAATTTGGCCGACCAAAAATTACTTGAAAAATCGAATCTCTATGCTAAAAATCACAATATTGACCCTTATAATACTTATGCCGGAATAGATGTGCAAGCGAAAGACGTCCAAACTCCAGTTAAATGGAACATTTTAGAAAAAGGAAATCAAGCCACTCAAACATCAATTGGACTCTATGCAGCAAGCGCTACCTATACTAACGCAAGTAATTGGGATGATTTTCAAAATCGTGAATCAGCATTCTGGGTCAATCAAAAAGCAGACCCTCGTCAAGTTGATCACTCTGTTAATGAATCATGGACAGGACTTTCCAAATATGTTCTGGAAAAATCAGCAATAAGCGGTAATGAATTTAATACTAATTTTAATTTAGGAAATGGTTATAACTATTTTAAAGCTGGTCAAAAAATCTCAGAAATGGATTGGAACGACCGCAGTTTAGCAGGTATTTTACCATCTTACCGCTGGATTATTGACAACGAAGGAAAAAATAAAATAAGTCCAAGCTTCGACTTTGCAAATGCTTATAACGGTGGAAATTCACTGAAATTTATGGCTGAACATTTAGATGCAGGGAAAAGCTCAAACATCACATTGTTTGCTAGTGATTTGAAAATTGCTAAAGGAGCAAAATTCTCTGTTAGTATGCGCTCAGACCAAGCGCTTAAAGTTTCTGCAATCTTAGAACTAGCAAATGGTCAAAAAGTTAGCATTACAGGAGATAAAAGCCTGACTGAGAATTGGTCAGAAATAAGTTTTGATGTTAAGAAATTTGAAGGTCAAACAATCAAAAAAATCGGTTTAAGCATAAAATCTGATCAAGCAATGGATTTTAAAGGCATTAATCTAGGAGAAATGACTTTGACCAATGGTCAAAAAGTCGCTCCAATCGTACTTTCGGATGCAAAAGTAACTGATGAAGCTTTTGAAGAAGAAGGAACAGTAGGCGGTTTTAGACTTTCTTGGAAATCAGATGCAAATAAAAATAATTTTTCTACTTATGAAATCTATCAGTTGAATGATGATGGAAGTAAAGAATTTTTAGGAGCAAGCAATATCAATGCCTTCTTTGTTAATGCCTTAAAACGCGGCAAAAATATCAATTCAACAAAATTTGAAATTGTCCCAATTAATAATGCTGGAGAATCTGGACATTCAGTTACGACCTCTGTGAAATGGCCAGATAATTCATTAGCTAAAGCGGCATTTGTAGCAGATAAAACCCTAGTTACGATTGGTGAAAAAGTAACTTTAATGAATCAATCTAATCTAGCTTCCGTCAAATATAAATGGGAAATTGATGGTGCAAGTCCCGCTACTTCTACAGAAAAGAATCCTCAAGTAAGTTTTGATAAAGCAGGGAGTTATTCCGTCAAATTAACGGCCATCAATGAAAAAGGACAAGAAGATTCAGTCACTCAAACTGAACTGATTACTGTAATTGATCAACCAGTAGAATTAACAAATTTTGCATTAAATCAATCCGTTCAAGTAGACAGTTTCACTAATGAATCTGAATCAGGACCAAAAGCAGTTGATGGAAAATTAAATACCAAATGGTGTGCCGTTGGCACAGGTAAACACAATATTACAATTGACCTTGGGAAATCAGAAAAAATCAATCAAGTCCTGATTGACCATGCGCAAAAAGGAGGAGAATCGCCTGACATGAATACTTCTGATTACACCATTGAGATTTCAAAGGATAATCAAAATTGGACAGAAGTTGTCAACGTTAAGAAAAATAAATTGGGGGAAACCAAAGACTCTTTCAAACAGACAGAAACGCGTTACGTTAGAATCACAGCCATTAAACCAACACAAGGAGCAGATACCGCTGTTCGTTTATATGAAATACAAGTATTAGGACAAAAAAATAGCTAACAAAGGGCTGTAAAAACTTGCCATAAAAGCAAAGAAAAGGCTATCATGAAAACCCTAACATTTCATTGGAAAAGTGTTATAATGAAGTAATAAAAGTTAGAAAGTTATAGAAAAATGATTGGAAAAGCACTAGAAGAATTCTTTATTCGAATTTGGGTCGTTGTTAAATTGACCTTGATATTTTGGCTCTTAGCGCTCACAGGGCTGTTTGTTTTAGGACTTGGTCCTGCCTTTAAAGTGGTAACAGAGTTGTATTTGGAACATGGTTTTGACTATAAGTCAATCTCAGTGAAACAGGCTTATCAAATTTTCAAGCGAGACTTTTTAAGAGCAAATATCATTTTTTGGCTCTATACGTCTTTGAGTCTTTTACTCGCTTATAATTTATATCTTTCAGTACAAATCCAAGGTTTACTTTTCTTGGTGATTGATTTCATTCTATTCTTTGGTTTAACTTATCTTATGACCGCTTTTGAATATACAATGATTTTTGATAGTCAATTTGAAATTAGTTTTGGAAACTTATTAAAAATGAGCTTTATTTCAAATTTTATTAGTTTTAAAACCTATCTAAAACTTTTATTTGGGATTGTCCTTATCTTTGTTTTGACTTGGCAATTTAAAGGCATGATTCTCTTTGGTTTGATTGGCCTTTTACAAGTTTATTCTTTAAGTGTGACAAAAACTTGGCGTTTGAAAGTCGAAGAACAGTTAGCAGAGTAAAAAAGAAGAGTTACTGAGAGGGGTGGAAAATGGAATTAAAATTCCAAGAAAATTTTTTGTGGGGAGCAGCAACGAGTGGCCCACAAACTGAAGGGCGTTTTAAAAAGCAGCATGACAATGTTTTTGATTATGATTTTGACCATTATCAAGAACGTTTTTGGGGCGGAATTGGACCTGATACAGCCAGTAATTTTTTCAATGACTTTCGAGAAGACATAAAATTAATGAAGGCTGCTGGTCTAAAATCAATAAGGACAAGTATTCAATGGTCGCGTTTGATAGATGATTTAGAAAAGAATACGGTAAATGAAAAAGCGGTTGATTTCTATAACGCTGTAATTAATGAATTTATAGCGCAAGGGATTCGTCCGATGATTAATTTAAATCATTTTGATTTACCAGTTGAACTTTTAAAAACATATGGAGGCTGGGAAAGTCGTCATGTTGTTGATTTATATGCAGGTTTTGCAGCAAAATGTTTTGCTGAATTCAGCGACCGAGTGAGTGATTGGTTTACTTTTAATGAGCCTATGGTTGTCGTTGAGTGTGCTTATCTATTAGGTTTCCATTATCCTGATATTGTTGATGGAAAAAAAGCTGTTCAAGTGGCTTATCATTTGCAACTCGCCTCATCTCTTGCGATTGAACAATACCGAAAAATCAATAAAAATCCTGAAGGACGAATTGGAATCATTTTAAATTTAACTCCGTCCTATCCAGCAACTGAAAAAATAGAAGATTTAAAAGCAGCAGAAATGGCAGACCTTTGGCAAAATCGCCTCTTTTTAGATGCATCAATAAAGGGAGAATTTCCAGAAGAATTAGTCAGCCTTTTACAAGAAGAAAATGTCTTGTGGCAGTCGGAAGCAGAAGATTTGAAACGGATTAAGGAAAACAAAGTGGACCTTTTGGGAGTAAATTACTACCATCCGAGTCGAGTACAAGAACCTGAATATTCTAGTGATAGTTTGGCTCAAGATTGGCGTCCCGACAAATATTACGCATCGTTCAATAAACGTGGGGTGCGGATGAATGCTGACAGAGGTTGGGAGATACATCCACAAACCATTTACGAAATTGCCAAGCGAATTCAAGAAGATTATGGGAATATTCCTTGGTTTATTTCTGAAAATGGGATGGGCGTAGAAAATGAAGAACGTTTCAAAGATGAAGAGGGACAAATCCAAGATGATTATCGAATTATTTTTACAACAGAACATCTTTTTTGGCTCCATAAAGCGATTCAAGAAGGCTCAAATTGTTTTGGTTACCATGTTTGGACACCAATTGATTGCTGGAGTTGGCGTAATTCATACAAAAATCGTTATGGTTTGATTAGTTTGAATATCCATACCCAAGTGAAAACTTTAAAAAAATCAGCTTATTGGTATAAAAATTTAACAGACACATCACTTTTACAAGTTCCAGATTCGATTTTAGAAAAATACAATCAATGATTTCTGTTAAAATATAAGAAAATTTGGAGGAGAAATATGTCATTATTAACAATAGATATTGGTGGAACAAGCATTAAATATGCAAGATTTGCTGACGGAAAATTAGGAGAAGAAGGTGCTTTCGGAACTCCTGATAATCTGGATCAATTTTATCAATCACTGACAGCAGTCGTTGAACAATTTAAGGAAAATTCTGATGTTTGTGGTGTTGCTATTAGTTCCCCAGGAGCAGTAAATAAAGCGACTGGTGTCATTGAAGGAGCAAGTGCTCTCCCTTATATTCATGATTTTGATATTCATGCTGAACTAGAAAAACGATTTGGATTACCTGTTTCTATCGAAAATGATGCCAATTGTGCAGCGCTTGCCGAAGTGAAATTTGGTGCGGCAAAAGGTTTGTCAGATGTTTTGCTTCTTGTGCTTGGAACAGGTGTTGGTGGTTCTGTAGTTATGAATGGGAAAGTTCATCATGGGAAACATCTTTTTGGCGGTGAATTTGGCTTTATGCTCATGGATGATGAACATTCGTTTTCAACATTAGGAACAACGATTAGAATGGCTGAGCGCTATAATAAACGCACAGGAGAAGCTCTTGATGCCATCGAAATCTTTGAAAAAGCCTTTAATGGTGATGAAATAGCTAATGAAGAAAAAGATATTTTTCTATACAATGTCGCAAAAGGAATTTTTAATCTGACTTATTCTTTTGATCCAGAATTAGTGATTATTGGCGGAGGGGTTTCCCAAGCTGAATGGTTAATTCCAGAACTACAAAAACAACTTCAAAAAATTATGGGAATTATTGAAGTAGCGACTTTTATGCCAGAAATTGTAACTTGTGAATTCAGAAATTCTGCCAACTTAATTGGTGCAGCGGTAGATTTTTCACAAACTTACGCAAATAAGACTGACAAATAAGCTAGAAGTTTTCTGTCAGTAATATTTTTTACTGACAGAAAATTCCTTCACTAATACTATACGAAATAGAACATAAAAAGTAACAAATTATAGGAAAAAATTATGACAAATCATTATGGCTCAATCGAAGCAGGCGGAACAAAATTTGTACTTGCGATTGGTGATGAGCAGTTTAATATTTTAAAAACAAATCAAATTCCAACGACAAGTCCCGAAGAAACAATTACTAGAACCATTGAATTTTTTAAGGAGAATCCTGTTAAATCATTGTCAGTTGGTTCTTTTGGACCTATTGACATCAAGCCTGAAAGTGCAACTTATGGCTATATAACAACCACGCCAAAAGCTGGTTGGGCAAATGTTGATTTATTAGGAAAACTCAAAGCCGCACTTGATATTCCGATGGTTTTCACTACCGATGTCAATAGCTCGGCTTACGGTGAAATGATTGTGACTGGCGGAAAATCATTGGTTTATTTCACAATTGGAACAGGAATTGGTGGAGGAGCCGTACAAGATGGGAAATTTATTGGAGGATTTTCTCATGCAGAAATGGGTCATCAATATGTTAAACGCCATCCAGACGATCTTAATTTTGCAGGCGTTTGTCCATTTCATGGTGATTGTCTAGAAGGAGTGGCAGCCGGCCCTTCCCTTGAAGCCCGCTTAGGAATTCGTGGAGAAGATATTCCAGCTGACAGCAAAGTTTGGGATATTCAAGCTTTCTACATTGCACAAATCGCCGTTAATACAACCTTAGCACTTGCACCTGAGAAAATTGTTTTTGGTGGTGGCGTTATGACCCAAACGCACATGATTGAGCGCGTGCGCAAAGAATTCACAAAATTACTGGCAGGTTATGTCCACGTTCCCTATTTACTGACAGATTATATTATGACTCCGTCAGTCGCAAATAATGGTTCGGCAACGATTGGAAATTTTGCTTTGGCAAAAGATTTAGATGAAAAAAATTACTGACAGCTTTGTCAGTAGTTTTTCATTTTCGTCAGTAAAAATAAATGTAATCACTATCATACGATTTTTCTAAAATTTATTTTATTTATTCACAAATATCTCTGCAAAAAACAATAAATTATGATAGAATAAATCTAATAAAATAATTGAACAAAAGTTCGAACTTTCCAACAGGAATTCGGACTTTTGCACCTTATTAGAGGAGGGTCCCTTGTCCGACACTACACTTGAAAAAATCATTGTACTCGACTATGGTTCACAATACAATCAACTTATTGCGCGTCGTATCCGAGAAATCGGTGTTTTCTCAGAACTCATGAGTCACAAAGTTACAGCCAAAGAAATTCGTGAGATTAATCCAATCGGTATTATTCTTTCAGGCGGTCCAAATTCAGTTTATGATGAAGGTTCATTCGATATTGATCCTGAAATCTTTGAACTTGGTTTGCCAGTTCTTGGTATTTGCTACGGAATGCAATTGATGAGCTACAAGCTCGGCGGTATGGTAGAAGCAGCAGGCGAACGCGAATACGGTGTTGCCCCACTTCAACTCACTGAAAAATCAGCATTGTTTGCAGGAACTCCCGAAGTTCAAGATGTTTTGATGAGCCACGGTGACCGTGTAACAGCTATTCCTGAAGGTTTCCACGTTGTCGGAACTTCACCAAACAGTCCATTTGCTGCTGTTGAAAATACAGAACGCAACTTGTACGGTATCCAATTCCACCCAGAAGTTCGTCATTCAGTTCATGGGACAGAGATGCTCAGAAACTTTGCGCTTAACATTTGTGGAGCAAAAGGGAACTGGTCAATGGAAAACTTCATTGATATGCAAATCAAAGATATTCGTGAAAAAGTTGGCGATAAAAAAGTTCTTCTTGGACTTTCAGGTGGTGTTGATTCATCAGTTGTAGGTGTACTTTTACAACGTGCCATCGGTGACCAATTGACATCAATCTTTGTTGACCACGGTTTCCTTCGTAAAGGCGAAGCTGACCAAGTCATGGAAACATTAGGCGGGAAATTCGGTCTTAATATTATCAAAGTAGATGCTCAAAAACGTTTCATGGACAAGCTTGTTGGCCTTTCAGACCCAGAAACAAAACGTAAAATTATCGGTAACGAATTTGTTTATGTTTTTGATGATGAAGCAAACAAATTAGAAGGTGTTGACTTCCTTGCCCAAGGAACACTCTACACCGACGTCATTGAATCAGGAACAGATACAGCTCAAACAATCAAATCACACCATAACGTTGGTGGACTTCCTGAAGATATGCAATTCCAATTGATTGAACCATTGAACACACTATTTAAAGATGAAGTTCGTGCGCTTGGAACACAACTTGGAATGCCTGATGAAATCGTTTGGCGTCAACCTTTCCCTGGACCAGGACTTGCCATTCGTGTCCTTGGTGATTTAACAGAAGAAAAACTAGAAACTGTTCGTGAATCAGATGCAATTCTTCGTGAAGAAATTGCTGCTGCAGGCCTTGAACGTGATGTTTGGCAATATTTCACAGTAAATACAGACGTGAAATCAGTCGGTGTCATGGGAGACCAACGAACATATGACTATACACTAGCTATTCGTGCCATCACTTCAATCGATGGAATGACAGCTGACTTTGCCCAACTTCCTTGGGATCTTCTCCAAAAAATCTCAAAACGTATCGTTAATGAAGTGGACCACGTCAACCGTATCGTCTACGATATTACGAGCAAACCACCAGCAACTGTTGAGTGGCAATAGAATAAAAAACTGATAACAGTATCTGTTATCAGTTTTTTTATTTTAATAATAAATTTTAAAACTAGCACTCATTGTTCAATAGCATTATTTCCTAAAAGATTACGTAATATTAATCAATTTCATCGCTTTGAAAGCGTTATACTTGATTTGCTTGAAATTAATTAGGTGTAACTATGTTTTGCAATATTTAAGAGTAAAAAGTCTTTAATTTGCAACCTAATATACTTGTAACTTTTTACTTCAAGAAATATATTTAAATTTGGAGAAAGTTATGGTTGGCAATGAAAAAATAAATTTTTTTAGGGAATTTTTTAGTTTCAAAACAAACAAAGCAGAAGGAATAATTGGGTTTCATCGAGCTTTAGGAATTGGTTCATGGGATATGTTTAATGGAGGAACTGGTGGCCTTATTGGTTCGTGGCTCTTATATTTTCTGACCTCTTTTGGTGGGGTTAATCCTGGATTAGCTGCACTTTTAATTTCAGCTCGACTCGTTATAGATATGTTCTGGGCTCCTGCTGTTGCTGTTATTTCAGATAATTTTTATCACTTTGCACTCGTCCGAAAATATGGGCGTAGACGATTCTTTTTGATTTTTGCAATTCCAACTTCGATTGCTTTTGCAGCGATGTGGATTCCAATGGCAGGTGGCCTTTCTTGGCTTTATTATCTTGTGTCATTTATACTTTTTGATTTTTGTTTGGATTTAGTTCTCATTCCTTGGGAAGCTATCCCTGCAGAAATTACCTCTACCTATACACAACGTAATAAAATGGGGTCAATCAGAATGTGGGCTTCAGGTTTAGCCCAACCCTTAATAGCTTTTGTCCCGACTCTCTTTATGAAACTTTTACCTGCTGAACATGGAATGCAAACTTCCGCCTGGGCCTTATTTGCAACAGCTTGTGTTTGGGGTGTGATTGGAATTATATTTACACTCTTTGTTTACTTTTCTTCTTGGGACCCTATTCTGATTTCTAAAGAAAAGACAGAACTTATGTTGCGGCATTTAGATTAAGAAAGAAAACGAGCTAAAACTCCTGCTAGGTTATTCTTGGAAAATATTGCTAATTTACTTTTAACCTTAAGGATTAAAACTTTTCGTAAACATCTAGTTCTTTATTTCTCTACTTTTGGGATTATTGATTCTTTTACAGCTATTTTTGTTATCTTTGCGACGATTTCGTTTTTGCCAACTCTAACACTTGATCCAGCGCAAGCAGCTCTTATTTTAGCGACACCCTTATTGATTATGACAATTGCATATACACCATTTGGAGCATGGCTTTTTAATCACCCCAAAATTGGACCACGCCTGCTTTACCTAATTGGTTTTGGCATTGGTATTTTATCATGTATCACTTATGGTATTGTTTATTTCACAAGAGGAAGTTTATCAGAAGCTCAGATTACGGGACTCATCATTTTTACAACTTGTGTTTTCACTGTGGGTCGTAACATCATTGGGGGCCTTCCTTGGGTCGTCTTTCCTTTAATTCCTGATATTGATATGATCATTCATAAAGAACAGCGGGCAGGAGTTTTTGCTGGAGCTATGACTTTTGTACGTAAATTCACTAATATTGTCTTTAATGTTGTCATTGGAGCGGTTATGGGAGCTGCTGGATATAACCAACATGTTTCTAATGTGGCAGACAAAATGTCAAATTATGTACAAGTGCACCATGTGACGACCAGACAAGCTTTTCACCATTTGGTAACAAGTTCTACTTTAGAACATCAGATTCAAAGTGCGGGCTTTGGAATTGCTATGCTGATGACGTTTTTAGTTGGAGGCTTGATGCTGATTGCTTTATGGAATGCTTTTACTTTTAAACTTAATTCAAAAACACATGCTATTTTGGTTGAAGAAATTTCACGTCTACAAAAGGCTGATTCGATTGGGGGAGAAGTGGCAGTAAAAAATGCTAAAGAGTCAGCTGACCTCAAAACAAAACAAATAATTGAAGCTTTATCAGGATTAAATTATGATAAATACGTCTGGACTGGAAAATAATATATAAAAAACGAGGCCATAAATTTCCTCGTTTTTAATATATTATTCAGCAACGGCTAATTCAGTTTGATTTTCCATAAGTTTACCATTGTTTAATTTTAATAAATAAGGGATAAGCATGATGAGGCCTGCTACAAAGGCAATTCCTTCTGTTAGGGTCATTGACCAGATGAGGCCAGTTAATCCGTAAAAATGATGTAAGATAATGACGATTGGGATATAAAGAATCCCTTGGATAGTAGACATTACCCCAGTTTGTGCACCTAGACCAGAAGCTTCAAAAATTCCAGTAAATAATCCCGAAAAACCATTGAAGACAGATGAAACCAGTTGTGCGGCTAGTACGATTAAGCCCACTTTGATTACTGCACTATCATCAGTAAAGAGTTGCATGACAGGAACTCTAAAAAGATAGACAATTAAAGCAAAGAGAATAGAAATTCCGCCAATCCAAAGAGTTAACTCTTTAAGTGCTTCTTTTAATCGTTGAGTATTATTTGAAGCAAAACTATAGGCAAAGAGTGGAATGGCCCCCAAAAAGAGTCCCATGGTCAAAAATTCAGGCAGTTGAGTGATTCTAAGGGCAATCCCAAAGCTAGCAAGAACATTATCACCATATTGAACAGAAAAGTGATTTAACAAAAGTGTTGTGACAATCATAAATGCTGATTTGAAAACTTCTGCAATCCCAATTTTATAGATTTCAAATTGGTCTTTTAAACTGATTTTAAAATGTTTTAAAAATCCTTTAAGCGATTCACTTTTATTTTCTAAAAACCAGACATAATAAGCTGTAGAAGCTAGATTTGCAATCACCATTGAAAGTCCAGCCCCAATAACATGAAGATTTAAAACTAGGATAAAGAGGGCATCTAAGACAATACTAGTCGCAACCCCAACGAACATGCCATACATTGATTCTTTTGAGGCACCTTCTGCACGAACTAATTGTTCCAGTCCATAGTTTAAAATCATACTAAAACCACCACCTAATAAAACTCCAGCATATTCTTTAGTATAAGTAATAGTTGCGGCGTCTGCTCCTAAAATATGAGCGATTGGACTTAAAAAGAAAAGAGAAACAAGCCCAATAAGTAAACCAATGATTAAACTCATATAGAAAGAATAACCAGCGATTTTCTTTCCTTTTTCTTTATCGCCAGAACCTAGCAGGCGAGTGATAAAGGTTCCACCTCCGACACCAAAAAGGTTTCCGATGGCCATAAAAACAATGGTTATTGTTAAACCTAGAGTGATTGTTGACATCATATTTGTGTCATGGACAAGGCCGATAAAGTAGGCATTGATTAAGTTATAGATTGTTGTTGCGGAAATTCCAATCATCATGGGAATTGATAAGTGAGCAATTGCTTTTCTGATGGGCGCTTCCTTAAGATAATAAGAGTTGGATTTTTTACTCATTTTTATTGTTCTTCTTTCTGAATCGAAATGATAGATATTCTAATAGTTAGATATCTAACTATTAGAATATCATAATACTTATTTTTTATTTTGTCAACCCAAAACTATCGTTTAGAAAAATAATCTTTTTTGACGAAGAAGAGAGTCAGTAAAACTGACAAGAGAAGGGCAAGTAAACAAATGATTTCCCAAGATATTTTTGGGAGATTAGTCAAGGGCAGAGGAACATTCATACCATAAAAACTAAAAATGATGGTAGGAATAGTCAGAATAATTGAATAAGAGGTCAAAAATTTCATGACACTATTTGTATTATTGTTAATGATTGAATCATAAGAATCAGTCATCTCATTCAAAATCCTATTTGAAATATTAGACATATCAAAAGCTTGGTCAACTTCAATCATTAAATCATCAAGAAGTTCCTTTTCATCATCATAAAGTTTTAAATATTTACCACTTTTAATTTTAGAAATGACTAAAGAATTTGATTTCAAGGACATAATGAAATAAATTAAACTTCGCTCAATTTTCATCAAATTAATCAAGTCTTCATTTTTCGGTGCCTTACCCAAAGTTTGTTCGATTAATATTCTTTTACGATTGAGAATTCTAATTTTATCGACATAAATTTTGGCAATAGCTAGCATGAAATGAAGGACAAAAGAAGTCTTATGTTTTGGATTTAACTGATGAAGCAGTTTTGAATTTTTCAAGATTGTTGCCATCTTTTTATCCGCTACATTTGTGATGATGACCTCTTTTGTTACAATAAAACTCATAGGTCCCGATGAATAATAAGCCACATCTGTTTGATCTTCAAATGGCATATCAAAAATAATGAGTAGACTTTTAGTTTCATCGTCAATCTCTATTCGAGCACTCTCGTCCTTATCTGTTGCATAAGATAAGAACTCTTCCGGAATGTGATATGTTTTTGAGAGATAACTTTTATCAAACAGTTTTTGGTCTGAGAAATTAATCCATTCTCTTGTTAAATTTTCAGACATTTGATTCTCCTTTTTTAAAAAATAGTTAGAGTTCTAACTAACAAGAATTATCATAAATCAAATAAATGAAAATGTCAAGAACTAACTGTTAGATATCTAATTGTTATAAATTGACAAATGAATAAAAGACCATTATACTAAGAAATAAGAAACAGCAAATCAAATAAGAGGAGTCCTCCAAATGGCTAATACAATCTATTCAAATTTATTTCGTTCTATTTCACAAAAATCAATGATGACCTCTAGTCAAATGATGAAAGATTTAGAAGTGAATCATCAACAAGCTAGAGTAATCGCATATATTGCAGAAAATCAAGATAAAGGTCTCATCCAAAAAGATTTAGCAGAAGTATTTAATAGACGAGGAGCAAGTATAACAAGTATGCTCCAAGGTTTGGAAAAAAAAGGATATATCGAAAGACGAATTCCTAAAGAGAATGAACGTCAAAAAAATATCTATATTTTGCCCAAAGGGCTAAAAATTATTAATCAGATTAATCAAATATTTGAAGCATCTGAAAAGAAATTGATTGAACCCTTGACCGAGAAAGAACAAGCTGAATTCTTGAGACTCTTAGAAAAAATAGATGACAATTTATAAGATAATAGGAAAAAGACTAATAATTACGTTAGTCTTTTTTTATTTCAGTCCAATGCATTTCTCAAAATAATATTATAGACTTTCTTTAAAAAAGATGACAGATTTCTTGACAAGTAAAATATAAAAAAGTATAATTTCTTTATCGTTTACAAACGTAAACGTTAATGTTATATTACCTTATTAAACTTAAATAATATTAAATTTTACTCGCAGCTTTATAATCTAAATAGAACTAGGAAGAAAAAATTATGACAGTATTAGACAAAGTAAATGACCCCAAAGACATCAAGGCTCTTACAGCGCTAGAACTAGAAGAGCTCGCTACAAATGTACGCGATGCAATTCTTAATCGTGTCAGTCAATATCCAGGGGACCATCTCGGACCAAATCTTGGTGTGGTAGAAATGACTGTTGCTTTACATAAAGTCTTTAACTCACCTGTTGATAAATTAATTTGGGACGTTAGTCATCAAAGCTATCCGCATAAAGTTTTAACAGGACGTAAAGAATTTTTTACTGACAAAGACAAATTTTCTGGAACAACAGGCTATACAGACCCTGAAGAAAATGAACATGACTTTATACGAGTCGGTCATACATCTACATCTATTGCAACAGCTATGGGATATGCCTTGGCTCGAGATATGCAAGGAAAAAAAGAAAATATTGTAGCCATCATTGGTGATGGCGCGCTCTCAGGAGGACTTGCATTTGAGGGACTTGATGGCGCAGGTACACTTAACGGGAATCTTATTATTATTGTAAATGATAATGAAATGGCCATCACCGAAAATCATGGAGGAATCTATCAACATCTTGCAGATCTGCGAGCAAGTAAAGGAACCTCAGCAAATAATCTTTTTAAATCATTTGGGCTTGATTACCGTTACCTTGAGGAGGGAAATGATATCCAAAGTTTGATTGCCCTTTTTGAATCAGTAAAAGATATCAATCGGCCAATTGTTCTTCATATCCACACAGAGAAAGGACATGGCTATAAACCAGCAGTTGAAAATAAAGAAGGAATGCACCAAGTCTTTGCACCCTTTGATATTGCTACAGGTCAACCAGTCAATAGCTCAACCAATATCGTTCGTAGCTATAATAATGTATTTCTTGACTTTATGGAAGAAAAGTTAGCCAAAGGTGACAATCTTATCGCCATTAATACCGCAATTCCAATGTTCTTTGGCCTGTCACAATTTGCTAAGAATCATCCAAAAAATTATGTTGATGGAGGAATTGCTGAACAATATACAGTGACACTTGGTGGAGCAATCGCAGCAGCAGGAACTCGAGCTATTATTTTCCAAAATGCAACTTTCTTACAACGTGCCTATGACCAACTTAACCATGATTTGGCACTGAATAAAGAACCAGCAATTGTTATTATCAGTAACAGCCAAATTGGCGGAACAAACGATACTCACCAAGGAAGTTTTGTTTATAGTCAAACATCAAATATTCCCAATGTAATTGACCTTGCAGCAACAAGTGAAGAAGACCTTTTTGCAATGCTTAATTGGGCATATAATCAACATGAACGTCCAGTATTTATACACTTGCCAGAGCATACTTTGGAAAATCGCCCAACAAAAATTACTGATTTTAGTAAACCTCAGTATGAAGTTGTTAAGTCTGGCGAAAAAGTTGCAATCTTAGGACTTGGTGCAATGCTTGAGAAAGCTGAAAATGTCGCAGAAGAACTTGAAAAATCAGGATTTAATCCAACGGTTGTAAATCCATTCTTTGCAAATCTTTTGGATGTAGCTGCTTTAGACAAATTATCTGAAACTCATGGACTCTTTGTTACGATTGAAGATGGCACTAAAGATGGGGGATTTGGTCAAAAAGTGGCGACCTATTTGGCAAGTAAAGGGATAAAAACACTTGTATATGGTGCAGATACTGAGTTTATTGATGCTGTTCCAAAAGAAGAACTTTACAATCGTTATCACATAAGACCAGAACTTATGGCAACTGATATTATTGAAGCAACCAAAGAATCTAAAGGACCTAATTTTTTTAAGAAAATATTTTCTAAATAAAAGTTTTTGGAGGCAGAGCTTATCTCCTAGATAAAATATGAAATAAATAGCTAAAAAGATACTAGCGATTAACTAGTATCTTTTTAGCTAAGATATTAAATATTAAGCATTTTGATTGGTTGCAGCAATATCAATTTCTCTGATGTTGACCGTTTGAGGCATATCATAAATGAATTTCACGGTTTGCGCCACTCTTTCAGGAGCAAGTGTTGTACCACCCATTGATTCTTTCCAAAGATTATAATCATTTAGGGCACTTTCGTCAGTAACATGTGTCAATAATTCTGTTTCGGCAGCACCAGGTGCAACAAGTGAAATTCGAACATTTTTACCAGAAACTTCCTCTCTGACAGTCTCACTTAAACCATGGACACCAAATTTTGAAGCGACATAAGCGGCGTGGTTGGTAAAAGTTTTTTTACCAGCAAGAGAAGACATGTTAATTACTGTTCCTCATTGGCGTTCAACCATTTGTGGAAGAACAATTTGCATTCCATTAAGGACACCCAAAACATTAGTATCCATCATTTGTTTCCATTCTGCTGGATTTTGATTAAGAACATTTCCTAATAACATGACACCTGCATTATTGACTAGAAGATCAGTTTTGCCATATTTTTCTTCAGCTTTAGTAATTGCATTTTCAAATGATGTTTTGTCTGTGACATCTACAGATTCCACAAGGACATTCGTAAAATCAATGGGCAAGGCTTTGATTTTATCTGTACGACGACCTAAAAGCAACATTGGGAATCCATCAGCATTAAATAATTTTGCAATTTCAGCACCAAATCCTGAACTTGCTCCTGTTATAACAATAAGTGGTTTAGACATTTTATTTCTCCTTAAGAGTATTTTTTTGATATACTGATTATACAACATGGAGTTAACTCCATGTCAAGGAGAAAGAATGACAAAATATACAATTGGCGATATTTCACGTAAATTAAACGTTTCTAACGATGCTGTACGTTATTATGATAAGGAAGGTTTGCTCCCTTTTGCTAAAAGAAATAAAGCTGGTCGAAGAGAATTTACAGATGACGATCTTGGCTATATTGAAGTCATTGATTGTTTAAAAAAATCAGGCATACCCATAAAAGATATTGCTCAATTTATTGATTGGTGTATGGAGGGCGATTCAACACTTGATGAACGTTTAGATTTTATGAAAACACACGAAGAGCAATTAGAAGAAAAAATTAAAGTTTTAGAAATGAATTTGGCCTTTTTAAGATGGAAAATTTGGTACTATCAAACAGCATCAGAAGCAGGCACTGAAAGTATCCACTTTATTCCTGGAACAACACAAGTTAAACCAGAGATAAGAGATATTTTCAAATAATATAAAAAAAACAAAACGTATTTTTTACGTTTTGTTTTTTTATTTTTTCTTAGTTGGAAAATTTATGAGAAATAGCGACAGAAAGACGACAAAAATACCTAACTGTTGGAATCCTAAAAATGAAACGCCTAGGAATAAAGTAGAAATTAAAATAGCGGTGACAGGTTCAAGCATTCCAAGCATACCAACAATATGAGGTTCTGTATATTTTAGACTATTGATATAAAGAGAGTAAGCTAAGAGCGTTCCAACAACAACGATGAGGCTGACCAAAAGTAAATCAGTCTGATCAAAATTTTTAGGTAAATTTGTGACTGGATGTAAGAAATTAGAAATGACACCACCAATTAATAAGGCCCAAGCAACAAGGCTTAAAGGAGAGTGTTCTTTGATAAGTGGACATGGAATAAGAGTGTAAGCACAAACACCAAGGGCGGATAAAAGCCCCCAAACAAGAGCAGAAGCTGAAAAACTAAGTTCTCCAATATTTCCATTGGTCACAAGCAGAAAAACACCAATTAAAGAAAGAAAAATGGCAATAATATCAAGACGACGTGGAATTGCTTTACTTTTGATAGCTAAAATAATAATAATGATGGAGGGACCTAGGGATTGTAAAATAGTTGCAATAGCTGCATTTCCGTAATAAACAGATAATAGAAAAGAAGATTGTGCAAAAAGTACTCCGAAAATTCCAAAAGCTACAATTCTTAGACTTGATTTTACAGAAGACCAGACACTAAAGATGTTGTGTTTAGTAATTGCTAACCAAGCAAGTAACAACAAGCCTGAAAAGAGCATGCGCGTGGTAACTAGCCAACCTGGCTCAATAGAACAACGATTAAAGAGGAGTCCAGCAATAATACTACTAATCCCAAAAAACGCGGCTCCCAAAGAAGCGTAAATAATTCCTTTAAATTTAGTCATATATGTACCATGTGTTGAGTTTTTTTGTTTTTGACATTTTTATCCTCAATTTCTAAATATATTATCTTCCTATAATCATTATATATAAATTACAGGGCATAGTAAAATATTCACTGGAAATGGTATAAAAGAATAAAAAAAGCACTAATTAATTGGATTAGTACATTTTAATCTTCAACTCCATAAATTTCAACTTTGTAACCAGTAATATTAAGACCACTAGCTTTTCGAGCGGCCTCCATTAGGGGACGAAAATCAAAATTATCTACATTCATAATCTCACCTGTCGTTTTATTGACAACATGATAATGAGGCTCTCCGTAGTAGTCATATCTTCTTTTACTACCGTCATTTATAGCAATCACTAACTCACTATCAACCAATTTATCAAGGGTATTATAGACCGTTGCTAAGCTAATATTTTCCAAATCTTCGTGAATTTGCTCTGCCGTTGGGTGAGTTTGATGTTTTATCAGGTATTCTAAGACAATGAGACGCTGTGGTGTGGCTTTTAAACCATGTGATTGTAATAGTTCTTTTAAGTCTTGTTCCAAAATCAGCACTCCTATCTTTATTATTTATTTTATTATATCATCAACAGAAAATCATTTCAATGACTTGACATTTGTTTAGAATCATTCTAAAATATAGTTTAGAATGATTCTAAAAGGGTGAGATAATGAAAGAAAAAAATAACTTAATTCAAAGGAATAATATTGTCAGGGCAAGTATTATGGGAGCAAATGACGGGATTATTTCGATTGCAGGGATTGTCATTGGCGTCTCTGGCGCAACCTCTCATATTGGGACAATTTTGCTGGCAGGTTTTGCCGGAACTTTAGCAGGTACAGTCAGTATGGCAATGGGAGAATATGTTTCGGTCAGTTCGCAACGTGATGCTCAGGAAAAAATTATCCAAGAACAAAAAGTAGCACTTGCTACTAATTATCAAAATGAATTTGATTTTGTTTATCAAAAATATAGAGCAGATGGGATTTCTAATGAACTAGCTCATAAAGCAACGGATGAGATGATGAAAAAGGATGCTTTAGCAACAACGGTTCGTGAAAGACACGGTTTTACAATTGGACAAGAATTGAGTGCTAAAGGAGCGGCAATTGCCTCAATGCTCTCATTTCCAACTGGAGCGCTTTTGCCTATGCTAGCCATTTCTTTAATTCCTAAAAGTTGGAGTGCTTTGGCAACATTTATTTCCGTACTAATCGCTCTAGGATTTACAGGTTATGCCGCCGCTTATTTAAATGGTGCTGATAAAAAACATGCAACTTTTAGAAATATTATTGCTGGGATTCTAACGATGCTTGTTACTTATGTAGTGGGTTTGCTCTTTAAACAAGGAGGTTTGTGATGAAAAAACAAACAATGACAATAGATGAAAAATTAAATAGTGTCCGTGCGGGAGTCTTGGGTTCAAATGATGGAATTCTTACAGTTGTTGGTGTGCTCTTTTCGGTTTCCGCAGCTTCTGGAAGTAGCTTTGCTTTACTAATTGCTAGTTTGGCAAATTTGATTTCTGGTGCTTTTTCAATGGCTTCTGGTGAGTATGCAAGTGTCAGTTCTCAATCTGATAGTGAGAAAGTTGTGGTTCAAGAAGAAAAAATATTACTGAAAAAAGATTTTAAAAATCAAAAAGTAGCAGTGAAAGATTTTTATATTGAAAAAGGAATCAGTCCGGAAACTTCAGCAGAAATTGCTAATGAATTACTTGCTCGAAAACCTTTGGAAACTGTTCTGTCAGTAAAATATGATATTGCTTTAGGACATTATATGAATCCTTGGCAAGCAGCAGGTTCATCATTAATTTCATTTACGATTGGTGGACTTTTTCCTTTACTAACCATGATTTTAGTTAAGGGTGCTTGGCAATTTCCAGCAACAATTTTTGCAACAATGCTTGCAATGGCCTTAACTGGAATGATTAGTGCTAAGCTTTCTGATGGCTTGGTAATTAAAGCAATTCTTAGAAATATTATTATTGGTTTACTAACAATTTTTATTCATTATTTTATTGGTCGGATTTTAGGTTAATGAATTTAGGCTTAGTTAAAAGCTTTTGTTATAATTATAGATAGGACTGATAATTATTGAGAAAGAGGCTGACAAATGGATGATAATACTAAAGAATTAGAACAATATTGGGATGAGTTTTCTCAAGAATATGAAGAAATTCAAAATGAAAGCTTGGTTGATATTGGTCAGCAATTAAAGGAATTTTTGGTGGCTGAAAAACTTTTACCAACAAGTCAATTTTTAGATTTAGCTGGTGGGACAGGCAAATATATTCCACACTTTTCAAATTTTACTGACAGCTATCATCTTGTTGATCTGTCAGCAAAAATGTTAGAATTTGCCAAGAATAAGTCAGCTGATTCAAATAAAATCACTTTTACGCATCAAGAACAAAATAAATTTTTAAAGAATACAAAAGAAAATACTTATGATTTTGTATTTTCAGCCATGAATCCTGCATTGGAGTCAAAAGAAGCCTTAGTAGAATTAAATCGGATTGCCAATGGAAATGTTGGAATTTTACGTTTGATTTTTGATGAGGATAATCTCTTTAGTCAGGTCGAACAATTGTATTTGCCTAATCAAGAACAGAATAAAGAAGCGCAGATGTTGCTTTATAAGGTATGGTTAGAGGAATTAGGCTGGGAATTTAAAAGTAAGAAATTTAGATTCTTTTTATCAGAAAAAGTAAGTTCACAGTTTTTCTCTGATTATTTCTCTGATGAGCTTTCAAATACAGAATTAGCGGCTTTGACGCAATTATTTTTTAGTGAAACAGAAATTCGAGAAATGGAAAGATTAGTGATATTTGAGTTGTTATATTGGGAAAAATGCTAGGCTGAATCCTAGTTTTTTTATTTCTCAATTCTTTTAGTTGTAATTTATTTATTTTAATACTATAATTGACTAATCAATGATTGACCAATCAATTAAGAAAGGAGAAATAAATTATGAAGCTTGAAAAAGTCAGCCAGTTACTCTATCAGCTCAAAATTGTAAATCAAGAAATGACGGCAAAATTTGAGAAGTCAACGGGTTATAGTATTACTCGTTATCAACTGATGATGATTTTAAAATGTAAAGGTCGTTGCTCTCAAAGTCAATTACAAAATGAATTAAAAATTGATAGTGCTGCTGTAACAAGACATTTAAAATTACTTGAAGAAAAAAATCTTGTCAAAAGAGAGCGCAATAAAGAAAATAATCGAGAAGTATTTGTCGAAATTACCGATAAAGCTAAAAATGATTTAGCACTTTGTGCAAAAAAACATGATGATTCTCTAGATGCAAGTCAACAAATATTAAATATTGGGCTCAGTGCTTTAGAAGAAGAACAACTTTTAGAACTACTCACAAAATTAACACAATGAAAGAAGAAAAAATGAATAAGAACTTTAAAAATAACGATTTCTCAGATATTACTTTTGGTAGAAAATCTGTCAGACTTTATGATGAAAACTACAAAATTTCTCACGAAGAAATGCTTGAAATGATTCAAGAAGCAACAGCTGCACCTTCATCAGTAAATATGCAACCTTGGCGTTTTATCATTGCTGAAACCGAAGAATCAAAAGCAAAATTGAAACCTTTAATTCGCTTTAACACCCGGCAAAATGATACTTCATCAGCCATGATTTTAATTTTTGGTGACATGCTTAATTATGAATTAGGTGAAGAAATCTATGACCAAGCAGTTGCTGAAGGAAAAATGCCTCAGGAAGTCAGAGATCAACAAATTGGAGCAATTATTCCTTATTACAAGAGTTTTTCTAAACAAGAAATGAATGATGTTGTCAAAATTGACTCAAGTTTGGCAGCAATGCAATTGATGTTGGTGGCAAGAGCTCATGGTTACGAAACAAATCCAATTGGTGGTTTTGAAAAAGATCAATTAGCAGAAGCTTTCGATTTAGACAAAGAACGTTTTGTCCCAGTTATGATTTTGTCAATTGGTAAAGCCGTTGAAGAAGGTTATGAATCTGTCCGCATGAATGCTGATAAAATCACTACTTTTAAATAAAAAGGAGAAGTAATTTGACCATTTTAACAATTATTCTGTCGCTTTTGGTTGCTTTGGAATTTTTCTACATTATGTATTTAGAGACCTTTGCTACAAGCTCAAAAACAACCAGTCGTGTGTTTAATATGGGAAAAGAGGAGCTAGAACGTTCTTCAGTTCAAACGCTTTTTAAAAATCAAGGGATTTATAACGGTTTGATTGGTTTAGGATTAATTTATGCAATATTCTTTTCGTCAGCGCCACTTGAAATTGTTAGATTACTGCTTATTTATATTATTTTAGTGGCTTTGTATGGCTCTTTGACCAGTAATAAAAAGATTATTTTGACCCAAGGTGGTTTAGCCATTTTAGCTCTAATTTCTTCATTTTTTTAAAAAAATATTTTTAAATCCTTGACAAGTCTCATAAAAAGTTTTACAATTATTTTCAACATCAGAAAAGTAACTCTATATCAGAATTTTTTCAGGAAGTCTGCGGTTGTGCGAGCAGATAAATTCATCAGAGCGAATGGGCTGATTTGAAAGTCGAGAACGATTTGTTTTTCGCAATTTGATTTGAAACAATAAAAATCACGGATGCTCCCGATACCAAGCAACTTGTTGTTAGACGAGGAAAAGAAGAGTTTTTCTAGTATTTTTGTAATATTTTTAGGGACTCTTAAATTACGGTGGCACCGCGTGACATACGCCCGTAGAGTATTTGATACTCTACGGGCTTTTTTGTATTTTTTTGAAAGGATTTCTAAAATGAACCAACGATGGCGAAGCTTAAATTTTAACTAATCAGTATCAATGGAAAAGACTTCCTCAAACCTATAGATAGAGAGAAAACATGAGAAAAATTAAAGAGATTTCAGCAGACACCATGACCCCAATTTCGGTTTATCTTCGCCTGAAAGGGAAGAATAAAGTAATTTTAGAATCCATTCCCAGAGAAAATGACCAATCACGTTTTTCAATTATTGCGTTAAATCCTGTGAACCACATCAAATTTACTGACGGAATTTTAAGCGTAAATGACGAAATCATTAGCGATGAAAATCCAATGGAATTTCTGGAAAAATTAGTTTGTCAGCCAGAAAGTACTGACGAAAATTTAGACTTGCCTTTTACAAGTGGAGCGATTGGATATGCTGGATTTGATACCTATGGTATTTTTGAAGGCATTCAACCTGAACTGAAAGATTCGATTGGAACGCCAGATATGTATTTTATGTTATACGAATCAGCCCTAATTTTTGACCACAAACGAGAAAAACTGATTTTTATTGAAGACAATACTTACAGTCAGCGTTCAGAAAAAGAGTTACAAAACGCGCTGTCAGCAAATATTGAGTCATTATCTTTACTGACAGAAGCAGAAAATGAACTGACAGAATTAAGTAAACTGAATTTCGTCAGCAATATGTCTCAAGAACTTTTTGAAGAAAAAGTTACTAAAGCAAAGGAACTTATCAGAAATGGTGACATGTTCCAAGTTGTTTTATCACAACGTTTAACAGCCGATTTTACTGACAACCCCTTTAATTATTACAGAAAGCTTCGGGTTGAAAATCCTTCATCGTATATGTACTTTATGGAATTCGATAATTTTCATGTCATTGGCAGCTCACCAGAGCGTTTGGTTGCTGTTCATGGAAATCAAGTTTCAACCAATCCAATTGCCGGAACAAGAAAACGCGGGCAAACTGAATTTGAAGACCAAGCTCTTATTGAAGATTTAGAAAGTGATCCCAAAGAAGTCGCTGAACACAAAATGCTTGTTGATTTAGGACGAAATGATATTGGTAAAATTTCCAAATATGGTTCAATCGAAGTTCCTGTTTTCATGAAAGTTGAGAAATATCGCTACGTCATGCATATTACAAGTGAAGTGACCGGCGAGCTTCGTCCTGAATTTACAGCTATGGATGCCTTACGCGCCACATTGCCAGCGGGGACGCTATCAGGATCACCGAAGCATCGAGCCTACCAAAGAATTTATGAATTTGAAACGCAAAAACGAGGAATTTATGGAGGAGCTATCGGTTATCTAACGAAAAATGGAAATTGCGATTTTGCAATTGCCATTCGGACAATGGTCTTGAAAGACAAGAAAGCACATGTTCAAGCAGGAGCCGGAATTGTTTACGATTCAGTATCCGAACATGAATATCAAGAAACCTTAAACAAAGCCCAAGGATTATTGAAAGTTGGTCAATAAATAGACCCAAAAAGATGTAGAGATAAAAAATTTAACATCATCAGATAATTTTGTCAGTAATTTTTTACTGACAGAAAATAAAAAATTACTGACAGGCCTTGTCGTTAAAAATAGGAGACAAAATTGATTTTAATAATAGATAATTACGATAGTTTCACTTACAACTTAGTGCAGTATGTAGGTGCTTTGACTGATGTAGCAGTTGTGAAAAATGACGATGATTCTTTGGAAAATATGGCAGAAAAAGCAGATGCCTTAATATTCTCACCAGGTCCTGGTTGGCCTGCGGATGCTGGAAAAATGGAAACACTTATTCAGCAATTTGCAGGTCAAAAACCAATTTTAGGAATATGTCTAGGTTTTCAAGCTATCGTTGAAGTTTTTGGTGGCAAACTTCGATTGGCACATCAAGTCATGCATGGCAAGAATTCACAAGTCCGTCAGACCTCAGGAAATTTACTTTTCAATCATCTTCCCTCAAAATTTCTAGTTATGCGCTATCATTCAATTGTCATGGATGAGGCAGTCGCTTTACCAGATTTTGCAATCACAGCAGTCGCGACAGATGATGGTGAAATTATGGCTATTGAAAATGAAAAAGAACAGATTTATGGATTACAATTTCACCCAGAATCCATTGGCACATTGGATGGTATGACCATGATTGAAAATTTTGTCAACCAAGTAAATGAAAACAAGGAGTCATCAAATGAAAAATGAACTTGAAAAAGTGATGTCAGGTCGTGACATGACCGAAAATGAAATGAATATGCTTGCTAATTCAATTATCCAAGGTGAATTAAGCGAGGTCCAACTTGCCAGCTTTTTAGTAGCATTAAAAATGAAAGGTGAAGCAGCAAGCGAATTGACTGGTTTGGCTCGAGCTTTACAAAAAGCAGCGATTCCCATTCCAACAAATTTGACAAATGCGATGGACAATTGTGGAACAGGAGGCGACCGCTCATTCAGTTTTAATATTTCAACCACAGCCGCTTTTGTTTTAGCAGCTGGTGGAGTCAATATGGCAAAACACGGAAATCGCTCCATTACCAGTAAATCTGGCTCGGCAGACGTTCTTGAGACCTTAGGAATCAATCTTTATTTACCAGCAGAAAAGTTAGCTCAAGTTTTTGACAAAGTTGGTTTAGTTTTCCTTTTTGCTCAAAATCTCCACCCAGCGATGAAATACTTCACGCCAGTCCGCAGACAACTCGAAATTCCAACAATTATGAACTTGACTGGGCCACTAATCAATCCAATTTCACTTGAAACACAGTTGCTCGGGACTTCACGTCCTGATTTGCTTGAATTAACAGCAAATGTTTTGAAAGGCTTGGGCCGTAAGCGAGCATTAGTCATCACAGGTGAAGGCGGAATGGACGAAGCAACTCCCTTTGGACTTAATCATTACGCACTTTTAGAAAATGACAAAGTGACTTTGCATGAATTTAGAGCCTCAGACGTTGGTATTTCAGAAGTTCAACTCAATGATATTCGTGGAGGTGAAGCCCCAGAAAATGCTGAAATTTTAAAAAATGTCCTTGAAAATCAACCGTCAGCCTTTTTAGAAACGACCGTTTTAAATGCCGGACTTGGATTTTATGCCAATGGAAAAGTTGATTCCATTAAATCCGGAGTTGACCTTGCAAGAGAAGTAATTAGTACAGGAGCAGCTCTTACCAAGTTGCATGAATTACAAGCAGAACAAATTGGTTAAAAATCTTGATGGCAAATTTTGAAATAGCAGAAAATGAGAGAAAAATATGAACATAAAAAAAGGAAAATTTCTAGAAACAATCCTAGCAGAAAAACGACTTGAAATTGCTAAAATGCCAGAAGAACAAGTAGGAAAAGTTCGTCAAACATACAATTTTTATGATTACTTAAAAGAACATTCCGACCAGCTTCAAGTGATTGCCGAAGTCAAAAAAGCTTCGCCCAGTCTAGGTGATATTAACTTAGAAGTGGATATCGTTGACCAAGCCAAAAATTACGAACAAGCCGGTGCCGCTATGATTTCCGTCTTAACTGACCCTGTATTTTTTAAAGGAAATATTGAATATCTCCGTGAAATTTCAGAAAATGTCCAAATCCCCACCTTGAACAAGGATTTTATCATCGATAAAAAACAAATCAATCGGGCAGTTAATGCGGGAGCAACAGTTATTTTACTCATTGTCGCAGTTTTTGAAAATCAATACCCCAAACTCCAAAACCTCTACAACTACGCAATTTCACTAGGACTTGAAGTTCTTGTTGAAACACATAATAAAGCAGAACTTGAGATTGCTCATCAGCTTGGAACTAAAATTATTGGAGTTAATAATCGTAATTTAAAAACCTTTGAAGTGAGCTTACAAAATTCAGTAGATTTGACACCCTACTTTAAAGAAGACAGTATCTACATTTCCGAATCAGGCATTTTTAGCGCAAACGAAGCCCAAAAAGTTTCCGATACTTTCAATGGAATATTGGTTGGAACAGCACTCATGCAATCAGAAAATCTAGAAAAATCTTTGAAAGATTTAAAAGTCAAGAGGAAAACGAATGAAAATTAAAATCTGTGGCTTATCTACAAAAGAAGCTGTTGATACAGCTGTAGAATCTGGTGTCACACATCTCGGTTTTATTCTTAGTCCCTCAAAACGCCAAGTTGCACCAGAAAAAATTCTTCAAATCACAAACGATGTCCCAAAAACAGTCAAAAAAGTAGGAGTTTTTGTTGATGAACCTATTGATTTTGTAAAAAAAGCCATTCAAGTTGCTCAACTCGATCTGGTTCAGCTTCACGGAAATGAAGATATGAATTACATTAATCAACTAGATATTTCGGTTATTAAAGCAATAAGACCAGACCAAGAATTTAAAGAATACGAAGATGTAATTTTATTATTTGATAGTCCACAAGCTGGAAGTGGTCAAGCATTTGATTGGGACTCTTTGGTGACCAGCGGTCTGAAAAATAAATTTTTCATCGCTGGTGGACTTAATCCAGAAAATGTAGCAGCTGCTATTCAACATTTTCCAAATGCCTACGGTGTGGATGTTTCTTCTGGAGTAGAAACTGACGGAATTAAAAACCTTACAAAAATAAAAAACTTTGTTCAAAATGCAAGCCTTTCCTCATCAAAGCAATTATTTATAGAATTTTTAAGAATCACAAAATAGCTAAATGAAAATAAGATTATCCCTTATTTAATGGGAAGTTTAGCAGTTGAGCAAATAATCAATTTTCCAACAAATCCTGATGACATTGATATTCAACTCAAAAAGCCTGATTTTGAAAATTTTGAGCAATTAACAAGTTTAATGGAAGAATTAGGTTATCAGCTCATTGACTTACATGAGCATAAATTTGAAAAAGCTAGCATTCATGTTGGCTTTGCAAGTGTGGAGACCCTTAAAAACTATGCCGGGGTTGACTATTTGACCATTCAACAAGAAAGAATGGAAAATGGCGAAAAATATTATCTTCCAAATGTTGAACAATCCCTTAAAAGCTATCAGGCAGCAAAACGAGATGAGTGGCGAGGAGGGAAGCAAAAAGATTCCTTTATTTTAGATAAGTTAATAAAGGAACAGAAGAGGAATGACAATGAATGATAATCTTATTGAAGAGGGTGTAGAGATTCGAAATGGTCTCATTATTAAGTCAATTCAAAAAGAAGATATATTAGAGCTTTGGCAAATTAGTTATGGACCTAAATCTGATTTACATTGGATGTCTTTCAACGCTCCCTATTTTGAGGAGCCAATCCTGAGTTGGGAAGAATTTTCAAGAAAAATATCTCTTAAAATAAATCAACCAAATGTTGCACTTATTATCTTTCAAAATCGAATCATTGGAATGCTGTCAGCTTATTGGGAAGACGGTAAATTACAAAAATGGCTTGAGTTTGGTATAGTGATTTATGATAGTAAATTGTGGGGACGTGGAATTGGACAGGATGCCTTATCTTTTTGGTTGAAGCACCTTTTTGAAACTTATCCGAAGATTCAGCACATAGGATTTACAACTTGGTCAGGAAATCAAGGAATGATGAGACTAGGAGAAAAAAGTGGTCTAAAACTTGAAGGGCAAATCAGAAAAGTTAGATATTGGCAAGAAACTTGGTATGATTCAATAAAATATGGAATTTTAAGAGAAGAACTAAAAAAATAAATAAAAAAAATCAAAGGAGCAACAACATGACCTACAACCAACCTAACAACAAAGGATTTTACGGCCAATTCGGGGGCCAATTCGTACCTGAGACACTAATGACAGCAGTAAAACAATTAGAAGAAGCCTATGAAGATAGTAAAAAAGACCCTCTCTTTCAAGCAGAACTTAAAGAATTACTTAAAGACTATGTTGGACGAGAAAACCCACTCTATTATGCAAAACGCTTAACAGAATATGCGGGCGGAGCAAAAATTTATCTTAAAAGAGAAGACCTAAACCATACAGGAGCACACAAAATTAACAATGCCCTCGGACAAGTCCTCCTTGCCAAAAAAATGGGAAAAAATAAAGTCATTGCTGAAACAGGGGCAGGCCAACACGGTGTCGCAACCGCAACCGCTGCTGCCCTCTTTGGCATGGAATGTACGATTTATATGGGTGAAGAAGACGTTAAAAGACAATCTCTCAATGTCTTTCGCATGGAATTACTCGGGGCAAAAGTTCATTCAGTAACTGATGGTTCACGCGTACTTAAAGATGCGGTTAATGCAGCACTTAGAGCATGGGTTGCTCAAGTTGAAGATACGCATTATGTAATGGGCTCAGTTCTTGGACCACATCCATTTCCACAAATTGTGCGTGATTATCAAGCTGTTATTGGACAAGAAGCGCGTGCCCAATTTTTAGAAAAAGAAAATAAACTTCCAGATGCTTTAGTAGCTTGTGTCGGTGGAGGTTCAAATTCGATGGGACTTTTTTATCCCTTCGTTAATGATGAATCAGTTGCCATGTATGGTGTCGAAGCTGCTGGTCTTGGTATTGATACGCCACATCATGCGGCAACAATTACTAAAGGCCGCCCCGGTGTTCTTCACGGAACGCTCATGGATGTCCTTCAAGATGAAAATGGTCAAATCTTAGAAGCCTTTAGTATTTCAGCCGGTTTAGACTATCCAGGAATCGGACCAGAACACTCTTATTTCAATGCTGTTGGACGAGCAAAATATGTTGATATTACAGATGAAGAAGCACTTGAAGGTTTTAAAATCTTATCTCGAACTGAAGGAATTATTCCAGCACTAGAAAGCTCTCATGCTATCGCCTATGCAGTCAAACTAGCAAAAGAATTAGGAGCAGATAAATCAATGATTGTTTGTCTTTCAGGACGTGGGGATAAGGATGTGGTTCAAGTTAAAGAACGACTTGAAGCAGAAAAAGAGGTGAAAAAATGAAAACTTTACAAATGACTTTAAGCAATAAAAAAAATAATTTTATTCCTTATATCATGGCTGGCGACCATGAAAAAGGCTTAGAAGGTCTTAAAGAAACCATTCAACTTCTTGAACAAGCCGGGAGCTCCGCTATTGAAATTGGCGTTCCATTTTCAGATCCGGTTGCTGATGGTCCAGTCATCGAACAAGCAGGTTTGCGTGCTTTAGCAAGAAATGTATCACTTTTAAGTATTCTTGAAACCTTAAAAACAATTGATACAAAAGTTCCTCTAGTAATTATGACCTATTTCAATCCCGTTTATCAGTTTGGAATTGAAAAGTTTGTTGCAGCTCTTGAAGAAACACCAGTTAAAGGCCTTATCATTCCAGATTTACCTAAAGAGCATGAGGACTATATCAAACCATTTATCAATGATAAAGATATCTGTTTAGTTCCTCTGGTCTCATTAACCACGCCACTTTCTCGGCAAAAAGAACTTGTAGCCGATGCTGAAGGATTTATCTATGCCGTTGCAATAAATGGAGTAACTGGGAAAGAAAATGCTTATAGTAACCAGCTTGACCAACATTTAAAAGCGTTGTCTTCATTAACGGATGTTCCTGTTTTGACAGGATTTGGAATTTTTACATTATCTGATGTGGACCGTTTTAATAAAGTGTCCTCAGGAGTTATTGTTGGTTCAAAAATTGTTCGTGATTTACATGAAGGTAAAGAAAACGAAGTTATTAAATTTATTGAAAACGCAATCAATTTTTAAGATAATTGAAAAATTAATAAAACCATATATCCTTGACAGTCCACTTTACAAATGGTATACTTTTATTAAATAAAACGGTTACAAAAATTGGATAGTGATTATTAAGTTAAGCTAGACCTTATCAAACCTATAATCATAGGGGGATAAGGTCTATTTTTGTGAAATGGAGAAGAATGTGAAAATCAAAAAAGTTCTGAACAATAATGTAGTCATTGCTCAAAATGATAATGAAGAAACCATTCTTATGGGTTTAGGCTTAGGATTTGGGAAAAAAGCAGGTGAAGTTGTTGAAGACAAAAAAATTGAAAAAATTTTTGCATTGAAAGTAACTTCTGAGCAACAGAATTTTTCAGAATTACTTTCGGAAATTCCAAGTGGAATCGTAGAACTTTCGATTTTAACTTTAGCAAAAGCAAAAACAAAATTTGATAAAACAATTTCTGATACCGTATTGGTTGCTTTCGCTGACCATTTAAATGCAGCAATTATTCGTGAAAAAGACAATATAACTATTAAAAATTTTCTTTTGTGGGATATTAAGAGATTTTTTCCAGAAGAATTTGCACTTTGTCTTGAAACACTTCAAAAAGTTCAAGAAAAACTTAATATCTCACTTCCAGAAGATGAAGCAGGTTTTCTGGCCATGCACATTGTTAATGGAACCCTGGGAAGTGGTCATGAATATGCAACGGAATTAACAAAATTAATGGAAGAAATATTAACAACTCTAAAGTATACTTTACAAGTAAACTTTAATGAGCAAGATATTTATTTTCAAAGGTTTATTACTCACCTTAAATTTTTCACTGAAAGAATACTTTCTAATACAAAAAGTGATGAAAGCACCGATGAAGACTTATTCCTTCTAATAACCAGAAAATACCCAAGAGCATACATAGGAACAAAAAAAGTCAGTGAGTTTCTTAAACAGACAAGGTCGTACGAAGTTTCTCAAAATGAACAAATATATATGACCGTTCATCTAGCACGTATTTTAGAAAAAATACAAGATTAATTTTTAAGATGACTTTAGTCATCATCAACTATGGTAACAATTGGATCGTGACATTAAGTTGGCGAAACCTCTAAAAAATATATTATTTTGGAGGTTTGTAATGGGCAAATATGAAGCTCTTGCAAAAGACATTGTAGCAAATGTAGGTGGCAAAGAAAATGTCATCTCAGTGATTAACTGTATTACACGGTTACGTTTTAAACTCAGAGATGAGAAAAAAGCAAATACCGATGTCCTGAAAAATATGGATGGTGTAGTTACAGTAATGCAATCTGGCGGCCAATACCAAGTCGTTATTGGGAATCATGTACCAGAAGTGCGTGCAGATGTAGATGCTGTCCTTGGGGTACTTGATACCTCACCAGCAGACTCTGCACAAAAAGGAAACCTTTTCGATCAATTTGTGGAATTGATCTCAGGAATTTTCCAACCAATATTAGCTCCATTAGCAGCAGCGGGTATGATTAAAGGGGTTAATGCAATTTTATCCTTTGCCTTGGGACAAAGTTTTCAAGCGTCTGCAACCTATGCTGTTTTTAATGCAATGGGTGATGGTCTATTTCTCTTCCTACCAATTTTCATTGGATATACTTCAATGAAAAAATTTAATGGTTCACCATTTGTTGGAATGATGATTGCCGCAGCACTTGTTTACCCAGGTTTCGTAGACGGAACAGTTGCAAAAACATTTGCAGAAAGTGGTGGATTAAGCCTCTTTGGAATTCCTTTTTCAGTACCAACTGCTGGCTATGGGTCTTCTGTAATGCCAATTATTGCCATTACAGCATTTGCAGCATTTTTAGAACACCAGTTAAAGAAAATTATTCCTGATGTAGTAAAGCTTTTCTTGACACCATTCTTTACGGCAATCATCTCAATTCCTCTAGGCTTCCTAGTTATTGGACCAGTAATGAATCTTGCTTCAGATGCTTTAGGCAAAGGTTTACTAGCGTTACAAGGATTTAATCCTATTATATTTGGTTTAGTGCTAGGATTTGCTTGGCAAGTCTTAGTCATGTTTGGACTACATTGGGCAATTGTTCCATTTGCCATTATCGCATTAGCAAAAGGAGAACCAACCGCGCTTTTAATTGCCGCAAGTGTTGCATCGTTTGCGCAAACTGGAGCTGTTGGAGCAGTGATGCTAAAAACAAAAGATAAACGACTTCGTGAATTAGCAATACCAGCCTTTATTTCTGGTTGGTTTGGTGTTACAGAACCAGCAATTTACGGAATTACCCTCCCTAAGAAACGTCCATTTTGGGTTTCATGTATCGTAAGTGGAATTTTATCAGCTGTTGCCATGGCCTTGGGAATTAAAGCCTATACAATGGGAGCTTTGGGAATCTTCAGTTTTACATCTAATATTACCCTTACAGGTGAAGTTTCAGGCGCGATTAAAATGATGATTGTTTCAGCTGTAGCAGTTATAGCTGGCTTCGTAGTAACTTATCTTGTGGGATTTGAAGATGATGTTATTGAAAATCCAAGCCCTGACAAAAAATTTAATAAACAAAAAACGAATAAAGAAACAATTGGAAGCCCTCTTGAAGGAAAAGTTATTCCACTATCACAAGTTAAAGATGCAGCCTTTTCTGCAGGTGTAATGGGCAAAGGAGCAGCGATTGAACCAACACTAGGTGAGGTTCGTGCTCCATTTGATGGAATGGTTATGATTTTGTTCCCAACTAAACATGCAGTAGGTTTAATTTCAAATGAGGGAACTGAACTTCTCATTCATATCGGAATAGATACTGTCCAACTTGAAGGGAAATACTTTGAAACTTTTGTAAAACAAGGACAGAGTGTAAAAAAAGGTGACTTACTCCTCAAGTTTGATATTGAGCGTATTCAAAATGCGGGATACAGTACTCAAGTTCCAATCATTGTAACAAATACTCAAGATTATATGGACATTCTAGTTACAAATCAATCGACGATTCATCAAAATGAAGTGTTACTAACTGCAGTTAATGCACAATCAACTGAATTAGTGGCAAATCCAGTTTAAAATAGCATTGATGAAAAACTTTAAAAATTAGATAGGAAAATTATAAAATGACATTTAAAACAGACTTTTTATGGGGTGGAGCAACGGCAGCAAATCAATTAGAAGGTGCTTATGATATAGATGGTAAAGGGCTCTCAGTAGCAGATGCAATGCCAGGAGGTAAAGAAAGATTGGCAATTCTTGCAAGTCCGGAATTTGATTGGACGATTGACACTGAACATTTCACTTATCCAAATCATGATGGAATTGATCATTATCATCAGTTTAAAGAAGACATTGCATTATTTGCAGAAATGGGATTTAAAGCTTACCGTTTTTCGGTAGCTTGGTCAAGAATTTTTCCAATGGGAGATGAAACAACTCCAAATGAAAAAGGTTTGCTTTTTTATGATCAACTAATTGATGAGTGTTTGAAATATGGAATTGAACCAGTGGTTACAATTTCCCACTATGAAATGCCACTTAATTTAGCTAAAACATATGGAGGATGGAAAAATCGCGAACTAATCGAATTTTATGTCCGTTTTGCAAAAGTTTTGTTAGAACGTTATCAAGACAAAGTGAAATATTGGATGACTTTTAATGAAATCAATTCAGCAACATTCTTTTCAGGTTTAAGTCAAGGACTTGTTCCATCTAATGGTGGAGTTGACAAAACTAATGTTTTCAAAGCTTGGCATAATCAATTTGTTGCAAGTGCTCAAGCTGTAAAATTTGGGCATGACTTGAATAAGAGTTTACAAATTGGTTGTATGAGTATTTATTCAACAACTTATTCGTTCGATGCAAACCCAGTAAATCAATTAGCAACACAAGAAAGTATTCAAGAGTTTAATTATTTCTGTAATGATGTACAAGTTCGAGGAGCCTATCCCGCATTTACGAATCGACTTCACCGTAAACACGGAGTAAATGTAGATGCACTTGAAATTTCCGAAGAAGATCTAAAGATAATAAAAGAAGGAACAGTTGATTATATAGGATTTAGTTATTATATGTCGACTGTAGAATCAAAAACAGGGGAAGGCGTTCAAGCTTCAGGAAATATGGTTCTTGGAGGAGTTAAAAATCCCTTTTTAAAAGAAAGCGAATGGGGTTGGGCAGTTGACCCTGACGGACTTCGTTACGCCCTTAATGATTTATACGGTCGCTATCAAGTCCCGCTCTTCATTGTCGAAAATGGCTTAGGTGCAATTGATAAAGTAGAAGAAGACGGAACGATACAAGATGATTATCGTATTGATTATCTCAAAAAACACATTCAATCAATGAATGAAGCAGTTGAAGATGGTGTCGACCTAATGGGTTACACACCTTGGGGCTGTATTGATTTAGTTTCAGCATCTACAGGAGAAATGAGTAAGCGTTATGGATTCATCTACGTTGACTTAGATGACGAAGGAAATGGAACAAAAAAACGTTCTAAGAAAAAATCATTTGATTGGTATAAAGAAGTAATTGCTTCAAACGGTACTAACATGTAAAAGATAGAAACCTCATCAATATGATGAGGTTTTTTTAATTGTTAACTCAAAAGATAATTAAATGAAAGGTAAAATCAAAATGTATTCTACGAAATACTATGTTTATTTAAAATAAAAACAAAAAAATCTAAAAGAAATATATTGAAATAAAAGAAAGAAAGTTGTATAATTTATCAAAAGGAATCTGTACATATTCCTGATAAGGTTTTCATTCTTTCATAAAGGCTGAAAATACATCATTTTACATTTATTCATGGAAATAATCATTGAACTAAGTCAAAAGAAAAGAGGCGTGAAGATGAGAATAAGTAATGTTACCATTAGGGCTTCCCTGTTTATTGAAAGAAGTCACAATGACTTTTAGTAGTTTTAGTTGAAACTTATCATATGTTAAATTATTGGAATATTCACTAGTCATAATAAAAATATTTACTCTAAAAAATATTATGACGGACAAAGGAGAACTGATGAAAAACAATCAATTCAAAATTCCTGAAAATGCCCAAGTTCATGAAAATTTTAGAACTTGGAAATCAGGAAAACAATGGCTCTATGCCTCGTCTATCCTTGCTTTAGTAGTTTCAGGTGGAGCAATTGCTTCCTCTTCCCATGGCGTTTTTGCTGACCAAGTTCTTTCAACTTCAACAGGTAAAACAACTGGAGCAGAAAACACTGCAACTGGTGGACTTGGATCAAATGCTACAGCTGGGGCTGATAATGCTTCTGTAGCAAATTCAGCTAATACAGTGGCAAAATCTTCAGCAAATCCGAGTAGTTATACTGATGCACAAGTAAATTCTTCAAGTGCTGTACTTAAGCAAGATAATAATTCTGGAAATCCAATTGGCGCACCAGAAACGAGTAACTCACAAAACACAAACGGTACTGGCGGAGCAACAACAATTGGTATCAATAGTTCATCTACTGCTTCAAGTGGAGGAACGATTAATACAACCTCTTCGACAAACTTGAATTCAAATGGAGCAGTAACAGCTGGTTCTGGAGCAGCTTCACAAACAACAGTTGATATTAAAGCAACTCAGTCAATTTCAAATTCAGGTTCTACGCTTTCTGATGGTTCTTATTCATGGACTGTTTCGCCATCGACTGACCAAACACAAGCAGGTTATTCTGTAGCTGCTGTAACAATTACAACTCCTGGTACGGATTCTGGTCAGTCCTCTGCAGGAGGAGCGACAGCTCAACTTGCTGGTGGGACATACACAAAACTTACAAGCGGTCAGCCATCTTCCGGAAGTTTTACAGCAACTTCAACAGCAAATACAATTACAGCTTCTTCAGTAGCGGCAAATAATTCAATGATTGATGCACTTCGTAAATCAAATGCTTCTATCGAATCTGCATATTACTCAGAAACAGCAGTATTAATTTCTGATGGTGCCACTACAGTATTATCTTCTTTAGCTAGTAATGTTTCATCAGCTTTTGCGCTGGTTTCAGCTGTAGCGACATCTGATAATTTATTAACCTACAGCTCTGCTTATTCTCTACTGAGTGCAACCCTGACATCTATCCAAGCCAGCTATACAGCAAGTTCACTGCTTGCACTACAAAATATGTCATCTGCAGGTTCTTATGCGATAGCTGCATCAAATGCTACAACAACGATTTCTTCTGCAAGTTCAGTAGTTTCATCAGCAACCTCAACAGCATCAGTAGCTTCTTCAAATGCCATTTCGAATTCATCTGAAATGAATAAACAATCTGCTTTTTCAGTAGCAGCAATTGGGGCTAACTCTGCTGGCTTATCAAGCTATACTTCATCAGCTACTAGCACTTTTACTTCTCAAGTAGCCGCAGGTCAATCGGCAGCAAATCTTGCAACAACGAGTAATTATATTTGGGAAAGTTTGGCTTCAAGCTATACATCAAGCGTAGCTTCATCATACGCCCAAAGTGCCTATGATTCTGCTTATAAAGCAGCAGGGGGGACCATTGTTGCTGGTGTATATCTTCCTCCGATTACAGACATCGGTGGAGCAAAAACCTCTACAGCTGCCCAATCAGCTGCTGATTCTGATCCAAACAATATTTCATATGCCTCACTTGCAAGTTCTTATGGTTTGATAGCTAATTCATATAGTACAGCCGCGGTTAATGCCTCTGGAGCCTATGTACAAGCTTCAAATGCATATTCTTCAGCTAATGTCACAATGACAACCATGAGTTCTATAGTTTCATCTGCAACTTCAGTAGCAACTTCGGCAAGTTCACTATTGAATTCAGCTTCGGCAGCACAATCGGCTTTTAATAGTATTGCTAACTCTTATATTACTGTTATTCATTCAGAGTCAGTTTTACTTGATGGAGCACAGTCTGCTTATATCTCAATCGCTACTTCAATTACAGATTCCATTGCAACTAATAATTCAGGTACAGCAATTGCGTCATCTGTAGCGGCATATAATGATTTACAAAAATCACAAGCAGATGATTTTGCTAACGCTTCTACATTTGCATCTAATGCGTCTACTGCAAATACTACTTTTGATGAACAGAGTGAGATACTTTCCTCAGCTTCGGTTGTAGCAGCTTCTGCAAGTGCTGGAATTGCAATGCAAAATTCTTTAGCAACTTCTTATTCAATAATTGCATCCTCATATCAAACACAATCGAATACAAGCTTAGCTTCATCATATGCTAATATTGCTAACTCTTATAGTACAATTGCTTCAAGTTTGGCTACAGTTCAACAAACTGCGCAATCTTTATATGATATGGCATCAACAGCGGCAGCTACCGCGTCAACTGCAGTTTTCACTAATAACACGAATTTAACAAGTCTTTCAGCTTTAATTACTGCTCAAACAGGGTCAACCCTTGAATTTCTTGAATTAGGGAATATTCTTGCGCTATCCTCAGCTGTAGTTGTAAACAATCAAACAATTGCTTCGCTTGGTTCTAACAATGCTTTGACAACAACTTATGGAAATTATCAAACGACTCAAGATTCGCAAGCCTTAGTTTCTGTTCAGTTTACAGGTAATTCATCAGCAACATCACTTGTGAATACAGCCTTTAGTTCAGGAGTTGCTTCTTATGCTGCCGCAGCAGTAGCAGTTGACTCTTTAGCGACGGCAACGAATTCGACATTACTTAGCCTTGCATTACAGCTTTATACAGCTCAACAAGCAGAAAATAACATGCTTAAAATGGTCGGAGCATCAAATCTATTAATTGATACAACCAATACTCAACAACTTATAACTCAATTGAGCGCTTCCCAAGCAAATAAATTGATGAATTCCGCAGCAGTTGTTGCAGCATCTCAAGCAACCACAGCTTTGATTGGAACGCCAACATATTCACTATTAGGAGCAGTAAATAATGCAACCACTTTAATATCGATATTAATGGAAATGTAACGCCAGTAGCTGGAGGAACAGGAACGACTCAAGTTACTGTTTATAATAATGGTGCATTATATAATATCTATTCAGAAGATTTGCAAACCTATCAACTTAATGCTTTGATGGATTATGTTGTGAACGTTGGAATCCGAATTACAGGTCCTACTTTTGGCTCTTTTAAAATTTCCGATATCCTAGGACTAAATAACTATCAAGATATTACTCAAGCGACAACAGCAGTGCTTGGAAATTCGATAGCTCAAGCAGCAACTCAAGCACAGCAACCCTTATCTGCTTTAATTAACGCATTACTTTCTTATCAACAAACAGTAAATGCAGCACAAACGACTTTGGATGGTTTAGCAACAAATGCTAAAGCTGTAGTTAAGGGAACAAATGGTATTTATACACAATCTATTTTGGCACCTGTAACAATGAATACTGATGGTACATTAACGATCAATGCCGATGGGATTTCATATACAACAGCGGTTAGTCAAAATATTTCAAATATCATGGCTAACTTAATTAGTCAGGCGACATTGGCAGCCAATACCGTATCTACACTTCCTATTGCTGTTTCTACAGCACAAGCAAGCCAAGCTTCAACAAAAGTTTCCGCAGCAGCCTTATCTTCATCCAATATTGCTGGATTAATGCCAATTAATCTTTCTGCAGCAGTTTCTAATGCAATTGCAGCAGGTGATTTGCAATCTAACCTTGGAGTAAATCTTGCCTATGCAAAATATCTTGCATTATCAGGCGCCCTCGCAATTTACGGTTTATCAACGAATACTAATACAGCTTCTGTTGCAGGTAGTTATATTGCAACGGCTCAAGGAAATATTAACACGATTTTCCAAAATATGTTGAATACTGCAAATAATGCAACAGGTTCAGTAGCAGCTGACACTTCCGCCATGAATGTAGTTACTCAATCTAATGGCATTCTATCAGGAGCTTCTAGTGCAATGTCTGTTGCTATGTCTTCAGCTATTCAACAAATTTTAACAAGTTCAGGTTATTCAGCAACTGGACTTGCGACAGTTGCAGTTGGTTTGACATTTAACGATCCAACAGAACAAATTTTAGAGAATTTAAAAACAGCTAATTATTATTATGAAGGTCAATCTGCAGCTATAACTGATAGACAATTAGATAATACTTTTGTTCCAGAAACAACAGTAATTACTGCAAACGCTTTAGGAGCAGTTCAAGGGGTATCAGCACCACCAGGCCAAACCCAATATACTTCAGTTGTTTATCAAGTAAATACAGATGATATTCAAGGGGTCATCAATGCTGTAACCTCTGATGGTACATCAATCGGTTCATATACCTATGACAAGTATGCTGGAGAAACAGTTTCAGCACCTACAATTTCAGGATATGCACTTGTAGCTGGAACTGCAAGTTCGGCAACAGTTGATACAGCTGGAAGCCCAATCACATTTACCTACGAATCAACTGATCCATCTACTGGTCAAGAGTTCACAGGTTCTTATGGATATACACTTGCCTACGAACAAGGAGAAAATCTTCCAGCAAGCACAAATCAAACAGTTTATGCTGTTCTTGATGTTTGGAATGCGGATATGCCAAGTTCTACTCAAGATGGAACTGCTACTTTGTACGCAGATGGTAAAGCAATTGCCACTATCAATGTGTCTATCAAAGTTGGAGCTGATGGCGTATCTAAAGAAAATATCTTTAAATTCTCTGGACTTGATTTGAGTCAATATGCAAATGCATTCTTGACTTCTGACTTTTCTGTTGGGGATCCTTTGACTGGTAATTCAGGAAATGGTCTTTATGTCTCACCTCTTTGGGATGAAACACAAAGTACAGCTTCATCTGCAGTAAGTATTGCATCTGAAGCTTCAAATGAAGCCTCATCTGGATCCTCAACAGCAAGTTCTCTTGCAAGTCAATATCCAGATGATACTAATGTCCAAAGCTTTGCCTCAGATGCCTCAACATCAGCAAGCACAGCAAGCTCATTAGCGAGTCAAGCAAGCGATCATGCAAGTCAAGCGCAATCACTTGTTGATAAAGCAAGCTCAGAAGCAAATCAAGCTGGATCTGCAGCTATTAGTAGTGATCCTGACTTTGATTCTTATCGGTCAGAAGTTATGGCAGACTCAATAGCAGCATCAAGTCTTGCTTCACAAGCATTAAGTGAAGCTGAAGCCGCATCATATGCTGCAAGTCAAGCTGAATCAGATGCTTCAGCAGCTTCAAGCTATGTTGCTTCTTCAAATGCTAATTCGGATAGTTCAGGCGGAACAACAAACCCAACATCAAGTACAGATGGTAGCTCAAGTTCAGGCGGAACAACCAATCCAACATCAAGCACAGATGGCGGCTCAAGTTCAGGCGGAACAACCAATCCAACATCAAGTACAGATGGTGGCTCAAGTTCAGGCGGAACAACAAACCCAACATCAAGCACAGATAGCGGCTCAAGTTCAGGCGGAACAACCAATCCAACATCAAGCACAGATGGTGGCTCAAGTTCAGGCGGAACAACCAATCCAACATCAAGCACAGATGGCGGCTCAAGTTCAGGCGGAACAACCAATCCA